>URAZ01000022.1 GCA_900545925.1 uncultured Eubacteriales bacterium | reverse complement strand
CACCTTGACCTCTGATACGATAAAGAGCATTACACGGCGTAGTTGGATAATCAATTGTTTTAATTAGGCTTTAGTATCAGTTCCTCATACGGCATTCCCGGATAAGGCAGATCGGCGTTTTGAAGTGCTTCGATCCTGGCCTGTTTTTCCTCGCGCCGACGCTGCGCGGCAGCTTCTTCCTCCAGACGGGCCTGCTCTGCCCGCTGTTCTTCCTGCTCGCGTTTCTCCCGCTCTGCAGCCTGCTGTGCAATGACCATCTGACGGTTCGCCTCGGCAGTTCTCTTGAGCGGCGGCAGGGCAAATACGAAAAATGCGATAACAGCAACGGCTGCGGCCAGCCAGCCCCAAGGAATTCGGCGTTTCGGCTTCTTCGGTTCTTCCCGCTCCGGCAGCGGCGGAAGCGTGAACGTCGGTTCTTCCGGAACTGGTTCGGCTTCAAACGAAGCTGGCTTCTCCGACGCAGGCAGTTCTACTGGTACGGGCGGCATCGGGGTCGCAGTTTTTTCGGTCGTTGTTTGCTCGACGGGCGGGATTTTCTTCTCCGGAAATGCCGTTTGCTCAGATTTCCGGAGCACAAACTTTGCCTTTTCCGGCGGATACGGTGCATCCTGCGCGCTGCAAACAAAAACGTCCGTCACGCGGCCGGTTTTCTCCGTATTCCGATTGCCGACCGGAACGACCACAAAATCACCGACTGCAAGCGGCAAGCCGCCTGTCAGATAGGCATAAGGGTTTCCGCCGTCCTTGAACTGCACATTGCAGAACTGATAATATCCGCCGCCATTACCCGCAGGCACAGTCTTTTCATAAAAATCTGTCCAAGGCTCGGATTCTTCCTCCGGTTCCTCATCCTCGTCGTATTCTTCGGCTTCTTCTGCTTCTTCGGATTCCTCCTGTATGCGAATTGCTGCCCAATATGGCTCAATCTCCTTGGCAAAATCAATTATCGGCGTACTATCGCTGCTGAAATAATTGTAGAGTCGGCTCGTATCGTCCAGAAGTTCCTGCAAATCATCATCTTTCCCGACGCGACGTTCCGGCGGCAGATTGTCGAGTAGATTTCTCCAGAACGAACCGAGACGCTTCTCGGAAATCTCACCGATTTCCGCAAACAGAACCTGCTTCGTGCACAATGCCTGATAGACGCTCTCGTCCAGCGTCGGCTGAAACTCGTTCCAGAACGCGCGCAGAAGATAACGCATACTCTCGTCAATCGTCTGCGTCTGGAGTGCGGCGGAGATCACATACAGAGCAAGGTGCATCGTGCGGATGGCCTGATCCTCACGCTCGCCCTCCAGATGCGCAAGGTCGCGATATATCCAGTTGATGAGGTCAGAGACATGATCCGCAAAGTCCGCTGCAATTTGTGCACGCTTCTGCTCGGCAGCAGCGTTGGCACGTTTGCGCTTTTCCTTCGCTTCGATTTCATCACCGAATGTACGCCAGTACCCTGATAATAGTCAAGCTGTATGAAGAAGTCAAATTGACATTCGCGCATCTTTTCAGTATAATGTCGACGGGTGGGTACCTACCGGCAGTTATCGAAATATGCAAAGAAGTACAAGCGCCAACAGAGGAGCAAAGTGCCTTCGTCACAAAAAAGAACGATTTTTCCCATGGCGGCTTGCCAGCGGGCATTGTGAGAGCGTGCCGGAACGGTGAAAAGACGTGGATCCTGTTCGGATGACTTTTACCTGTTTTCCTCTCAAGAACACTGAAACAGACGGAAAAGACAGCGTTTTCACAAATTATTTGGGTGAAGTATCAAAAAAACAATGTGATGAAATTATAAAATCTCCATACTTGATTTTTGAGCTTTTATCTGGTATAAGCTTATTAGGCGTTGACGCGGGCTCAATATAGTGACCGCAGACTATAAACACAAACAAGTGTTATGCGGTGTTTTTGCACCGCATAACATTTGTCTGCTTGAGCGCGCGCCAGCATTCTAGGCAAGTCACAGGAAGTCGGACTTGCCCCTTTTTGCGCCCGAAAACGGGCAAAATTTTTGCTGATGAGAGGAGATAATTATGAAGAATCAGCACAGCAGGATCCTCGCATGGCTGCTGGTTTTCAGCATGGTTCTGGCAATGATGCCGGCGATGCTGATCACGGCCTCTGCTGATGAGCCTGTGTCCGCGGCGACGTGGGCAAAAACAGATTTGAAGGACATCAAGTCGACGGATACCGTCGCCATCACGATGACGCGCGGTGAGGTCACCTATGCGCTTCCCACGACGATTGACGCGGAGAAGAAGGTGGCACTTGCACTCGTGTGCACCGTCAAGGGCAACACGCTCACCATGAGCGGCACAGACGCGCAGTACGGCTGGCACATCTCCGCCGCAGAGGGCAGCGACGGGTATTACATCACCACCGGTGAGAACTACCTGTCTCTGGCCAATACGGCAAAGGGTGTTGTAATCGGCAAGGACGTGAAGGCAGTCTGGACAGTTAATGAGTACGGCTACCTGAATGCTGATATTGTCCTGCCGGACAAGACGGTCAACCGTATGCTCGGTGTTTACGTTCCGACGAAGGAAGACCAGACTCCCGATTGGCGCTGCTATTCCGCGTCGAGCGGCGTGCCCAGCAACATCAAGGACGAGACGCTGAACTTCTGGGTGCTTGGCGGAACCGGCTCTGTGCCGACACCCAATCCCGACCCCAAGCCGGAGCCAGACCCCAAACCCGAACCCGACCCGAAGCCCAATCCGGCAGCCGGCGAAGCGGCGCAGCTGACGGAGCTTCACTCCGGCGATCAGGTCTACATCTGCAACCCGGCGTCCGGCGAGAAGGGCAAGAATCGCGTCATGTCCGGGCTGGGCGAGGACGGCAAGCAGTTTACCTCCGTTGAGGCGGAGATCAACGACGGCATTCTTTCGGTCACTGCGGAGATGCTTGCGCTGACCGTCACCGTGGACTCTGACGGCAATTATACGTTCCAGGACGAGAACGGAAACTACCTGACAGTCAACGGAAAGAACGATATGTCTCTGGAGAGCGCTCCCTCCGAAGCCAGCACTTGGACGTTGGAGGCTGCGAAGGACAAGGAAGGCAACGAGATCGCGGGCAGCTTCCTTGTCAAGAATGCGGCGGTGTTTGAAGAAAAGAATCTGTATCTCGAAAACTATAAAGGCAACTTCACGTCCTATATTTTCCAGAGCTGGAGCAGGCCGATGTACACCATGCAGTTCTTCTCTGCCGGTAAGACTTCAACCGGCGGCTTTACCACGGAACTGACGGCAGGCGACAAGGTCGTGCTCTATCAGCCGTCCAGCGGCATGGCACTGTCCAGCACTGTCGCGGACAACGAGAAGAAGAGCAACCTTGTCGGAACGGATGTAACTGTTTCGGACGACGGCGTGATGTCCGGCTATGCGGAAGAGAACATCTGGACGGTCGGCGTCATTGAAGGCGAAAAGGGCAAGCAGTATACCTTTGAAAACGGCGGTAAGTATCTGGAAGGCTATCCGGTCAAGCTGACGCTGGGCGACAAGGCGTTCAACTGGAATCTCTCCGCGGCGGAAGGCACCGATATGTTCTTTGTCAAGAACTTTATGAGCGCGCAGCTGGGCTGGAGCACGGAGAGCAAGAGCTTCTATCTGGGCTTCAACAACGAAGGCGCGACTGAAAACTTCGGCTTCCGTTTCTACGCGATCGGCAATGGCGGCAGCGGCGGCGGCTCGGTCACCAAGACCGTTGCAACGCCCAAGGCGTCTCCCCGTTCCGGTGAAGTTCACAACGGCGATAAGGTCACCTTCACCTGCGCGACCGAAGACGCGACCATTCTTTACAAGGCAAACGGCGCTGCGGACTGGACGACCTACACCGCTCCGATTGCCATCACGGAGGACATCTCCTTCACCGTGAAGGCAGTCAAGGAAGGCATGGAGGACAGCCGCGAGGTCACCTTCAAATACACGGTCTATGTCCCGCCCGTACTCGGCGAGCACAAGGCGGAAATCGTGAAGGATGCCTCCACGCTCTCCTCCGGCGACCGCATTCTGGTTGTTGTCAAGGAGCTGGACTACGCAATGGGCCAGACCCAGAAGGCGAACAACCGCGACAATGCGCCGGTCATCAAGGATGAGGCCGCTGGACTGCTCAGCTACGAGCCGGAAAGCGCACAGATCATTCAGCTTGAGTCCGGCATTGAGGACGGAACGTTCTCGCTGTACTGCCTGAACGGCAACCACACCGGCTATCTCTATGCACCGCTCGGCTCCAGCGCGCAGGGCAGCAACTGGCTGCGCACGCAGGACGAAAAGGATATCAACGGCTCCTTTACCATTGATATCGCTGCGGACACCACCGCGACCATCACCTCCAAGGCGGACAAGGGCTCCAACACCATCCGCTACAACACGGCAGGCATTTTCTCCTGCTATGGTCCTAAGAGCCAGAAGGCAGTCACGGTCTACCGTCTGCTCGAAGGCAACGAAAAGCCCGGCCTGCCGAACGCAGGCGACAAGGTTGCCATCTACAACCTGCTGGCCAAGGGCGTTCTGTCCGGCATGACCGGCGACCTGTCGGATATTTACGGCTGCGCGATCAGCGCGACCGGCGCTGAGATCAAGAACGGCAAGGCGCTCTGCGACAACGGCGCCGTGATCTTCACGGTCTCCAAGAGCGGCGAGTTCTACCGCTTCCACAACGAGGCGTTCGGCTATCTCTGCTCCTATGGCACGGGCAACAACGCCTACTACTCCACCGAACTGACGGACGACGCGAACTGGACGCTGGAAGCCTACAACGGCGGCTATCGCATGAAGAGCAATGCGGCCTTTGAGGACAAGAGCCAGTACCTCCAGTACTTCTCCGGCGGCTTTACGACGTGGGGAATGTACAACGTCACCGACCGCGACGTATTTACCTATCACTTCTATCCCTGCGCAAACGCCAAGCTGACGGACGGCGTCGTCAACGAGCCGAAGGCTGTTTTCGGCAACATGGCGGACGCTCTGGCCGGTCAGCGCTACATGCTGCATTTCACGATCGACGCACTGTTCGGCGTGAAGGAGCTGCATGTCGCTATGAACGGCGTGGAGCTTGCATACACGGAGCTCGACGGCCACTACACGGCTGTCATCCCTGCCGAGTACATCAAGGGTGAGAAGCTGACCGTCCGTGTCTATGGCGCCGACAACAAGGGCGTTGCCATCGACTCCACGGTTGACATCCAGATCAAGGACGAGCCCGGCATCACCGACGTTCGCCCCATCGCAAACGCGCAGACCAAGAACGACAAGCGCCCCGAGATCTCCGCGGTGCTTGCAAACGTCGGCACGAACCCCACTGTCACGATGAGTGTGAACGGTGTGGACGTCGCCTTCACCTACGAGAACGACAAGGTCAGCTACAAGCCGACCGCCGACATGGAGGACGGTCGTGTTTCTGTCACCATCACGGTCACCCGCGCTGACGGCAAGTCCGTCACGAAGACCTGGAACTTCGTTATCGGTGAGACCAACTACCAGATGCTCTTCGGCCAGCTCCACTCCCACAACGGCGAGTATTCCGACGGTGCAGGCACGCTGTCCATGGCTCTGGACTATATCGCAAGCCTTCCGGAAAGCGCGAACGTTGACTTCGTTGCCTTCACGGACCACTCCAACTACTTCGATACGACCGACGCGCCAAACCCCGCCGAGGCACTGCACGACATGACCAAGGCAACTGCGTTCTCTCAGGAGCGCTGGGCGACCTACAAGAACACCGTTGCGCAGTTCAATGAGACCCATGAGGGCATCATCGGTCTCGCGGGCTTTGAGATGACCTGGTCCGGCGGCCCCGGCCACATCAACACCTTTGCGACAAAGGGTATCGTTTCCCGTAACAACAAGACGCTGAACAACAAGTCCGGCGACGCGGGTATGAAGGAATACTACGCGCTGCTGGCGCAGGACGAGGGCAAGGACTCCATCTCCCAGTTCAACCATCCGGGCACGATGTTCGGCAACTTCTCGGATTTCAACTATTGGAATCCCGAAGCCGACAGCCGCATGCACCTCGTTGAGGTCGGTAACGGCGAAGGCCAGATCGGCGGGTCCGGTTACTATCCCAGCTACGAGCAGTACACGCTGGCACTGGACAAGGGCTGGCATCTGGCTCCGTCCAACAACCAGGACAACCACAAGGCAAAGTGGGGCAACGCCAACGATGCCCGCGACGTCCTTTTTGTTGAGCAGGCCACGGAGGAGGGCATCTACGATGCGATCCGCAACTACCGTGTCTACGCAACGGAGGATAAGAACCTTGAGCTCGGCTATACGGTCAATGACCTGCCGATGGGCACCATCATTGAATCGGTTCCCGAGATGCTGAAGTTTGATGTTTCCGTCATGGATCCGGACGAGCAGGACTCCATCTCCAAGGTGGAGCTGATCGTCAACTCCGGTAAGGTCGCCTACACTTGGGACGATCCCGCAGAGCTTGCAGCCGGTATCCTTACGGTAGAACTCAAGCCCGAATATTCCTACTATTATGTCAAGGTCACGGAGGCCGACGGCGATCTGGCGGTCACCGCACCTGTCTGGGTCGGCGAAAGCCTGCAGCTCGGCATCACCGAGATGACTGCGGACTCCACCAACCCCATTGTCGGTGAAACGGTCACGCTCACGACGAAGCTTTACAACAAGGAAAGCTCCGACGCGCAGATCAAGAGCGTTGTCTACACCACCGAAGGCTCCAAGGTCCTCTTTACCGACACCACGCCGCGCGTCCTTTCTGCCGACAGCTCCGTGAGCATCGACTGGAAGTACGTTACCGAGCTTGCAAAGAAGACGACCATCACCGTGACGGTCGTGGTCGAGATGGAAGGCAAGGAGTACACCTTCTCCGCCGCCGTCGATCTTGATGTGCAGGACGTCAGCAGCCTCGCCTATGTCGGCGTTGACGCTTCGCACAACAACGAGTATGTTTCCGGCTACAACAAGGGCCTGATGGGCAACTTCACGACGATTGCTGCCGACTCTACGGTTCGCGTTGACATGCTGGACACCTCTGAGAAGCTGATCGCCGCCTGCAAGGACGGCAAATACGCGGCTCTGGTCATCACGCCGCCCTCCCGCCGTGTTGCGGAAGGCAAGGACTACACTGAAACGGAGCTCAAGGCTCTGGCTGAGTTCAACGCCGCCGGCGGCGTCCTGCTGATCTCCGGCGTTGGCGATACCAACGACCAGCTTCCCGGTGCAAAGCACACGGCTGCAACACAGAATGCGCTGCTTGAGAAGCTCGGCTCGTCTCTGCGTCTGTCCGACGACGGCCTGTATGAAGACACCTCCTTCGCGCTGACGCTGAACAGCTTCGGCAGCAGCAAGCTGGTGCAGGGCCTCACCACCGGCATCTCCTACTACGGCGGTTCTACGATCTACGCGGTCGATGCCACCGGCGCAGTCTCCAGCGAGATCCCCGCAACGGTTGCAGCCATGCTCTTTGCGAATGCAGCCGGCACCTCCGTTGACAAGGACGGCGACGGCCTTGGCGGCGAAACAACGCCGAAGTACGCATACGCGGAAAATGACGCGCGTCTGCTCGTCATGGCTTCCGAGCAGCTGCCCGGCAAGGGCCTGATCGTTGTTTCCGGCTCTACGTTCATGAATGACTTCGATCTGCAGATCCCCGCAGCCAACGGCAACAATGCGCTGCTGCAGAACATCTTCAAGGCAATCAATCCTGTGAAGGTCACCCCGATTGCCGAGGTGCGCAAGCAGACGGAGTCCGGCTACAAGTACACCATCGAAGGCGTTGTCACCTCGAATGCCTCCGGCTATGACAAGACCACCGCGTTCTTTGACTGCATCTATGTGCAGGACGCAACGGGCGGCGTCTGCTGCTTCCCGATCTCTGGTGATTTCAAGCTGGGTGACGTTGTCCGCGTGACCGCCACGACGCACTTCTTCCAGGGTGAAGCGGAGCTTCAGGTCGTTTCGGCTGAAAAGCTGGGCGAGACCACGCCGGTCGAGCCGACCGTCATCACGGCGGCACAGCTCAACAACCGCTCCAAGGAAGGCCTGCTTGCAACGATCAAGGGCACTGTGACGAAGATCACCGAGGCCAGCGGCCTGCCTGAGTCCATCTATGTGAAGGACGAGAGCGGCGAGGTTGCAAGAGTATTCATCGACGGCTACATTTGCAGCCAGATGGAGATTGCCGGTCTGAAGGTCGGCTGCTCCATTGAGGCAACCGGTCTTGCGTCCTACGACGACACCTATGCCATCGAGAACGACAGCCATGCACGTCTGCGTGTCAGGAACCGCGCAGAGATCATCTGCAAGGAGAGCACCAACCCCACCGAGCCCGAGAAGCCCGAGGTCAAGCCGAATCCCGGCGTGATCGTCATTCCGGGCAGCGGCAGACCGTCCTCCAATCCGTTCGCTGATGTGGCAAAGGGCACATGGTACTATGACTATGTCATGACCGCTGCCAGAAACGGTCTGGTCGAGGGCGATCAGTACGGCAACTTCCGTCCGCAGGCGGGTCTGACCCGTGCGGAGCTGGTCACGCTGCTGTACCGCCTGGCCGGTTCTCCCGCAGTGTCCGGCAAGCCCTCCTTCACGGATACCACGCGCGAATGGTATCAGGACGCCATCGCTTGGGCTGAACAGAACGGCATCAGCAACGGCCTTGGCAACGGCAAGTTTGCTCCGGATGCACTGGTCACCCGTGAGCAGATGGTTACCATGATCTGGCGTCTGGCAGGCGAGCCGGCGTCCAATGCGGACCTCAGCTCCTTCAAGGATGCGGACAGCATCCCCACATGGGCTCAGAACGCATTTGCATGGGCTGTCGAGCAGGGTATCGTCAGCGGCACGCGCCACTGGAACCGAATCGGCCTGTATCTTGCACCGCACGATGACATCAAGCGCTGCGAGTCCGTGAAGATTCTGGTTGTCTACGCAAAGCTGAAGTAAGTCTGCAAAACTGAAAAATCAAACGTCCCACCCTGCGCTCGCGCAGGGTGGGACAAGCGCCATTCACATAGATACCTTCTTTCAAGCAAGCATCCGCCCGGCGGATGCCTGTTTGACAGAATGTATTTTACCGGGTAGGGGTATGAAATGAAAAATAAGAACAATTCTATAAGCCGTTCCAATCGCACTGCCGCCGCGTCTGTGCTGGTCGTTGTGCTGATTCTTGGGATATTTGCGGCGCTGTATTTCTATGCGCATGATGCGGAAGAAAATACGATAAAGCCAACCGAATACGCGGAGTATGAAAAAGGCCGCGTTGTCGAGATTTTGATGGACAACTGCGAGGTCAGCGAGGTGGCGGAAAATGCCTACCGCGGCGACCAGAAGCTCCTTGTCAAGGTCACCTCCGGTCAGTACAAAGGCGAAACGATGCTGGTTTCCGGTTTTGTCGGCCCCATCTACGGCGAGCCTGCGAAGGTCGGGCAGAGCGTTGTGCTGAGCATCAACACCTATGCAAACGGCGACCACACGGCCACCGTGTATGAGTACAACCGGACGCCCATTGTCTTTCTGATACTCGGCATATTCGTTCTGGTGACGATTGCGGTGGGCGGCCGCACCGGCGCGAAATCCGTGCTCGGCCTGATCCTCACCATGGTCGTGATCCTGATGGTCTTCCTGCCGCTTTTGATGAAAGGCTGGCTGCCGATCCCTACCTCATTCCTGCTTTGTTCGCTGGTTGCGGTCGTGTGCTTCGTCATTCTGGGCGGATGCAGCAAAAAAGTCCTCTGCGCGTGCATCGGCACGATCGGCGGCGTCGCGTTTTCCATGCTCTTCGGCATCCTGACCCAGAAGCTGCTGCATCTGGACGGCCTGCGCGCGACCGATGCCGAAGCACTTTTACAGCTCCGCCAGACGGGCACACCCGTTCACATCAGAGGGCTGCTTGTTGCAGGCGTCATCATTTCCGCCTTGGGCGCGGTCATGGACGTTGCAATGTCCATTGCCTCGGCGCAGTCCGAGTTGAAGGCAGTCGATCCCGACCTCTCTGCGCGGGCGCTGTGGCGCTCCGGCATGAACATCGGACGCGATATGGTCGGTACGATGACCAATACGCTGATCCTTGCGATTCTCGGCAGCGGAATGGTGCTGATCCTCTATCTCTACTCGCTGAATCTCTCTTGGTATCAGTTGATGGCATCCAGCTACATTGCCATTGAGCTCATCAGCTCCGTCTCCAGCGCGATCGGCGTCATTCTCGCCGTCCCCCTGACAAATGCCGCCGGAGCGCTGCTCTATTCCACGCGTGCAAAAAATGCCGCCAAATAAAAAGGAACCCGGGAATCTGAGAGATTCCCGGGTTTTTGGCACCCCAGAGACGATTCGAACGTCCGACCCTTCGCTTAGGAGCAGAAATGTATCATTTCCCTCTGAGACAATTCTTGTCAAGATTTGTTCAAAATCCGCGCGAAAAAACGCGAAAACCAGACGGTTATAATTGCTAGAAGTTAGTTCGAGTCAAATCGGGATTGCAATAGATAAGTCCTGATTGTTAGAAAAAATGACGCCGTGTTAGAAGAAAATTAGAAATAGCTAATAAAGGCGTTAGGTATCATTTCCCTTGCGGATATTTTAGGAGAAATCAGCATCAAAGTCAATATCATTTTATCTACGGAGTTGGACATCCAAATTCAAATATAATACGGGAAAACTTAATATAGGCCTCGCTCCGCAACCCCACAAAAAATCAGCCAGCCATAAGCGCAAAGCCATAATCGCCCCACTGCAGCCAGCAGAAAATGAGGCGCAAAAGAGACCGCAGTCTCTTGGTCAGGTTCATCAGGATCAGAGCCACCCCAATGACGCAGAAGGTCGTCTCCTTCAGATGTGCGGCAATGCGGCCTAATTCATAGGCCGTTTTGCCGGTTCCGAAGACGCCTTCCACTTCGTTACGGTCACAGATATCCTGATATTCCTGGGCCCTGGCTTGTTTCGTCAGTGCTCGGTCCTTGGGTGGCTTACCCAGCGCTGGCCCTGTCAGCCGGATGCCTCGTTCTTTGCAATATGCTAATGTCTGGCGGTTCCGATAGAGTTTGTCGGCCAGAATTCGTGCGGGATACCGTCCATAGCGCGCCCGGTATCCTTCCACTGCGCGGTAGAAGTCCTCAGCCTCATTATAGGGTTCGAAATCCAGGCGCTCGATCCGAATGTAGCCGTCAACCAAACTGATGTGGAGCTTGGCGCCAAACTCTGTATTTGCATGGGCCTTTCCCCGTACAATCGGCCTGACCCATGGCTGCGGCAGACTGACGATCCGCCTTGGAATGCTGTGAGTGCCGGTTTCAAACATGAGGCGTTGCTGTTCATATACTGTCGTCATCAGGTTCATGCAGTTCTTTTGGGCCTGCGTCAATACGATGCCGCTTTGCACATATTCGACAATGTATCTCACATCTCTGCGAATGTACTGAAGCTGCTTCCGAATCGCCTTCCGAATTACCTGTGTTCCGCGCTTCTTCCGCTTTACTAGATTCAGATAGTCTTTTCTGGCCCGTTTTCGATACGTTCTGGGCTTCTTCAGCCCGTAGCCGTCACACACTTGGTCTATGACGCACTCAAGCTGTTCTCTGACACCGTTCAGCAGCTCGATATCCTGTGGATACGCAATATCTGCCGGGCAGCAGGTGGCGTCCATGGTCAGCGTACCCCCATTGGGTGGATCCTGATCATCATCATTCCGCTCAGAGTTTCCCGCACCATCCGGCTTGGGAATGGTGGCTTCCAAAATTTCGGAAATGTCTTCCGGGCTGAACCGCTTGCGGAACGCCACCATTGTGGATGCTCCAAAGGGGCAACTGCTTCCGTATTCCTTCATGCCGATGAAATACTGCAGATATGGGTTCTCACTGATGTGCTTGACAACCCACTCATCGCTGCATTTCAAACGCTGTTTGATCAGCAGAGCGCCAAAGGCCATCCTCGCCGGGTGCGCGGGGTGTCCATTATTCACAAACTGCGCTGCGTACCGCTGTTCTACGGTGTCCCAGGGAACCAGTGCCGCCAGCTTCACCCAATCATTTTCTGGGTCCAGTGTTCCATACGGGAATACGAAATCCTCTATCTGCAGCTGGCTGTTATCCTTATACATGTACTCCACCATCCCAATGCAAGCTTTTTGCGGGTTATTCTCGGTTCTCCCGTTCTCTTATTATATCATATTTCTACCGGTTTTCCTTGTATTTCAATGGGTTTTGGGTTGTGGAGTGAAGCCTAATATACATAGCACACCCACTTGCTCCACGACGGAGCCGGAGGATGCGCTTTTTTGTTGCCCGGTATGGGCGGGAATGGAGGCGAAAGCAATGAACGGACATACAGAGGACAAACCGAAAGACTGCCGGTACTGCTATTTCTGGAAGCAGACAGAGGGCTGCACCTACCGCGGCAAAACCGGCTGCTATTATATTTCGGCGCAGAAGCCGTCTGCCGCCGTCAACGAGTGCGACGGCTGTCCGTATGGGCGGGCGTCTCCTTGCATCGGCTGGTGTACAAAGGATCTGCTGCGCTCTATGGGCCTTTGGAAAGGGCGTGGAGATACATGACACTGGACTATTACTACGGGGATCAGGCGGAACAGTTTTCGTTCTACCGTATCGGCACAGTGGACAGCGCCATGCAGCCAGACGAGAAGCAGCCGAAGCTGCTCCCGCCGCTGAGCGAAGTCATTCAATTCCCGGCATAAGACGGAGAGAACAGGAAGAGGGAGCGGAGAAATCCGCTCCCTCGCAGGGGGGTGACAGTTTGTGTCCCTGTATCGCACGTTTCAAACGGAGTCATTGGGATTTCCAACAAGAGTTTCGTTATATTGTAATACTTCAGCGCGCACGCAATAATATCCCACTTAAACCATATTATGATGCAGACTTATGGCTTCCTTTCTCCCATTATGGGGATAGAAATTGATTTTTGAATGGCCGAGAAGAATTGTCCGATCAGAAATCTATGTACTTGTAAAATTGCAGCAAGAGAGTTAACATCCGACAAACCGTTTGAGGAGGATTGTTCATGTTAACTGCCTGTTTGTCCATGATGTTCTACTTGCTGCTCTTGCTGATTCGTATTGCAATAAGATTGAGATTGTCCATACCGCTGGTGTACCTGGTGCTGATGCTCACAACGTTTCGACCGTGGTATTGTGTGCACGCGACACTGGCGGATGGGATTTTTCTGGTGATGCTGGGCTGCGTGATGCTGTCATGGATCATCTCCCTCATTCGATTTGCAAGGCGAGGGCTGGCTTGATGCCAGCCCTCGTTTTTTGCGCCGCACGGTGGGCGGACGTGGCGTTTGCGTGGTACAGACCTGCACGGATGCGCAGTCGGCCCATAAAGCCGCACACATCGGCACAACGCGCCTTACCGCTGGTGCGTGTCAGCTATCCGCTGCGGCTGCTGTTCAACGCGGTCGATGTCCCGTTGCATGATGGCTGCCGTCTCCGAGATTTCCTTGCATTGCTTGAGCTTCCAGCGCTTTTGCCGGATCTGCTGATTGACCTGCGCAAGCTGTTCATAGAGATCCGCTTTTTCTGCCAGCAAGGCTTCGCGTGGAACGTCACAGGCGTCTAGCAACTCTTTTGCATCGTCATGTTCTGCTTTCTTTGTCTCAAACCCTCCGAAGGCAGCTTCTGCCGCCAGAGCATCATAGAGTGTCTTTCGCTTTTTCTTACGCACGTTCAGAACCGTTCGCTGTTTGGACAGTTTTGCAATCTGCTGCTCTGCATTCTGTATACAGGCAGTCAAATCGTCCGGCGTACAAATATTCTGTTCCTGTAAAAACTTCAGACGTGCTTTGTAAATATCAGCCTTCATGATCTCTTTTCGCAGGTGCGGCGACATGCGCGGCGGGTACTGCCGTTTTTCGATCCGACCGAGCAAATAGCAGTAATGAAAGTACAGCGCAAGGAATCCTGTGTGCTTTGGATGTGGGCGGTATGGCTGCGGCTTTGGCTTCGGCGTGAAGGCAGGTTTCCTTCCGGCTTCAATTTGCCCCAGATTGCCCAGAATGGTCTGCTCGATACGTTCTTCCGAGAAATCAGGATTTCTGCGTTCCGGACACATGAAATGTCCCTGCCCGCGTAACCGAAATCCAAGGCGTTTGCCGTGATGGATCTCATAGCCCCTAAATAATACTGACATATAGTAGGAGACCCGTCCATATTTGTGGACGGGTCTCCTGCTTTTTTATCATTCTGCATCGAAGCCTGCAAATAAAAAGTCAAGCCCCAAACAGGATCTGACCCAAGAAAAATTTGCAAAAGGCAGGCAGCGCAAAAAGGCAACACAAAAAGGCCACCACAAAGCGCTGGTCTAATAAAAAGTGTGAAAATAGGGACTACGTCAGTCGCTTGTTTTCAGCCCGGTGGAATCCATATCTACCGGCGTCAGATTGTCCAATGTAGAAAGATAGTCCCGCACCTGTGCGTAATAACGCCGCAGAAACTTGTTGGATGCAGCAGTCATGTAGACGTAGAAGGGTTTACCCTCGCTGCGCTTTCGGTCAAGGAACTGAAATACCGGCTCATCCAAAGGCGCGCATTTGAGGTATATCCCCATATGATGCCGGTCATACAGTCCCGCTTTTTTAAACGCTCAGCGGTTGACGACATTCTGCAGATTTCCGGCAAGGAATGCTCGGATACTAGAACGAATTATAACCGAATGTGAACCCAGCGAAGTGGTTCACATTCGGAGAGGAGCAACAACGGAGCGAACGAGACCTGCCGTTTGCGGCGGGGCGAGGAATGCGCAGTTTGTTGCGACGAGAACCCAGCGAAGCGGATCGCGTTTGAGAGCTTGTCAAAAATACTTTTTTGACAAGCTCAGGAAAAGAGCCGTCAGACTCTTTCTCCCTCTTTCGCCGCGGCCGTTGCTGCTTTTACGCGTTCTTCTCCTGCTGTGCAATTTGCTTGAGCAGAATTTCCTCCGCGTAGCCGCAGGCGCGCGCAACCGAGCCGTCTTCAAACGGATTGGACAGCTCCGCATAGCGCAGCGTCTCCAGATAGCTGCGGCTGCCGCCGGTCTTGCAGAGCTTGAGATAGTTCTGCCACGCGGTGGCTTTGTCCTCGGCGTACTTCTTCTTAAATTCCATTGCGCCCATCGTGGTGAGCGTATAGTTGATATAGTAGAACGGATAGAGATAGATGTGCAGCTTGTGATACCAGTAGCCGCCGCGCTCCATAAACGCGTCGTTCTCGTACTTGCGCCACGGCATATACTTCTCCTCCAGCAGATGCCACTGGTACGTCCGCTCCTTGGGTGTCAGCTCGGGATGCGCATAGCAGATGTGCTGGAACTCATCCACCGCCACGCCGAACGGCACAAACGTCAGCGCCTCCTGCAAGTGCGCAAACCGGAACTTGTCCACCTGATCGCCAAAGAACCACTCGGCATAGGGATAGGCGAACTGCTCCATGGACATGGAGTGAATCTCCGCGATGTCGGTCGATTCACTGTAATAGTCTGAAATCGGCTGACTGCGCATGGCCATATAGCCCGCAAACGCGTGCCCCAGCTCGTGCGTCAGCACCTGCATATCAAAAATCGTATGGTTAAAGCAGGAGAACACAAACGGTGCTTTCAGGCTGGGCAGACTCGTCATATAGCCGGTGGAGGCCTTGCCGGGCTTGTTCTGCAAATCCATCAGCTCATGGTCGATCATGAAGTCGATAAATTCGCCGGTTTCCGGGCTGATCTCGTGGTACATCTTCTGCGCGGTCTTGACCATGAACGCGTCGTCACCCGCAGGCTCAGCGTTGCCATCCGGAAATACCATCTTTTCGTCGTACCACATGACGTGATCAACGCCAAGGCGCTTGGCCTGCGCGTCATAGAGCTTCTTGCACAGCGGAACAAGAACGGTGCGTACCTGCTTGCGGAAAGACGCGACCTCTTTTTCGCCGTAATCCGTGCGTCCCTGCTCCAGATAACCGACAGGAATGTAATTTTCGTAGCCAAGATTTTTGCCCATCTGGTTGCGGATACGAATCAGCTCATCCCAAATCTGTTCCAGACGCGGCTCATTGTCCTCATAAAATTTGGAGTATGCCTTGACGGCAGCGGCGCGCATCGCGCGGTCAGGGTGTTCAAAGTATTTCTGCACGCCGTAAAGGTTCAGCTTCTTGCCGTCAAACGGAATCTCTGCCGTGGCCATGATTTTCTGATATTCATTGGTCAGGCGGCTCTCCTGCTGGCGCAGCGGAACGTTGGCCTCGCAATACAGCTTTTTCTGTAAGTCCATGGAGACAAAGTACTGCTTGCCAAGATCCCGCTCAATGTCCGCACGGAACGGGCTGGCCGCAATAGCCTCGCTGAGCGCAACCTCGTCGCCGCTGAGCGTGGGCAGCGTATCCTGCAAATACTGAATCTCCGCCTCATAAAACTCGTCACGTGTGTCGAGCGTGTGGCGGATATGTGCAATGGAATACTGCGTAAACAGCTCGCAGTTCTCGCGGTCAATCTCAAGCATCAGCTTGCGCAGTGCGTCATAGTTCTCCGCGTGCTCGACCGCTTCTTTCCATTTGATAAGCTGTGCGCGATGCGCCTCCCCATCGGGGCGCTTGTATTCCAGCGTTGAAAACTTGTAATGATCCATATTGTTCTGATTTCTCCTCGCGTCGTTTTTGAACTATGTGTTTTGTACTGAATCATTTTATGATAGCCGCGCAGGCTGCCGCTGTCAATAGACTTGCTGTCAGGCGGGCGGCAAAAACAGACTCTGTTTCTACTCTGTAATCGGAATCCTGTACACGTTGCCGGCCATGCGTTTGTGGGGGCAGACGACTCTGTTCGTCCCTGCGCGCAGCAAAAAAGCGTCCCTCCCCCGGCCAGGAAAGGACGCTTTCTCTTTTTTACAGCGACTTCAGCAGCTTGACGCCCTCGTCGATGAGCAGCTCGGCAATGCCAGCCTTAAAGTTGGAGCTTCTGGCCTCATAGCCGCCCTCGTCGTACGCCTCTTTCATTGGGTAATAGCCCTCCGCGCCGTTCGTCAGGCAGCACGGCAGCGTCATGGCAAACGGCGAACCGTCTTTCAGCCCCCGGCCGATGCCCGTAAACGGTTCACCGGGGATGCCAAGGAACGCAACCGGTCCTACGCGTACGCCGCTCAGCGGCAGCGGGAACGTCTCCGGGCCGTCTTTCAGATGCTTCATCCGCAGCGCCTCGGCTACCGCCGTCGTCAGCTCCATGCCCGCAAACGGCAGCTCTGCATCGCGTCCGGCGTTGTGCAGCTCCACAATTTTCTCCGCGCGCGCGGCCTCCTCGGCTGTCGGCATATTCGACGGCGCGTTTACAATCCGCTCGGCAGTGCGGACGCAGTCCACATCGCAGAACTGCACCTTTTCATATACCTGCAAAACCGCACCCGCAATCACGCGCCCCATGTGCTTTGCGTGCGCATAGCCGCGGTCTGCGTCGTCAAAGCACGGATGCAGACCGTTTGCATCGCCGCCCACAGGGTGCACATTCACGTGATTCACGTCGCCCTGCGCGCCGTTAAAGAACATGCACCGCACGTTGTCCAGCGCCGCCTCGGTCGTCTCGCGCACAAAGCGCGGGAAGTCCGCCGAAATCTCGTCGCCGCCCACCACGTCCGGGTGTACGCCAAAGTTGGCAATTACAATATCCGGCGCGCACTTGCGCACAAAGCGTAGCACGTTCACCCGCTCGTCTACATCGCCGATCGGCGCAACGATATCGGGGTTATTCACGCCGGGATTTGTGCGGATTGAGCCATCCTTCATCCGGAAGCGGCGCACAAATGCGATATGCGGCGCACAGCCCACGGCGTAGCCCATCTTCGCATCCGTCATGTCGCGCACTGCCATCACCGCACAGTCGCACAGCTTGCGTCCCAGATAGTCGCCATATTCCTTTTCGCCGTACTTGTTTTCGTCCAGCTCGCTCTTGCCAACCAGCGGCCCTGTGTGCGTGTGCGAGCAGGCGATAAACACTGCCTCCGCCTTGACGCCGGTTCGTTCGGCGATGGCCGCGCGATAGGCGTGCATCGTCTCCTTGTCGATCATCAGATTGTCCAGCGCAATCAAAATCGCCTGATCGTCGCCGCAGCGAAGCGCCAGCGCCGAAGCCTCCAGCGCGTCAAGAATGCCGGACGCAAAGCGCTCGACAAAATAACCCGAAATTTCAATGCCAAGCGGCGGGGTAACGTCCACGCGTGCAAAGCCAGCCTGTAAATTTGCCATTTCTGTTTCCTCCTGTATCTGCAAAAGCTGCCGCAGCCGTTGGCTGCGGCAGCTTGCTGGTTTTATACAGCTTCTGCTGTTTTACTTTTTCAGATGCGCGTTGTGCACTGTGGTGAACGCGTCGATGACTCTCTGGATGTGCTCCTTTTCCCACGTGGGATGCAGGAACAGGTTCACCGTGCGGGCACGCAGGCTCTTTGCCACCGGGCATACAACGCCCTCATACGTCAGACCCTCGCGGGTGTACTCCTTGGAGCAGAACGGGAACTTATGCGAGCCAAAGCCGCCGAGCTCCTTATATGCCTTTTCCTCGTATGCTTCCGGCCATTGAATGCCGTAGCAGGGAATGCCCATGCCGGCCATTTCCTTAAGGAACGCGGGCGCGTCGATGTCCAGCTTGTCCAGATCCAGAATGATCGGGAACCACCAGTAAGCGCACTGACGCTCCTCGGTGTCAACCGGCAGCGACTTGACGCCCTCGAGCCTGCCCAGCGCCTCGCGGTACATCTTGGCGTACTCAAAGCGGCGCGGCAGATTCCACGTTTCCAGACGCGCCAGCTCGTTGATGCCGACGATGGACTGCATCTCGGTCATACGGAAGTTGAAACCCACACGGTTGTGGATATAGGGCAGCTTCTCCTCCAGCGCCAGCATATTCATTCTGGCCTTGACGTCATAGCCGTGGTCACGGAACGAACGTGCCTCCCAGCCGCGATCCTCGTCGTTGGTGACGACCATGCCGCCCTCGCCGCCGGTGGTGAAGTGCTTGGACTGTGCAAACGAGAAGCAGCCCACGTCGCCAATCGTGCCGACGGACTTGCCCTTATACTTGCCGCCGATGGCCTGCGCGCAGTCCTCGATAACGTACAGGTTATGCTTGCGGGCAATGGCCATGATGCGATCCATGTCACACACAACGCCATACAGATGGACAATGACAATGCCCTTGGTGCGCTCGGTGATCTTGCTTTCGATGTCATCAGGGTCGATGGTGTGGCTCTCATCCACGTCGCAGAAGATGGGCACCGCACCCGCCTGCACCACCGCGAACGAGGACGCGATGAACGAGTAGGACGGCACGATCACCTCATCGCCAGGGCCGATGCCCAGCGTTGCGATGCCGATGTGCAGCGCAGCCGTGCCGTTGGTGCAGGAAATTGCCATCTTTGCGCCGCACCACTTGGCGAACTTGTCCTCAAATTCCATGCCCTTATGGCCGGTCCAGTAGCAGACCGCGCCGGTGTCGAGTGCTTCGGCGATTTCCGCCTTGCTCTTCGGGTCAAACTGCGGCCAGCCGGGGAAGCCCAGCTCGGCAACGCCAGCGCCATTCATGACAATTTCTTTTTTCTCGCTCATGTTAAAACCTCATTTCTTCAGGTGTAAAACAGTTGCAAATTTACGAACGTTGGCCGCTTACACGCCTCTTTGCATCTCGTCAACAGACTCGAGAATCGCGTCGGCCATATAGTCCAGCTGCTCCGGCGTCAGGCCGTAGATCGGGAAGTGCGTAAAGCGGTGGTTGAATACCTCCTCGCACACCGGGCAGCTCTCAGCGATTGCCTTTTCGTCATAGCCATACTCACGCAGGATTTCGAACTTATACAGCGGGCCAAAGTGAGGAATCTGCGTGACGCCCTTTGCGTCCATCTTTTTCTTGAACAGCTGAATATCGCCGCCCGCCTTTTCGGGGATGATCTGAAGCTGATACAGATGGAACGTGGGTTTGATTTCATCATTGCCCAGATCCTGCGGGATCAGAGCGTCGCAGGCGGAAAGGCGCTTTGTCAGATATTCGGACGCGCGGCGGCGCGCTTCGATAATCTGGTCGATTCGGGCAATCTGGAGCTGCAAGCCCAGACCCTGAATCTCGGTGGTGGAGAAGTTGGTTGCGACGAACGGGCCGTTCTTGCCGCGGATGGCGGTGACGTCATACAGCCAGTTCGGGATATGCTTGCTGAAATCCGTGCCAAGGAAGCGCGCGCGGCGCATCTCGGGCAGGAATTCTGTCACGTTGGAGCACAGGATGCCGCCCTCGCCAAAGGAGGTGATGTTCTTGACCTCGTGGAACGAGAACGAGCCAAAATCGCCGATTGTGCCGAGCTTGCGGTGCTTATACTCGCCGCCAAAGGCGTGCGCCGCGTCCTCAAGGACGACAATATCGTGCTGCTTGGCCAGCGCCATGATCGGATCCATATCGACTGGATAGCCGCCAATGTGGACGGGGATGATCATCTTCGTTTTGTCGGTGATCTTTTTCTCCACGTCCTTGGGATCCATATTCAGCGTCAGCGGATCGACATCCGCAAACACCAGCTTGCAGCTGATGGAAAGCGGATACGCCATGGTTGCGGCAAACGTGATGGCCGGGACGATAACCTCGTCTCCTGGCTTCAGTCCAGTATACTTGCAGGCAATCTCAAAGCCCGCTGTGCAGTTGGTCAAAAATGTAGAGCCAGTGGTGTGCAGATATTCGTCGCACATATTCTCGGCCTTGCCAACCTCCACGTCCAGCGACAGCTTTGCCGGGGGCGCGGAAACCTTGTCCAGCGCGAGAACGTCCTTCTCAACCGTTTTCAGCGCCTCGTCGTAGGCCTCGCCCTTGCCTTTCATCATAAACCGGATGATGGTCATCAAATCCTGCGCGTTATAGTTTTCGCCGACCGCAGCCCACGGGACTTTGGTTTCGCCGGTGTTATACCGGAAATCCGATGCTTTCTTCTCCATTTAAAATTGACTCCTTTCAGAATATCAGTTTGTTGACAGACGGACATTCTGAAGCAGTTACGGATCGCGGCAGCAATTGAACAAGCCGACCGCAAAATCGAGTGGTCTGTTCATAGTTTACCTCTTCGCGTCATTGACGCTACCGTTATGGAATCAGTTTCTTTTTATCTTCCCGCGCCGCAGGCGGCGCGGGAAGCATGATTGTGGAATTTTCTTTGAATTACAGATCAACAACGCACTTGTTGTCGTTGGAACGGTAGGCCGCCTCCATAACGCGCTGCACCTGCACCGCATCAGACGCCGGAACCTCCAGCGGAAGATTGTTCAGGATCGAATTGCCGAACGACTCAATCTCGCGCGTGTACATATTGCCGAACTCCACGTCCAGCTGCTCGCCCTTGACGTCCTTGGTGTCCTGCTGTGCGTCATAGCCGCCAACCTCGCCGCAGAACATCGCGTCCAGCGTACCGCCGTCGATCTGGCCGATGATGTTTTCGCCAACCAGATGACCCTGATCGCCGAAGAACTCAAGACGCCACTTGGAGGCTTCGTCGGGGATATTGAAGTTGGACTGCACCACGCACTCGCAGCCGTTTTCCAGCCGCATCAGAACCGTAGACGTGTCCTCCACCTCATAGTGGAACGTCAGCGTGTCGTGGAACGCCGCAACCTGCTTGACCTTTGAGCCGGTGACATACTGCATCAGGTCGATGCAGTGCACGCCCATGTCCATCATTGCGCCGCCGCCGCCGTTTTTCTTGCTCTGACGCCAGTTGCCGGGCATATCGGGATACCAGCAGGTGAACTGCGAGAAGCCCGAAACCGGACGGCCGATCTTGCCGTCGGCAATGGCCTGTTTCATAGCCATGACGTATGCGCCAAAGCGCATCATCAGACCTGCCGCAATCTTGACGCCCTTGCTCTCACAGTAGTCAACGACCTTCTGCCCCTCTTCCGAGGTCATGGCCAGCGGCTTTTCAATCAGAATATGCTTGCCAGCGTCGGCGGCCATCATGGCCTGCTTGGCGTGCAGCACAACGGGGGACGCGATATAAACCGCGTCAATCTCGGGATCGGCCAGCAGCGCAGCCTCGCTGTCATACGCACGCTTGCAGCCCCACTTGGCGCGGGACTTTTCCGCCAGCTCCATATTGATCTCCATTACAGCAATCAGCTCGGCGTTATTCGCCAGCATCATTCCGGGAATCGTTCTGCGGTCTGCAATGCCGCCCGCGCCGATAACGCCCCAACGAAGTTTTTTCATAGCAATTGTCTCCTTTTATGATTCTAAAACGCAGAATTTTTGCGATTATTTCCAAGCTTACACGTTTTTTGCCGGCTGTGCCGGCGGGATATGCCTTGTCCGGCTGTGCCGGAGCATCGCCGCTGCTGCCAGACGGCGGTTCGTTTTGTCCTGCTCCTATCTTACGACGGATGCTTTCAATTTTCTATGTGATTTTGTGTAACGATTTACGTCTAATAATTTTTCCGCAGAAAGGAACACGAATTTCAAAAACGCGGTTTTCTCTCTGCGGGCATCGGCGCAATGCGCCTGCAGATGCAGGGGGCTTGCGCCCCCTGCGATTACGCGGTTTACGGAATTTGCCGGAGATTAGTCGAAGCTCCAGAAGTTCTCAACGTTGGTGCTGTCAACAACGAACAGGTCGATGTTGGTCTTGGTGGGAACGTCCTTGCCCTCGAAGTAGCTGATTGCGCCTTCGTAGATGAACTGTGCCAGAACCCAAGCGTCAACGTTCAGGCAAGCCTGATAGTTCACGTCATTGTCATGCAGCTTGCCGAACGGCTCTGCACCGTAAGCGCCCATGGAGAAGACCTTGACGTCGGTGTTGCCAACAGCCTGCAGCGCTGCAACTGCGCCCATCGCGCCGTTGTCAACGTCGGAGATGATGTAGTCATACGGCTCGACGATGGCGGAGATTGCGTTGTATGCAGTCTCGCGGTTGCCCTGAGAGTCGTACTTGTTCAGGATTTCGATTTCGCAGCCGTCTGCATTGGCAGCGTCGATAACCTCATGCAGGCCAACAAAGCGCTCCTGGCAGTGCGTGGAAACAGCGTTGGTCAGCTCAACCACACGGCACTTGCCGCCGTTGTTTTCCTTAACATAGTTGACGAAGTACTCGCCAACCAGCGTGCCGGTTGCTTTCTGATCCCAGGTGACGGTGGTGACAGCCTTTTCCTCGCCGTCGGTCCAGTAGCCGTCGTAGATGATGACGGGAATGCCGGCCTCAACCGCATTCGTCAACGCAATGCCGGAGCCGTCGGGGGTGATGGGGTCAACCATGATGATGTCAACGTTGTTGGAAATCATGTTCTCGATCTGCTTGGTCTGGGTCTCGTCGTTCAGGTCGCCGTCCTCGCAGACGATGTCAGCGCCGTAGTATGCGCCGAGTGCTTCCAGAGCCTGTGCCAGAGCTGCGCACCATTCGTCGCCCTTGTAGCAGATGGAGCAGCCGATCTTCTTGCCTTCCAGCGCGGTGGTGTCCTGCAGGACAACAGCGGCGGGAATGCCGAGCTCAGCAGCCTTGCCCTCGGTTGCGATTACGTCGGTCTTGACAGCGCCTTCAGCAGCGGGCGTTTCTTCAGCCGGGGTCTCTTCAGCGGGTGTTTCTGCTGCGGGCGTCTCGGTCTTGGTGTCGGCCGCGGGGGGCTCCGTCTTGGCTGCGCAGGCAACCAGGCCCAGAACCATGACCATTGCAAGAAGCATCGCGATCAGTTTCTTCATTTTGTAATTCCTCCTTAAATTTTATCTAACAGGCTGCGCCTGATTAGACCGTTGTTTGGATCATCAGCTGCAAAGCGCCATGATCTTTGCCTGTGTAGCTTCGGCCGCGTTCAGCTCGCCCATCTTGTGACCCTCATGCATAACCATGATACGGTCGCACATGCCGAGCAGCTCAGGCATTTCGGACGAGATCATGATGATGGTCTTGCCCTCCTTTGCCATCCGGTTGATCAGACGGTAAATTTCTGCCTTTGCGCCAACGTCGATGCCGCGCGTGGGCTCGTCAAGGAACAGGATCTCCGAGTTCTGGAACAGCCACTTTGCGATAACCACTTTCTGCTGGTTGCCGCCGGAGAGATACTGTACCTCGGTCTCCATGCTTGGCGTGACAACGTGCAGTTTGTCGGCGTATTCCTTGCTCAGCTTTTCCTCAAGCGAGCTGCTGATCACACCGGCGCGCAGTACGCGCTTCATGTTGACCAGCGTGGTGTTCCGCTTGACCGACATAATCTGGACAAGACCCTGGAGCTTGCGATCCTCTGGGATCAGGCCAAGACCGTCACGGATGGCGTCGGCAAACGTACGATAGTGAACTTTCTTTCCGCGGACATAGACCTCGCCGGATTCCGGCTTGTCAATGCCGAGGATGGCGCGGGCAAGCTCGGTGCGGCCAGCGCCGACCAGACCCGAAATGCCAAATACCTCGCCGGACTTGACCTCAAAGCTGATGTCCTGCAAAATGCCGCGGCTGAGATTTTTGACCTCCAGAATCGTTCCGCCGACGTTGCCAACCTCTTTCGGATACTCCTGACCCATCTCACGGCCGACCATCATGTTGATCAGGCCCTGACGGTCAACGGAAGCGACCGGAATCGTGTCGATGTGACAGCCGTCGCGCAGGACGCTGACGTTGCTGCACAGGCCGAAGATTTCGTCCAGACGGTGCGAGATATAGATGATGGTGATGCCCTTGTCGCGCAGCTGCTTGACAATGCGGAACATAACCTCCAGCTCGCGGTCGGTCAAAACGGCCGACGGCTCATCCATGATCAGGATGCGGGAATTATTGTTAATGGCGTGCATGATCTCGACGATCTGCTTTTTCGCGACGGTCAGAGACGAGACCTGCGCGTTGATGTCGATGTCCATGCCGAGATCTTCAACGATCTCCCGCGCGCGGCGGCGCATGCCCTTCCAGTCAACCAGACCGTTTTTCAGCTGGACGTTGCCAAGGAACATATTTTCCGCAACGCTCAGCGGCTCGGCCAGCTTGATTTCCTGATGGACAACGCTGATGCCGGCACGGCGTGCCTCGATGGGGCTGTTAAAGCGGCAGGGCTTGCCGTCCAGAATGATTTCGCCCTTATTCGGCTGGTAGATACCGGCCAGAACCTTAATCAGGGTGGACTTGCCTGCGCCGTTCTCGCCGACCAGACCGTGGATGGTGCCGCGCTCAATGTTGATGGTGACGTCATCCAGCGCCTTGACGCCGGGGAACTCTTTTGTGATATTCTTTAATGTTAAGATGTAGTTGTTATCCATTGTTCACCCAACCTTTCTGTGATACTTCGGTCAGGTCAATCAGGACTTCTTCTTGTTGCTGGCAACGTCAAGCGTGACGGCAAGCACAAGGACAACGCCCTTCAGAACGTCCTGCACGAACGGATCGACGCCCATCTGGGAGAAGCCGTTGAACAGCGTGTTCAGGAAGATGCAGCCGAACATCGTGCCGATGACGCGGCCCTTGCCGCCGGCCAGCGAAACGCCGCCGATGATCGAGCCGATAACGGCGTCAAATTCATAGTTCTGTCCGTTGGTGACGGCGACAGAGTTGAGTCGGGACATCAGGACGAGACCGCCGAACGTAGCCAGAACGCTGCCCAGCAGGAACGTGCCGAACTGATAGGCCTTGACGTTGATGCCGGAGAAGAATGCCGCTTCACGCGAACCGCCGACGGCGTAGAGGTTACGGCCGACGCGGGTCTTGGAAGTGACAAACTGCGCAATTGCGTAGACGATGATCATCAGCAGCACGCAGACCGGGAATACGCCGCCGAAGATATAGCCGCGGCCAAGGAACGAGATACTATCGGGCATGTTGGCAATCGGCACAGCCTGCGTCAGCAGCTTTGCAAGGCCGTAGCAGATGTACTGCGTGCCAAGCGTTGCGATCATCGCGGGAACGCCGACATAAGAGACCATGAAGCCGTTGACTGCACCGACGGCAAGGCCGATGGCGAACATGATCAGGATGGCAAGGCCGGTGGACATACCGACGTTTTTCATCAGGATGGCACCCACGCAGCTGGTGAGACAGACCATACGGCCAAGGGAAAGGTCAAAATTGCCGGTCAGCAGCATGATCGACTGGCCAAGGGCAACGATGGCGACGGTAGAGCTTTGCATAAGAATGTTTTTCCAGTTGCTCCAGGTCAGGAAGTACTGTGCGCCAAACTTTACATACGAAATGATAGAGAATACGACAATCAGGATGGCGATGCCGACAAGGCTCATCCAGTCCTTAACCAGTGCGCCGACGCTCTTTTTGCTGTTTAACGTGGTTGCTTTTGTGCTCATTTGATTCATTCCTCCTAGTTTTTTCGCTCTTACGAGCTACGACGCTCACGCAGCCGGTTACGGAAGCAGGTGCTTGGTGCTGTGACGGGGGTAGACGTTATAGGGTCGGAAGCCCTCGGCGTAGGCAACGCCGCACTGATATCCGCGATATCTTGAGCAGGTACGGATCATATCCACAAAGTCGATGCCGTCATGGTCAAGCATCCACTTGATCTGCGACTCATGCATCTCAAGCGCTTTCAGCTTCATCTCAATCTGGCCGGTAATATCGACATAGTGGGTGGGGTTGAAGTCCACGCCCGCCAGGGTATCCATAAAGAACGTTGGAATCATGCTCTCAAAGGCCGGGTAGTTGACCGAGCGGTGCGGCAGACCCGACATAAATGCGCCATTGGTGGCCAGATGGCTGGTCTCCACATGATCCTGCATATAATCCACGTTGTTGTGCGTGATGATAACGTCGGGACGCGCATAGCGAACCACGTCGGCCACGGCGTCAATCTGCGCCTGATCGTGGCGGTTCACCTGCATATCCGAAACGTTAATGTTGAAAACTTCTTTGGCACCGATAAACTTGCCGGCATTTTCCGCTTCCTTTTCACGGATCTTGCCCAAAGGGCCGGGTTCAATAATGACATGACCCTGATCACCGTTTGCAACATGGCACATATACACATCTGCGCCCTGCTCTACATATTTGCGGAGTGTACCCGAGCAGGCGATCTCCAGATCGTCGGGGTGGCAGCCAATCGCCAGAACTCTCATGTTTTTCACCTCTTGCTGAAATTAAGGGGGCGCGTGCGGCCGATTGTCTTGGCGGCACGGCCATGCGGCAGAATAAATACGCCGCGAGCCTTATTGCCTTGCATCCATAATAGACCGAAGTGCGGGCTTTTGTCAACACAATTTCTAAATAATCTTTACGAATGTTGTAATAATAGTGAATTATTCACAACTTAACCACCGTGATTTTGGTCGATATTGCCACTCGTTTTGCGGTTTTTGCGTCCCATTCTTTCAACTCTTTTTAAAAATAATCGACGGTAAATTTAGACACTTTTCCATAAAATTTGCCCGCGGGCATGCGTTTTTTGCGCATGCCCGCGGGCTTTTGTTCGTTTATGTTCGCTTTTGTCCGTCATTCGCGAACTTTGCCATCTCTCAGGCCAGCAGACCGCCTGCGGCCTCAATTTCTTTCTTGACCAGCCGCACCGAGGCAATGGCCTCCTCCAGCGGCGCAACCGACAGATCGTTTTTGCCCTGCAATCCCTCAACAAAGTATTTCAGCTCGTTATAATACCCGCCGAGCGACGAAATATTGCCGCCGATGCGGTTGTCGCCGGTATATTGCGCGGCAAGCTCCGGATGGAACGCATCGCCGTCGTTCGGATACACGGTCAGACCGTTTGCATCGTTTGTGATGGTCGCCTTTTCCAGCTTGACGCGGAACGTGGCCGAGAACGGGAACGACGCAGGATAGTCCCACGCGGCCTCGACGCTGACTGCCACGTCCCTGCCATAGTTGTAGATAGCAAAAATCTGCTCAATCAGTCCGTCGCTGTCACGATAGCCGCCCGCCTGAATGCGGTCTGGCTCGCCCAGCAGATAGCGCACAAAGTCCACGTCGTGCACGTGCATATCCACGGCCACGCCGCCCGACTGCGCCGGCGTGTGCAGCCAGTTGCGGCTTGCCCAGCCGGGGCACGACGAAACGCGCTGGAATACACCCGAAAGCACGCGGCCATACGTTCCCGCGTCCACGGTCTTTTTCAGCCATGCGTACTCGTCCCACAGACGGATGACCTGACCGACCATCACCTTGCGGCCGGTACGCTTTTTCGTCTCCAGCAGCGCCTGCATATCCTCCTCCGTCAGACAGACGGGCTTTTCGCAGAACACATCGCGCCCCTTTTCCATCGCCGCGCACGCGTGCGCCGTGTGCAGATACGTTGGCAGGCAGATATCCACCACGTCAACGTCCGCCTGTTCAATCAGCGCCATACCCGATTCATACGTCTGCGCATCGGTCTGCTCTTTCATCTGTGCCAGAAATTCCGGCCGGTCATCGGCAATCGCCGTCACCTTGACGCCAAGCTCCGCCAGCACCGCATAGCACGCCGCGTGCATCCCGCCCATAAAGCCGCAGCCAATCAGTCCTACTCGAATCATGTTCGTTCCTCCTGTCTGTCCGTTTTTAAAATTTCTTTTCCAGAATGCGCCCCATTGAGGCCGCCGTGTTGTAAATAATCTGGTCAGAGGCGTGGCCATAGGCCGGGATCATCTCGCCCGTCGCCCAGCCGTCATAGCCGATGTCTTCAAACGCCTGCATCACCGCCGGCCAGTCCACATCGCCCGCCAGAATGTCCACGAACGAATTGAGTCCGCCCGGATTGCGGCGGAAGTCCTTGAAGTGCACCTTTTTGATGCGCTTGCCCAAAATCCGAATCCACTGCTCGGGATAGCCCGCGTAGACCACGTTGCCCACGTCAAAGTACGAGCCGATCCACTCGCTTCCGATCTCGTCGATAAACGCGCGCATCTCCAGCGGAGAGAGCAGGAACTTGTTCCATACGTTCTCCACGCCGATGTGAATCTGGTGCTCCGCCGCCACCGGCGCAAGGCGCTTCATCTCGGCCACCGCGCGCTGCCAGCACACATCATACGCCACAACCGGCCGCTCCGGCACAAATTCCACCGAAACGCTGCCCGGCACGATCAAAACTGTGTCCGCGCCCAGCGCCTTTGCCGTTTTGATCTCGCAGACTGCCGCCTGATGCGCCTTTTCCCGCTCCTCCGGATCGTCCGAAGTAAACGAATACGCCCAGTACAGACTGCTTGCCACACTCGGCAGCGCAATGCCGATTTCCTCCGCCGCGCGGCGGATCTCGGCCAGCTTTTCGGGCGCAGTCTCCATCGTCACGTCGCCCTCTGCATCCAGCGTCAGCTCAATGCCGTCGAAGCCCGCATCCTTTGCTAGCCTCATCGCCTCAAACACGTTTTTCCCGCTGAAAGACCAATAGCTGATTGATTTTTTCATCTGTGCATCTTCCTTTCCGTATTTACTTTCGTTCGGATTCCGCTTATAATTCCATTATAAGCTCGAATTTTGGCCTGACAATATAAAATCCGGTGCAAAATTTATAAAATCAGCTACAGAGGATGTCTGCCGCCATGAAAATGGAATACACACCCATCCCGCTTGCCACGGTTTTTGACGTGGATGCCATCGTGAATATCTCGTATTACAAGCTGGAAAACGGCTATGTTTTCTCCGGCGAGTCGCACTTTTTCTGGGAGTTTATCTATGTTGACCGCGGCAGCATCGTTGTCACTGCCGGGGCGGACAAGTATTTTCTAAAGGCCGGCGAGCTGGCGTTTCACTGCCCGTATGAGTTTCATTCGTTCCAGTCGGTCGGCGCAAGTGACGTGATGGTGGTGGCGTTCTGCTGTGAAAGCGAAGCCATGCACCGGCTGGAAAAAAAGGTTCTGCTGCTGCACCAGCGCGAGAAGCAGTGCCTCAAGCCGCTGATGGACGAGGCGCAGCAGGCGTATCAGTATTTTGAAAACGATCCCGCGCTGGTCAATCTGCGTAAAAAGCCCACCGCCCCGTGGGGCAGCGACCAGCTGATCAAGCTCTATCTGGAGCAGCTGTTCATCTGCATCTGCCGCCGCGACGACAATGTCCGCTTTTCCCAGCGCGCCATCACATCCACGCAGTTTCACCAGCATCTGCTGCTGGCGCAGCAGGCGCGCGACTATCTTGCCGCGCACTATTCCGAGGCCATCACGCTTCCATCGCTGGCCGCGGCGCTTGGCATAAGCGTCTCACAGCTCAAGCGCGTGTTCCACGAGCAGATCGGCCAGAGCATGGTGCGCTATCTCACGGCGCTGCGCATCGGCGAGGCAAAGCGTCTGATCCGCGAGGGAAACCTCACGTTCACACAGATCGCCGAGCGCATCGGCATTGAGAGCATCTACTATTTCTCCAATCTTTTTAAAAAGCAAACGGGCATGAGCCCCACGGAATACGAAAAAACACTCAAGGAATAAAGGAGTATCTAAAATGCGAAGCTATGTTCTGAAAAAGGTCACATCCGCCCCCGATTGGGACACAATTGACGCACTTCCGATTGACAACCTCCAGTGGACAAATCCCCCGGTCGATATCCGTGCACAGGGGCAGCTCTGCTGGGACGAAGCGGCGATCTATGTTCGCCTGCGCGCGTGGGAAACAGAAATCCGCGCCGAGCACAGCGGACTTTTGCAGTCGGTCTGCGAGGACAGCTGTCTGGAATTTTTCCTCCGTCCCACCGACGATCTGCGCTACTTCAACTTCGAATTTAACCCAAATTGTGCGTTATATCTCGGATATGGCACAAATGTGACGGAATTGACGCGTCTGATTGTTGCCGACGAGCCCGCGCTGTTCCAGCCAAAGGCCGCGCGCCTGTCCGATGGCTGGGAGATCACCTACCGTGTGCCGTTTGCGTTTATCCGCCGGTTTTTCCCGGACTTTACACCGTGCGAGGGGCTGGCCATGTACGGCAACTGCTATAAGTGCGGCGATCTGACCGTGCGACAGCACTACCTGTCGTGGAATCCCATGCGCTGTGACACGCCGCAGTTCCACCGGCCGCAGGATTTTGGCCGCCTGATTCTGGGCGATTGACCGGATTCTGTGAAAAATCCACAAATTTCATTTCTAAAATCTATTTAAAAATAATCCCTGCCCCGAATTGACACCCGAAAAGCCGCGTGGTATGATGAACTTACAGAATACCTGCGGCTTTCGCCGCGCAATTTAAGGAGGTTTTCTATTATGAACATGGTCGATACCCTCAAGGGTTCCTATTTTTCCGAAGTTCTGCCCGAGGGCTGGGACATTTCCAAGATTTATGACTGCGTCTCCAACGATCCATCTTCCGTCGGCGAGCGCCAGAGCTTCTGGAACGATGGCTTCCGTCCCGTCGAGTGCACGAACCTTGAAGAGTTCGGCGCATACATGGGTCACGAAATTGCCATGCAGATCAGGCTCACCAAGGAAGAGGGCAGAAAGCTGATTCTCATCCTGCCGGTTGGCCCGATGGGCATGTACAAGTGGGCGGTCTATTTCCTGAAAGAGTGGAATGTGGACTGCAAGCACGTCTACGGCTTCAACATGGACGAGTGGGCTGACGCCGAGGGCAACACGCTGCCCGCATCCGACCCCGCCGCGTTCCAGAACGCCATGACCGGCGCGTTCTACGGCCCGCTCGGCGAGCTGACTGTCCCCGAAAATCAGCGCAACTTTGCAACCAAGGAAAATCTGCCCACCTATCCGGAGAAAATCCGCAAGCTGAAGGCTGAGGGTGCAAAGCAGGTTCTGGTCTACGGCATCGGCCGTATGTGCCATATTGCATTCTGGGAGCCGCACTTTGCCAAGGACTACGCCTCCTATGAGGACTGGAAAGCAGCCGAGTACCGCGTCGGCGCGCGTCTGCATCCGTTCACCATCGAGCAGAACGCCATCACGTCGTTCCGCTCCAGCTGGCCGCTGATTCCGTGCTATGCCAACACCATCGGCCCGTGGATCATCTTCAACTCCGACTACGCCATCGGCGGCGCAGACGGCGTTCTGTCCCGCGGTATGCAGTGGCAGGGCATGAGCTTCTGGATGACGCTGCGCTATGGCCCGTGCCAGTACGTCACGTCCAGCAACATTCCCACCATGCCCGGTAAGCTGTTCTATATGAAAGAGCTGGCCGGCCCCCTGTGCGCCGATACCAACTGATTCAGGTAAACAATGCCCGCGCCGCCCGAGGGGCGGCGCGGATTTTTTGTGCCTCTGTCGGGACGCTCCCTCCCTTGCAGGCCGCTGTCTTGTGTGGGTGACGCCGCCGGAGACACAGCGGCTATCGCCGCAGGATAAAATCCCCCTGGCGGCGGTTTACAATCCCCCGCAAATATACTATAATATTTTTAAAATGATAAATATGCGCTGTCGCGCCATTTCGCCGAAAGCGGCGGAATTTTCGGCGCTGCAAGTGCAAAAAGGAGCCGCTATGAAAAAGGCCGGCATCAATCTGATCGAGGTTAAGGAGCGAAACCGCGCACTGCTGCTGCAATCCGTCTGCACGGCGGGGAGCATCACGCGCAGCGAGCTTTCCGAGGGGCTGCATCTGTCGCCCATGACCGTGACAAACATCACAAGCGAGCTGCTGCAAAAGCACATCATCGAGGAATTTGCGCCGCAAGACTCCATCAAGTCGCCCGGGCGCACACCGATGCTGCTGCGCATCTGCTCCACGTCGCCGGTGGTGCTGGGCATTTACATCTCCCGCACATGTCTGTACGGCGTGGTGTGCGATCTGTCGCTTCAGCTTCTGGCGCGCGCCAAGCGCCCGCTCACCCCGATTGAAAACGAAGAGAGCTTTTTGCAGAAGCTGCGTGAGCTTGCCGAGCAGCTGACCGAGCACACTGAGCGGCCGATTCTGGGCATGGGCATCTCCACCGTCGGCGTTATCAGCAGCGATGCCAGCGGCATCGCCTATGTCACCGATTTCTTCGGCATCCGTTCGCTAAATCTGCGCGACGCGCTTCAGCCGTATTTCCGTTTTCCGATTATTGTCTGCAACGATATGCACGCGTCCGGCCTGTGCGAACTCTACTTTGGCGCCGGCAAGGACGCCGACAGCTTTCTCTATATGGGCATTACCGAGGGGCTTGGCGCGGCGCTGGTATCACATCAGGAGCTACTTGATGCATGCGGCGAGCTTGGCCACACATCCATTGACTTTGGCGGCCCGCGCTGCACCTGTGGCAGCCGCGGCTGTCTGGAACTTTACGCCAGTGCGCCGGCAATTTTGTCACTGATTCACGACGAGTGCGGCGTGGAGCTTGACAGCATGGAGCAGGCCGTCGGCTTTGCCATGACGAACAAGGCCGCATACACCGTGTTTTATAATGCCATGCGGCAGCTTTCGTTCGGACTGAACAACTATTTGAATCTGGTGAACGTGCCGCTGGTGGTGCTTGGGCATGACGCGGCGTTTTTGCCGGAGGAGTTCGTGCGGTATCTGGAGCAGTGGGTGGCCAATATCAACGTCTCTGTACACCAGCAGCAGCTGCGCCCGCGCTTTGTCAAGTCGCGCTTTGGCGCAAACTCGCCGATCTACGGCTCGGCGTGCGCCGTCCTTCAGCCGCTGTTTCAGGGCAGTAATCTGATTGAAAGGCTGTTTGACTGCGCGCAGCAGGAATAAAAAGCAAAAGAAAAGACGCCCCTGTGGGTGCAAAATGCCCGGAACGCATTTCGCGTTCCGGGCATTTGCTATTTGCCTTACACTCAGCGAAGCACCAGCTCGCCGTTTTCCGTATCGACGGTAATTGTCGAACCGGGCTGGACGCTGCCCTCCAAAATCTTCTTTGCAAGCAGCGTTTCCACTGTATGCTGCACATACCGGCGCAGCGGACGCGCGCCGAACTGCGGATCGTAGGCCGCGTCGATGATGAACTGTTTTGCAGCCTGCGTCAGCTCACAACGCAGCTGCTTGTCGGCCAGACGGCGGTTGAGCGCCGCGATTTGCAGGTCGATGATACCGGTGATGTTCTCTTTCGACAGCGGCTTATAGAATACAATCTCATCCAAACGGTTGAGGAACTCCGGTCGGAACATGCGGTGCAGAAGCGTCTGCACCTGTTCCTTGGCCTCGTTCGTGATCTCGCCGTCCGCGCCGATGCCGTCCAGCAGATACTGGCTGCCAAGATTCGACGTCAGGATGATAATCGTGTTCTTAAAGTCCACGGTTCTGCCCTGCGAGTCGGTAATGCGTCCGTCGTCCAGCACCTGAAGCAGGATGTTGAACACATCAGGATGCGCCTTTTCGATCTCATCAAACAAAATCACGCTGTAGGGGCGGCGGCGCACCGCCTCTGTCAGCTGGCCGCCCTCCTCATAGCCGACGTATCCGGGAGGCGCACCGATCAGACGCGACACGGAGAACTTCTCCATGTACTCCGACATATCAATCCGCACCAGATTCTTCTCGTCGTCAAACAGCGCCTCGGCCAGTGCCTTTGCAAGCTCCGTCTTGCCAACGCCTGTCGGGCCAAGGAACAGGAACGAGCCAAGCGGCCGGTTCGGATCTTGAATGCCCGCGCGGCTGCGAAGAATTGCGTCAGACACACAGCTGACAGCCTCGTCCTGTCCGATCACACGCTTGTGGAGAATCTCCGGCAGGCGCAGCAGCTTCTCGCGCTCGCCCTCCATCAGCTTGCTGGTGGGAATACCCGTCCAGCGCTCGATAATCTTGGCAATCTCCTCCTCAGTGACCTTGTTGCGAAGCAGGCTCGATTCCTTGCTGTTCTGCGCCAGCTTTTCCTCATGCTCCAGCTGCTTTTTCGCCTCTGGCAGATCGCCGTACATCAGCTTTGCGGCCTTTTCCAGATCGTAGTTCTGCTGTGCGGTTTCAATCTCGCGGTTGATCTGCTCAATCTTTTCACGCAGCTGCTGCACGCGGCCAATCGCGTTCTTTTCGTTTTCCCACTGCGCTTTCATGGTGTTGAACTTGTCGCGCTGTTCGGCCAGCTCCTTCTGCAGCTCACTGAGCCGTCCCTTTGACAGCTCGTCGTCCTCGTTCTTGAGGGCAGCCTCTTCGATCTCCATCTGGATGATCTTGCGGTTAATCACGTCAAGCTCGGTTGGCATGGAGTCCATCTCCGTGCGGATCATGGCACACGCTTCGTCGATCAGGTCAATGGCCTTGTCCGGCAGGAAGCGGTCGGTGATATAGCGGTTGGAAAGCGTTGCGGCGGCAATAATCGCGTTGTCCGTGATCTTCACGCCGTGAAACACCTCATACCGGGATTCCAGACCACGCAGGATGGCGATGGTGTCCTCCACAGTCGGCTCCTGTGGCAGATGTTCGCAATGGGTATCATCGGCTGGCAGGTGTCTTGTACCGCAAAGGTGTTCTGCGGCGCGGGCGGCTGAGCCTTTGTATCTTCGGCGTGATCGCGTCCACGATCATCTACGGCGGCATTATGAATCCCGCATCGGCGCTCATGTGGTCGAGCACGATCAACTGGAAAATTATTCTTAGCTATTACATTACCGGCCTTCCGGTCGATCTGGTGCGCGCCATTGCCACGTTTTTCTTCCTCTGGCTGGGCGCGGAGCCGATGCTGGAAAAGCTCGACCGGATCAAGACCAAATACGGCTTGGCAGAGTAAGCAGTTTTGTGGAAATGCCATTTGGACTACAGAGATACACGATAGCTATCAATGTGTACGGACTTGGTTGCTTGGAGTATGCAATATCTTTTTGGGTTGCGCAGTGACCATCAAGCAGCACGCCGCGCCAACTCGGAAAAGGATTGCCGAAAATAGCTGAAACCCTTGAAAACACTGGGGAAATCATTGTTATCTTAAAGGGTGCAGCTTGCCATCAAGCTGAACCCAAAAAGATATCAGCGCGAAAAGCCCAGAAGTTTCAACTGTTTCACCCCTTAGGTACACAATGTGTCATGGGGGTACAGTCGGTACGGGAAAACGGAACGTAACTCATGAATTTGAGTTACGTTCCGTTTTTGCTGATTGAAACTGAATTATGTTAGCAGTTAGCCCTTAAGAGGGAGTGCAGGAAGGCATAAGAAAAAGAAATTCTGGTGTAAAAAACACTTATCAATAGCAGTAGAGTTCGATTTCTGTTAGACTCGGATCAGTTTGACCAGCGCTGTTTATAGAAGTATCTGGGCGTAAGGCTGATATGAGAATTCTGACCTTTTCGGATTCGATGGTATCAAATTTAAAAATATGTTCGTCGCTGATCGTTCCCTGAAATGTGAATACTGTTTCAAAAGCAGAGCCGTTCCATTTTTGCAGTGCAAATTCAGATATTCTGGCAGTCGCCCATTCTGGTACAATATTCTCCGAAAGAACAAGCGTGTTAACACGGGTCGGTGTACCTAAGTCAATTTCTACCCATGCAGGTAAAGTTGAATCGGAGGCCGCCCAGCGCGAAGATTCACTGGGATTACCATCGTTAATATCGCTTACAGGACACGCCGGATGACTGTTGCTTGCAGTAGCGGGCTTTGACAACGCGATATTGATTGGTTTGGAAACATTCCTGTAATATAGCTCCAGTTCGCGAATGCTCGGATCAGTGGCCTGGTTTCCGTTTTTTGTAGTGTCCGCGCGAAGCCCCGTAATAAGCAATCGAACGTTTTGTGCAGATATCGCTTCAAAAGAGAATGTATGGTTTTCTCCAACAATACCGTCATATGTAAATACGGTTCTATAATCATTCCCGTCCCATATCTGCAGGTCAAATGATGCAATACGCGCAGAAGCCCATTGGGGGACAATATTCTCCGTTAGAATTAACGTATCAAAGGTTTTCACAGTTCCCAAATCAATGTCGACCCATATCCTCCATATAGTTATGCCCAATATAAATATCACGCATCCAGAGGTCATTTTCATCAATCTCGGTTTGATATGCAGTACTGGTTGTTGTCACAAATCCTGTAATAGCGAGTAAATCCACCTTTTTTATTGTGTTATAAGCAATACGCAAGTCTCGAAAGGAGGTAGATGGGCGGATTGCCGAACCAACAACATTAAAAATTATACCGCCGGTAAACTCATCATTCCAATCGTTTGGCCCGTCAACATCGTGTATATAGCAGTGCTCAATATAGATATGGTCCATAATACCATCGGCGGCAGGCGCAAGCTGGTCTCCGTCAACGATCAAAAGTATGCCGTTTCTTGTTTTTTCACGGTCGCGCCAGCTATTATCCCCCTGCGCACGTGACAGGTCAATGTCAACGTCAAAATCATCATCATTTGTTATTTCTAGATTTCGTATTTCCCAATACTCTTGATTTCGTAGGTGCAATGCTCCGCAATATGTATATCCCCAATCTATACCCATGCCATTAATGATAGGCTTTTCATCGCCGCCATACTTGTCAATTTTAATTACAGCTTCAGCTGTCCCAGAGCCCTTTGGCCAAAACTGCTGTCCGTTCCAGACACATCCAGACTTCAACAGAATCTGGTCACCTGGCTGAAATGTAGTGTTTGTTGCTTTTGTAAGCGTTTTCCACGCAGCGTCTGGCGAAGTTCCGGCGTTATCATCGCTACCGGTTACGGCATCAATGTAATAGTTCGTTCCAATCGTATTTTCAGCAGGTTCATTTTGACTGCCAGAAGCGTACACAATTACAGTGCCGCTTAAGGTTGATATGATAAGCGAAACCAATAGAAAAAACGAGATAGTCCGTTTCATAATGACCTCCCTTTTTGTTCGATTTCCATCTGAAAAAGATTTTCGCAAATGTAGTCAGCTGACAATCATGGGCGTTTCCTCACGAATATTCGCGAGTTCTGTTTCGTATGCATGTTCCAAAAGTGATGCCTCAATGCGATTGTGAACCTCGTCATATTCCAGTATGCGTCCCTCCTTTCGCGCGTTCATATAAATGAGATAAAAACCGTTCCTGCTGTTAAAAAGAACATCCGATATTTCACCGTCATGCAGCTTTTCAATCGATGAAATGTATGGGGCGGCGGTAGCTTGAATACCCATACCAGAGTGTCCGTTCAGGGTATATTCTTCAATACGGATGCCCTCATGCTTGATGTCCAAGTCTTCGACTTTGGTTCCGTTAAGAACTTCGGTCCTAACCGCTTCTATCTCAGAAGATTGGTCGCTTTTTTCTGCGATTTCGTCAAACGATATGACCATAAACTCATATGCCGGATCTATCGAGTAAAGCAAGCCCCTCATTTTTGTGTAATACAAAGAGACTTCGTTTTCCGTAACCGTTCCATTTGCTCGCATGGCAGCCAGAACCGCATTTTTTTGATTGCTGAGAAAATAGTTGTAAAAATCACGGAACTCCAATTCTGAGGGACCATAGTAAATTGCAGTCGTATCTTTTGCGGAATTTCTGCTGGAAATATATTCTATATACGCATTCTGAATTGCTTGGAATGAACTCTCTTGGGAAAGCATCTTTTCGGCAAGCAGCATCTGTAAATTCTGTTCATAGCATTTTGTGAGTGCCCGCTCCTGCGCATATTTAAGCGGTGTTTTTCCATCAAATTCTGTTTTCCAGAATGGACCATCAAAGTTTGTGACGCCGTATGTTGATGAATAATATGTATATGTTGCGTTTTTTCCTGGTCAAAGAAAAATGATAGTTCGTCTTTTGTTATTTTCCTTCCACCGACTGTTAAAGAAAACTGATTGCTTCCGGAGAAAATAGCATAAATAACGATTGCGGCCAAACATAAAGCAATGACTGCGATCAGGATTCTTTGTTTGTGTGCTCTTGCCATAAAAACCTCCATTCTCTACGTATCATAATCGCCTGTTCATTCTCATTTTATCTTGAAAAACAAATAGATTCCATAGAACATTTTTTCAAAACGCTGAACAATTTTGACTTTATAAAAGCAGCAGAGAAGCGATTGGCCTCTCTGCTGCTTTTGCTGCTTATTGATTATTTTGCTCGATATATTCCTTTGGTGACACGCCGTAATATTCCTTGAAGCGGCGTGTAAAGTAAAATGGGTCGTCGATGCCGACCTCTGCTGCGATCTCCTTGATATACCGGTCGCTGCGCTGGAGCAAAAGCTCGGCGGCGCGCTTCATCCGCAGCTCGTTCAGATAGCTGAAAATGCTGACGCCCATGTCCTTTTTGAACACGCGGCACAGATAGCTGCGGTTCAGACACGTCGCGTCGGCCAGCGAGTCCAGCGTCATTTTCTCCGTATAGTTCGTGTGCAGATAGCGCAGCGCCTCCTGCACCTCCCGTTTGTGCGCCTCAAACGGCCGCCCCTTGCATTGGGCGAGCAGGGTCAGCGCGTCCGAAAAATGCTGCTCCAGCTCCCATATGCCTGCCGCCGCTTCTACTGCCTGCTGCTCCTTCAGGAACTGCTCCGGCACCTCAGCGGAGGCGACAGAATATCGAATGGAATCCAGAATCCGCAGACAGGTTCGTTTTGCACAGGCGGGCTCCAGAAGCAGCTGCTGCCACCGCAGAAATTCCGTATGCGCAGCTGCCAGCGCGTCCTCCGTTTTTCCCGCGTGCAGCACGTCCAGAATCTGATTCAGAAGCGCCGCGATCTCGGCCTGTTGGAGTGAATGCGCAGGGCTGACCGCGTCCGCATGGATCACAGCCGCTTCGCTTCCGTGAAAGCGAAGCGCAAGCGCAGCAGCGCAGCGCGAAGACGCCTCCTTTGCGCAGGGCAGATCGCCGACGTTTGCGCAGAAGCAGATGACTGGCGCGGCGGAAAAGAACGTGGCAAGCTGCCGCTGAAGCAGGCGGAGCTGATTTTGCAGGCCCTCCGCGCCGCAGGCTGTGGAGGCCAGACACAGGAGCGCATTGTGATGCAGGATCACAGGCTGGATGTGCATATCGCTCAGAAACGCGCGAAGCACGGATTCCATGTGCGGCAGCACGCGCCGCAGGCGGCCGGGCTTGATCGCGTCATCCTGAAAATACACGGTGAATACCAGAAACGGGGGCCGGAGCCCGGGCGGAAGGTCGGGGATATGGTCGTCCGCGGTCTGCAATTCCAGAAAAAATGTGCGCAGGCGGGATTGCAGCAACTCGCCCTGCTCCTGCGGCGGAAGCTGCTCCCCCCGTGTCCGGCGGACCGCGTTCAGGTTTGCCGCGAGCTTGTCCAGATGCTTCAGAAGCGTCTGCGCCGTCAGATCCAGCTTCAGAACGTAATCGGACGCTCCCTCCGTCAGCGCCTCGCGCACAAGCTCAAAATCTGAGTAATTGCTCAAGACGATGACCGGCGCCGGCAGCTGGCGGCGCTTGAGCTCCTTGATGAGCGTGATGCCGTCCATGACCGGCATTTTCAGGTCGGTCATGACAATATCCACGGGATGCGCCTGCAAATACTGCAGTGCCTCCTCGCCGTTGCGGGCTGAGGCGCAGATCTGATAGTCTGCTGCACCCTCCAGCATTCTCCGGATACCAAGCTGGAGAATGGGCTCGTCGTCAACCAGCAGAACCTGATACACCGTTCGATTCCTCCTTCCAGATGCGCTGCGGGAGCAGAATCCGGCAGCAGGTTCCCGTATTCGGGCTGCTTGTGACCTGCAGGCCGTAGCCCTTTCCATAATGCAGATGCAGCCGCTGATCCACGTTGGAAAGGCCGATCCCGGAAAACCGCTCCGCCGCCTTTTCCGCAGAGCCGCCCATGTCAAAGCCACAGCCGTTGTCGCGCAGGAGCAGCTCGATATCCGCGCCCTTGAACCGGCTCTCCACGGTAATGGTAATGCACCGGCCGTCCGCCGTTCCGTGTATGATGGCGTTCTCCGCCAGCGGCTGGAGCGTGAAGCGCGGGATCTCGCAGCCGAGCGTCTGCGGCTCAAGCCGGTATTCCACCTCAAACATTCCGGCATAGCGGATTTTTTGCAGCGTGAAATAGTTCCTCAGGTTTTCGATCTCCGCCGAGATTGGGATCAGCTCCTGCTTTTTGACCAGCGAATGGCGCAGGAGCGAGGACAGCGAGGAAATTCCCTCCTCCAGCACCGGCACGTCGTTGAGCTGCGCGACGAACCGCAGGCTGCCCAGCGTATTGAACAGGAAATGCGGATTGATCTGATATTGCAGCATTTCCAGCTCCAGCTTCCGCTTCTGCCGCTGATCCGCAGCGTATTGGATGCCCAGCTGCTTCATCTCCGCGATCATATTGTCGATGGTGCGGGCCAGAAAGCCCAGCTCGTCCTTGCTCTGGTCGTCGATCGATTTATCCAGATCGGCGTCCGACGTGATGTTGCACATGGCAACCATATGGTTGATCGGCTGCATGATGCTGGAATATACGACCGTCGTGCAGAGCAGGCTCAGCACGATCAGCAGGACGCAGACCAGAATCAGGGAGCGGTTGATCTGCCGTGTTTCCTCCGTAAAATAGCTTTGCGGAATGGTAATGACGAGATAGCTGTTCAGCTCACGGTCATAAACGGAGATCGAAAGCGCCTGTACGCCGCCCGCGAGGATCGGCGCGGAGACGGTCTGACCGGCAGCGGCCTGTGCGGAGGCGCGGAGCTCAGCAAACGTGCCGCTGTCCAGATAGCCGGAGCCAAGCAGGGCTTTATCCTGCGAGGAGATGACCTGACCGGCTTCATTCAGAAGCATAACGTTGGAGCCTGCGCCGAACGAAACGTTGGCAAGCAGCGCGTCGCTGACAAAGCTCTCGTCGATGTAGGCCAGAATGTAGCCGATGGGCCGCTCGACGCTTCCGAATTTGTATATTTTTCTGCCCAGCACGATCTTGTCATAGTTGCGGTAGGTCCGGATATATTGCAGGGAATCATACCCGACGGTTTCGTCGATCACGCGCAGCACCTCGGCGAAGCGCTCACGCGAAATATCGTCGTAGCCGAGATCATACAGAATGTTGTGATCGCGGTCGACCACGCGGATATTCTTGAGATAGGTGGACTGGAACGGGATCATCCGCAGCGCGTCCGCGATCTCGTTCACGCTTTCGGCGTCGAGCGTGAACGCTGACTCCTGCTGCGCGGACAGCGCGTTCTGCACTGCGTCCGTGACGGAAATGGTGTTCAGATAGCCGCGGAATTTGTTCAGCTCCGTGATGAAATTCTCATTCAGCAGATACGCGGACTGCTCCGCCGACTGCCGGAGCTTGCCGGACATGGCCCGCGCGTAGACGCCGGAGGCGTAAAGCCCGACGCAGAGCGCCGGCACCAGCGACAGCAGCAGGAACGAGGCAAGCAGGCGGTATCGGATGCGCACATGACGCAGTGTGCGCACAACAGAAAAACGTCGGGCCGCGGATTTTTTCATGGCAGTCCCCTCCATCCAATCTATTTCTAAAAAAGCACATCTTCGGCAAAAAGTCAATATCCTTCAGGCTTTTGTAAATTTTCTGTATGTTCGGTTCGCAGCTCGGCCGATATAATAAAACCATCAAAGGGTTCCAAGAACCTGAAAACAGATCAGGAGGTAACAATGAAAAAGATTCTTGCGATTTTGCTGGCTGCTCTGCTGCTCATCGGCGTATTTGCCGGATGCGCAAAGCAGGAGGCCAAGACTCCGGTTCAGCCGGAACAGTCCACCCCCGCTGAAACGGCCCCCGAAACCAAGACGGACGAGGCGCCCGTCGAGGAAACCCCGGCAGAGGCAAGCCCCGCCGACAGATTTGAAAATAAGGAACTGAACATCGCCATTTTCGAGGGCGGCTACGGCCCTGATTACTGGAACGAGATGGTCGCGCGCTTCGAAGCGGCCTACCCCGGCGTAAAGGTCAACATGCAGATCAGCCCGACCATCGGCGATATCATCCGTCCGCAGATCGTCTCCGGCGAGTATCCCGACTTTATCTCCATGAACGACAACGACCAGACCGGCGTTCTGCTTTCGCTCATCAAGGAAAACGCGCTGCTCGAGCTGACCGACTTCTTCGATGAGCCGGGTCTGGACGGCGGCACGCCGCTGAAGGAGCTTGTGCAGGACGGCATTCTGGAGACCTCCAAGTGCTCGCCCTATGGAGACGGCAAAATTTATCTCGCCCCGTTCAACTCCTCTCCGATGGGCCTTGTCTACAACAAGACGCTCTTTGCCGAAAAGGGCTGGGAGCTGCCGGAAACCTGGGACGACTTCTTCGCGCTGGGCGATCTGGCCAAGGAGGAAGGCATCGCGCTGTTCACTTATCAGGGCATTTACCCCGGCTACATTGAATCCGTCCTCTGGCCGGCAATCGGCTCCGCCGCCGGTCTGGATACGCTCAAGGATATCCAGAACTATGTGGAAGGCTCCTTCTCCAAGCCCGAGGTGCTGGAGGTTCTCAAGAACATCCAGAAGATCTCCACGGACGGCTATCTGATGGAAGGCACCGTCGCGCTGAACCACACGCAGTCGCAGACGGACATGATGATGAACAAGGCGCTGTTTATCCCGAACGGCAACTGGATGGAAAACGAAATGAAGGACGCGCCCCGCGCCGACGGTTTTGAGTTCGGCCTGTGGCACGCACCGGTTCTGAGCAAGGGCGACCAGCCCTACGTCATGACCAGCGTGGAGCAGTTCTCGATCCCCGCCGCAGCGAAGAACCCCGAGCTGGCGAAGGAATTCCTCCGCTTCCTCTACACAGAGGATTCCGTCAAGCTGTTTGCGGAAAAGTCCGGCGGCATCTACGCGCTGAAGGCCGCGACCGAATGGGCCAAAGAGTACCTCACGCCCGGCGTTTACAACATGAACGTGGTCTATGAGCATGGCAAGAGCATGGTGTTCGGCTTTGCCGCGCTGCCCGAGGGCACGAAGGTTTCCGTCAGCGACATGGTCTTCAATCCGCTGTCCGATGTGATGAACGGCACCATGACGCCTGAGCAGTGGGCTGCCGGTGTGGAAGAAGCCATCGCCGAGGTCAACGCAGCCAGATAAAAGAAGATCCTCCGTTATCACCGGCCCCGCTGAGTCTGGGTTCAGCCTCAGCGGGGCCCTTTTCAGAAAGAGGTGTATTATATGCCGAAAAAAATGCGGAAGGCCGCGCGCAGGCGGCGGAATCCGGCCGGCTTTATCTGCGTCTGCGTACTTCCGGCGCTGATCCTGACGCTGTTTTTTACGATCCTCCCGACGATCCGCGCCTGCCTGCTGTCGTTTACGAACGCCACCGCGCTCAGCCTGAACCCCAAATTCTGTGCACTGGAAAACTATACGTATATGTTCCGCGACAAGTCGTTTCTGCAGGCGCTCGGAAATACGTTCAAGCTGCTGGCCGTTGTGCCGGTCGTGACGATCGCGCTTGCGCTGATCCTGGCATTTGTCATCCACCAGTCCAAGCTGCCCGAGCGCGGCCTTTACCGGACGGTGCTCTACTTTCCCAATCTGGTTTCCATGACGGTCGTGGGAATTATCTGGTCGTTCGTCTTCCACCCGACGATGGGCCTGCTGACCTCGCTGATGAAGAAGATCGGTCTCGGACAATTCGTTCTGCCGTGGGCAGGCGATTCCAGAACGGCGCTCTGGTGCATTGCCATCGCGCTCGTATGGCAGGCCACGGGCTATTATATGATCATGCACATCGCGGCCATGGACGGCATTTCGCCGGAGATCTATGAGGCCGCCACGCTGGACGGCGCGTCCAGCACCCGGAAATTCATCAGCATCACGATTCCCCTGATGAAAAACATCATCGGCATCACGTTCGTTCTGGCCATGTCCGGCACGCTCGTGCTGAGCTTTGTGCTCTCGCAGGTCATGACCGGCGGCGGACCGAACGGCGCGTCGACGGTTCTACTGAAATATATGTATGAGCAGGGCTTTGTAAACGGCAACTTCGGCTACGCAATGGCGATCTCCGTGTTCTCCCTTGCGATCTCCATTGTGCTTTCCCTGATCTCCCGCAGACTTTCTGGCTCCGAGGAGGTAAATGTATGACAAGCAACGAACAGGGCCTTTTAAAAACGGCGGCATGGAAATGGATCACGCGGCTTCTTCTGATCGCGATCTCCGTTACGATGCTCTTTCCACTGCTCTGGAACCTCTATTCCTCCTTCAAAACCAATACGGAATTCCTCGCGGACGCGTTTACGCTGCCCTCCCATCTGGAATGGGATAATTATGTGCGCGCATTTGAAAAATCGCATCTGCTGGACAATATCTGGAACTCGCTGTTTGTCGTCGGCGTCAGCGTGGTTGTGCTCGTGCTGTGCGTGATCCCGTGCTCCTACTGTTTGGCACGGTACCGCTTTTTCGGCTCCAAGCAGATCCTCGGGATGTATATGGCGGCGATTTTCATTCAGGCGACCTATATCATGATCCCGCTGTTTCTGCAGATGAAGGATCTGCATCTGCTTAACAACCGGCTGGCTCTTGGCGTTTTGTACGCGACGATGCAGTTCCCGTTTGCAATTTTTCTCCTTTCCGGCTTTATGAGCTCCATTCCAAAGGATTATGAGGAGGCCGCCATGATCGACGGCTGCGGGAATTTCGGCGTTCTGCGCAATGTGATCGTTCCGATGGCAAAGCCCGGCATTGTGACGGTCTGCATGATCACGGCAATGAGCGCGTGGAACGAATTCCCTGTTGCGCTCATCATGCTGACGGATGAGACGAAGAAGACCATGCCTATCGGCCTCGCAACGCTCTATGAGCAGCAGCGCTACGCGACCGACTGGGGCGCGCTGTTCGCGGCGCTGATCCTGGCGCTGATCCCGACGATTCTGCTGTTTCTCATCGGGCAGAAGCAGCTGCTCCGCGGGACGAACATCGGCGGCATCAAGGGCTGAGACGCAGGGAGGATCCATATGTATCAGGCCATTCACTATGACGACCACGGCCCGATGACCGATCCGTGCCGCTATCTGAGGCGACACGATCTGGTCTATCGCCGCCCGGCGCTTCGGCCCTATGACGGCGTGCCGGTCGGAACCGGCGACGCGGGCGGGCTTCTGTACCAGACCGCCTACGGTTTGGAGTTGACGGTCAACCACGCCGACGCACTGGATTACGCGCCGGACGGGGCCATGCAGGCATGGGCATGGGAGGCGGAGGAGCGCCAGACCGCGCCGGTCTCCTGCGGACACCTGAGCATCCGCTCTACGCTTCCAATTTTCGACTGGGTCTATCTCGAAGCGTTTGAGCAGCGGCTGATCCTGTCGACCGCCTCCATCGAGGGCCGCGCGAAAACGCCGTTTGCCGAAGCAAGCTGGAAGCTGTATGCGCCGCGTGAGCCGGATGTTCTGGTTCTGGAGCTGGAGATCGAGCAGACCGAGGAGGCTGCACTGGAAATTCAGATCGATAAATGGCCCAGTCCAAGCTTCTTCCACCACTATGAGCAGATTCTGGATATCCACGATAAAAACCTGTACTGCGTCCGTGCGGAGGCCAATCGGGACGCGCTGCTCGTCACGCAGGCACTTCGCCGCTGCCGCACGGCGCTGGCCGTATCCTGCGGCGGGGAGCCAGAGCAGCTGAACAGTCACGCGGTATGCTGCCGCTTTCCAAAGCAGAAGCGTCACCGCCTGACCTTATATCTGGCGGCACGGGCGAGCGCGGAGGCATCTGTGCGGGAAAATACGCTGGCCGCGCTGACAGCGGCAAAGGACGCGCCGTCTTTATGGCAGACGCATTGCCGGTATTGGCAGGATTTCTGGAGCCGCAGCTTTCTCCATCTGCAGGAGAACGACTATTTGGAAAACCTCTGCTATCTGCACCTGTACCAGATGGGCTGCGGAAACCGCGGAAAAAATCCTCTGACGTTTGCCGGGCTCTGGGGCTGGTTCCGCGACGCGCGGAACTGGGGCCATTTCTACCATTGGAACCACCAGCAGAATTACTGGGGACTGTACGCCGTCGGACACGGCGAGCTGTGTGAAAACTATCTGGATTACCGGTTCCGCATGCTCCCGCACGCGATTGCCGACGCGAAGCGGCTTTTTGGCGTGGAGGGTGCGTTTTACTCCGACATTTCCAACCTGAACGGCTTTCAGGCGATCGAACCGGATACTGTCCGCAACCTCAGCGTCGGCGCGCAGATCGCGCTGGATTTCTATCGCCGCGTCCGCTATCAGCCGGACGAGGTCTTCCTGCGTGAACGTGCGCTGCCCGTCATGACGGCGTGCGCGGAATTTTATCAGAATCTACTGGAGCTTCGCGGCGGTGTTTTGCAGCTTCGCGGCGGCTCGACTGCCTTTGAAAGCTATTGGAATCTCGAACAGAATCTTGTCGATCAGGTGCTGCTGCGCGCGCTATTCCATGCGCTGCTGACGCTCAACGACGCATATGCGCTTGATCTGGACGCGGCGGGCTATCAGGCTGTACTGGATCGCCTGCCGCCGCTGCAAACGGAGACTGTGCTGCATAATGGTGAGGCGCTTGAAATTTTCTGCGTCGGACAGACGTGGAGCCACGCGCCCGTACAGTATGCGCAGGGCGAGTATCCGCTCTCGCCGTTTCCCGCCGCGCTGCTTGCTCCCGTCTGGCCGTCCGGCTGGATCGGTCTGGACGACGCAGGCAGCCGCCTGTTTGCGATCATGCGAAATACGGCGCGCGTCGTATTTGACCGTGATGTCTATCAGATCGGGAAGCTCGGCTGCTGCGGGCACACGCCTTCGCCGGAGACGGCGGCGCGCCTCGGTATGCGTGAGGACGCAGAGCGGATTTTGCACCACTTCATTTCGTCCTATCAGCTGTTCCCAAACAGTCTGATGCACTTTGCCGATATCACGCAGGCGCAGCAGTGGTCGGCCGTCGACCGCCCGCAGATTCTACCGCGGGAGATCACCGCGACCCAGTGGGAGCAGATGCACGAAAAAGCCTTCGGAAACCGGACACAGATCCCCTCGGAGTGGTTCCTGCACTGCTATTTTGAAGCGGCAGCGAATCTGTTCGCGGGAACGCTGGAGCTGCTGCTGCAGTCCCGCGGCGGCGTGATCTATGTGTTCCCCGCGCTTGCGGAAGCGCGCACCGCCATGTTTACGCTCTGTGCGGAGGATGGCTTCCGCGTGACCAGCGAGTGCGCAAACGGCGATATCCGCTACATCGCTGTGGAGAGCACGCGCGGCGGGCTGTGCCGCGTGTGCCTGCCGTGGACTGCGTCGGTCTGCATCCGGACGGGACATACGGAGGCTGCGTTTACACTGGATGGGAAGATCCTCTCGTTTGAGACTGCTCCGGATACGCGCTATCTGATCTTCCGCAGGGAATTCCCACCGGAGAACTATTATCACAATTCGTTCCCCTATCACATCAATGAAGGTAAAAAGACCTTTGACCGCGCTTCGCTTGGCCTTTCGGCCTATTATTGACCGCATATGAAGCATGATATCTGTCTGAACGGGCCGATTCCCTCGTGGGACGAGGGGCTTCCACTCGGAAACGGCGGCATGGGCTGCCTGATCTGGGGGCCGCTGCACGCGCTGCGGTTTTCCATGGACCTGGCGGGACTGTGGGATCTGACGCCTGCGCTGCGGACAAAGCGGCCTGATTTCACGTATCAGACGATGTGCCGGTTGGTGCGGCAGCAGAGCTGGGCGGAGCTTCAGGCGCTGTTTGACGCGCCATATGCCTGCGCAGCGCCGACAAAGCTGCCCGTCGGGGCGTTTGAGCTGGCTGGGCTGCCGGAGCAGGCATATTCCGCGCGGCTTTCCCTGCAGGACGCGACAGCGGAGCTGCAAAGCGGCGCGCACCGGCTGCGCGTCTGGCTTGCCGCGACCACGCCGCTGCTGGTCGTGGAGCTGGAAACGACGCTGCCGGTACGCTTCGTGCCGAAGCCGCCGCCGTATGCCGGTGCATCGGAAGGCCCTGCCGACCCGCTGTGCCGTCCGCTTTCCGCGCTTGGCTATCCGCCGCCGGAGCGGATCGACCAAGATGGGGTGCAGGGCTTTACGCAAAAAATATCCGGCGGGAGATATTACGCGCTGCTCAGCCGCAGCACAGTCCGGAACGGACGAAAGCGCCTGCTTATCACGGTACAGACGGCTTCCTCTGCGCAGGGCGCACGCACGGCATGCGAAGCGCTTCTGACGCAGTCTGATGCCTCGCTTGCACGGCTGCGCCGCGCGCATCTGGCGTGGTGGTGCGCATTCTGGGCGCAGAGCGCCATCATGCTTCCGGACGACGCGCTGGAGCAGCTCTGGTACCGCGGCACGTATTTTTGGGCGCGGGTTCGCGCCCAGGGCATGCGCCGATGCCGCTTCAGGGCGTCTGGACGGCGGATCAAAGCGCTCTGCCGCCATGGAAGGGCGATTATCACAACGATCTGAACACACAGTTTACCTATGCTGCTTACCTGACCTCCAACCATCTGCCGCAGGGCGAGGCGTTTCTGGATCATTTGTGGACGCTGCTTCCGGCGGCGAAGCGCTTCGCCGCAGAATTCTATCAGACGGACGGCATGTGCTATCCGGGCGTCATGGCGCTGGACGGAAGCCCGCTTGGCGGCTGGCCGATGTATTCGCTGTCCCCGACCAATTCCATCTGGCTGTGCCGGCTTTTCTACGAGCATTATCGGATCACCGGAGATCCGGAATTTTTACGCGGGCGCGTGTGGCCGCTGTATCTGGAATGTGAGCGCTGCATCCGCGGCTTGCTCTGTGAGACGGCGGACGGAACGCTGGCGCTGCCGCTGTCATCCTCGCCGGAGATCTATGACGATTCGCCGCGTGCATGGCTGACACCAAACAGCAGCTATGATCTGGCGCTGCTACGGGATCTGTATGAACGGCTGATCGAGCTGTCCGTACTGCTCGGCGAGCCGCAGACCGTCTGGCGCAGCCAGTTGAACAGGCTCCCGCAGCTGCCTGCAGAGGAAAACGGCGCGCTCATGTACGCGAAGGACGCATTTGTCCGTGAAAGCCACCGCCATTTTTCGCATGCGCTGGCGATCTATCCGCTCCGGCAGATCAGCGGGAAAACGCCGCAGGAAAAGGCGTGCATAGACCGCACCATCGCGCAGCTGGAATCGCTCGGAACGAGCCAGTGGGTCGGCTTTTCGTTCGTGTGGTTCGCGCTGCTGAAGATCGTGCAGCGAGATGCGGAGGGAGCTGTCCAAGCGCTGCGGCAATTTTATCATGCGTTTCTCAGCCCGAACGGATTTCATCTGAACGGCGATTTCCGGAAAACCGGCCTGAGCGAGTTTCAGTACCGGCCGTTTACGCTGGAAGCAAACTGTCTCTCCGTACAGGCAGTCAACGAAATGCTGCTGTACAGTCAAAACGGAGAGATCGAGATCTTCCCGGTGATTCCAGCGGACTGGCGCACGTGTGCCTTTCGCGGTCTGCGCGTGGAAAACGGCCTGATCGTATCCGCAGAGCTGACAGCCACAGGCTGTGTCACGCTCCGACTGCACGCCAAACGAGCCGGAAGCTGGTATCTGAAAAATACAAATCAAACGCTTCGCCTTGAACAAGGAGAAAGGAGGATCTGCCGATGGACGATCAAACCCGACATACAAGACCCCTGACCGGCCGCGTGACAATCCCGACGGATATGGACGTGGTGCCGCAGACGCTGGAGATCATGAAGCGCTGGGGCGCGGACGCCATCCGCGACTGCGACGGCACGGATTTTCCGCAGCAGCTGCGCGATACGGGCGCAAAGGTCTACGCCACCTATTACACGACCCGCAAGGATAACGACTGGGCCAGGGCGCACCCCGAGGAGGTGCAGCAGTGCTACATCATGACGGGCTTTTACACCGCACAGGATGGCCCTCTGGCCATTCCGCTCATGAAGGGCATCAGCCCGGAGCTGATGCAGGTCAACACGCGCGACGATATCCGCCGCTGGTGGGAGGTCGTCGACCGCAGCACGGGAACGCCGATTCCGCTGGAGGCATGGCGCTATGACGCGGAAAGCGGCTGTGTCATCCTTGACGCGCCGGAGGCGTATCACGAATACACGGTGAGCTTCCTCGCGTACCTCATCTGGGATCCGGTGCATATGTACAACGCCGTGACGAACGGCTGGAAGGACTTTGAGCACCAGATCACCTTCGACGTGCGCCAGCCGAAAACGCACGCCTTTACCATGGAGCGCCTGCGGCGCTTCATCCGGGAGCACGACTATGTGGATGTTCTGCGCTTCACAACGTTCTTCCACCAGTTTACGCTCGTCTTTGACGAGCTCTGCCGGGAAAAATACGTTGACTGGTACGGCTATTCCGCGTCCGTCTCGCCGTATATTCTCGGGCAGTTTGAAAAAGAGGTCGGATACAGATTCCGGCCCGAGTATATCATCGATCAGGGCTATTACAACAACCAGTACCGCGTGCCAAGCAAAGAATACAAGGATTTTCAGGCGTTCCAGCGCCGCGAGGTCGCAAAGCTTGCCAAGGAGATGGTGGACATCACGCACGAGCTGGGCAAGGAGGCCATGATGTTCCTCGGCGATCACTGGATCGGCACGGAGCCGTTCATGCCGGAGTTCGCGAGCATCGGCCTTGACAGCGTGGTCGGCTCCGTCGGCAACGGCTCGACGCTCCGCCTGATCGCCGACATTCCCGGCGTGCGCTATACCGAGGGCCGCTTTCTACCGTATTTCTTCCCGGATACGTTCCATCCGGGCGGCGACCCTGTGCGCGAGGCGAAGGAAAACTGGGTCACGGCGCGGCGCGCCATCCTCCGAAAGCCCATCGACCGCATCGGCTACGGCGGCTATCTGAAGCTGGCGTGCCAGTTCCCGGACTTCATCGACTACGTCGAAAGCGTCTGTCATGAGTTCCGAGAGCTGTATAAGAACGTAAAGGGCACGACGCCGTACTGCTTCAAGACCGTGGCCGTTCTGAACTGTTGGGGAAAGATGCGCGCATGGGGCTGCCATATGGTACACCACGCGCTTTATCAGAAACAGAACTATTCCTATGCGGGTGTCATTGAGGCGCTTTCCGGCGCGGCGTTCGACGTGCGGTTCCTCAGCTTCGACGATTTGAAGGAGAACCCCGACGCACTGCACGGTGTGGACGTGCTGCTCAACATCGGCGACGGCGACACGGCGCACACCGGCGGCACAGCATGGGAGGACGCGGACGTTTCTGCGGCCATCCGCCGCTTCGTCGCCGAGGGCGGCGGCCTGATCGGTATCGGCGAGCCGTCCGGCCACCAGTATCAGGGACACTATCTCCAGCTGGCTTCGGTGCTCGGCGTGGAGAAGGAGACGGGCTTCACGCTCGGCTATGACAAGTATAACTGGGACGAACATCCGAACCATTTCATTCTGGCCGACTGCGCAGGCGAGGTGAACTTCGGCGAGGGCAAAAAGAACATCTATGCGCTGGACGGCACGGAAATTCTCGTGCAGCGTGAAAAAGAGGTGCAGATGGCCGTACACGAATACGGCAAGGGGCGCGCAGTCTACCTGTCCGGCCTGCCGTACAGCTTTGAAAACGCAAGACTCCTGCACCGCGCAATTTTGTGGAGCAGCCATGCCGAGTCGATGCTGCATACGTGGTTCTCGGAAAATTACTGTGTCGAGGTGCACGCCTACCCGCAGAACGGAAAATACTGCGTGGTGAACAACACCTACGAGCCGCAGACGACGGAGGTGCATACCACAGACGGCAGACATCTCCCGCTGTCCCTTGCGGCAAACGAGATCCGCTGGTTTGAGCTCTGAGCAAGTAAAACGCAAAAATACCCTGCCCTAAATTTGTTCCGTGTAGGGTCTGGATGCAATATTCAGATATAAAATCCCCTGCGCAAATCATTAGCGCGGGGGATTTTATATATTGACATTACCGTTTCAGCCACTGTGCAAATTCCCACTGTGAGATTTCCCCTGCCTCACACTTCTCCTTTTCCTTCTGCGCTTCCTTGCTCCAAGCCGAGAACGCTTCCTGAGAGATTTTGCCCGCACGGATCCATGCGAAGCGGCGCTTGTACTCGCGGCGGTAGATTTTCAGCAGTTCGTCCTGCGCATGGCTTTGCATATACTGCCGCATCGCGCCGACCTCTTTGCAGGTACGCCCGCGGCTGTCGAACACGCGGCTGCAATATTCCGTGCTGCCGTGAACCGTGAGCGCGAAATATTTGCCGCAGTTTTTGCAGGTGCGCATCATGATTTTTTCCTGAACGCACTTGCGCAGAGAAAAGTCGATCAGGTCGTACATATTTTGTGGATATAGCACCTCAGCGAACTGTTTCTCCTCTACAAACTCGAACGAAATCTTCATCGGCTGGAAGTCGAATTTCTGCAAGGACGGCGCCTGCTCATACGCCTGCATCCGGATGGAAAAGTCAATATCCGAAATACTCGCGTCCAGAACCGTCTGGAACAGGCGCAGAATTTGCTGCTGCATGGTCGCAAGGTTGCTTGGGACGTGCGCCAGTTCTTTGTGCGGCAACAGCTTCGTCGGATTTTTGCAATCCGGCGTCGCCTGCTTCAGTCGGTTGCTCCAATCCAGCCACAGGTAGAAAAAATACGGATGCTCGTCCTTGAAGTCGTCCAGAAGTTCTTGTACTGGCTTCAGGCACTTTGTGTCCCGTGTCTGGTAAAACTTTATCAACGAGCGCTCCGCTTCATGGAAGCGCGGTTCCCATTGATTCACGTCATAATATACAAACGACAGCAGGCTGTCCGGAAACGGACGGTCTGCTATTTTTGTAGACGAACGAAAATCGTCGTTGCTATACATCAGGGTTTCGCTGCTGTCCAGAAGATAAAATTTGCACTGAAAATCAGACATGACTGCACCTCAAAATAGATTTATAGAAATTTATATTATAAATTAGTCTTGACAATAGTTTGAGATTATGTTAGTCTAAAATTAGAAAACAAATCTATTTGATAATTATAAGTCTAAATCATGCAACACAGAATGTCAATAGCAAACGGAAAGGAAGTGAAAAAATGACCAAACTGGAAACCATCACAGCGGAAGATCTGCAAAACAGGACATACGAACCGACGCACTTTCTGGTGGACGAACTCATTCCGGAGGGCTTGCATATCCTCGCAGGCGCGCCGAAGATCGGCAAGTCGTGGCTGGCCTTGTGGCTTTGCTTATGCGTCGCGCAGGGACAGGCACTCTGGAATTTTGCAACAACGCAGGGAGAAGCGCTGTATCTCAGTCTTGAAGATTCGTTCCAGCGTATCCAGACGCGACTCTTTGACCTGACGGAAGATGCCCCGCCGACGCTGCACTTTGCGATCATGGCTGACACATTAAAGCACGGATTGGAACAGCAGATCGAGCAATTTTTGACCGAGCATCCCGATACAAAATTGGTTGTGATCGATACTTTACAGCGCGTTCGGAGCGCCGGAAACGACAGCAATCTGTACGCGAATGACTATCAGGACATCGGGCTTTTGAAACAGCTTGCGGACAGGCGGCACATCGCAATCCTGTTGATCCACCATCTGCGCAAGCTCCACGACGATGATCCTATGAACATGATTTCCGGCTCGACGGGTTTAAGCGGCGCGGCAGATTCAACTTTCGTCCTGCAAAAGAATTCAAGACTTGCCAACATTGCCTCGTTGCACTGCACCGGGCGGGACATCGCAGATCGCACGTTAAAACTGGAATTCGGAGAGGAAGATCACGTCTGGAAACTGCTTGAGGACAGCAAAACTTGCAGCAGTGCCTCTAAGATTTCAACGCTTCAACTCACAAAACTTCTCTCTGAATTGCTCCGTGCCGATTCTACATATCTCGGCTCACCATCGGCACTGTCCGCAAAGATCGACCCTGACGGTAGCCTCGGCATCACGCCCAAAAAGGTTACCCGGCTGGTACGGGAAAGCGTTGCGGCTCTAAGAGAAAACGGGGTTTTAGCAGAGACGTACCGCAGCAACGGCAAGCGGTGGATTTCGCTCAAACGTGCCGATAGTGCCGATTTTCCACCCATGAAAACAATCGGCACAATCGACCCTGCGGGTGTGCCGAACGCCTGCACCGCACCGTGAGGCGCGTGTCGCCGCTGTGTGCGGCTTTCTGCCCCGACAGCGAGTGCGTGCGCGATGGCATAGCAAAAACCAACGTTGCGCCGACGTGTGCAAAAAATACAAAATCGCAATCCAGCAACGCGATTGCAATTTTGAGAGGAGGCGCAGCGGAATGGACGAGACCTGCCGCTTGCGGCGGGGCGAGGGATATGGAGCTTGTGCCGACGAAGGAGCCAGCATCGCATATGGCTAGTCGCCGGTCCACCGGCTCCCTGCCAAATGCCTCAAATCGGGCAGAAGCCCGTACCCACTTTTACAAATGGAATATAGGTATGCAGGTGCGTATAGAATGTGAAAACCCAAATTTACCTAAATTTACCGCTCGATACGGTAGTATTTGAATGCTCCATCTTCTCCGACAAAGCGGAAGCCCGCCTTTTCCAGCACGCGCTGACTTCGGGTGTTCTTCATCACGGTATCTGCGTTCACAGCAGCCATTCCCAACTCGTCAAAAGCGATTTTTACTGCCAGACGCTCTGCCTGCGTTCCATATCCTTTTCCCTTTACCGCGTCGTTTTGCATATGGATACTCAGCGTGCATTCTTTTTTATCATGCTCTATCTGCTTCAGCTGCAATTCTCCAACCACAGTATCTCCAAGCATGATTGCAAACAACCTGCGCGAAGCATCCTGCCCCTTTGCATCAAAATATCGGTTTACCGCTACTTCGTCATAAACATAGGGGCGGAATAAGCGCATGTCCATATAGATGGATGCGTCATTCGTCCAGTGCCTGTATAGTTCGTGACATAGCTCTCTTGTCATTGCTTTTAACTGAATCGTCTGCATTTTTGACCTCTCAAATTTCAATTTGTCAAACTGTATTTCATAAATTATACCATGTAAAAAATCGAACCTCAATGACAAAACCGGAACAAAAAGAAAGAAAATTCACCTGTGCGCGTGGATCTCGATTACGGCAGTAATCTTGTGCGCGGCGCTGTGCGCCTTGGCCGTGCTGTGGAGCAGATGACGGACGATGTACAGGTGCATGACGGAACGACTATGCCAGCGTATATCGACAGCAAGCGCCGGAGAAAGCTCCGGCAAAAGAAAACCGCCCTCGGCCATGCCGAGGACGATCATGTGGATTGGACAATGGAACAGCACTTATAAAAACAGCCTCCAGTGGGAGGCAGAAAGGAAGCCTATGAAAAAGGACTGGGAGATTTATCGGGACACCGGTATTCTCGGCGGATATATACCGGAGCAGGCAAAGCTTCGGAGAACAGAGGGCGGTGAAGTTGCAACTGTTTTCCGGGACACAACAACACGTATAGAGGGAGACTGCATCGCAAAACAGCGCGAGATGTTGATCGGCAGCAAACGGTTCTGTATCACGTCTGTATTTTCGGCAGAGTCCTGCGCAACGCCGACGGAAAAACTGCTTGCCTGCATCGACGCGGAGCTGGAAAAGGAAGCGCACAGCGCATAATAATCTGATAGACTTGTGGCAGCCGCTGCGGTATACTTGCCGTACCGTACCGGCTTGCCCCACGGAAAAGGAGGTTATGATGGCAAGTCAGAAGCAACAATATACGATTCTCTACGGGCGGCTCAGTCAGGAGGACGAGCGTGCCGGAGAGTCAAACAGCATCCAGCATCAGCGGGATCTGTTAGAAAAATTCGCACGGGATAA
>URAZ01000021.1 GCA_900545925.1 uncultured Eubacteriales bacterium | reverse complement strand
GTAGATCGGCTTTGCGATACCATTTGCACCTTGACCTCTGATACGATAAAGAGCATTACACGGCGTAGTTGGATAATCAATTGTTTTAATTAGGCTTTAGTATTACTTCAATTTCTTCCATGGCGATCTGCTCGCTGGAATTTTTGCAAACGACCATGCCGTCATTCTCGAAGCGGCAGACTATCTCAAGGCCTACGCCATCGACTGTCTGCTGACCTCATTCCTATTCTGCTTTGTCGGCTATTTCTCCGGCCTCGGCAAGACAGTCTTTGTCATGACGCAGGGCATTCTGGGCGCGTTCGGCGTCCGTATCCCCGTGTCGTTCGCCATGTCCCGGCTGCCGAACGTGCGCCTGTTCTACATCGGCCTCGCGACCCCCTGCTCGACCGTTGTGCAGGTCCTGCTGTGCCTTGGCTATTATGCGCATCTGGCCCGCAGGGAACGGCGCGCATAGCTTGGACGCGGTTGGTGCATTCTACTGGTACAATTTCGCCATGGTTCATGCCATTTTATACGATTGTGCGCTTTCAGAAAACCCCGGACGGGCTTTGGCCTGTCCGGGGTTTTTTTATGCGATATCGTACTGACTCTTGTAGATTTCGTAATAGAAGCCCTTTTTCTCCAGCAGATCGCGGTGCCTGCCCTGCTCCACAATACGGCCGTCGCGCAGAACCAGAATGAGGTCGGCATCGACGATCGTGGACAGGCGGTGGGCGATGATGAAGCAGGTCCTGCCGCGCATGAGGCGGTCCATGGCTTTCTGGATGAGCAGTTCCGTACGCGTATCGACATTGGATGTCGCTTCATCGAGAATCAGCAGTTCGCGCTGCGCGAGAAGCGCCCGCGCGATGGTCAGCAGCTGCTTCTGGCCAGAGGAGATCGATGAGGTATCGCTGCCGACCACGGTATCGTAGCCCTTGGGGAGCGTGCGGATAAAATGGTCGCAGTACGCCTCATCGCAGGCGCGGATAATTTCCTCGCGCGTCGCGTCCGGCTTGCCGAAGGCTACGTTCTCGGCGATCGTGCCGCCGAAGAGCCATGTGTCCTGCAGCACCATGCCGAAGCGGTCGCGTGTAGAGGCGCGGGAATAGTTCGCAATGTCGTGCCCGCTCAGCAGAATGCTGCCGGAATCGACGTCGTAGAACCGCATGAGCAGATTCACAATCGTCGTCTTGCCCGCACCGGTTGGGCCGACGATGGCGACGTGCTGGCCCTTTTCCACATGCAGGTTCAAATCTTGGATGAGTTCGGTATCCGGCTCATAGGCAAAATCCACATGTCGGAACTCCACGCTGCCGTCTCCGCCCGCAGGAAGAGCTTGTTCGATCGGCGCTTCCTCCGGCAGCTCCAGCAGATCGACGACGCGCCGGGCGGCCGCCTTGGCCTGCTGCAGCGTACTCAGGCCGTTGGAGATCTGCTCGAGCGGCTCGGAAAACTGCCGTGCAAACAGCACCAGCGTCACAATCACGCCCACCGGAACGCCCTGCCGCACGATCAGCCAGCCGCCGAGCAGATTGATGGCGATATACGCCAGCGAGTTGGACGCAGCAATGACCGGCTGGACGATGGCGGAGAGATAGGTTGCTTTCGCCTCGGAGACGCGGCGCGCATCGTTGATCTCCGCGTGGCGTTTGGCGCAGTGCTCCTCGAGATTATAAGCCTTTGTCGTCGCGTAGTTCGTGTAGGCTTCTTCCACGACGGAATACAACTCGCCGGACTGCTTGAACATCTGATGGAAATACGTTTCCGACCGGCCCGCGATCTTTGCTGACAGCCAGATGGAAACCGGCATGAACGCAATCACGGCCAGCGAAAGCTGCCAGTTCTGCAAAAACATCACGACCGCGATGGCAAGGATCTGCAAAAAGCCGCCCGTGATGGTATCGAGCACGGTATGCAGGGAGCCGCCGATCCGGGACACGTCCTCCGTCATGCGCGAGAGAATATCGCCGACGGGCGTGTGATCGACAAAGCTGACGGGCAGGCGCTGGATTTTGTCGGAGATCTGGATGCGCAGATTGCAGGTAAAATACCGGCTGACGGCGCGGTTGAGCAGCTGCATTTTGCCGTAGCTGATGGCGGCGCGCAGGAGATACACACCGGCCAGCGCCAGAAGCCCCGGCGCGAGCTGCGCCAGCACGGACGCGCCCGTCTCCGGCGCGTCAAAATAATCGATCAGGATCTGCACCAGCGCGCCCATCTGCGTTGGGATGATCAGCGCGCACACAACAAGCACCAGACTCATAAACACGCCAAGCGCAAGCTGCCAGCGGATGGACTTCGCACCCTTCAGCAGCTGAATAAGCGCGTCGGCGGAAACGTGGTTTTTCTGTTCCTGCTTCACTTCGCGTCACCTCCTGTCTGCGAGGCGTAGATCTCCTGATAGATCTTACAGCGGGACAAAAGTTCCGCGTGTACACCGTGATCGACCAGCCGCCCGCGGTCCATGACGAAGATGTGATCCGCGTTCATAGCCGAGGTGATGCGCTGGGTAATGACGATCTGGGTCTTGCCCTGAATTTTCTCATTGAGGCTCCGGCGCAGGTTCGCTTCTGTCAGGAAGTCGAGCGCAGAGAAGCTGTCGTCGAAGACATAGATCGGCGCGTCCTTCAAAATCGCGCGTGCGATGCACAGACGCTGCTTCTGGCCGCCGGAGAGGTTCTTGCCGGACTGCTGGAGCGGATGCTCCAGATGCTCGGGCAGGGAATTGAGGAAAGGTGTGAGCTGCGCGATATCGGCGGCTTCGAGAATGTCCGCTTCCTCCGCGCCGGGACGGCCCATCTCGATATTGTGCCGGATAGTGCCAGAATACACGGCGGTCTTCTGCAGGACGCAGCTGATGTTCTTCCGGATCACGCCCCGGTCGATCTGCGAGGCACTGACGCCGTCGAAGAGGATCTGTCCCTCAGTCGGCAGGCGGAAGGACAGCAGCAGCTGCACGAGCGTACTTTTGCCGCTGCCCGTGCCGCCGATGATGGCGATCTTCTGTCCCGGCAGGATGTGCATGCTGACGTCCTGCACAGCAGCCTCCGATGCGCCCTCATAGCGGAAGGTCACATGGTCGAAGGTAATTTCGCCGCCGAACGTGTGCTCCGCGCCCTTGGCTGTCTCCTGCATTCCTGTGGCGTGAAAGATCTCGCCGATGCGATCAGCCGCGACCTTTGCGTGCGGCAGCATGACCATGGCAAAGCCGCCCATCAGAACGCCGTTGGCGACAAGCGCCAGATACTGGATGATGGCGAAGATATCGCCGCCGGAGATGGCGTGGCTGCCCGTCTCCATGCGCCAGCCGCCGAGCCATATGATCGCCACGCCTGCGAGATTCACAAGCAGCACGGCCGCCGGGCTCAGAAGTCCCATCTGCACGTTGGCATTGATGATGTTCTCGGCCATGACGTGTGTGGCGTCGGCGATCTTCTGCTGCAGACTCGCTTCCTTATTAAATGCGCGGATAACGCGGATGCCGTGCAGACGTTCGCGCATGACGTCGTTCTGGATATCGATGTACTTATCAGATGTTTCGTGCAGAGGGCCGATGCGCTTGCTGATGGGCCGGACGATCAGGAAAATCGCCGGGACGAACAGCAGCAGGATCAGGCTCATCGTCACGTCCTTGCGCAGCGCCAGAATGACACCGCCGAAAAACAGCACCGGAATCGTAATGAGGCTGCCGGAGATCATCGATGCGACCCAGGAGACGGTGCCGATGTCGTAGGTTGACCGGGACAGGAGCGCTGCCGCGCCGATAGAATTGAATTCCTCGAACGTCATATTATTGACGAGGGAAAACACGTCTGTGCGCAGATCGGCATTGAAACCCGCGACCACGTCACAGCTGATCTTCCGCCCAGCCAGAAGCGCGGCAAGACCCGCCGCCGCAACGGCCAGCATCCACGCGCAGCAGCGCACAATATATGAAAAATCCGACTGCCGGACACCGTTATTCAAGATGTCGTTCATAATCGTCGGCAGCAGCAGATCGCACACTGTCGCCGCCGCGACCAGCAGCATCGCCAGTGCAATGCGCCTGCGGTACGGCTTCAGATAGGGTAGGATATCCTTCATGAATGGCTCTCATTCCTTTCTGTCAATCAAATTCCAAGAGACAGTCTTAAAAGGTATTATACCATAGAAAACAAACGTTCGCAAGCGTCAATTCCTTTCTATTTTGCAGACCCGCGGCCAGAGAAAACGGCAGATATTCCATCCGGCGGCCGTCTGGATTTTTTCCTATCAGCAAGGAAAATCCATATAATTATCGTTGAAAATGTCGAAGAGGGTTGAAATTTACGGAAAAAACTGCTATTATTATAGTCCGCAAAGAGGCATTTACTTTCATGAGGGCGCGCCGGGGCATATATGCCAAGTCCCGGACGCACGCCGAACAAAACCGCATCTTACAAAAGGAACAGAGAAATCATGGGAAAGCGCACAAGCAGGCCTGTTGACCTGCCGACCGCAGAGCAGCTTGCGACGGAACGCAGGCGGCTGCGATATAAAAGCAAATATAGCCGGACGCTCAGAAGTACGGTTGCAATTCTGGTCGTCGTCGCAGCGCTGGCGGTGCTGATCGCTACGCTCTGGATGCCGGTGCTGCGCATTTACGGCAGTTCCATGTCACCGACGCTGCAGGATGGCCAAATCGTTGTCAGTATCAAAAGTTCACGCTTTGAGCCAGGCGATATCGCCGCGTTCTATCACGGAAACAAGCTTCTCATCAAGCGGTATCTCGCAGGCCCCGGGCAGTGGGTTGACATCGACGAAAACGGAAACGTTTTCGTTGACGGGTCGCTGCTGGACGAACCGTATCTTATGGAAAAGGCTTACGGCCAAACCAACATCGAACTGCCGTATCAGGTGCCGGACGAGCGATATTTCCTGATGGGCGACAACCGCGACGTATCCGTTGATTCTCGGAACACGACGGTCGGCTGCGTCTCGACGGAGCAGATCGTCGGCAAGGTCATTTTCCGGATCTGGCCGCTCAACGTATTCGGCCCTGTATATTGATAATGTAACTAATGTAACAAAACACGCACAGAATCGGAAAGAGAGGAGGTATCGGCATGCGGAGACATCTGCCGGTTCGGACAATCAACTATCTGAAAACACATCTCCAAAAGAAAAAATGGCGCCGCGTCGTGACGGTGCTCTCCTGCATCGTCGTGTTCTGCACGACCTATGCGCTGATCCTTCCAGCGGTTACAATGTCGCAGCAGCCGTTCTGCGGAAAGGAAGAGCATATCCACGATCCTGAAAGCTGCTATGCGCGCGTGCTGGTCTGCGGACAGGATGCGCCGGATGAAGACACGCCGGAGCAGCCGGAACACGTCCACACGGACGCATGTTATCAGGAGGAGGCCATTCTGGTCTGCGAACTTGCAGAGGGCGAGGGTGCCCACCTGCACACGGCGGACTGCTTTGACGAAGCGGGCAATATCGTCTGCGGTCTGGAGGAGAACCTCGGACACCAGCATACGGCCGACTGTTACCGCACAAGTTGGGTGCTCATCTGCGGACAGGAAGAGGGCGCGGACGAAGAAGCCCCGACGCAGCACGAGCATACCGATGCCTGCTATGAAGATCTGCTTATCTGCGAACTGGAGGAGCATCAGCACAGTCTTGCCTGCTATTCAGACCCCGAAGCCGACCTGGAGTCCCCCGCCGTATGGGAGCGGACAATCCCGCAGGATCTCACGGACGATTTGGCTGCAAATGTCGCGGCAGTCGCAAACAGCCAGCTTGGCTACGCGCAGAGCAGCCGCAACTATGCCGTGGATGAAAACGGCGGGATTCACGGCTATACGCGCTACGGCGCGTGGTTCGGCGATCCATATGGCGAATGGTGCGCCATGTTCGCCTCTTTCTGTCTGCACTATGCAGGCGTCGAGCAGTCCGTCTTCCCCTATGCCTCCGGCTGCATCTACTGGACAGAGCAGCTGACGGCCGCGGGACTCTATGCCACCGCCGGAACGATGGCTCCAAGGACGGGCGACCTTGTCTTCTTTGATCGAGACAGCGACCGCCTTGCCGACCATGTCGGCATCATCACAGACGCACAGCCCGAAGCGATCACAACTGCGGAGGGCAATGTCGGCGGCTGCGTCGTCAGAAAAACCTATGCCCTGGACGACGCCTCGATTCTCGGCTACGGCGTCCTGCCCGTCAGCGCGCCGGATACCCCGGATGAACCGGACACCCCTGACGAACCGGATCCTGGCCCGCAGCCCATCTGCGGGTTGGAAGCACACACGCACGGCCCGGACTGCTACAGCGAAGATGGGCTTTTGATCTGTCCGCTGCCGCAGCATACGCACACGGCGGACTGCTACGAGCAGTTGGAAGAGCAAACGCCGCTGTGTGGTCTGAACGAGCATACACATACGGAAAGCTGCTATGATGCGGACGGAACGCTTCTCTGCACGCTTCCGGAGCATACGCATACGGATTCCTGCTATCTCCCGCAAGAACCGGCCAAGCAGGACTTCAGCTATGATGATGCACAGCTGCATCTGCGCGTCACAGTCGAAAGCTCCCAGCCGCTGCCGGAGGGTACAGCGCTTGCCGTGCAGACGGTGGACGCAGACAGCACGCTTCTGTCTGCGTCCGCATCGAGCGGCGCGGAGCAGTGGATCGTCCGGCAGATCGGACTGACACAGGCTGAAACGCCGGTCGATACCAGCGAAATGACGCTGACGGCGGAGGTTCTGGTCAAGAGCGCCGCTCTGTCTTCCCTGTTTGAACAGGCGGACGAAGATATACTGGATGCCGACACGGGCGTGACAGTGTCCGTCATGCAGACGGACGAGGATGCAGGTTTGCAGGAGGTCGAAAGCGTAACGGTCGCGCCGGGCGAGTCTGTGCCCGTGCTGACGGTCAGCGTACAGGATGGGACGCTCGTTCTGCTGGCCTCGTCGGCGAATCCGGAATTCACGGTGCAGTATTACGCGGAAATTCCGCGCTTTGATACGGCTGGCGACGCTGCGCTGACCATTTTCGACACTGTCGGCAAAAACCTTCCGAAGAACAATACGCCGAACGCCTAAAAGAGTCTCTGGCTGAACAAGACTGGCAATACCACGCAGAAAAACGCCGGAAACGCAACGCAGGAATATGTCGTTGCGACTACGCCGGAACTGACGCGGATGTACGCCGACAATACCTTTGAATATGTCAGCGCGCCGGAGCCGAAATATGTTGACAAGCTGATGGACAACGAGCACTATCAGATCAAGGAGATCTGGGTGCTGAAGGATGGCCGGGACGGCGCCAGTACCAGCGCGGACGACTGGGATGTTTACACCTACTCCGACTCCATCCGCTTCACCAACCGGCAGGCTGCCGCCGCGCAGGATCCGAGCCTCATTTATATCAAGCCCGGAAAGCAGACTGTGCTCCGGCTGGTCTACGATGCGGTGCAGGATAACTTCACCACCCCCGCCGCGTTCTATGACTATGACATTTCCAGCGGAACGAACGGCGCCGGAAAGTGGTCAACCGGCATCGTGGGCATCAATTCGCAGGGGAACTACGGAACCAGCACGAACGGTCTGCGAAAATGGGATTCGTATTGTGATGTATTGGCCTTCGGCAACGCAAACTGCGGCACCGGCATGGGCAACTACAAGTTTTCCGGTGTTTATCTGAACCGCCACAGCGGCCAGAATTATGGCTGCGCGTTCGGGATCGCAAAGTCGCTTCAGGACGGTAAAATCGTTTACAACGACTATATCGTTGCGCCGAAGCTCTTCAACGACGGCGACGCGAACGGCAAGCACACCTATTCCGGCAGCAGTCTGACGTTCCAGCAGGTGGGCGATACCTATACGCTCACCGCGGCCAGCGTCGCAGGGCTCGGCTCCATCGACGGTCTGGAGAAGTTCTTCAATCCGTCGCCCAGCGCCAGTACGACGCACACACATATTTACACAAACGACTTCTGGCCGCTGGACGCGGCGAAAGAAAAGAAAGACCCGCTCTTCGGCAGTTACAGTAATCCGATCTATTATCAGGGTTTCAAGAGTGATGACGGCGTCAACGGCTCAAACTGGGCAGACGAATCCACAAATCTTCCGTACAGCGACGACGGGCAGGCGCACAACTCCTTCTTCGGCATGCAGTACGCCGTTGAATTCACGCTGTCGCCGGACTATATCGGGCCGCTGGAATACACGTTCTTCGGCGACGACGATATGTGGGTCTTTTTGGATAACCAACTTGTCTGCGACATCGGCGGCGTCCATTCCTCGGTCGGCGAATACGTCGATCTGTGGGACTATCTGCGTCAGGAAGGCCGGACAGAAACCGAGAAGCACACGCTGACGGTCTTCTATACCGAACGCGGCGCGTCCGGCTCCACCTGCTACATGAACTTCACGCTCCCGTCTGTCTCCGGCATCAACATCAAGCAGACGACAGGCGGCCTGATGGTCTACAAGGAAGTCTCCGGTGAGGCTGACCCGGCGCAGGAATTCACGTTCCATGCCGTCTTTACCCGCTCAGACGGCAGCGCGCTCACGGACGATCATACCTGCTATCGCTATAACGCAAACGGCGTCAGAATTGATCAGTTTAATCTCCATTCCGGCGGCAGCTTCCAGCTGAAGGCCGGAGAGCATCTGGAAATTCTGAACCTGCCGGTCGGCACAAGCTACGCCATCGTCGAAGACAGCGCCGCCGGCTATACCACGACGCACACGGTCAACGGCGTCGTCAGCGCAGGCGCAAACGCCACAGGCGTCATTGTCAAGGATACGCTGAACGAGGTCGTGTTCACCAACACACGCGGAACTGTCCCGCTGCGGCTGCAAAAGCTGGACCAAGACGGCAATCCCCTCTCGGGCGCAGTCTTCCAGCTGCAAAATGCGGACGGAGACACGATCAATGTCGTCAAAAATGGCGACGGCAGTTACTCCGCCGTCAGCCGCGCCGCAGATGTGATCGACACAACGCAGCTTTACTACATCACCGCTGCCGGCGACCAGCGTTATGTGGTCGGACAGAACACCTCGCTTTCGACCTTCGACGCGCAGCTGCAAAAGAAAACCGGTGCAGATACGCAAAAGGTTCGCGTCTACCAGCAAACGGACGGTTCTTATAGCTTCCAGAGCGCTGCGAACGGCAAATGGCTCGATCTGGACAGCGGTAAGCTGGACAACGGCACGCTGATCCATTTCTGGGAAAACGCCAGCACGCCGACAACGCACGACAACCAGAAGTGGTATCTGTCCGTCAACAAAGACGGCACATTCAAGATCAAACCGCGCGTGGCCGTTCTGCACGAAAGCAATATCGTGTTTGACCTGAATCAAGCGGCGTTCGCCGAGGGTCAGAAAATTCAGGGCTGGGCCGACAACGACTCTCCTGCACAGAAGTGGCTGCTCGTTCCGGTCGATCCAGTGCAGTCGCCCGCCGCGACGCAGGATCTGGAGGTCAGCGCAACCGGCGAACTGACTGTGACCGGCCTGCTGCCCGGCTGCTACACGCTGACAGAAACGAAAGTCCCAGCGGGCTTCCGGGATTCGCTCGGCGAGATCTCCCTCAAGGTCACGGCAGACGGAACCGTGATCGTGACAAAGCCGAACGTTTTTGTCGAAGTTGACGGAAAGGGCGCTCTGCTGAAAATCAAAAACCAGCATGAGGATGTTGATCTGACGCTTGAAAAGCAGCTGCTCCACAGCACGGTCACGACAAAATTCGCCTTTACCGTCACTTATACCACACCGGACGGAAGTACGCTTCAGGAAACCGTGAAATTGCAGGGCGGCGAGCAGAAAACGCTCACGCTCCCCTACGGCTCCAAGGTCACGATCACGGAGGAAAACCATGACGGCTTTGCCGTCGCGTTCCAGACCGGCGGAACGACGCTGGACTCGGACAACGGCTCCTGCACGTTCCGCCTTACGGAGAATATTCTCATCACTGCCGTCAACTCAGCCGGCTATGCCCTGCCCTCCACGGGCGGAGGCGGTACAGGCTGGTTTATGACCACCGGACTGCTGCTGCTCTGCGGCGCAGCGCTCGCAGGCATCTGTCTTAGAAAGAGGAGGGATGCCCACTGAGGCCATATGGCGGACAAACCGCGTTTCTGTTTATCAGGATCATAAAAAACAAAAAGCAAGAAAGGAAGAACAAAAACAAATGAAATACATCAAAAGGACCCTGGCTCTGCTGCTGGCCGTTGTGCTCGTGCTGGCGCTGAGCATTTCGGCATTCGCAGTTGACACCAACGGTAGCATTAAGGTCGATAATGCGGTTGTCAACAAAACCTACACCCTGTACCGCATTTTCGATCTGGACAGCCACAACACAGACTACTCCGCAATCAACTACAAGGTCAGCGCAAAATGGGCAAACTTCTTCGTAACCGGAGCAGCAGGCCTGAACTATGTCACGATTGATGACATGGGCTATGTGACATGGAAAGACGGCGCAAATGCCGCTGACTTTGCCGCAGCTGCGATTGCGTACGCTGAAGTAAATGGTATTGCTAACGATGGCCAGCAGAAGGCCACAGGCAGCATTGTCGAATTTACAAACCTGCCGCTTGGCTACTATCTGGTTCAGTCCGATCTGGGTGCGCTGTGCTCGCTGGATACCACCATGCCGAACGTGACCATCAAGGAAAAGAACGGCAAGCCGACTGTTGACAAGCAAGTCGAAGAGGGCAGCAGCTACGGCAAGACCAACGACGCCAACATCGGCGACACCGTCAATTTTAAGACCACCATCACCGTTACGGACGGCAACCCGGTCGCCTATATCCTGCACGATAAGATGAGCGCAGGTCTGACCTTCGATCCGAACAGCGTGACCGTCAAGGTCAACGACAAGAACTTTGCCGCTGCAAACTACGATCTCGTTACCTCCGGCCTCACCGACGGCTGCACGTTTGAACTCCGATTTCATGATGTAAACAATGCCAGCGTTTTGAAGCCGAACGACGTTGTGACTGTGGAATACTCCGCAACGGTCAACGATCAGGCCGTGATCGCCGGAACCGGCAACCCCAACGAAACGTGGCTGGACTATGGCAACAATCAGCACACCGAGCATTCCACAACCCGCACTTATGTTTGGGAAATGAAGGTCATCAAGTTCACCAAGAAGAACAACGAAGAGGTCAATCTGAAGGACGCACAGTTTGTTCTGTACAGACTCAACGGTACAACGAAGGAATACGTCGTTGCTGACAGCAGCAACAAGGTCACCGGCTGGACGAAGAACACCTATGACTCCAATCTGACCCCCAAGGCGACTGTCTTTACCACTCCTGAAAACGGTACGTTCACGATCAGCGGTCTGGATGCCGGTACTTACTATCTGGAAGAGATCAAGGCTCCCGCAGGCTACAACATGCTGAAAGAGCCGATCGAGATTGTTATCACTGCATCGATCGATCAGACGACTGATGCCGGTACGGCTACCGTGACCTATAACAAAACCTCTACGGGCGATGTCAAGGTTGAAAACCAGACCGGCACGGAACTGCCCTCCACCGGCGGCATCGGCACGACGATCTTCTACATTGTCGGCAGTCTGCTGGCTGTCGGCGCTGTGATTCTGCTCGTGACCAAAAAGCGCATGGGCAAGACTGAAGGCTGATCATCCCAGCTTATAGGAAACAGGTGCGCGGCCTCGGCCGCGCACCGCTCACAGCATCAAGGAGAAGCCTGCAAATGAAAAAACATCTGTCCACGATTGCGTTGATCCTCGTGCTGCTTGCAGGCGTGTCCCTGCTTCTGTATCCGACCGTCAGCGACTACTGGAACGCCCGCCACGCCTCGAAGGCTGTGGCGGATTACACGCAAAACGTGCAGGCGCTGGACCAGGACGCCTATGACGAGCTGCTGGCGGCGGCGGAGGACTATAACCGGTCGCTGCTGACGCGGGAAAACGGCTTTTTCCTGACCGAGGAGCAGCAGGCGCAGTATGAGAGTCTGCTGGACATCAGCGGCACCGGCATCATGGGCTATATCGAGATTCCGTCCATCAACGTCTCTTTGCCGATCTACCACGGCACCAGCGATTCCGTTTTGCAAATCGCGGTCGGACATCTGGACTGGACAAGTCTCCCGGTCGGCGGCGAAAGCACACACTGCGTCCTCTCCGGCCATCGCGGACTGCCCAGCGCAAAGCTGTTTACCAATCTCGATCAGATTGTCGAAGGCGATACGTTCATCATCCGCGTGCTCGACGAGGTTTTGACCTACGAGGTTGACCGCATCCTGATCGTCGAGCCGGAGGACGTCACTGCCTTGCAGATTGAGTCCGGAAAAGACCTGTGTACGCTTGTCACTTGCACGCCCTACGGCATCAACTCCCACCGGCTTCTGGTGCGCGGCCACCGCGTTGAAACCGAGCAGGAGGAAGCGGCCGTCCGGCTCGTCTCCGACGGCATCCAGATCGAGCCGCTGCTCGTCGCGCCCGTCGTGGCGCTGCCGATGCTGCTGGCGCTGCTGCTCGTTCTGCTGCTGTCCGGAAACAAGCGGACACACAATGACGAGACAGATGACTCGGACGCACCCTCCTGAGTCTTCGCTTTGAGCGCCTCGCATTATTTCGATATCGTCGTATATATATTCAGCTATATCGAAACATTAGCTTGCATCCATGGCTTTAGGATGGTATGATGAGTTTGCTGAAACGGACAGCGGAATGCGCGGAGGCATGCGGCACTTGTTCGTTCCAATTCCTCGTCATCCTTTCTGACATTTCTGACATCTTCATGCTGTATCCGTACCGCGCATTCACAGACCCCGCCGGGCATCGCCGCCCGACGGGGTCTGTGCGTTTGACAATACGGAATCTCTCCATTTTTTGTTTGAAATTGCGAAACGCTCCATTGCAATCACGTCCCGCTGCTGGTATAATGCGAACAGAAAAGCTGTCCTTTCAACTGCTTTCCCTAACGCTGTTTTCTTTGGAGAATAACCATGCGATATAAGAACTTCTTTGCTCTGCTGCTGGTGCTGGCACTTTTGTGCGGAAGCCTGTCCGGCTGTGCCGCCGGACGGGCACCGACTCCGTCTGAGCCAACGGTCGCGTTCACAGACTCTCTCGGCAGAACCGTTGAAATCCCTGAAACGCTCACGCGCGTGGCCCCGAGCGGTGCAGTCGCGTCGATGTTTCTGGCGACCATTGCGCCCGAATACATGACGACCATCAACGCAACGCCGTCTTCGAGCCAGTATAAATATCTCGACCCGCGCCTGATTGATCTGCCGACGACCGGCCAGATGTATGGCAGCAAATCGACGCTGAATCTGGAATCCATTCTGACCTCCGGTGCGCAGATCGTGATTGATCTGGGCGATAAAAAGGACAACATGGCCGCCGATCTGGACGCGCTGCAAAGGCAGATCGGCATGCCCGTGATCTTCATCGAAGCAGGTCTTCCGCATATGGCCGAAGCGTACCGAACGCTCGGGAACATTCTGAGCGGAAAAGAAGCGCGCGGCGAAGAACTAGCGGCGTTCGTCGAAGAAACCGTCTCGATGGCGAAGGAAAATGCCTTGAAAATTCAGGATTCGGAGCGTATTTCCGTCCTGTACACCTCCGGCTCGTCCGGCCTCAACACGAATGCAAAAAGCTCCATTCAGGCGCAGGTGCTCGACCTCATGGGCATTGAAAATGCCGCCGTGGTCGAAGACGTCAGCAATAAGGGCGGCGGCAATCCCATCAATCTCGAACAGCTTTACCGCTTTGACCCGGACGTGATTTTATTTACAGCAGGCAGCACTTACTCGACTGCGGCAGACGACGAGGCGTGGCAGCCGCTGCGCGCGATCGAAGCCGGACGGTATTACGAGATTCCATCCATGCCCTACAACTGGCTTTCCAATCCCCCGAGTCTTAATATGCTGCTGGGCGTATGGTGGCTGGGAAATCTTCTGTATCCGCAGTATTATGCCTATGATATGGTAGAAAAGACACAGGAAATATTCAGGCTGCTCTGGTCTTACGATCTGAGCGCGGACGAGGCGCGAGCCATGCTCGCAAACTCTACGCTGAAGGGTACGCCATGAAAAAGCTTCTGACACGGGGCGTTCTGCTGGTTCTGCTGTGCGCGGCGCTGGCGCTTCCAGCGCTGGCCGATTCGGTGACGGATAGCATTTCCGTTTGCATCGGCTATTTTGGCTGGGCAGAGGATGAATACGTCGAAAAAGCAAAATTTACATGGCAGGAACTTGACGACTGGTACGGCGGCGCGCTCGACACGCACGAGGAATTCTATTCCTATTCCAACGGCAGCGGCCGGACATATCTGGTCTACGCACGCGGGTTTTACATCCGCGATCTGCTGGATTACGCGAGCGTCGATGTGAATTCCATCGCCTCCATTGACTTTTTCACGAAGGACCACTCCAACGGCGCGTACCGCTCGTTCACGAAATATGCCCTGCTGGACCAGCCGCGCTATTACTTCCCGAATCTTGCCGCAGACCCGGAAACAGGCGAACTCTACGCATGGGACGGCGGCGACGATTTATGGGTCGGCGCCTATCAGGTCGAACCGATGCTGGCGCTTGAGGACTATACCGAGTGGGACACATCCGGCTTTGACTTTGAAAGCTATATAGACGAAAGCCGGTTTTCGACAGGAAACCGGTTTCACCTCTTTTTCGGGCAAGCCAGCCCGGAGGAGGCCGCAACCAGTTCCGCGGCCAAATATGTCTATAAAATCCTTGTGACCTTCTCCGGCACACCAGTTCTGTCCAGTGAGGAAGACAATCTCGATCTCATTGTTGGCAGCGACCATGCCCTGCATGTGACCGCCGACGCGGAGGACGACGCACTGACCGATTATGTGCAGGCGAACCTTCAATATGCGTCCAGCGACCCGTCTGTTGTTTCGGTTGACCAGTACGGCAAGCTGCATGTGAACGCGGAGGGCGACGCAGTCATCACCGCCTCGTTCGGGGAATCCAGCGTAAGCGTCAATGTCCATGTCGGCTCCGGCGGCGCATCCGGCACAGGCAGCACAGCAGGAAACGGCACGGAGCCCGGCGGAGAAGCCGCCTCCGGCACGTTCGATCTGCCGAAGCCGGAGGAAACGGAGACTTCCCCAGCGGCGAGATCCGCATTGCGGACAGCCTTGATGTGACGCTGATCGGCCTTGACTCCCGCAGCGAAGAATTCGACAATCTCACACTCACAGTGGGAATGGGCACGAAGCTGACGCTGCAGGATGTGCGCATCACGGGCGACAAGACGCTTTTGTCTCTCGCGGGTGGCAATACGTTCACGCTTCTGGGTGAAAACCGGCTGATTGGCTGCGCTGACGCGCCCGGAAACGCCTGCCCGACCGTGATCAGCGGCGGCGATCTGACGATCTGCGGCTCCGGCAGTCTCAAATTGCAGGCACTGGTCAACAACGCAGCTTTTATGGGCGCGGAAACGAGCAAAATTTCCATCGAAAACTGCTTGATCTCCGTATTCAAATCTGATAAGCTTGGCTTCGACGGCGGCGCAGACCTGACCATGACGAACGCGACCTTCTTCGGCCGGACAGACAGCGATAATGTCGCCGTTTTGTCAGCAGACACCATCGCTATGACCGGCTGCACCCTGCGTGTGGAGGCGGAAAAGTCCGTCCATGCGTTGCTTGGCAGCGTATCCATTGCGGACTGCAGTCTCTACGCCTCCGGCCACAGCGGCAACAGCGCGAAGACCGTTTCGCAGACCGCCGGGCTTGACGCGTTCGAGACGGTTTCGCAGCAGTCCGGCGTGACGCTGCTGGCTGCTTCCGGCTTTGCAGATGTCAAGACCGAAGCTGTCTGCCAGCAGGATGTTTTGTTCTGCACGGCCGCAGGACTGATGACCGGAACTGGGAATCAGGCGTTCTCTCCGGAGAAGCCCATGACCCGCGCCATGCTCGTCACCGTTCTCTGGCGCATGGCAGGAAGTCCTGCCGCGCAGGGAAATGGCGGCTTTACCGACCTGAAAGCAGGCTGGTACCGGCAGGCCGCCGTCTGGGGCGCGCAGAACGGCATTGTTGCCGGAACCGGCGCGGGCACGTTCTCCCCGGATACTCCTGTCACAAAGGAGCAGGCTGCCGCACTGCTGGTTCGATTCGCCCGGATGCGTGGCATTTCCATCCCGGCTGACACAGCGCCCGTCTATGTCGCAGAATGCAGCGCATGGGCGCAGGCCGATGTCCAGGCCGCGTATGCTGCCTCGATTCTCGACCGTTTCCCTGCCTGTCTGGCCGCACCGCAGGAAGCTGCAACGCGCGCGGAACTTGCGCGAATGCTTCGCCTGCTCTCCAATCTGCTTCAAAAAGCATAATGCTTTTTGAAATATTCGAAATATTAAAGAATCCACACAAAAGGAAGAACCTCACTATGAAGAAATTTGTATCCCTGCTGCTCATGCTGACGATGCTCGTGACGGTGTTCGCGGGTCTTGCCGTGACGGCCAGCGCCGCCGACGCACTGCTGAGCGTTTACACGCAGGCAGGCGAGGACGGCGAAAAGACGCTTGCGAAGAGTTACACCGCCGAAGAACTCAAGAAGCTTGCGGAAACGAAGGCTGACGGCTACGGCTATCAGTACTTCAAGAAGGGCGAACAGGATGTCGTCGTGACTGAATTCGTCACGCTCGACGCGCTGCTGACCGACGCGGATGTCACCTTCGCCGACGGCGACAGCCTTTCCTTCGTCTGCGACGACGGCCCGTACACCAAGTATGCCCCCACCTACAAGGACATCACCGAGGGCAAGTATTACTTCAAGGACGGCAAGGCTGAAGAAGTCCCCGCCGCTCTCGCGCTGGTCTGGGGTGTCGGCGCAGCCGCTGACGGCACCGTGGCCGATATTGCCAAGACCGCTAAAGAAGCCGGCCTGCGCTTCGTCTGCGGCACGACCGAGGCCGACTTCACGGCTGAAAAGTCTGCCGGCAAGCGTATGCCGTCCGGCGTGATGGAACTGATCGTCGTCTCCGCCGCCAAGGCTGAGGAAAAGCCTGCCGAAGAGAAGCCCACTGAGGAATCCCCTGTCGAAGAAACCAAGACCGGCTTCACCGATGTTCTGGACGCAGACTGGTTCAAGGCAGACGTGGAAAAGGCAGTCGAGAACAAGCTTATGACCGGCACCTCCGCCACGACCTTCAACCCCAAGGGCGTGACCACCCGCGCTATGGTCGTTGCAACGCTCTACCGTCTTGCGGGCAGCCCCGAAGTGACCGAGAAGGCCGCTTTCACCGACGTTGCCTCCGGCAGCTACTATGAAGCAGCCGTCGCATGGGCAGCCAAGAACGAAATCGCCAGCGGCACCTCCGCCACAACGTTCGAGCCCAACAAGGCCGTCACCCGTGAGCAGCTTGCGAAGTTCCTGTTCAACTACGCCGTCTATCAGGGCATGGACGCCGTCACGCTGGCTGAAAACCTCTCCAGCTTTGCAGATCATGACAGCGTCAGCGGCTACGCCGTTCCCGCCATGCAGTGGGCTGTCGGCCAGGGCTTCATCAACGGCACCGACGGCAAGCTTCTGCCCACCGGCACTGCTACCCGCTGCCAGTTTGCAGCCATTCTGAACCGCTTCACCGCCGCGCAGAGCGAAAAGGCATAAGGTTCTATCTCCTCTGTCTCCCGGCCAAACGGTCGGGAGACATTTTTTCTGCGGTTTTCCTTGAAAAGCACGGAGAAAACGAATATAGTTGGTAAGGATGGAGTTGCTTTGCCCGATGGCTAGCCGTGAATCTGTAAGGGCCGATGCCCACATCGGCCCTTACAATTTTTCTATTCGGAGTAACTTGAACCTGAGGTATTGCTTATGAAAATTCTGATCATTGAAGACGAGGTCCTGCTGGCGGATTCGCTGCGGACTATGCTGGAAGGAAAGGGCTTCTCCGTCGAGGCTGTCCACGACGGCGAGACAGGCGCGGAATATGCCGAGACGGGCATATATGACCTGCTGATCCTCGACGTAATGATGCCCGGCATGGACGGCTATCAGGTCGCACGGCAGGTGCGCGCGAAGCGCTGCGGGACGCCGATTTTGATGCTGACAGCAAAGTCGTCGCTTGAGGACCGCATTGAGGGGCTGAATGCGGGCGCGGATTATTATCTCACCAAGCCCTTTGACGCACGGGAACTGCTGGCCTGCGTCGGTGCGCTGCTCCGGCGGCAGGGCGCGGAGGTCAACGCGCTCTCGTTCGGCAACACAACGCTCGATCTGGCTTCCGGGACGCTGATCTGCGGTGCGCGGCAGCTGCAGCTGTCCGCGCGGGAATTTGATGTCATGCGGTATCTTTTGCAGCTGAAGGGACAGAATGTGTCCAAGGAGGCTATTTTGTCCAAAGTCTGGGGCTTTGACTCGAATGCTGTAGAAAACCATGTGGAGGTCTACGTCGGTTTCCTGCGCAAAAAACTTACAGCCATCGGCTCGAATGTGCGCATTGAGGCCGTACGGCGGTTGGGCTATCATTTGGAGGTTGATGAGACATGCTGAAAAAGCTGCGGCTGAAGATCATTCTCGCAATCGTGCTGGTCGCTGCCGTGATGCTTGGCGCGATCCTCGGACTTTTTTATACGCTGACAAAGCAGAACCTGCGTACCCAGTCCATCAGCATGATGCAGGCCATCGCGGCCGATCCCTTCTCTCCTGTCCAGCCAGGGCAGGAGCCGCAGCAGGTGCACCTGCCGTATTTCGTGCTGCAGACCGACGCATTCGGCAATCTGGTTGCCATCGGGTCAAGCGATTACGATCTGACCGACCGGGCGTTTTTGCGGATGGTCGCCGCCGCGGCGCAGGCTTCACAGGACGCCATCGGTGAAATTCCGGAATACAGCCTGCGCTACTGCCGCGTGACTGGCAGCGTGATCTTTGCAGACATTTCCGGTGAACAGCAGACGCTGCGCACACTTTTAAAGACCGGAGCGCTGCTCGGCACGCTCGGCCTGCTTGTATTTTTCGGCCTTGCAGTGCCGCTGGCGCATAGCGCAGTCAAGCCCGTGGAACAGGCGTGGCGGCAGCAAAAGCAGTTCGTCGCCGATGCTTCACATGAACTCAAAACACCGCTGACCGTCATCCTGACGAACACGGAACTTTTACAAAGTCCAGACTACGACGCAGCGCAGAAGCAGACCTTTCTTTCCGGCATTGACGCCATGGCAACGCAGATGCGTGCGCTGGTCGAGCGGCTTCTGGAACTGGCGCGGGCCGAGAACGAACAGGCTGCGTGTGCATTCGAGCCGTGTGATCTCAGCCAAATCACCGAGAGCAGCGCGCTGCTGTTCGAGGCCGCGCTGTTTGAACGCGGTCTGACGCTCCAGACAGAGTTGGAGGCGGACATTATGGTCAGCGGCGACAGACGCCAGCTTAGCCAGCTTGTGGAGATCTATCTCGACAACGCCCGGAAATATGCCTCCGGCGGCACAGTCACAGTTCGTCTTTCCCGGTGCGGGAAAAACCGCTGCCGCCTGTCCGTCTCGAACGAAGGCGAGGCGATCGCGCCGCAGGCGCTGCGGCAGATCTTTGACCGCTTTTCCCGTGCTGACGCCGCGCGGACACGCGACGGCAGCTTCGGACTCGGGCTTTCCATCGCGCAGGCCATCGCGCAGACGCACGGCGGCAGCGTCTGGGCGGAGAGCGAAACCGGCGTCAACACCTTCTTCGCCGAACTGCCCATGCGGTCCGGGCATGAAAAGCGCCAAGAAGTCCCGAAAAAGGGTATATGATTTTGTGCAGAGCGCTGGTATCCCCCCGGTTGCAAAACAGCGCAAAAAGTGATATATTAGAAATGATATAAAGTAGAGGGCGGTATGGCTATGAATACACAGCATTTGCAGTACATCATTGAGATTGAACGTACCCGTTCGATCTCACAGGCGGCGGAGAATCTATTCATCGGGCAGCCGAACCTCAGCCGTATTCTGCATGATGTGGAGCAGATGCTTGGCTTCCGCATTTTTGAGCGTTCCACGCGCGGCGTCCGTCCCACGACACGCGGCACGATCTTCCTGCAGCACGCAAAGTCCATTCTGCGCGAGACGGAGGCCATTGAAGCGCTCGGCCCCAAGCGGGCCGTGGCGAACCGGCTGCGCGTGTGCATCCCGCGCTCGGCGGCCATGCTGGATCTGACGGCACAGTATCTGGCCGGACTGCCGCAGGCAGAGCCGGTCGATGCGGTCATCCGCGAATGCCACGCGCGCACAGCGCTTGAGACGCTCGCAAGCGGCGAGACAGAGATCGGCGTAATCCGCTTCCGTTCGGAATACCGCGATTATTTTGACGAGCAGACCAGCGCCCGCGGCCTGAGTTTTGAACTTCTGAGCAAATATCACTATCTTGTCACCATGAACCAGTCGCACCCGCTTGCCGGGCGCAGTTCCGTCCTTCGCACGGAACTCGACGGACTGCCCGAGATCGTCCACGGCGATGTGTTCCGCGTACAGGGCAAACCTGAGGAACTGGTGCGCCGGAAGATCTACTGTGTTGACCGCTTGGCCCAGATGACGCTTCTCGAAACCATTCCGAATTCCTACATGCTGGCCCCGGCGATCCCGGAGCACTGCATCCAGCGCTGGAATCTCGTCCAGATCCCGTGCAGCGACAACCAGAGTTTGTATCTCAACGCGCTGGTATATCATAAGCAATATGCAATGAGTGAGATCGAAGCCGGATTTGTTCAGTTTGTGCGGGAGCACAAGGTGTCTGTCTGATGATTTGCTGCAAAAACGTGACGTTTTTCCATATCAAAAAGAGCATGCCTGCGTTCAAAAAAGCATTGGTGCTTCCAACAGAATACCGATATAATTTTATCGTAATAACCGATAAAATTATATCGGTATATTTTGTTTGATTCAAAACTGAAATTGGGGGTTTTGTGTATGAGTAAGATTACTGTCATCGGCGCGGGAAGCGTAGGCGCCACGATCGCAAACGACTTGATGATCCAGGGTATCGCATCCGAGATCGTCCTGATCGACGTCAACAAGCAGAAGGCCTTTGGCGAGGCCATGGATATCTATCAGGGCGCGCCGTTCTGTTCCCCGACGATCGTTCGTTCCGGCGATTATGACGCTGCCTCCGGCTCCGATATCGTCATCATCACCTCGGGTCTTCCCCGCAAGGCCGGGCAGAGCCGTCTGGAACTGGCGCAGGCCAATGTCAACATCATCAAGGACATTGCCCCGCAGATCACCGCCGCCGCGCCAGATGCAATCTATATCATCGTCTCCAACCCGGTCGATGTGCTGACGTATGTGTTCCACAAAATCTCCGGCGTTCCCGAAAGCCACATCATCGGCTCCGGCACCATCCTCGACACCAGCCGCCTGCAGTCAACGCTTGCCAAGCGCTTCTGCATCAGCCCGAAGAACGTGCATGCGCATGTCTACGGTGAGCACGGCGATTCCTCCTTCGTCCCCTGGAGCCTTGTCCACATTGCAAACAATCACATTGATTCTTATAAAGAGCATTCTCCCGACTGCGACCGCATTAAATGGGACCAGAACTATGAGGAGATTGAACAGTTCGTCAAAACCTCCGGCGCACAGGTCATCAAGAACAAGGGCGCAACGTTCTATGCCGTTGCGATGTCGGTCTGTCATCTGTGCAAGTGTGTGCAGAGTACCGCCGGAACGGCTGTGACTGTCTCGACCATGATGCACGGCGAATACGGCGTATCCGATGTGTGCCTGTCTACGCTCGTGCTGGTTGACAATCAGGGCGTACGCGGCAAGATCCTCAACCAGCTGACCGACGGCGAGGTTGACAAGCTTCGCGCCAGCGCAGAAAAGCTGAAGGAAGTTATTCATCAGGTCGAGATTTGATAATAGAAGGAGAAAAAACAATGGAATATCGCGTCGAACACGATTCCATGGGTGAGGTTCGCGTCCCGGCAGACAAATACTGGGGCGCACAGACCGAGCGCAGCCACAACAACTTCCCCATCGGCGTCGGCATCGAGACGATGCCCGCCGAGATCGTCCATGCCTTCGGCATTCTCAAAAAGGCTGCTGCGCGCGCCAACCGCGCCCTGCGTCCTGAGAAAATGACCGAAGAAAAGCTTGCCGCCATTGAACAGGCGGCGGACGAGGTCATTTCCGGCCAGCTTCTGGACAATTTCCCGCTCGTCGTCTGGCAGACCGGCTCCGGCACGCAGTCCAACATGAACAGCAACGAGGTCATTGCCAACCGCGGCAATGAGATCGCGGGCAGAAAGCTTCTGCACCCGAACGATGATATCAACATGTCTCAGTCGTCCAACGACACATTCCCGACCGCGATGCACATCGCGGCGGTCTGTGCGATTGAGGACAAGGTCATCCCTGCCATCGACACGCTGACAGCAACATTCCGCCGTCTGGAGGAAGAAAATGCAGGCATTGTCAAGTCCGGCCGGACGCATCTGCAGGACGCCACGCCCATCTCCTTCCCGCAGGAAATTTCCGGCTGGAGATCGAGTCTGGAACGGGATAAGGAACTGCTGCTTCTGGCCGTGAAGCCCCTGAAGGAACTGGCGCTCGGCGGCACCGCCGTCGGCACGGGCCTCAACACGCCGAAGGGCTTCGATACAGCGGTCGCCGCTGAAATTGCGAAGCTGACAGGCAAGGACTTCAAAACGGCAGAGAATAAATTTCACGCGCTGACCAGCAAGGACGAGATCGTCTTTGCACACGGCGCTTTGAAGGCGCTGGCCGCCGATATGATGAAGATCGCAAACGACGTGCGCTGGCTGGCCTCCGGCCCGCGGGACGGCCTCGGTGAGATCTTCATCCCCGAAAACGAGCCCGGCTCGTCCATCATGCCCGGCAAGGTCAACCCTACCCAGTGCGAAGCCGTTACGATGGTCGCCGTACAGGTCATGGGCAACGATGTGGCCGTGTCCATGGCCGCGTCGCAGGGCAATTTCGAGCTGAACGTGTTCATGCCGGTCTGCATCTATAATTTCCTGCAGTCGGCGCGGCTGCTGGCCGAGTCCATTGTCTCGTTCAACGACCGCTGCGCCTGCGGCATCCGCGCGAACCGTGAGAAGATGGAGCACAATCTGCACAACTCTCTTATGCTCGTCACGGCACTGAACCCGTATATCGGCTATGAAAACGCAGCCAAGACGGCAAAGAAAGCCTATAAAGAAAACATCTCCCTCAAGGAAGCCTGCGTGAGCCTCGGCTTTTTGACGGCGGAGCGCTTCGACGAGGTGTTCCACCCGGAGAACATGATCTGATGGGAGGGTCACAATGAATTACAGCTATTTCCCCGGCTGCACGCTCAAGACCAAGGGCGCGCAGCTGGACAGAGCCGGACGGCTTGCGGCGGAAAAGCTTGGCTTTTCGCTCTGCGAGATTCCGGAGTGGCAGTGCTGCGGCGCGGTGTATCCGCAATCAAACGATGAGATCGCCACGCGCCTTTCTTCCGTCCGTGCACTGATGGCCGCGCGTGACGCGGGCCAGCCGCTGGTGTCCCTCTGTTCTGCCTGCCACCACGTTTTAAAGCGTGTGAACGGCGACATGCAGCACAGCGAAGACATCCGCACCAAGGTCAACAACTACTTAAAGCCGGAAACGCCTTATGCTGGTGAGACAAGGGTTCTGCACTATCTCGAGGTTCTGCGCGACGAGATCGGCTGGGACAAGGTCAAAGAGGCTGTCGTAAAGCCGCTTACGGGCAGGAAAATCGGCGCATATTACGGCTGCATGCTCCTGCGGCCCAGCCGTGAGATGCAGTTTGATGACCCGGAGAACCCGAAAATGCTCGAGGACTTCATCCGGGCTATCGGCGCGGAGCCTGTTATTTACGCACAGCGCAATGAATGCTGCGGCGGCTATATGGCAGTTGAAAACAACGCCTATGCCGCGAAGCAGGCACGGAAGATCACGGACAATGCGAAAGCGCAGGGCGCGGAACTTCTCATTACGGCATGTCCCCTGTGCAGCTACAATCTGCTGCACAACACGGACGGCGCGCTGCCTGTCGTTTATTTCACGGAGCTTCTGGCCGAGGCGCTCGGCTGCGGGGAGGAGGACGCATGAACAATCAGAACATGATCGAAACCGTCACCCGCATCTCCGGCGTGAACCCCAGAAAGTGCATGCGCTGCGGCAAATGCTCGGCAAGCTGTCCTGCGTATGACGAGATGGAATACCATCCGCATCAGTTTGTCTCCATGGTCGAAAACGGCCGAATTGAGGAACTGCTTTCCTCGAAGGGCATCTACACCTGTCTGAGCTGCTTTGCCTGCGTCGAGCGCTGTCCCCGAAACGTCGAGCCTGCAAAACTCATTGAGGCCGTGCGCAATGCCGTGCAGCGCCAACAGGGCATGGATCACCTGAAGCCCGAGCGCATCCCGGAAATTCTTGACGAAGAACTGCCGCAGCAGGCGATTGCCGCGGCGTTCCGCAAATATAAAAAGTAAGGAGGGAACGCAATGCAGAGAATCGGCGTATTCGTATGCTGGTGCGGCAGCAACATTGCCGCGACCGTCGATGTGGAAACAGTCTCGCAGGCCCTTGCCAAGGAGCCCGGCGTTGTTTTCTCCACCAATTACCAGTACATGTGTTCCCAGACCGGCCAGCAGATGATTCAGGAGAAAATCCATGAATACGGTCTGACCGGCGTGGTCATCTGTTCCTGCTCGCCCAGAATGCACGAGCAGACGTTCCGCAAGACCTGCGAAAAAGCAGGTCTGAACCCCTATATGGTCGAGATCGCAAATATCCGCGAACAGTGCTCCTGGATTCACAAGGACAAGGAAGCCGGCACGGAAAAGGCGATCATTCTGGGCCGCGCCGCCATCGCCAAGGTGCATCTGAACGCGCCTCTGACCGCAGGTTCCAGCCCGGTCACCAAGCGTGCGCTCGTCATCGGCGGCGGCATCGCGGGCATCCAGACGGCACTGGACATTGCCGAGGCTGGCTTTGAGGTCGATATCGTCGAAAAGCAGCCGACCATCGGCGGCAAGATGACCCAGATCGACAAGACGTTCCCGACACTCGACTGCGCGGCGTGCATCCTGACACCGAAAATGGTTGACTGTGCGCAGAACGAAAAAATCCACATCTATTCCTATTCCGAGGTTGAATCCGTCGGCGGCTTTGTCGGCAACTTCCATGTGAAAATCCGCCGCAAAGCGCGCTTTGTGAAGGAGGACGTCTGCACCGGCTGCGGTCTGTGCACGGAAAAGTGTCCGCAGAAGAAGGTTCCAAACGAATTTAACCTCGGTATGGACAATCGCCGCGCGATCTATATCCCGTTTGCGCAGGCCGTGCCGAAGGTTGCGACCATCGATCCCAACTACTGCAGCATGCTCAAAAACGGCAAGTGCGGCGTGTGCGCGAAGGTCTGTTCCGCCGGGGCAATCGATTACAAGCAGACCGACACGTTCATTGAGCAGGAATACGGCGCCATCGTCGCCGCGACGGGCTTCAACCCCATCGATCTTTCCAAATTCGATGAATTTGCCTACAGCCAGAGCCCGGACGTCGTTTCCAGCCTCGAATTTGAGCGTCTCATGAACGCCGCCGGCCCCACGAGCGGCACGCTCCTGCGCCCGTCCGACGGGACACATCCGAAGACCATCGTCTTCGTCCAGTGCGTCGGCTCCCGCTGCGACGGTGTGGAGAAGGGCAAGCCCTACTGCTCCAAGATCTGCTGCATGTACACGGCGAAGCATGCCATGCTCTGCCGCGAAAAATACCCGGATACAGACGTATATGTGTTCTATATCGACGTGCGCACCCCCGGCAAGAACTTTGACGAGTTCTACCGCAGAGCCGTCGAGCAGTACGGCGTACATTACATCAAGGGCATGGTCGGCAAGGTCACGCCCGAAAACGGCAAGCTGAAGGTGCAGGCCTCCGATCTGCTGGACAACCGGCAGCTGCACATTGACGCCGACATGGTCGTGCTGGCTGCCGCCATCGAACCGGATAAGTCCGCGCGGCCGCTTGCGACCATGCTGACCGCCTCCATGGATACGAACGACTTCTTTACGGAGGCCCATCCGAAGCTTCGCCCGGTTGAAAGCCCGACTGCGGGCGTATTCCTGTCCGGTATGTGCCAGGGGCCGAAGGATATTCCCGAGACGGTCGCACAGGCGTCCGCCGCTGCAGCAAAGGTCATCGGACTTCTGTGCAAGGACAGCCTGACGTGCAATCCGTGCGTGGCGCAGCCGGACGAGATGATGTGCAATGGCTGCTCCAACTGCGAAAAGGTCTGCCCCTACGGCGCGATCACTTACATCGACAAAGAATTCAGAGGCCCGAACCGCACGACGCTCGTGCGGCGCGTGGCGCAGGTCAACCCGGCGGTCTGTCAGGGCTGCGGCGCATGCACCGTCGCGTGCATGTCCGGCGCGATGGATCTCAAGGGCTTCTCCAACCGTCAAATCATTGCGGAGGTGGATGCGATATGCAGGTAAACGGCTCCTGGACGCCCACGATCGTGGCGTTCTGCTGCAACTGGTGCTCCTACGCGGGCGCCGATCTCTCCGGCACAAACCGGCTGAGTTACCCGGCCAATGTGAAGATCATCCGCATTCCGTGCTCCTGCCGGCTGAACCCGATGTTTATTCTCCGCGCGTTTCAGCGCGGAGCCGACGGCGTGATCCTCTGCGGCTGCCATCCCGGCGACTGCCACTACACGACCGGCAACTATTACGCCCGGCGGCGCATGACGCTCCTGTTCTCCATGCTGGACTTCCTCGGCATTGAGCGTGAGCGCACGCGCGTGGAATGGGTCTCGGCGGCAGAGGGCGCGAAGTTCGCCAAAACCATGAACGAATTCGCCGAGACGATCACAAAACTCGGCGAGAACCGCAGACTGGAGGATCTACGATGCAAAGAGTAAAGGAAAAAGCGATCCAGCTGCTGCATGATCAAATTGTTGACCGCGTCATTGGCTGGCGCGCGGGCGAATTCTTCTACGACCTGACACCGTCCGTATTCACGAGCGTGGAAGACATTGAGAAAAATTTCGTCTGGAGCGTCTTCTCCGGCGCGAATCTGTCCAAATATCTCATCGCGGAATCCCGCAAGGGCGGCAAGGCCGCCGTGTTCCTGAAGCCCTGCGACAGCTATTCGTTTGTCCAGCTTCTAAAGGAGCACCGCATCCTGCGCGAGACAGTCTACGCCGTCGGCGTACAGTGCGACGGCATGTGCGACATGGAAGCCATCAAGGAACTGGGACTTGCCGGTGTCACGGCAGTCACGGAAGACGGCGAAGACCTGCGCGTTTCCACGATCTACGGTGAGCGGACGATCAAGAAGGCCGATGCGCTGCTGCTCAAGTGCAAGACCTGCAAGAGCAAAAAACTCGTCTGCTTCGACGAGTTGCTCGGTGCGCAGGGCGAGGAAAATCCGGACTGCGGCCGTTTTGCCGAGGTTGAAAAACTCGAGTCCATGACGGCAGAGGAGCGCTACACCTTCTGGCGCAGCGAACTGTCGCGCTGCATCCGCTGCAACGCCTGCCGCAACGTCTGTCCCGCCTGCTCGTGCGAAAAGTGCGTGTTCGACAACCACGATTCCGGCTTTGAAAACAAGGCCATTGCCGATTCGTTCGAGGAGAACATGTTCCATATCATCCGTGCCTTCCACGTCGTCTCCCGGTGCACCGACTGCGGTGAATGCTCCCGCGTCTGTCCGCAGCATATCCCGCTGCATCTGCTCAACCGCAAGTTCATCAAGGATATCAACGAGCTTTACGGCGACTATCAGGCCGGTGCCGATTTCGACTCCCGCCCGCCGCTCATGGATTTCCGCAAGGACGACTGTGAGCCGTCCGTCGTCTATGAAAGAGGAGGTGCGCAATGAAACAGCTTCCCCTCTCTAAGCTTCAAAGCCTGTTTGCCGCCGTGTCGGCAGCACAGACACTCTACATCCCGGCAGACGATGCCGCCGGTCAGGCCAGCTTTACCGTCTGGCAGGAGGGCATGACGCTGACGAAAAAGCTCAATACCGTCCGCTCGGCCAAGGATCTGTTTTTCCCGCAGGTGGAAAACCTCGTCGGCTTCCGTGTGACGGGCAAACAGCTTGACCTTGTGGAAACGCGTGACCCGGCAGAGCCGTTCGTCCTGTTCGGCGTGCGTGCCTGCGATGCGAGAAGCTTTGAAATTCTCGACCGGGTCTTCCTTGCTGAACCGAAGGATACCTTCTATGCCGCCCGCCGCGCCAGCGGTACCGTTGTAACGCTGGCCTGCACCCACCCCGAGGAAACGTGCTTCTGTCAGTCCTTCGGCATTGACCCCGCAACTCCGCAGGGCGATATCAGCTGCTGGATCGAGGGCGAAACGCTTTTCTGGCAGACCAACACGGAAAAGGGCGAAGCGCTGACCGCAAAGCTTCCCATGCTGGAAGATACAGACGGTGCGGCAGTCGCAGCCCAGCAGGAACGGACCCGCAGCATTCTCAAAAAGCTTCCGCTGGCCGGACTCGACCTGTCCGCCGTCGGCGCAGGCAAAACGAAAGCGCTCTTTGACCGCCCGGAATGGAAGCAGCTGTCCGAAAGCTGCCTCGGCTGCGGCACCTGCACCTTTGTCTGCCCAACATGCCAGTGCTATGACATCAAGGAATTCGACTCCGGTAAGCTTGTCCGCCGCTTCCGCTGCTGGGACAGCTGCATGTACTCGGATTTCACGAAGATGTCCGCCGGTCAGCCGCGTCCGACGCAGCTTGAACGCTTCCGGCAGCGCTTCATGCACAAGCTGGTCTATTTCCCGGATAACAACGAGGGATGCTTCGGCTGCGTCGGCTGCGGCCGGTGTCTTGCCAAATGTCCCATCCATATGAACATCGTTAAAGTCATCAAAACACTTGGGGAGGAACACGCATGAGAAACGATCCGCTGATCCCCAATCTCGCCGTCGTCACGGATATCCGCGTCGATACGCCGGACGTCAAGACGTTCCGTGTTGTCGGCCTTGACGGCAAAAAGCCCTTCGTCCATATCCCCGGCCAGTGCGCCATGCTCTCTGTTCCCGGTGTCGGCGAAGCGCTGTTCTCCATCACGTCCAGTCCCACGCTGGAGGAATATGTGGAGTTTTCCATTAAAAAATGCGGCTGCGTAACCGAATGGCTCCACGCCATGGAGCCCGGCCAGCAAATCACTGTCCGCGGCCCCTACGGCAACGGCTTCCCGGTTGACACCGCGTTTGCAGGTAAGGATCTGCTGTTCATCGCGGGCGGCATCGGTCTTGCCCCGCTGCACTCGGTCATCAACTATTGCCGCCACTACCGCGACCGCTATGGCAAAATCGACATCGTCTACGGCTCCCGCTCAAAGGACGACCTGGTAGACTATCCTGAGATCGAGAACGTCTGGTGCAAAGAGGACGGCATCAACGTCCATCTGACCATCGACCGCGAGCAGCCGGACTGGGACGGCCACGTCGGCTTCGTGCCGAACTACGTCAAGGAACTCGGCTTCACGACCGACAAGACCGTCGTGATGTGCGGCCCCCCCATCATGATCAAGTTTACCCTTGCGGGCCTCATGGAACTCGGCTTCGCCCGTGAGCAGGTCTATACCACGATGGAACTCAAGATGAAATGCGGCCTCGGCAAATGCGGCCGCTGCAACATCGGCGACAAATACGTCTGCAAGGACGGCCCGGTGTTCCGCTTCGACCAGCTCGATGAGCTGCCGAATGAGTATTAAAGGAGAACAGGTATGGAAAATATGGTGACGGTTTTCCTGTTCGGCAAGAAATATGAAGTGCCGGACAGTCTGACCATCATGGAAGCGATGGAATATTCCGGCTATCAGCTTGTGCGCGGCTGCGGCTGCCGCAACGGCTTCTGCGGCGCGTGTGCGACGATCTACCGCATCGCGGGCGACCGCGAACTGAAGGCCTGTCTGGCCTGCTCGACGCGCGTGGAGAACAACATGTATGTGGCAACGCTTCCGTTCTTCCCGCTGGTGAAGGAAGTCTACGACATGGAAAAGCTGAAGCCCACGCAGACGGTCATGATGCAGCTGTACCCCGAAATCTATGCCTGCGTCGGCTGCAACGCCTGCACAAAGGCGTGCACGCAGGGTCTGAACGTCATGCAGTACATTGCCTATGCCCAGCGCGGCGAATTTGACAAGTGCGCCGAGGAATCTTTCGACTGCGTCATGTGCGGCGTATGTTCGTCCCGCTGTCCGGCCGGCATCTCCCACCCGCAGGTCGCCATGCTGGCCCGCCGTCTGAACGGCAAGTACATTGCCCCGCACTGTGAGCATCTGGACGCGCGCGTGCAGGAGGTTAAGGACGGCAAATTTGAGGCGCTCATCGAAAGTCTCATGGAAAAGCCGCTGGATGAGATCAAGGAACTCTACAACCACCGCGAGATTGAAAAGTAAGGAGGACGCATATCATGTATCAGGACTCTAACATGCTGGCCTCCATCCGCAAGGTGGAAGCGGCCCGCGAAGAAAACGCGAAGCTGGACCCCCGCCGCATGACGGCGGAGGAAAAGGACACGCTGCTGAAAAAATTCCATCCCGACTACCGCGCCGAACAGTTTACCGAACTGCGCTTCGGCCCCAACAAGGGCCAAAAGGTTCCGCTGGAACTGGCGGAACTGCTGGAGGGTGAATCGCGCATCCTGCACGAGCAGTTTGATCTGACGAAGCCCGATTATGAGACGGATGTTCTCATCATCGGCGGCGGCGGCGCAGGCTGCTCCGCAGCCATTGAAGCCGACAAGGCTGGTGTAAAGGTCATGGTCGTCACGAAGCTTCGCATGGGCGACGCGAACACCATGATGGCCGAGGGCGGCATTCAGGCGGCCGACAAGCCGAACGACTCCCCTGCCCAGCACTTCCTTGACGCCTACGGCGGCGGCCATTTTGCTGCGCAGAAGGATCTTCTGTATAAACTCGTCATGGACGCGCCGGAGGCTATTCAGTGGCTGTCCGGGCTCGGTGTGGAATTTGACAAAGCGCCCGACGGCACCATGATCACCACCCACGGCGGCGGCACGTCCCGCAAGCGCATGCACGCAGCCAAGGACTATTCCGGTGCTGAGATCATGCGCACGCTGCGCGACGAGGTTCTCAATCGAGGCATTCCCGTCGTTGACTTTACCTCCGCCGTCGAACTCATCAAGGATGAAAACGGCCATTGCGCAGGCGCGGTGCTTTTGAACATGGAGACGAAGGAACTGCTGGTTGCGAAGGCGAAAACCGTCATTCTTGCCACCGGCGGCGCAGGACGGCTCCACTATCAGGGCTTCCCCACCTCGAACCACTACGGTGCAACAGCCGACGGCCTTGTGCTCGGCTACCGCGCGGGCGCGAAGCTGCTTTATCCCGATACACTTCAGTACCACCCCACAGGCGCGGCCTATCCCGCGCAGATCTACGGCGCGCTGGTCACGGAAAAGGTGCGCTCTGTCGGCGCAATGCTCGTGAATGCGGACGGTGAGGTGTTCATGAACCCGCTCGAAACGCGCGACGTGGCCGCTGCCTCCATCATCCGTGAATGCACCGAGCGCGGTAAGGGCGTCAAGACTCCCGCTGGGCAGGCGGTCTGGCTTGACACGCCGATGATCGAACTGAAAAACGGCGCAGGCACGATTGAAAAGCGCATCCCGGCCATGATGCGCATGTTCGCAAAGCACGGCATTGATATCCGGAAAGAGCCGATTTTGGTTTATCCGACACTGCACTATCAAAACGGCGGTCTGCACATTACGGCAGATGGCCAGACGGACGTAGAAAACCTGTTTGCCGCAGGCGAGGTCGTAGGCGGCATCCATGGGCGCAACCGTCTGATGGGCAACAGTCTGCTTGACGTCATCGTCTTTGGCCGCAACGCGGGCCAGCATGCCGCAGAAAAGGCAAAGTCCGTGAACGTCGGTACGCTGACGCTTGACCACGTCGCCGCGTTTGAAGCCGAAAAGCAGCAGGCCGGTGTAACGGATCACCGCCTTTCCCCGCAGCTGCTGCCGGACTACGCCAGAAAGATCCATCCCGCAGAAAAATAAGGAGAAATAGAGGAGAAAAGAGATGAGTGCAACCATCAATGCCGCGAATTTTCTGATGCTTTCCGTATTCGGAATCGCGGCAGTCGGGTATCTGCTCGGGCGCATCACCATCAAGGGCATCAGCCTCGGCACGGCAGGCGTTTTCGTGATCGCGCTGATTTACGGCGCGTTCTCCGGAACGCACTTCAATTCCAAATTTGTCATTGAAGAGATCAACTACGCCTCGCAGGCGCTGAAGATCATCGAAAATCTGGGCCTTGTGTTCTTCGTGACCTCGGTCGGCTTTATCGCGGGCCCGAACTTCTTCAAGAACATGAAGCACAACTTCAAGTCCTATGTGCTGCTCGGCGTCGTGATCATTCTTTCCGGCGGCATTACGGCAGTTTTGTGTCTGCTCGTCGGCCGTGCGATTGAAGCCGGGCAGCCGGGCTACGACCCGAACCAGCTTACGGCTATGATCTCCGGCCTGCTCGCGGGCAGTCTGACCTCGACTCCGGCGTTCTCGGCAACCAAAGAGGCTGTTGCAGCCCAGTATCAGGACGCAGTCACGGTCGGCTACGGCATCGCGTATCTGTTCGGCGTCATTGGCGTTGTGCTGTTTGTGCAGCTGATGCCGCGCGTCGTTCATGCAGATCTGGATGAGGAACGCAAAAAAATTACGCATGTGGAAACAGGCGACGTTGCCAAGTTCAAGGGAAAGCTGCTGGAGTTTGACGATTTCGGCTTCACGCCCTTTGCTGTTGCGGCTGTGTTCGGCATTCTGCTGGGCTCGATAAAGTTCTTCAACTTCTTCTCGCTCACCACAACAGGCGGCGCACTGCTCGTCTCGCTGGTATTCGGTCACTTCGGCCACATTGGCCGGGCCGATCTTATGCCGAGCCAGAAGGTCTTGGAAACGTTCCGGGAACTCGGCCTTATGGTCTTCCTCATTGGCGCAGGCGTCTCCGGCGGCATGAGTTTCGTGCGGTATTTCAAGCCCATCTACTTCGTCTACGGCATTTTTATGACGCTTCTGCCGATGGTCGTGGGCTATGTCGTGGCAAAGCATCTATTGAAGATGAACCTGCTGAACATTCTCGGCTCCATCACCGGCGGCATGACCTCCACGCCCGCCCTCGGCACGCTCATCCACGTCGCCGGAACGAGCAATGTCGCCTCCGCCTATGCCGCAACCTACCCCATCGCCCTGATCGCAGTCGTCCTTGTCTCCCAGCTTCTTGTACGGCTGTTTTAACGCATATTCTCACTTCAAAGGTTCTTCTTTAAATCGCAGGAGGCTGACTGAAAGGTATCTGCACTGCATATTTCCAACCGCTCCGCACGCTGCTGACTATCTCGTCCGCCCTTGCTCCGAAAATGCCGCCTCCCCTTGCCGCACAGCATGCGACAAGGGGAGGCTTTTCGTATATCTGTAAGTCTTTCAAAAAATACAAAAACCGGTTCTTTCCAGAATTGTATCCGCAGCGCGCACAAAACGCGTCCAAGCACGTTTTACCTCCATCTTTTTCTCTTTCGGGAGAAAAAGCAGGACCGCTGGCAGCTCTTTGCGCTCAGTTCATTTCCTCAATATAATACACATAATCCAGCGATCGGAGCGCCTCGATGATCTCGCCGTGCTTTTTGTATTGCTTAAGTTCCGCACTGTCAACGGTAAAGGAGACGGTGAATACGCTGAGACCGGAGTTCAAGTACGCTGGATTCGACTCAATATCGTCGATGCGGATACCGAGCGCGCGGACAGTCGAGACGAAATCCGGCAGATCAAGCTTGTTTTTTAGTTCCAGGTGCACCTCGAAGTGGTTCGAGCGGTCTTTTAGGTGCGTCTCCAGCGCTGGCAGGCCTGACATACTGCAAAGCAGGGCTGCAAACAGCACCAGCGCCAGCGTATAAAGCCCCGCGCCGAGCGCCAGCCCCACGATGCCGCAGCACCAGAGGCCGACCGAGGTCGTAAGGCCCTTGATCTGGTTTTTGGAACTGAAAAGGATGGAGTTTCCGCTGATCGTCGTGATGCCGATGACGGCTGCCGCCGACAGGACCGGAATTGTGATTGGCAGAACATCCATAAGATATTGATCGATGAGCATTGTGGACGTACCGGCGAGGCTCACGAGGATGAATGTGCGTAGACCGGCGGAGTGCCGCTTGCTCGAGCGTTCGCAGCCGATGATGGCGGCCAGCGCCATACTGAGCGCCAGACGCAGCAAAATTGCGCCGAGCGTCAGTTCTGTGCTCCATGTGCCAAGAAAGCCCGCAATCCAATCTGTTTTCATATGCTCTTACCTCCTGAGATAGAAAAATCTGCGCTGCGCCTGTGTCTGGGCCAGCTGCTCCTCTGCCGCCTCGGTAAAAGCGGCCTCTTCCTCCGACATGTCGCTGTCCAGTGCCGGAAGTTCCTTCTGAATTTTCTGGATGCGTTCGATGAGCAGCTGCACGTCGGTCTTTTTCTCACCTGTTTCCGTAAGTTCCTCAACGACTACGACGTCTTCCAGCTTTGTCGAATACGATTTGGATAAGTACAGCGCCAGCTTTGCGCAGCCGGGGCCGATGAGTTCATATAGGACGCTTGAAGCAAGGATAACGGTCTGCAGGTCGCTGCCCATCGCGCCGCCAAGCGTTCTGGCGCCAAGCGCCGCAAGGCCAATGGCTACGCCTGCCTGCGGGATGAGCGCAAGTCCCAGATAATTGCGCACCAGCCTGTCTTTTCTGACAAGCCGGCATCCGAGCCATGCGCCTGCGTATTTGCCAAGAATGCGCACAAGGAAATAACTTGCACCAATCACCAGCAGCGGTACGCCGTCTAAGGCTCCAGCCGGAGAGATCAACGCGTCCAGCTGGAACGACATGCCGGAGCGGACAAAGAACAGCAGCAGAAGCGGCGGACTGAAATAGTTCAGCTGCTTGAAGAGTTTATCATCGTCCGCAATATTTGTATAAACCGTGCCCATCACCATGCAGCCGAGCAGCGGCGAAAGATCCAGCAGCGCGCACACACCACAGAACGCGAACAGCAGCGCGACGGAGATGATCAACTTATTATCCTTCGAGCGCTTCTGCGGCATGAGAAGCTTCATGAAAAGCCCGAATATGCTGCCAAGCAGCAGAACCAGAAGATTCAGCAGCACCGGATTTCCCAGCGTCTCGAACGAGAATCCGCTCACGCCGCTTAAGGAAGCCAGCGCGATGGAAATTGCGATAGAATAAAGGACCAGCCCCACCACGTCGTCCAGTGCCACGACCTGCAGAAGCGTATCGACGAAATCACCCTTTGCGCCAGTCTGCCGGATGGTCATCATTGTGGATGCCGGTGCCGTCGCCGAAGCGAGGGCTGCAAGCACGATGGAAAACGCAAGATCAAGCCGAAGAATGAAATATGTCAGGATAAAAATGAACACCGAAGCCAGAACCGCCTCGAAGACCGTGATCCAGACGACCTTCATGCCGCTTTTCTTCAAGACCGGAAGCTTAAAGAACTCGCCCGTTGAAAACGCAATGAATGCGAGGGCAATATCGGAAAGAAAATCTGTGCCGTCAATGATACGCTGCGGCACGAGATTCAGCACATACGGCCCGATGAGAATACCGGCAAGAATATAACCGGTCACGTTCGGCAGCCGTGCAAGCTTCGTCAGCCGCGTCATCGCAAATCCGGAAAACAGCATCAGCGCGACGGAGATAATGATGCCCGCGACCGGACTGGCATTGGCAATCAGAGAAGACAGACGCATATCATTCACCCCGTTTCATATTTGGATTTAACCTAGATTTTACATAGTGTACCACAAATGCGCGCCGCTCGCAAGCCATTCGTGTCGGAAGCAAAATTTCCTGCGAAAAGGGCTTGCAATCTTCTGTCGGAACCGATACGATAGAGGCAGTAACTTGCAGGAGGCATTTCACATGCAGAATCAAGCACCGAAACTTGTCATTATGGCCGCTGGAATGGGCAGCCGCTTCGGCGGGCTCAAGCAGATGGAGCCCGTTGACAAGGAGGGGCACAGCATCATTGACTTTTCGATGTACGACGCAAGACGCGCGGGGTTCCGCGATCTTGTCTTTATCATCAAGCGCGAACACGACGCGCTCTTTCGTGAACGCATCGGAAACCGCATGGAGCGGTTTTTTAACGTGGAATATGTCTACCAGGAGTTGACAGATATCCCGGCGGGCTGCACTGCCCCGGACGGGCGTGTCAAGCCGTGGGGCACGGGACAGGCCATTGCCTGCTGCCGGAACGTGCTGCACGGGCCGTTTGCCGTGATCAATTCCGATGACTTCTACGGACGCACAGCATTCAGCGAGATCTATGAGTTTCTGCGTACGAACGACGACGAGCACTGCTACGCCATGGTCGGCTATCGGGTGCGCAATACCGTGACGGAGTTCGGCTCCGTGGCGCGCGGCGTGTGCGAGGTCCAAAACGGCATGCTCATGGGCATCACCGAGCGGACAAAGATTTACCAGCGTGGCGACCACGCCGCCTATACCGAGGACGGCGAACACTTTGTCGATCTGCCGGGCGATACCATTGTCTCCATGAACATCTGGGGCTTTACCCAGCCGACTGTTTCGGAGTTCTGGACACGGCTTGGTGCGTTTTTTGAGAAAGAGGTTCCGCTGGATCCGCTGAAGCGTGAGTTTTACCTCCCGAGTGTCGTAAACCAGCAGTTGGAGGAAGGGACAGCGCGCGTGCGCGTGCTGCCCTGCGAGGAGGTATGGCACGGCGTGACCTACCGCGAGGATCTGGCCTCCGTCAAGGAAGCGATCTGTGCGCTCAAGGCCGCCGGCGTCTACGAAGAACGCCTCTGGCCGGACTGATGCTGCATAAAAACGGACATCCCTACTTTTCGGGGATGTCCGTTTTCGTGGTCTATGCCGGTCCCAGAGGCTTTTGATAGATCCGTGCAACTTGTTCCGAAAAAAGTTCCGGCTGCATGGCAAACAGGCCGTAAAGCGCTGCACAGCGGCGCTCCAGCGCATAATAGACTTCGTCCGGCGGCGTCTGGCCCGCATTGACGAGCGTGAGACGCGCGTCTTTTTTGGCCTGCCGCAAAACGGTACGGCCCATTTCATCGAATGCCAGCACGCGCACATACGGCGCTTCGCGCAGGAGCGTCTGCGTGTCAATACCCAAATACGCGCACAGCAGCAGCCGCTGGAGCCGTGTACGCGGATAGCGCTTTGATTTTGACGCTTTCAGGACGCGTTCATAGTCCGGCTGCGCCTGCACGGCCTTCCAAACCTTTGACCACAGACCCTCAGAGCCGTGTGCGGCTTGTACCCAGTCTGCCTGCTCCATGCCGCGCAGACGCGCGAGCAGGGCCTTCTCGCCCCACAAAAGTGCGTGGGGAACCGCGTTTTCATAGGTGCAGGCTGCCGGAACGTACTGCCGCCAGTCTCCGCCCGACAAAATCAGCTGCCGTACCGCCGTGGCGGACGGATGTTCCGCATCCGGCGCATCTGCATGATAATCGCCGGGACGCAGAACGGCCAACGGGTGCATGTGACTGTTCTGCGTGAGGATTGCGCGGCAGTATTCAAAGGCCAGAATGTCGTTCGGCCTTGTCAGCAGCTGCCCATCCTGCCCGAGCGCTTCCAGTGCCCGCTGCCGCGCGGCGGCGTAGCTGAGGCCGGTCTGGATGCAGACGTGCAGCGCCTGCTCAAATTCTACCGAGCAGGAGACTTCCGCTGCGCGGAAAATTGCGGCTCCGTCCCCGGATTCGCAGCCGAAGCTGAGAAAGCCGCAGCGCAGCTGCGATAGGATGTGCACACCGCCTGCGGCGAAGCCCTCTGCCGAGCGCAGCGCGTATGTGACCGGCAGTTCCAGTACGAGACTGGCCCCGGCTTCCACCGCCGCCTGTGCCCGGACGCGCTTGTCAAAAATGGCAGGTTCTCCACGCTGGACATAGTTTCCGCTCATCAGGCAGACAATGGCCGTCTCCGGTTCCAGCTGCTGCCGAATCAGGCTCAGCTGCCGCGCGTGGCCGAGATGAAAGGGATTGTATTCACAGATCACGCCGACCGTCTGCATGGAATGACCTCCGGTAAAAAAATCTTGTAAAGCCCTTGTTTCTGTTTGGCTTTTGTTGTATGATGAACAATAGCTATGTGATATAGTAACACGAATGATTGAAAAAAGAAATACAGGAGTGAATGGAAGTATGAACATTCTGGTTATCAATGCTGGCAGTTCCAGCCTCAAGTACCAGCTCATGAACCCGGACACCGGCGACGTCACCGCCAAGGGGCTGTGTGAGCGCATCGGTCTGGACGGCCGTCTGACCCACAAGGTCCCGGCCAGCGGCAAGAAGTATGAAAAGGACATTCCGATGCCGACGCACAAGGAGGCGATCGAGGCCGTTATGTCCATTCTGGTCGATCCGGAATACGGTGTGATCAAATCCGTCGATGAGATCGACGCTGTCGGCCATCGTGTTCTGCACGGCGGCGACAAGTTTGTTGAAAGCTGCATCATCGACGAGGCCTGCAAGCAGGCCATCCGCGACTGCATCCCCCTCGGCCCGCTGCACAATCCCGCCAACCTCATGGGCATTGAAGCATGCGAAAAGGCCATGCCGAGCAAGCCGCAGGTCGCCGTGTTCGACACCGCGTTCCATATGACCATGCCCCCGAAGGCATACCGCTATGCCATTCCTACCAAGTATTACACCGAAGACCATCTGCGCCGCTACGGCTTCCATGGCACGTCTCACCGCTTCGTCTCCAAGCGCTGCATCGAATTGATGGGCGGCGTAGAGAACGCACACCGCGTCATCGTCTGCCATCTGGGTAATGGCTCGTCCCTGTCCGCTGTCAAGGACGGCAAGTGCCAGGATACCTCCATGGGCCTGTCCCCTCTGGCTGGCGTCCCGATGGGCACCCGCGCGGGCGATATCGACACCTGCGTTGCACAGTTCATTATGAACAAGTACAATATGTCCGCCGACGACTGCCTGACCATGCTCAACAAAAAATCCGGCGTTCTGGCCCTGTCCGACGGCGTTTCCTCCGACTTCCGCGATCTGGATGCCGCCGCTGAGAAGGGCAACGAGGCTGCACAGCTGGCGCTCGACAAGTTTGCCTACGAAGTCCGCAAGTATATCGGTGCCTATGCCGCGGCTCTTGGCGGCGTGGACTGCATCGTCTTTACCGCTGGTGTCGGCGAAAACTCCGGCTCCATGCGCGCGTCTATCTGCGACGGTCTGGAATACCTCGGCGTCAAGCTTGACCCGGAGAAGAATAAGCTTCGCGGCGAAGAGGTCGTGATCTCTACGCCCGACTCCAAGGTCACTGTTTGGGTCATTCCGACCAACGAAGAACTCATGATCGCGCAGGATACCGCCGCGCTGACCAGATAAATGCCTTCCGGCTTAACAGAGATTATTTCAAACAGCAAAAATGCGTGACTGTTACAGTCACGCATTTTTCTTACCCAAGAGGAGGTCAAGCGGCAGGCGGCGGCAAAAAGCGACGGCCATTCGGCGAATTCGTATACATTTTCCCACTTGGTCGTAGGGGCCGATGCCCACATCGGCCCGTTGGGGAGCCGCGAATTCTCCAGAGTCCCCATAAAAAACCAGTGCATCCTGCGGGCGGACAGATCCATCCGCCCAAAAATGCGGGGAATTTTCCGCACACTTCCATAAAACGATACATTCTGCCGGGCCGATGTGGGCATCGGCCCCTACAACCACATGCGCGGGTACAGCCGGTTTCTGTTTTGTGTTACCCAAAATACCGGATCGCGCCAAGGATGGTCAGGTGCAGGGGATAATAGAGATAGAAGAACCATTTAAGGAATTTGTTGACGCGGGCGTTTTTCCCGCGCTGGCCGTTATAGCGCGCGAGCAGCGGCAGGGACAGCGCGACGGCCAGCTGCAAAATGCCGTAGAGCTTGTCGAGCGCGAAGAAATACACGACTGCATAAATCGCCACAAAAAACAGCATCCACCGGCCCTGCGCCTTCAGATTGCCCCGGTTCGTGCCGAACGCCAGCACGCACAGGCTTGCGATGCAGCTCCAGTCGCTCGGAAAGCTGACCAGACAGATAAGAATCACCAGAAGCGTCTTCTGCAGCTGTGTGAAGCGCTCGCTGTTCGCCACGCGCAGCATCACAAGCCCCCACGCAAGCGGCCACATGACGCTCGTCTGGTTCAGAATGCTCCCGAAATAGAACGGGATGAACGAACGGGCATCCACAAAATCGTTGGATGCAAAAATATACGCAAAGTGTGAGATCACGGCGAACAGGAACAGACGGAAGGTGTATTTCCGGATATTCCGCGTGTGATAATAGCCCTCAGCGATAAAATAGCACATGATGGGGCAGGTCAGGCGGCCGATGATGTGCATCACGACCGGCAGTGCTCCGTCCGAATAGCCGGGGAAGAGCAGCCATGCGATATGGTCAAGCGTCATGGCAATGATCGCAATCAGTTTCAGCTTATTGGCGTCCAGCGTCTTTTTCATACCCCATTCTCCTATCGGAAAAAGCCCGGCGTGCCGGGCTTTTTCGTATATTTAAGCAGAGCGTTCGATTATTGCTCCTTCATCAGCTTGCGGCGGGCCAGGTTGATGGTGCCCTCCTGCATGGAACTGATCCACTGCAGGCTCCGCCCGCAGCCGTTGGCCACGCAGGAATCTGCGTCGTCCGCGATGGAACAGGCGATCTCCGTTCGTTCGGAGATCAGCTTGTCAAAGCCGTAGAGCAGACTCCCGCCGCCGGTGAGCACGATGCCGTTCTGCGCAATGTCCGCCACCAATTCCGGTGATGAGTGCTCCAGAACATCCAGAACCTCATCGACGATCTGCCGCGCCGGGCGCTTGAACGCCTCGAGCATCTCAGATGACGAAATTGTTACCTCGTTTGGAAGACCTGTTTTCGCGTCGCGGCCCTTGACAAGCATGGAAAGTTCCTGTGGGCGCGGGTACACGCAGCCGATGGTAATTTTGACCTCTTCGGCTGTATTCAAGCCGATGAGCATGCCGTAGCGCTTGCGCATATAGGCCGCAACTGCCTCGTCGAACGTGTCGCCCGCGACCTTGATGGAGGAGGACGTTGCGATTCCGTTCAGACTCAAAACGGCGATGTCTGTCGTGCCGCCGCCGATATCGACGACCATGTGTCCCTCCGGTCCGGAAATCGCCAGCTTCGCGCCAAGCGCGGCGGCGAGCGGCTCTTCGATCAGGTACACGCGGCGCGCACCGGCCTCCATAGCGGCCTGAATGACCGCACGTTCCTCGACCTCGGTGATGCCGGACGGAACGGAAACGATCACACGGGGCTTCACGAGCGTGAATTTGTTGATCTTTTTGAGAAACTGCTCAAGCATTTTCTCTGTCATTTCATAGTCGGTAATGACGCCGTCGCGCAGCGGGCGCACGGCGACAATGTTGCCGGGGGTGCGGCCAAGCATATTGCGTGCCGCTGCGCCGACCTGCAAAACCTTACCGGTGTTCTTGTCTACGGCCACGACCGACGGTTCGCGCAGGACAATTCCGCGCCCCTCTACATAGCAGAGCACGTTCGCCGTGCCAAGGTCGATGCCGATATCACGAATCAGTTTCATAGCGTTGTATCCTTCAGTCTTGTTTTCTCGGCGCGGCAAATGCCGCGTAAACGACGTCCGACGCGCCCGCCTGCAGCAGCGTGCGGCTGCATTCTGCCAGCGTTGCGCCAGTCGTTACAATATCGTCGATGATCAGAACACGTTTTCCGGCAAAGCACTCCGGCCGTTCGGCCCGGTACGCTCCGGAGACATTCGCCCGCCTCTGGGCTGCATCCGTGAGCGTGGACTGTGCGGGCGAATCCTTGATTTTCCGGAGCGTCTGCATGGATTCGAGTCTGAGATGTATTCCAATCTCGCGGCACAGAAGCGCCGACTGGTCATAGCCGCGTTTGCGCTTTCTCGCCCGGCTGACCGGCGCCCATGTGAGCACGTCGTATTTCCCCGCAAGCTTGTCCCGGATTGTGTGAGCCATCCACGCGCCGTAGGTCTGCGCGTAAAACGCCGAACCGCCGAATTTGAAGCGCAGGAACGACTCACGCAGCTGGCCCTCGTAGAAAAAACTGACCGCGCCGCCGCTTGTAAAGCGCACGGCGGGCGCTGCACCGTCAAACTCAGGGAGTGCGTCCATGCAGCGAGGGCACACCGGGCCTTTGCCCGTCAGAAGTCTGCGGCAGACCACACATTTGGGCGGATAGAGCAGATCAAGCAGCCACGAAACGATGCTCATACCTTGCCCTCCAGACGAAGCTTAAGGCCGGAATAGCGCCGCTGGCGGCGGTCATTGCGGGTCATGGCGGCGACGGTTTCCTCATTGCCGACGATGATGAGCAGTTCGCGCGCGCGGGTAATGGCGGTATATAAAACACTGCGCGTCAAGAGCGGCTGCGGCCCGCCGCAGAGCGACAGAATAACCGCACGGTATTCGCTGCCCTGACTTTTATGGACGGTCATGGCATAGGCCGGTTCCAACTCAGAGAGCATATCAAAGGCGTATTCCGCCGTCCGGTCATCAAACTGGACGGACATCGTTTCCTCCTGGAAATCGATGTCCAGGACAGTTCCGATATCGCCGTTGAAAATGCCGGTTCCAGCGCCAAGTCCGTCGGCCCGTTTCCACATTATATCATAGTTATTCCGGATTTGCATTACCCGATCGCCGGTTCGGAAGGAAAAATCTCCATGTTTTTTTTCTTTTTTGCCCTCCGCAGGCGGATTCAGCACGGCCTGAAGCGCAAGATTCAGTGCCTTTGTGCCCGTCTCATGCTTGCGGCTGGGACTGAGCACCTGAATGTCGGACGGCTGGATACCCATGTTTTTCGGCAGCCGCGTCTGGCAGAGTTCCTGTATAGTTTTCACGGCTGCGGCCGGGTCGCGGCGGCGCAGGAAGAAAAAGTCCCGGTCGGTGGCCGTGAGCACAGGCAGTTCACCCTGATTGACTGCGTGGGCATTCATGACGATGAGGCTTCTTTGTGCCTGCCGGAAGATTTCGGTCAGGCGGACAGTCTGCACCACGCCGCTGCGGATGAGGTCGGAAAATACGTTTCCTGCACCGACGGGCGGCAGCTGATCCGGGTCGCCGACCAGAAGCAGGCGGCAGCCGGGCTTGAGTGCCTTCAAAAGCGACGCCATAAGCTGCAGATCCACCATCGATGTTTCATCCACAATCATCGCGTCACAGGCAAGCGGTGCGTCTTCGTCGTGAAAAAAAGCCATGCGGCCCGTCGCTTCGTCAAACTGTGCCTCCAGAAGCCGGTGGATAGTTGAGGCCTCGCGGCCCGTCACCTCAGCCAGCCGCTTTGCGGCCCGTCCGGTCGGTGCGGCCAGCTGTGTTTTGAGTTTCAGCGCGTCAAACAACCGCAAAATGCCGGACATGACCGTCGTTTTGCCCGTGCCGGGGCCGCCGGTCACGATCAGAAGCTGCCGGGAGGCCGCCGCGCGGATGGCGCTGCGCTGCTCCGGCGCGTAATCAATGCCCTGCTTGTCCTCAATCTCCGCAACCAAATCGTCAATCCGGCCGGGCTCGGGGTATTCGCCGTCCGCCATGGACAGGATTTTCCGGCAGACATACGTTTCCGCCTCGTAGAGTTCCGGCAGATAGCAGGCTGTTAAGCCCACAATCGGGCTCAGTTCCATCCGTCCCTGCTCCTGAAGCCGGAGCATCCCGGCGTCAATCGTCTCGCCGTCCAGTTCAAGCAGCGCGCAGGTTGCCGCACGAAGCTTGTCCTGCGGGATAAACGTATGGCCTGCGCCGAGATTGTAGGATAATTCAAATAAAATGCCCGCCTCTACACGTCGCTCATCGTCGGCGCTGACGCCAAGTGCGATGGCAAAGGCATCGACCTGCGAGAAATCCGCGCGGTAATACTCGTCTGTCAGCAGATACGGGTCGTCGCGCAGCGCTTCCTGCGCAAGTTCGCCGTAGGCGCGGTAGAGCCGTACGGCAAGTTGGGCGGGCAGATGGTAAATGGTCAGAAATTCAATCAGACGCCGAATACCGGACTGCTTCTGGAAGCTTTCGGACATTTCCTGTGCCTTTTTTTCGCTGATGCCTGGGATTTTCGTCAGCTGCATGGGATCCTGTTCCAGCACGTTCAGACTCTGATCGCCGAAACGGGCAACAATTTTCTCTGCCATTTTCGGCCCGATGCCCTTGACGGCGCGGGAGGACAGAAACGCCAGAATTTCGCTTGTTGTCTCCGGCATGAGGCGTTCTAAGAATTCCGCCTCAAACTGCTGCCCGAAGGATTGGTGGCGCGTCCATCTGCCGACGATGGCCAGCCGTTCTCCCACAACGCTCATGGGAATCGTACCGACGACGGTGACAGCTTCTCCCTGTTCGGTACGAACCTTCAGCACGCAGTAGCCGTTTTCGGGGTTCTGATAAATGACCGCCAGAACGGTCCCCTGTATCATTTGCGATTCCTGTTCCATGTTATTACTCCCGACATGCCGCGCAGGGGCGGTATTCCACGCAGGCATACTGCGCGGCCAGACGCTTTGCCAGCGCCGCAGTCTCCGGCGGCTCTTCTCCGCCAGCCAGAATCAGACGCCCGCCCGCAAGTCCGCTTTCGCGCGACCAGACGAACGCCCGCACTTGTCGCTCCAGCTGCGGCTCGGACGCGGACAAACGGTAGATGGTGACGGCCTCGCGCCTCGGCGGCAGAACGCACCAGCCCAGAAGTGCCCATACGATCAAAAGCAGTCCGGCAGACGCCAGCACCGCGCAGACAATCATCCAGATCATTCCGCATCCCTCCGCGCTATTCTATGCGGTGGGATGCAAATCTGTGTTTATTTTACTATAAAACAGACACGTTTTCCATAGCGTTTGCAAAAAAAGCGTCTGGCAGCAGCCGGACGCGCAGTGTCCGCTCACAGCGGAAGATAGGAAAATGCCCATGTCAGAACCGGTGCGAACAGAACGGCGGGCAGCAGATCGGCAGTCTTGATCTTCGTAAGGTGCAGCATATTGAGTCCGATGGCAAGAATCATCACAGAGCCGCAGCAGGTGATCTCCGCGATGGCCGCGTCGGACAGCAGCGGCGCGATCACATGCGCCAGAAGGGCCAGCAGCCCCTGATACACGAACAGGGGGATCGCGGAAAACGCCACGCCCAGCCCCAGCGAGACGGAGAGCATGCACGCCGAAATGCCATCCAGCAGAGATTTTGTAAACAGCAGTTCATAGTCCTGCTTCAATCCTGCATTGAAGCTTCCAAGAATCGCCATGGCACCCACGCAGAACAGCAAAGAGGCTGTCACGAAGCCCTCTGCGATGGGCGCGCGCTGCCCGCCGCGCTGGAACCGGCGCTCAAGACGGCCGCCAAGACGCTCGATGCGGCCGTCGAGATCCAAAAGCGTCCCCACGGCGGTGCCGAGCACCATCGAGACAATCAGAACCAGCGTGTTTTCGCCCTTCAGCATGCCGCTGACGCCGATGTAGATCACGCACAGCGCAATGGCCGTCATGATCGCGTTCGTAATCTTTTCCGGGATTCCTTTCTTGGCCAGAAGCCCGACAAAGCTTCCGGTAAGAATGGCAAGTGCGTTGACAAGTACCCCAAGCATGGAGATGACCTCACTTCCGAAAATATACTGTATCGTATCACACCTGTACCGAAGAAAAAAGAGATTTTTCGCAAAGTGGAGGAAAAACGCGAAAAAAGCGGGAAAATTCAGGTCGAATCAGGGACGATCTTCCAAAAAAGGTAGAAATCCAGAGCAAAATGTAGTATAATCAATTTATCTTGATTGACGGCGCCCGCTTCCGCGGGCGCTTGGGAGTGTATATGAAACTACGCAGAACAAAGCGAATGCCCACTGCAGCGAAGCGGAAGCTGCGTGCAAAGCGGCTGGCGCAAACGAAGCGTTTTTTGCGCGAGCATACCTGGGGCGTGATGATCACGATCCTGATTCTGATCGCGCTGATCCTGTTCGTCTGCGTGATCGCCGGTGCATCGCCAAAAGAGCCTGCCGAGCAGGAGACGGTGCAGGAGCAGACGCCGCGCTATGAGTCGGGCTTTATCTGCGCCATTACGACGCAGGTGCCGTATTACACCGAAGAACTCTCCGAGGCCGGGACAGTCGCACGCGGCATGCAGATCACCTATTCGACCGACAAATCCGTCGAACGCGACGGCATCCGGTATTATCTGACCTATTTCTCCACGCTGGACTGCGGCTATGTCTCCGAGGAAAATCTGACACAGGATCCCGCTGCTGTGGTTGCCGAGAAGGCTGTCTATGTCCGCACGCCGCAGAACCTCCGCGTAGACAAAGACACGCTCGAACTCGGCACGTTGGTTGAAAAAGGAGCAGAACTGCAGGTCCTGAGTTACGAGGGTACGACGGACGGCATCGTTGATTTATATCAGGTAGCCTATCAGGGTCAGACGGGCTACATCAGCGGCCAGTATGTCTCGACGGTGCAGGAAGAGGCCAACGACGTCTATGACCGTTTCGGCGTCTACGCCATCCACGCCGGACGCGGTGATAAGTGGGGCGGCGGCGACGCGGAAAGCCTTGATTATTTCCCACGCACGAAGGCAAGCTTTGAAGACAACAAAATGCCGAACCCGTGCTACGCAATTTATCTTACCTGCGACCCGGCAATTTTAAAAGATATCGACAAGTACATCGAATACGCAAAATCGACGAAGATCAACGCCTTCGTCGTCAACATCATGGATGGCACGTCCATCGGCTACGATTCGCCTGTGTACGAGGAATATTCCCCCACGGCGTATCAGTACGCCCAAAACTCCGTCGCAGATTATCAGGCAGTCATTCAGAAAATCAAGGACGCAGGATTCTATGTGATCGGCCGTCTGACAACCTTCAACGACTCCTTCTTCTGCCAGGATCATCCCGAGTACGCCATTGCCGACGGCTCCGGCGAGCCGCTGTATGTCGCAGCCAGCTACTGGCCGAGTGCCTTCTGCCGCTATGTCTGGGAGTATAAGGTCGCGCTGGCTATCGACGCAGTGCAGACCATGGGCTTTAACGAGATCCAGTTCGACTATGTCCGCTTCCCGGACAATACGGACCAATACGAAGCCTCGGGCGATATCGACTTCCGCAACGAGTACGGCGAGACAAAGGCGCAGGCCATCCAGCGCTTTTTGATGTATGCCACGGATATTCTGCACGAATACGGTGTCTACGTCGGCGCGGATGTCTTTGGTGAGACGAGCGGCAACTATGTCACGGCCTACGGCCAGTATTGGCCCGCGATCAGCAATGTTGTTGACGTGATTTCCGGCATGCCGTATCCTGACCATTTTGCCCGCAACGGGGCCTACCGCCCGTGGGAGCATCCATATGAGACGCTGCTCGACTGGGCAGAGTCCGCCGCCAAGCGGCAGGCTGAAACGCCCACGCCTGCAGTTGACCGCACCTGGATTCAGGCGTATAACGCCATCCAGCCGCCCTATAACGAATACGGCGTGCAGGAGATCGGCGACGAGATCCGCGCGCTGCGGGAAGAGGGGCTTACCGGCGGCTTCATGGCATGGAACGCCGCATGCAGCCTCACCAAACTCGAAGAACTGCGCCCCCTGTACGAAGCGCTGGAATAAGCAGCCCGCCCATCTGAACGCAAAACCCCGGCCCGCACTTTTGACGCAGGTCGGGGTTTTCAGCGAGGCAGACGCAGCTGCTTTGGTGATATGGATGGTCAATAGGCCAGTGCGGACTGAACCGTGTGATGGATGAGGTCGTGTCCGGCCTGCGTGGGATGGATGCCGTCTGCGCCGATGAGCGTCGGAAAAATGCGGCTTTTGAGGAACTCCGCGCGCAGATCGACGAGCCTGCAGCCAAACGCACGGCTCAGCTGCGCAACCATGGAATTATAATATTCCTGCCAGCGATATAGATGATCGGTGTCGCCCAGCCAGTGCAGGATGTTCTCCGCGCTCAGGCCTCGAGTGATAAAGGTAAAATACCGCTCCTGCTCCAGCGGCGGCAGGCTCGTCATGGCCACGCGGGCGCCCGCGCTCTGCGCCTTACGGATGGCCGTACAGTAGCGGTCGATGAACTGCTCTGACGGCGTGTGCGGCAAATGCTCGCCGTCCGGATCTTCCGAGATGGCTTTCCAGTCATAATCGCAGTCGTTGCCGCCAAAGCAGAACAGAACCGTCGTATCGCTGTCACAGGCACCGAGTTTCCGATCAAGCTGCTTCAGTCCCGCATCGATGGTCGCGCCCATCTTTGCGTTGTTTTCTACGGTAACGCCTTGCGCGCGCAGCGTGTCGAAGTCATGTTCCTGACACAGATGATAACTCTGGCCGTTATAGGTGACGCCCTTGATAATGGAGTCGCCGAAAATCTTCAAGTTTTTCATGGGGGATCCCTCCTGCTTGTTTGTGACTCCAGTGTAGCCGCATGGAAGGGAAAAGTCTCCCGATTCCTGCCTTAAAACGCTCTCCTGGTTTGCTCCCGTTAGTCTACAAAGCGAAGTCCGGCACTCTACGGGCAGTAGAGTGCCGGTTTTTCGTGAGAAAAGTTAGCAAGATGTAACCAATAGCAGTAGAATCCGAACCGGTTGCGCTTCACTCGCTTTCCTGCATCTTTTTTACAATTTCCATGAAGCGGGCGGTCACGCGGTCGTAATTTTCCTTCCGGTGCGGGAACAGGCAGCCGGAACAGTCCTTGATTCCGTTCTCCGTATAGCGGAAACTGCCGCCGCAGCCACGTCCGAGTGCGTACAGTGGGCAGTAGCAGAACAGGCAGTTAAAATCCTCCGGGTGCTTTGTGTCATGGCAGGGAAAATATTCACAGTCCCGGTTCTGAAAAAACGCATAGTGCCGCTCTTCCATCATTCCTTCTCCTTCAGCCGCTCGCACAGCGCCGCGTCCGGCGTGACAACCGCGGTCTGATACGTTGTGTAGATCACCATGCCAGGCTTCGCGCCCGCTGGTTTTTTGACGAATTTCACCGGCGTGTAGTCAACCGGCACGTTCTGGCCGCCTCGAGCCTGCGAATAATAGGCTGCAAGCTGCATCGCCTCCGTCACGGTCCGGTCGGGCGGCGTTTGGCCGTTTGTTTCAATGATGACATGGCTGCCGGGAATCTTCTGGACGTGCAGCCAGATATCGCTTTTTGCGGCCAGCTTTGTCGTCAGTTCATCGTTCTGTCGGTTGCTGCGGCCGACGCGAATCGAGAAGCCGTCGGAGGAGGTGAAGCGCATGGGTTTACTCGGAGGCAGCTTCATGCGTTTTTTGCGGTCCGTCTCGCGCAGATAGCCGCCGGAGACAAGTTCAGCCCGGATCTCCTGCAAATCCCGTGCGGATTCCGCGCGCGTGAGCGCGTCGAGCACGCTTGCAAGATACGCAAATTCCTGCTCCCCCTTCGCAATCTGCTCCGTCAGGATTTTTTCGGCATTTTTGGCTTTTTGATAGTCTTTATAGAATTTTGCTGCGTTCTGCTGCGGGGAGATGGCCGGGTTGAGCGGGATCTCAATCTCCTTCATATCCGGGTCATAGAAGTCGGCGGCGCGCAGTTTTGTCTGGCCGCGTTTGACAGCGTAGAGATTTGCCGTGAGAATATCGCCGAGACGACGCAGACGCTCCCGGTCGTGGGTCGCAGCGAGTTCTTTGCGCTGGTTTTCCAGCTTCCTTGCCGTTCGCGCGTGCAGATTGGAGACGGTTTTGCGGATAGCCTGCGATGCCTGGCGCATGGAATCGGCGCGGTCACGCGCGGCATAGAACCGGTCGAGCAGCTGCGAGAACGAGTCATACGTCTCCTGTCGGATAAAATCGCCGTACTGCGTCACGGGCAGGCAGGTAAAGTCCCACGGGCGTTCGTCCTTGTACAGAAGCACCGGCTGCGGCGGTACAGTCTGAAGCTGTGCGAACGTTTCTAGCAGACGTTCTGCCAGCGCCGTTTTCCCCTCCAGCGGCAGTTCAGACAGATCGGTGTCCAGATCGCCGGTCAGCCGGAACGCTAGTTCCCGGCACACAAGCGGAGAGAGGCCGCCGAAGGTATCCAGCAGCCAGCCGTCGAAGCGCTTCGGCGTGGTCTGCGCGGACAAGAGCGATATCATCTCCTCCCCCGTGACGGCAAACGGGTCGCACTTACCCTGTGTGGGCGGCAGATGATAGTAAAGGCCCGGCAGAACCTGCCGTTTATCGCTCATCTCAAAGTCCACCCGGCGCAGGCAGTCAAGAATGCGCCCGTCCTCGCTCGTCAAAATCAGGTTGGAATTGCGGCCCATGATCTCCAGAATCAGATGCTTCTGCGTGGGGCTGCCCATTTCATCGGTGCAATCGAACGTCATGTCGAGCAGCCGCTCCATCTCCGGCTGCTGCATGGACACGAGACGGCCTCCCGTCAGGTGCTTGCGCAGGAGCATGCAGAACATGGGCGGCTGCGCCGGGTTTTCGGCGGGTTCGTTCGTTAAGTGAATACGCGGATGATTGGGCGAAGCCGTCAACAGCAGCCGCCCGCCGCCCGCCGCTCCGCGCATGGACAAGATCAGCGTGTCGCGCTGCGGCTGCTGGACCTTATCGATACGGCAGCCGGTTAGACTGCCCTCCAGTTCACGGCGGACCGCCGTGAGAAAAAATGCGTCAAATGGCATGAGAATCCTCCATGCTTAGGATAAAAAGCGCATTCAGCCGGTCAAGCTGTCCGGAAAGATACAGGGCGCCAAACAAGCATTCCAGCCCGGTGGCCTTGGCATACTGCGCATAGGTAGCGTTCTTCGGCACCTGATGCACATGCGCGTTGCGTCCGCGCTTGTAAACGGCCAATTCTTCTTCTGTCAGGAGCGGGAGCATGCGGTCAACCCGCGCCGCCTGCGCCGGAGCGCAGACAAGGTCTACTGTCGCGCGGTGCAGATTGCCGTTTGCCGCTTTGCCGGCCGCACAGAGATAGCTTCGCACCAGCAGTTCAAACACCGCGTCGCCGCAGTGCGCAAGGCCGAGCGCGCTGATCTGGTTGATCGCGCGCCGGTCCATGTTCAGGTGAAAATAGTTTTCCAAGCAAACGCCTCCATTGTTCGGAACTTTTTATACTATACCACATATGCAGGCTGGTTTTCCAGTGGGCACAAAAAAATGGTTGACTTATCGGTTACATTCTGTTACAATTTGAAAAGAATTCATCACACGAAAGAAGGCACCTGCATGCAGAAGAAATTCCGCCGTCTGGCGGCGGCCATTTTATGTCTGACACTGCTGGCCGTACCGGCGCTGGCCGCCGAGGCGACCATTGATCTGGATTATGTCACAATCGTGGGAGAGGGCTTCGTCGCCGACACCTTCTGCGGCGTGGACGCGCTGTATAATGAGACAGGCGCGACGCTGTTCTGCAATGAGTTGATCGAACGGTTTTACAGCGCCGTCTACGGCGTGGACGTCTACACGGACAACGGCAATATCACCGCCGCCAGTCCGGCAGGCTATTGGTTCGAGGTTACATACACGCCGCAGCCCGGCGATATCGCCTATGCCTCCACTGAAGCACGGGAGCGCTACGGCAATCACTACGCCATTGTCAAATCCATCGATGAGGCAAACGGCACCGTCACCCTCTTCGAGCAGAACTGGGTCTGGGACGGCAAGGCGGGCGTAAACCGCCGGATCCCATATGACGGCGGGTGCTATACGTTCTATACCATGTGCTCTGACGCCGGCCGCGCAGCGCCTGCCGGAGAAGCAGAGTCTGTTTCCGCGCAGCCTGTGACAGGAGATCCGCAGCCTGCATACGACGCGTCCACGATCTACGCGTGGGGCAGCGGCATATCCAGCATTACTGGAACGCCGTCCAACTGGGCCGCAGAACTCACTGCCCGCGCCGATGCCTATGGCATCACCATGCTGGCCGACGGCAGCTATCAGTCCGCCATTACACGCAAGACCCTTGCCCGCCTCGCGGCAAACACCGCACGGACGCTCGGGCTGGTCGAGGATGTATCCGATCCGATTGCCGTTGTGCAGCAGCTTGGCGTGATGCAGCCGAATGCCGACGGCAGCTTTGACACGACCTCCCAAGTTACGCGTCAGATGGCTGCGACCGTGCTGCTGCGCCTGCTGCGGCAGTCGAGCGTGGTATTCGAGGCCGACATGACGATGCTCAGCCGCTATCCCGACAGCGGCGCCATCTCTGACTGGGCCAGAGAGGCCGTTGCAATGATGACGCAGTATGACCTGATGAACGGCACGACGAAGGGCTTCGAGCCGAAAAAGGATATGACACTCGAACAGTGTCTTGTTCTGCTTACACGCATCTGTGAATTCTGAATTGTGAACGAAAACCGGCTGTCCTCTTTGCGAGGGCGGCCGGTTTTTATGTTCAGAATAAACTCTGCTGCGGTTCCTCCGGCTCTGCCTGCGACAAAAGCATTTCGATTTCACTCTCGCCGTAGACTGTGATACCGTTTTCCTTCAAAAGCGCCGCCGTTACCCCGTCGCCGGGCGTCAAACAGCCGGAGAACGTACCATCATAAATGTTTCCGCTGCCGCAGCTTGGGCTGCGTTCTTTCAAAACGGCTGCCTTACAGCCGTACAGCCGCGCCAGATGCAGCGCCTGCTCGGCGCCCCGGCGGTACTGGGCTGTGACGTCTGTGCCGTTTTTCATCACAACGGCCTCACCCTGCCGTTCCGACGGTTCGCGCGGCGTGGGAAGCCCGCCCAGCTGCTCAGGACAGACGGGAACAAGATGATATCGCTCCATGAGCGCGACAGTCTGCATGATAGGCTTCGATTCCCCGTCATATCGGCACTGAACACCGAGCAGGCAGGCGCTGATCAAAATATTTTCCATGTTATCGGATCCTTTCCCCGTTTAAAACGGCTTCCATGAGCGTATCGCCCGCATACACAAGCTTCAGCGAGAAAAAAGGAACGTGTGCGTCCATCAGCTTCAAAAAAATCCGGTCGCCCTCCCACTGCTGCAAAGCGGCAAGCTTTCGCTTGTCGATCCACGCCAGTTCGCCCTCGTCGCAGTCCTTCGGCGTGCCGGTAAAGCCTGTGGCGTGGAACAGGTGCATATACTCGGTGGGCCAGACATCGGAGACAAAGGTCACAAGCCCACAGTAGCGGTACTCTGTGAGCATCAGTCCCGTTTCCTCCAGCACCTCGCGGCAGACGCAGTCCTCCGGGCTTTCCTTGTCCTCAAATTTTCCGCCGACACCAATCCATTTATCGTGATTCTCGTCGTGCTCTTTTTTTACGCGGTGAAGCATCAGATACTGCCCATCGCGCTCGAGATAGCAGAGTGTCGTCTGCTTCATGCGCCGCATCTCCCTCCAGTGTTCTTTTTTTATTCTATCAGGTTCACATGAAAAAGTAAACGGGAATCCGATTTGTGCGTTCTGCCGTGTTTCGCGGTACAAATTCAGCAAAAACAACAAATGACTTTACCAAAGCAATCTGATATAATGTTTGTATCTTAGTCGAGGTGTACCAATCCACATTTATGGTGCGCTGCGGCAAATATAAAGGAGGATATTTTATCCGGGAGACTCCCGGTGCGGCATTGTGGAGACATGTCGCAATGCGTCCGCCAAGCCCGGCGGTCGTGAGAATGCGGTGCGGAGGCAGCGCAGTCAGAGTCCAAAACAGTATGGCAGAAGTAAAACTCGTAAACGTCAAGAAGATCTACCCGTTCGTCAGTGGCGAAGAAAAGAAGAGCAAGAAAAAGAAGAAGGGCGAAGAGCCTGCCGAGGAGAAGAAGGTCAACCTTCAGATCACCGACAAGGGCGTTGTCGCCGTGCAGGAATTCAACCTCGACATCGCGGACAAGGAATTCATCGTTCTCGTCGGCCCGTCCGGCTGCGGTAAGTCTACGACGCTGCGCATGGTTGCAGGTCTGGAAGAGATCTCCGAGGGCGAACTGTATATCGACGGCAAGCTTATGAACGATGTTGCTCCGAAGGACCGCGATATCGCCATGGTCTTCCAGAACTACGCTCTGTATCCCCACATGACCGTTTATGATAACATGGCCTTCTCTCTGAAGCTGAAGAAGACCCCGAAGGCGGAGATCGACCGCAAGGTTCGTGAGGCCGCCGAGATCCTCGACATCACCCAGTACCTCAACCGCAAGCCGAAGGCGCTGTCTGGCGGCCAGCGCCAGCGTGTCGCCATCGGCCGTGCAATCGTCCGGAACCCGAAGGTCTTCCTGATGGACGAGCCGCTGTCCAACCTCGACGCCAAGCTGCGTAACCAGATGCGTGCTGAGATCATTAAGCTGCGCGAGAAGATCGACACCACCTTCATCTACGTTACCCACGACCAGGTCGAGGCTATGACGCTGGGCGATCGTATCGTCATCATGCGCGACGGCTTCATCCAGCAGATTGGCACCCCGCAGGAGGTTTTCAACCATCCGGCAAACCTCTTCGTCGCAGGCTTCATCGGCACGCCGCAGATGAACTTCTTCGATGCAACGCTTTCCAAGAAGGGTGACAAGTACGTCGCAACCGTACAGGGCAAGGACTTTGAACTGCCCGCTGACAAGCAGGAAGCGCTCAAGAAGATGGACAGAGTCCCCACCGATATCATCGCCGGTGTCCGCCCGGTTCATATCCACCTGTCCCAGGACGGCATCGACGCTATGGTTGATGTCTCCGAGTTGATGGGCTCCGAACTGCATCTGCATGTTAACTCCAACGGCAAGGATGTTGTCATCGTCGTCCCGACGACCGATATCGACCTCGACGCTGTCCACGGCAGCCACAAGCCCGTAAAGTACAGCTTCAAGCCTGAACTGATGCACTTCTTCGACAAGGAAACCGAGAAGAACATTTTCTGATTCAGAATGACAAAAAGAACCGCCCGCCGGAATTTGCTGCCCCCTGACAGGGGTAACAATGGCGGCGGGGATTACCCGGCTGGTGCTTCAGGCACCAGCCGGGTTTTATAATTGGCGTATAGCTGGGAATGATTCAGGATACCATCGGGGTTTCTTTATGTTGTTCCGGTTTTGCTGTTTGTCTGTTCTCCATGCAGCCAATATCGGCGTAGTGGATTTCCACCGTCTGTGGTGCGTGTTTGGACCATTTTACTTCCTTTTCATGCACCACGATCTTCTGGATGAAGAGCCGCAGCAGCTCCGGCGTTAGTTCTTGAATGTCCGTGTACCGCTTCGCTTTGTCGAGGAACGCTGCCGTATTGCTTACCGCCTCTTTCAGCCTCTGGATTTCCGATTCTCGCTGCGGAAGGGCTTCTGTCAGCTTTGCCTGTTCGTCCGTGTAACTGGCAGAGAGCAGCTGGAACTGTTCTGCCGTGATGCGCCAAAGTACGCTGTCTTCATAGAGCTTCTTGAAAATCGCATCCAGCTCGGCTTTGCGTTTCTGCATGGCGGCTTTTTCTTTCTCCAGTCTGCGGATCTCCTTTTGGAGCTCTGCAGACTGTTTGCTGTTCAGATATTCGGTAAATTCTTGTGGCTGCTCTCTGGCTTCCGCCGTCACCCGGCGCAAATCCTCCAACACGATCTCATCGAGGATACACTCCCGGATGTAATGGGCTGTGCAGGCTTCACCATCCTTTTTGTAAGTACGGCAGGTGAAGTGGTTGTAGTCGGCGGACATTGTATGCGCCCGGTGGAGCACCATTGCCTTGCCGCAGTCGGCACAGATCACAAGCCCGGAATACTTGTTCTGCTCATTCATCTTTGTGGGGCGGCGTTTGTTTTTCCGTACCCGCTGCACAATATCCCAGACCTCTTTGCTAACGATGGCAGGATGCGTATTTTCAAACACGAGGAATTCCTCACGGGGATGTTCAATTTTGCGTTTGTCCTTATAGGATCGGGTGCTGAAACGGTAGTTCACAGTGTTGCCTATGTAGATCTCATTTTCCAGCATGTCGGCTACCGTATCCCCAGACCAGTGATACGGGCGCCGGGTATCCAATCCCGTATGGGTCATGCCGTACTTGGCATAGGCATACATGGTGGGTGTCAGCACCTGTTCTTTTTTCAGGATTCTGGCGATTTGGCTGGGGCCATTGCCCGCGGCACACAGGGCGAAGATTCGTTTCACAACGGCAGCGGCTTCCTCGTCTATGACCAGCTTCTTGGTCTCCAGGTCTTTGACATATCCATAGGGAGCGCGCGTCCCAAGTCGTTCTCCGCGCTCCGCTTTGGCCTTTTGCACCGCGCGGATCTTTCGGCTGGTATCCCGCACGAACCATTCGTTGAACAAATTTTTGAACGGCATGAGATCATTGCTCTCTGCATTTTCCGTATCCACATTGTCATTGATTGCAATGTACCGAACGCCGAACATGGGGAAGCGCTCCTCAATATAGAGACCGGTGTGAAGCTGGTTTCTGCCAAGGCGGCTGAGATCCTTGGTTACGATGATCCCAATCTCCCCGTTTTCCATGTCCGCGATCATCTGCTGAAATGCGGGTCTTTGGAAGTTACCGCCTGAAAAACCGTCGTCCACATAGAAGCACGGGCTTGGGAAATGATGGTCTTCTGCGAACCTTTGCAGGATACTTTTTTGAAAAGCGATTTGTCAAGGGTATTTTCTCCCGCTGAATACAAATGTCCAACTTTACTGTGAATAGCTCAGATATAATAAACACAGAGCCGCAGAATGGCCAGGGTTGCCATCACCGCCGCAATGATTAGGATGGTGTTTCGGTTTTCTCCGGCCACTCCGATGTCAATCATACTGGCCAGGGCAGTAGGCAGCAGCATGGCTGTCACAGCGGAGAGCAGCATCAGCGCCAAGAGGGCGGCCACATGCTTTCCGCTGAGTTTTACACGGGAAAAAATCGTACCCATAGTTTTCCTTTCTGCTCGTCGTACTCGCATTTTAGCTTGACAGGGCAAATAGCAAATGATAGTATAAATGAAACGATAGTATCATAGATGCTATGAATATCACAGAAGCAGGCGTTGTCAATAGTCCGAGCGAAAGTGGAACAAATGACAATCCTTGTTTCAATGATACGCAATTAAAGGAGACGTTTCTTATGCGAAGGACAACGGCTACAACAGACTATCTGAAAGAATGTATGGGTACAGCGTTGCTGGAACTAATGAAAGAAAAACCCATTGAAAAAATCAGTATTGAGGAGATGACTGCCAAGGCAGATGTAGGTCGCTCCACTTATTTCCGTTATTTCAAAAGTAAAGATGAAGTTCTGTCTTTCAAAATCACATGTCTGTGGAAGCGCTTTTCCGACGAACACGGTGCTACCAACTTCGCCACTGGTAGTTATGACGGCATCAGGCTGTTTTTTGAATTTTGCCTTTCCACTCGTCCTATTTGTGATCTGCTCTACTCAGCTGATCGCCAATATGTGATTCTAAACTTCTATTTACAAGAAGCGGCATCCATTGTCGCTAATGCCGATGCCAAAACGCACTACTTTATCCAATTTATTACATATGGATTGTTTGGGCTTATGAATGCGTGGGTATTACGAGGCTATAAAGAAACCCCACAGGAAATGGCACAAATAGTTTGCGATTGGGAAGCATCTTCGGAGGAGAAATAACATAGAGGGGGGTAAACATATGGGAAAAATCATTCGACGCATTCTAACAATTATTCCAGCGGTGGCTTTACAATCGCTCTGGCTTTTGCTGTTGATGAAATGGCTGACCCCTTACGCACCGATTATTGTGTCACTGCTTTCCGTTGCAGCGTTTTTCTTGGTGGTATTTATTATTATAAAGAGAGATGAAACCGCTTATAAATTGCTTTGGCTGCTGGTTATTCTGTCACTACCTTTGGTAGGAGCGTTACTATATCTGCTCTTTGGAAATAAACGGACGGCCCGCCCTCTAAAAAGGCGCTTGCAGCAAGTTCAAAAGAGTTGCAATCCGCAGCCTCTTCCAATAAAAGAAGCGCCCTTTGACGGCGAAAAACGCATGGGGCAAACAGTGCGGTGGCTGGAAGAAAAAACGCAATATCCGATGTGTGCAGTTGAGCAGGTTCGTTACTATCCGTTGGGCGATAATATGTTCCCTGATATGCTTGCCGATTTGAAAAATGCAAGAAACTCGATTTACGTAGAATACTTCATTATTGAGCCGGGGCATATGTGGGACGCAATCGTGAACGAACTGGAAGTAAAAATGGAGCAGGGCGTTGATGTACGTGTGATATACGATGATCTTGGCAGTATTTCTTCGTTCAATTTCAGTAATGTCCGTGAACTGAAAAAGAAAGGCATTCCATGTATTCCTTTTAATCCTTTCCTTGCCTTAAAAGGAACTGCAAACTATCGCGATCATCGCAAAATGCTGATTATTGACAACGAAGTTGCTTATAGCGGAGGTATCAACTTATCAGATCGGTATATCAATTTGGAACATCCCTATGGACACTGGAAGGACACAGGCTTTCGGATTACTGGTGAGCCAGTAAAAAATTTTACCCATATGTTCTTGACCTTTTGGAACGCATTTTCGCTGGAAAAAGAAGCAGGACAGCTTGCAATGCCCACATATCCCAAAAGGTATCCTGCGCCGCCGCACACATTTGATGGTTATGTGCTTAGTTACTACGATTCGCCCCTTAACCATGAAGCTACCAGTAATCAGCTCTTTATTGACTTGCTTTCTCAAAGCACGGATTACGCATGGTTTTTTACACCGTATCTTATGCTTGGCGATGACTTGATGGATGCAATGATTTCCGCTGCTCAACGTGGTGTAGACGTGCGGATCATTATGCCCGGCATCCCTGATAAGAAGCTGATTTTCCGTATGTCTCGGAGCTTTTATCAGGTGTTGCTGACTGGCGGCATCAAGATTTATGAGTATACTCCCGGCTTCGTTCATGCAAAGAGCTTTGTATCAGACGACAAAGTTGCGACGATAGGAACTGTCAATCTGGACTACCGCAGTCTCTTTCTCCACTTTGAAAACAATTCGTTCTTTTATCGTTCCAGTATTATTGCAGCAATAAAGGACGATTTCATCGCTACACAGGCAAAATGTAAAGAGGTAAAGCCCTATGATATGAAACATTATTCGCGCCGCTGGGTCGTAGATGGTGTCCTTCGTATTTTCGCACCGCTATGTTGAGGTTTTTATGAAGCATTTTCTTATGTGTCTGCTATATATCGCGGCGTTAGGGGTTCTCTCCTTTGTAGTGGGGCGCTTGATCCCGAAGCATTGGTTTCACGCCGATCGTTTTCCTTGGGTCTGCCACCCGGCAGAGCAAAAACTATGGAAGCGGCTTCATGTTCGGAAATGGCAGGCAAAGATCCCCGATATGAGCCGCATATTCGTTAAAATCATGCCGGAAAAGAAACTGACAAAGGAAAACTATGAGAACTTGCCGCGCATGATAGAAGAAACTTGCGTGGCAGAGTGGACACATATTCTGTTGTCTATCGCCGGTCTTGGACTGCTGAAAATATGGTCCGGTGTTGGCGGGGTATGTATAACGATTATCTACATTGTGCTGGGTAATTTGCCGTTTATTGTTGTCCAGCGCTATAATCGCCCACGCCTGCAAAAGCTGTTTGCTATGCAGCAAAGGAAAAAATAGGAGATTCAAATGCAAACACTAATTCTAAGCTGCAACACCGGCGCAGGGCATAACTCCTGTGCGCAAGCAGTTCAGGAAGCCTACCACTCTCGCGGAGAAATCTGCAATATTACAGATTCTTTGCAGTTTATTTCAGAAAAAGCATCCACGTTTATTTCTAATTTGCATACCCGAATTTACCGCCATGCTCCAAGGCTTTTTGATGCTGGGTATCAGCGTGCGGAATCTCACGAAGATATTTTTTGTGAGGGAACGCCGATCTATAAGCTACTTTCCTCCGGCGCAGAGCGGATGTATCAATACATCCGCTCTGCAGGCTACGATAATATTATCTGTACTCATGTATTCCCAGCCTTGGCGTTGACAGAAATGCGCCGACAGCACCCATGCTTACAGCTTGTAACGAGCCACATTTCTACAGACTATACCTGCGCTCCCTGCACAGCGGATTCTGCGCTGGACTGGTATTTCATTCCGTCCACTTCGCTGTTAGGTGAGTTTGAACAATGTGGACTTCAACCTCAAAAGCTGATCGCCAGTGGAATCCCTGTGCGGCAGCAATTCTACCAGCGTGTGTCACAAGAAGCAGGAAAAGCCAACGCCGGAATCTCTCCTGCTCATCAGCATATTTTAATGATGTGCGGTAGCATGGGCTGCGGTCCAATGGAGGAGATTATATCGTATCTCTGCCCTTACCTCACAACAGAACAAGAACTTAGTGTTGTATGCGGCACAAATGATGATTTACGCAAAAAACTCCAAAAAAGAACAGAAGAGTATTCTCAAGTTCATGTTCTGGGAACCGTCAATAATGTGCCGCAGCTCATGCAAGCCTCAGACCTATTCCTGACAAAGCCCGGAGGTCTAAGTACATCTGAGGCAATGGCGGCAGAGTTACCAATGGTGCTTATCGATGCAGTGGCTGGCTGCGAGACACATAATCTGAATTTTTTTCTGCGTAATGGAATGGCCGTCACAGCCAATACGCCAAAAGCAATCGCAGACACCACAATAAAAACGCTTAATGCCCCAGTGCTTCTTTCTAAAATGCGCGCGGCAATGCGGTCGCAGACGGAATGTACGGCAGCCGATAAAATCTATGAATGGATATACAGTCATGCAAAGTAATCATATAAAGCCGGAAGTTAATTACCGTGAGTTCCGCATCCATAAACTTAATACACCTGAATTTTCTCACGTCAGGCTATTGCTTTACTGGCCAATTTTCGGCTTGCTGTTTTTGTTTCTTGAGCGGTTGCAACCGCAACGAAATTACTATCCCGTCTATTGTGGACTCGATGATATAATACCATTTTGTGAATGGGCGTTGATTCCGTATCTATTTTGGTTTGTCTTTCTAATCGGTACGTTGGTTTATACTTTTTTCGTCGATGTACCTGCATTTCGGCGTATGATGTATTTTGTGATAGTCACCTATACGATCACGGTTTTGATTTACCTGTTCTTTCCAACCTGCCAAAATTTGCGGCCAGAAGCATTTGTACGCAATAATCTACTTACACGCTTTATTGAATTATTCTATAGTTTCGATACCAATACAAATGTTTGCCCCTCACTTCATGTAATAGGCTCTGTTGCCGCGATGTTTGGGTTATGGGATTGCAAGGCGCTCCAAAGCGTCGGATGGAAAATCGCTGCTACATCAATCGCCGTGTGTATCAGTCTCTCCACCGTTTTTATGAAACAGCATTCTATCATGGATGTTCTCGCTGCATTGCCAGTCTGTTTCTTTGGTTGGTGGATTGCCTATAAGATACTCCCCAATAATAAAACAAACCGATTTCTTACGAGGATGTAATCATGGATAAATCCTACAAAAAACCGCTTCTACTAATCACGTTTGGGGTGATCTTATTTGCGGCATTCAACAATCTAAACTATGTTGCCAACTTTCTAAAATCGTGTATTGGCTTGCTCGCTCCGATTTTATCAGGCCTTTTGCTGGCCTTTGTTCTGAGTGTACCCGTGCGCGGACTGGCAAAGAGGCTTCGACGAAAGCTGACTAAAGCTACAGATCGGCAAATAGACATGATAAGCCTGTTACTGACGCTGATATGTGTTATTGCGATTATTGCTCTTCTGTGTGTAATTGCGATTCCACAGCTCACTGCATCTGTAAAAAGCATTGCTGCTCTTGTTCAAGAAAAATGGCCTGACTGGGTCGGCTTATTGCAAAGATACGGCATTGACACAGAGAAACTGTCGGCACATTTTGCTGCGCTCGATTGGAAATCTATTCTGCAAAGCATTTCGAGCGAAATGAACACAGTGATTTCCTCAGTTGCCAATGTTGCTGGCTCTACGGTATCTGCGATTGCTGATGTTGCAATTTCACTTGTGATCACATTCTATGTGCTAATTGGATGGCGTGAATTGAGCAGTCAAAGCAAACGGGCACTGTATGCCTACTGTAAGGAATCCGTTGCAGATAGAATTTGCCATATTTCGAAACTTGCACATGACACCTATGCGAAGTTTCTTTCTGGTCAGTGTGTCGAGGTTATGATTCTTGGAACATTGATCTTTCTTTCGCTTTCTGTTGCAGGGATTCCATATGCGGGGCTAACAGCCGTTTTAACTGCCGCCTTTGCATTCGTTCCTTATATTGGAGCATTTCTCTCCTGCGCTTTCGGCATTTTATTTACTTTATTGGCGGCTCCGAACAAGGCGCTCCTATGCTTTATCGTCTATCAGGCAACTCAGTTTGTTGAAAATCAGTTCATCTATCCTCACGTCGTGGGAAACAGTGTAGGGCTATCCCCATTCTGGACGTTGTTGGCGGTTTTGCTGGGCGGTAAACTGTTCGGTGTCCTTGGCATGATCTTCTTTATTCCGTTAATGGCTCTTGTATCTCAGCTTCTACACGAATCAATCGAACGGCGGCTGCATACCCGCAAACCGGAGCTGTCCAATGTACAAAGCAACTCAGACGAGAATACAGACATATCTCAATGATGTAGCAGGCGTTCGAATAGTTTGTGCGTTTATTGACGATATTGGCTGGCTTTTGATTTTCAATACATTGATTGCAGGGCTGATCACTTCCTTTATATCGTCTGGATGAACAGATCCGCCAGGCAGTTCTTTCATTGGAAACAAAATGGACAGAAAAAGAAATTGGTTTTC
>URAZ01000020.1 GCA_900545925.1 uncultured Eubacteriales bacterium | reverse complement strand
GCACAAGGGGAGCTGTCAGCAAAGCTGACTGAGGGGATGCGAACGTCACAAATTTCGGAGCACTCTGAATTTTGAGGCATATCCCCTCCGTCATTTGCTGACGCAAATGCCACCTCCACCTTACCGCGCGGGGCGCGGCAAGAGGAGGCTTACGGGATGGATTTTCGCCTACAAATTGATATGCCCAATTTTGGAGGGCAGAATATGCAGAAAAAGTACAATTCGCAGCTGGTTCCTTTTGCGAGACAGCTTCGCAGTGAAATGACAAAAGAGGAACGGCACCTATGGTATGATTTCCTGCGCACCTATCCAATTCGTTTTTCCAGACAGAAGGTACTGGGGAAATATATAGCGGACTTTTACAGTGCAAAGGTCGGACTGGTGATAGAATTGGACGGGTCACAGCACTATGAAGAGAAGAACATGGAGGCAGATGCTGCTAGGACTGCCTTTCTGGAAGAATATGATTTGAAAGTAATCCGGATTCCCAACAATGAAATTGCTCAGAACTTCCGCGGCGTATGTGAGTACATAGATTCCGTTGTAAAACAACGCCTAAAGGCTCCCCTTGGGCACAAGGGGAGCTGTCAGCAAAGCTGACTGAGGGGATGCGAACGTCACAAATTTCGGAACACTCTGAATTTTGAGGCATATCCCCTCCGTCATTTGCTGACGCAAATGCCACCTCCGCCTTACCGCGCGGGGCGCGGCAAGGGGAGGCCTACCGGAGCAAAAGGCTCCCCTTGGGCACAAGGGGAGCTGTCAGCAAAGCTGACTGAGGGGATGCGAACGTCACAAATTTCGGAGCACTCTGAATTTTGAGGTATATCCCCTCCGTCATTTGCTGACGCAAATGCCACCTCCGCCTTACCGCGCGGGGCGCGGCAAGGGGAGGCTCACCCGGAGCAAACCCTCCACCAATCCATCAAAAAACGACCCTCAAATTTGTGGAAAATAACCCCTGTTTTTTCTTGCGCAGAGGCCTATGGTGTGGTATGATAAGGAAAACTGAAAAAGTGTGACCACCCGCCGGACGAAGAATGCCTCTGCCCGGCGCGAAGCGTCTGTAAAAATACAATGGCTGTGCCATTTTTAACATAGATGCAGTTTCCACACACGAAACAAACAATAAAAAAGGAGGAAATCTGAAGTAATGAAGAAGAGATTGATTGCTTTTTTGTTAGTTCTGATTATGGTGCTCGGCATGTTGCCTGTGTCAGCCTTAGCAGCTGACGACGGTATCAGTCCGCAGGCACTGAATACCGGCCATAAGATCGATGTAAGATTCACCGTTCTTTATGTCGGCGATGAGTTCCGTATCGGCTACAATTACGGTGCATCTGAAAACACGCAGTTTGTATGCCAGTACTCGACGAATCACAGCGACACGGCCTACAACAACCACACGATCGCCATCAGCGATATCAAGGCAGCTGCGGACAGAGCGTCTGTGAACAGCGGCTATCAGATCGTTGGCTGGAGCAAAGAATCGAATGCGAACCCGACAGTTTGGCCCCTCAACAAGACCGGGACGACTGCCTGCAACAAGGGTACGACGATCTATCTGGTTGCGAAGGATCCCAACCCGCAGGTCACCTACGTCCTTCACTACGACGCTAACGGCGGCGAAGGCGCACCGGCTTCGCAGACTACCAAGTCCAGCACCGGCAAGGCAACGTTCACCGTTTCCAGCGCGATTCCCACCCGCGACGGCTACACGTTCCTTGGCTGGGCAGACGAGGCGGATGCTACGGTTGTGCAGTACCATGGCGGCGACAAGATTACGCTGACCAAGGACATTCCGACCAAGACCATCTACGCGGTCTGGGAAGCAAAAAATCCTCAGCCCCCGCTTATTCCTGCTCCCTCCTATGACGATCTGAAATCTGCTATCGGGCAGATTCAGGTAAAGGACGTCAGCACGCCCAGCTGCGGGACGGAAAACTACGACCTGATCGACAACACGCAGAGCGACCCGTTCAACTGGACGAAAACGGCGAGATTGGATCAACCGGGGAAATACGACGTGACCATCAAGACCGCGCCGTATGTCGCAAAGTACAACAGCGAAAAATCGAAGACGCATGAGCTCAACGATGCGAGCCAGACAACGCTGAGGCTTGTAATCAGCTACGAGAATAACAAGTGGAAGCTGGACGACGGCCTGCGTGTGATCGAGGTTAAGCACAGCGAGCAGAACCCGCCCGTAGACAAACCGAACCCGCCCACGGAGGACAATCTGCTTGGCCTGACCATTGCAAAGGTCTACTGCGCAATGCCTGCAAATCACGGCCCCAAAGATTTCACCTACCTCAAGGGTACGCTTGACACGAGCCGCACATATACGGTTGACGAGAACGGGTTCTGCACGGTGTATCTCTCTGTAGCAAAATATGTAGCGGCATACAACGGGTATTACACATCGTCTTCCCATGCACGCAGAGCGGAAGACTCCACGACCGTTCCTGTTACGCTTGTCTATCGGACTGACCACTGGGAAGTTGCCAGAGAAGGCGACAAGGAAGCGCTTGCCGATATCCCGGTTTACTGCGCCGAGACGCCTGTGGAGCCCAAGAAGCCCACGGCGCTGGACGGCAGTTTTGCTATCGTCTGCAAGAACAACGAAGCAACACATGCTCACAAGGCGGATTATATTGCCACCCCGTCTCAGTATACGATCAGCGATGTGCAGACGGACGAGCAGGGCTACTACGTCACCGCGACGGTCACGGTAGCGCCGAATCTGGTGGCATATAACACCCTCACCGGCGCCGAGCACCGGCTCGTTAACGAGCAGGACGCAACGCTGACCATCACCTTCCGCTATGACACCGAAGTAACTGGTGACGAGAACAGGAAATGGAAGCAGCAGGGTGAAGTACCGGTCGTTGAAGTCATCTGCGAGCCCAAAGCCCCGACGGCTGACGATCTGAAAAAGCTTGAAATGGCTGTTCAGGTCAAGTGCGTCGTAGATGCTTCGCAGCAGCATACGGAAGCCTACGATCTGCTCGGCGTTTACGATGAAGACTACTTCGTCGGCGAGCCGAGGAAGGACGGGGACGACTGGCTTTGCGACATCAGCTATGACCCCGAACGCTATGTGGCCGAGTTCAACACGACGTTCCAGAACCTGAAACATGTCCAAAACGATGAGAAGATCGTTCCGGTCACGCTGATCTGGGCCGGGGACAGCTGGCAGCTCAAGACGCAGGGCCGCGTACATGTGACGGAGGTATACACCGTCACCTACACCGACGGCGTTGAGAACGAAGAAGTTTTCGCCGATCAGGTCTATTCTGACCTTAGGAAGGATTCCACGACCCCCGCGTTCAACGGCACCCCGACCCGCACCGGCTACACCTTCGCAGGCTGGGAGCCCGAAGTTGCGGCAACGGTCACGCAGACTGTGACCTATGTTGCGAAGTGGGAAAAGAAGACCTACAAGGTCGTTGCCAAGCTGTATGTGAACGGCAAACCGGCTTACTATCAGAACGAGGATTTCTATACCTATAAAGTTTCCGGACTTTATGGTGAAAACATCGATTTCGACACCATCAAGGCAGAAGCAGTGGAGCAGGCGAAGCAGATCAAGAAGGCTTCCGCTTCCTACACCGCTGTGATCCTTGAGGATCACGAGCCGAACCCCGTCTGCACGACCTATGGCGAACATCAGCCCGGTCAGGCTACGCACTATGTCAAGGTCAATGTCAAGACCGAAGAGAATGTCGTGATCTTCCAGTCCTTTGAAGGCAAGACGGATCTTACGAAGCTCCACACCACGACTGCGCCCTATGGCACCAACGTTGTTGAGTTCCTGAACGGCCTCGGCCTCGATCTCGATGTCGCTGGCTATACGCTCGACACGGCCGAAGACGGCAATACCAACTGGTACAAGAAGGACAGCCCCAAGTGGACGTTCGGCGCGAACGATACGATCAACGGCTGGACGAATGTTCTGCTCAAGTACACCATCACCCCGCACAACATCTACGCATTCGCAAGACTGAACAGCGCGTTCGCTCCGCTGACGAGTGTAGAGTTCGGCGAGTTCGTCAAACTGAATGACGCAACGCTGACGCGTCTCGGCCTCGGCAGCTACAACGCCAACAACTACATCTCCATCGGTACGTTCAGCTTCAACAAGCTGCCTCTGATGGGTGATGACTTCATGTCGTACTACGGCGATGAAGAGTTTGACGCGGTCGTTGCAGAACTGGCGGATAACATCGTGCTCGAAACCGGCGTTTCCAAAGAAGTGGCTGAGAAGATCGCATGGACATATCTGTTCAAAGCGGACAACAGCGACTACATGACCGAAGCTGGCTACCCGACGGACGATGAGAACGGCTACCAGCTCTCCGGCAACCTGAACCTCGCATCCGTTACGTTCAGAGCCGGTGCTGAGAACGTCGAGAATATGCCCGCTGTCAACTACACCTATGACGATGGCGCGATCGACTTCTACGACTTCTACTTCGCTGGCGACACCTTCACCATGCCCGCCGACCCGACCCGCGAAGGTTATATCTTCGAGGGCTGGAGCGTTAAAGTCATTCCGGATGAAAATGATGCCGCCCGCCTTGACGCTGACGGCGCAGACGATGCAGCCGATGAAACGCTCCTCAAGGCTGGCGACACCTACACCATCACCGCGGGCGGCGTGATCTTCACTGCACAGTGGGAGAAGAAGACGTTCACAGTCAAGTACTACCTCCCGGATGAAACCGGTGCGTGGGTAGAAAAGAAGATGGACACGGTTGACTCTGTTGACTATGCCACCTACAGCCTGTGGACTCCGAATGCAGAAGATGGTTACGAATTCAGCGGCTGGTATCAGAAAACAGCTGATATTGGCGTAAAAGCTAAGGTCGAAAAGCTGTACATGGCCAAGGAATGGAAGCTCTACGGCAAATTTACGCCCATTGAGTACACCATTCAGTATGTATACAACGACGGCAAGGCCACCAGCACCAACCCCACGACGTACACGGTTGAGAGCGATACCATCACGCTGGCCGATGCGACCGGCGCTGACTGGGGCAAGACGTTCCTTGAGTGGCACGACGAGAACGGCCAGAAGATCACCGAGATCCCCACTGGCTCGACTGGCGACCGCGTTATCACGGCATACTGGAACTGGCCTGTCCATCTCCACTACCTCGATAAGGACAACAACGAGATCGAAAGCGCTACGCTCTATGTCAGCGAGCTTGAACCCGGCGCATGCGTCCTGCCGACCGGCGAAAAGACCGGTTATGACTTCGACGGCTGGTATGAAGCCAAAAAGGATATCGGAACCGCCAGTCACAAGCTGAACGCTCTGTCCATAGCCAAGAAGTGGGAGCTCTACGGGCGCTACACGGCAAAGACCGACGTGAGCTACACGGTCAAATACCTGCGTGAAGGCGACAATAAGGTTCTCGCGCCTGAAAAGGTCGTGACCGATCAGACGTTCGACACCGAAGTGACCGAGCAGGCCGCAGACGTGGTCGGCTACACGCCGGACGCACCCAGCAAGACGATGATCCTTGATGAATACAACAAGGTTCTCACGTTCTCCTATTCGGCCAACACCTACCGCTACGAGATCCACTACTTCCTGCAGGAGCCCGACGGCTCTTATATGGAAAAGGAAGTAGACACGACCCCCACCGGCGTATTTGATACGACGGTCACGATCACCCCGGATCCCAACAGATACGGCGCGCACTATTCCTACAACAGCGTCAAGAGCGTTGTCTCCGGCGTTGTTACCGTGGATGATCCGGCGACGATCCTGAAGCTCAATGTCTACTACGATCTGGACTTCCATACCCTGACGTTCGACACCATGGGCGGCTCCACCATCGCTCCGGTCAAGGTTCGTCACGGTCTGACCGTTGCGAAGCCCACTGACCCGACCAAGGACAAGTACACGTTCATCGGCTGGTATGTCGATCCCGAATTCAGCGCCGAGTATGATTTTGCAACGGTTCTGGAAGCCGACAAGACCATCTACGCCAAGTTTGAACTGACGTCCACCCCGATCGGCGACATTTATGTCCGCTACGACGTCCTGCACATCAAGCAGCTGCCCGACGGCTCCTATGATCTTGCCAACGCTGAGGTCGAGCACCTGAGCGCCAAGAAGGACACCACCGTCACCGCGGTTGTCAAGGATTACAGTGCAACGCATCACATCAACGTCAACAGCACCCTGAGCAAGCTGACTGACACCGCCATCCGGCCCTATCCCGGCGCGGACGGCAAGCCTGTCTACACCATCCTGTCGGTTTACTACGATCTGGACTTCCACACCCTGACCTTCGACACCATGGGCGGCTCCCGCATTGACCCGGTCACGGTTCGTCACGGCAATGCAGTTGCGAAGCCCAAGGATCCCGTCAACGGCGGCTACATCTTCGACGGCTGGTACACTGACAAGACCTACAGAACCCCGTACAACTTTGCGACTGTGCTGACGCAGGATACGACGATCTACGCCAAGTGGTTCCTGATCGCCCTGCCCGGCGTCACCATCAAGAAGACCACCCCGAAGCTGAACACGTCTGATCACTTCGCGTACGTTCAGGGTTATCCCGACGGCACCGTGAAGCCCACGGGCAACATCACCCGCGCTGAGACGGCCGCGATCCTCTTCCGTCTCATGGACGAAGGCTCCCGCAAGACCTATTACTCCACCAAGAGTGGCTTCCGCGATGTCGCCACCGGCAGCTGGTACAACACCTACGTTGCGACTCTGAACAACGCCGGCGTTATCACCGACAGTTCCAACGGCTATTTCCGCCCGAATGAAGCCATCACCCGTGCGGAACTCGCAGCGATGCTCGCCAACTTCACCGAGACGGCTGGCGCTGCGAACTACTTCAACGACGTGTCTGCCAGCTACTGGGCAGCCAACGCCATCGCCATCTGCGCCAAGCTTGGCTGGATCACCGGCTATCCCGACGGCTCCTTCCGTCCGGACAGAAACGTGACCCGTGCTGAACTCATGGCCATGATCAACCGTGCCACCGGCCGCGCACCCAAGTCCGCCGACGCATTCCTGCCCGGCATGAAGACCTGGAGCGACAACACCGCCGATAAGTGGTACTACCTCGATGTGCAGGAGGCCACCAACAGCCATTCCTACACCGTCAAGGATTCCGAAAAGTGGACGGCTCTGAACGCCGACCCCAACTGGTCGCTGTACGAGTAATTCGCACAACCCCTGAATCCCCAGTATAACCCAGCATTTCAGCCGCTGCCGCCGTTTCGGCGGCAGCGGCTGGGAGAAATAAAAGGTCTTCTGAGCCATTCGGCAGCAGCCCTTCCGCTTAACCGCCGAAGCTTTTGCCGACTGGCTCAGATGCCGTTTAAAAAGAAGGAGAACGAACATGAAGAAAGCCAAAAAACTCATTTCCCTGCTCCTCGCCCTGACCATGCTCCTCAGCATGATCCCGATGGCCATGGCGGCGGAAACAACAGTTAATCTCGGTAGGACCAAACTTGGCGATGCCAGTTTGGAAAAGGGAACTCCGTCCAGCTTTTCGCATCTCCGCGATATGAAGGACGGCAGTGCAGCAAAAGGCGCCGGTGAGACTGGCTTTTGGCAGAGACTCCCGAGAAACACTGTTGTCGGATATGGCACGGTCACGCCTGTGAACTATGCTGTTCCCAAGGAAGGCAGCGTCACGGTTTCAAACGAAGGCGTCATTGGCGACTTCTCGTTCTCGCTTGAACCGTGGGCAGGCAATGAATTCACGACCAATCCGCCTTGTCTGCAATTCAACTACACGGCACTTGCAGTTGGTTCCACGACGGTTACTGTTAAGTATTACTACAATTATGGCCTGATTAACATTCAGGGCGGTCGTACCTGGTATGAAGAGACTGCAACCTTTACCATCAATGTCAACGATGGCGATATCAACAAGCCCAGCAAGCCCACCGTCGATGACGTAAAGCGCTTCCGCAACTATGTCAACTCGACCAGCTCATCCTTGGGCGCTGTCTACATGTGGTGTGATACCTATGACCATCAGGCATGGTTCGATTATATCACCGAGGTTGATGACGCATATACTCTTGGTGATGTCGTTGCCAATGACGGCTCGGTTCTGTCTAAGTACACCTATCCGTGGGCTTGCGTCATGACCCTCGATGCCAACAAGTATCTGAATGCGTACAACCATGAACTTGGAAACAAGTACGGCACACATTATCTTGCAGATGGTGAACCCGAAACCCAGACGGTGACTTGGTACTATAATTCCGCCAAGAGCGTTTGGCAGTACATCAAATCCGAAGCCCCCATTTACATCGATATCACCCACACCGCCCCCACCCCGGAAGTGAAGGAGTTCACCGTCACCTACACCGATGGCGTTGACGGCGCTGCATTCGCTGACCAGACCTACACCGTCAAGGAAGGCGACGCGACCCCCGCATTCGACGGCACTCCCACCCGTGAAGGCTACGTCTTCCTCGGCTGGGAACCCGAAGTTGCTGAGACTGTTACCGCCAATGCGACCTACACTGCAACGTGGGAAGAGGCTCTGACCGAAGTAAAGGTCACCTCCAGTATTTCGGAGGGTGCTCTGCTCTACCTCGGCAGCGAGTTCAAGGTCACGGCTACGGCCAACACGGACGCAAAGCTTACATTCAACTTTGAAGCGAACCCTGCGTTTAAGCAGATCGCGTCCGATGCAACAGGTAACTCCAAGACGGTTTGGTATCGCGTTGTGAAGATCACCGGTAACTATACGAAGATCAATGTTTCCGTCACCGGCACAAAGGGGAATCAGGAGCCTGTCACCGGCACCCTCTCCTTCGGCGTCAACCTCCGCAACCGCATCCATGTGACCATCAAGAACACCGCCGGTGAGATCATCAGCAATGTGACGAACATCAAGCTCAACCACAAGTATCCGCAGTGGAATACATGCCCGGCGCTCAAGTATGACGCGGCCAAGCAGGAATACGTCATGAAAAATCCGTGGGATCTGAGCAGTCAGGAATTCGTTTCTGTTACCTTCGACTACGAAGGCGATACCTATGAAACGAAAGTCACGAAGGACGACAGAAACCTCTTTGATGTCATCCGTGCAGGCGAGGAAGAGATCTATGTCGAGTATATCGTTGTAGACCCGATCTGTGTCACTGTTGAGGTTAACGGTGACGAAGTGAAGAACGAAAAGTTCAAGGGCAATGCAGGCGAAAAGCTGAACTATTCTGCGCCTTATTGGGACGTTATGGATCAGATTCGGGCAGAAGGCAAAATGGCAACTGTTCAAATCCTGATTGACGATGTGGCCGGCTTGGAAGCTGTTTTCGGCACCAACAAGAACGTCAAGATCGTTATCACGACGATTGGATAATTACCTGACAAATCACACGATTGAACCCCACACAAAAGCCTCTCCCACCTCGGGAGAGGCTTTTTCTTGTCACTAAGGCTCCCCTCTCGGAGGGGGCTTCGTGGGTGCGCTCCGCCGAGTCGGAGGGGGCTGCAGGCAGTACGAATTCACATTGGACTTCCGCTTTTCGCTGCTGCCTGCCGCTCAACCCACTCAGGCGCTTTACGCTGGTTCCTCTTTTTAGGGGAGCCTTTTGCGCGAAAAGAGGAGCAAAAAACAGTGGACTTTTCCGCCCGGCTGCGGTATGATAAAAGCAATCGAATAACGAAGATGTGTAGCTGTATTTTGCCGCGGTGTTCGGCAGGATATGGTGAAAAAAGAATGGACCTACTCGAAAGAACTGTGCGCGAGAGGGCCGCTCCGAAGCGCGAAAGCGCCGGGTCGAAAGACAGCCATTGCGGGAAACCGTGAGAAGGTAGGAGCAGCACGCGGGCGGATATCCGCCCAGATCGCAAGTCAGGAGAATTGCTCTCTTCGGTTATAGCTGCGAACACCGGATCCGTGTGCGGATCGGGTGTTTTTGTTTTGCACTGGAGGCCTCTATGAGAAAGCTTTGGAATATGCGCTGGTTCCGCGTTTTGTTCGGCGTGGTTTTGACTGCCGCGCTGCTGGCGCCGGTCGTGCTTCCTGCGCTGCAGATGCAGCAGAAGGAGCCGGAAAACCCGATACGAAAGGAGAATATCCAGCCGGTCAGACGTCTGAGTTTTGGCGACGGAGACGGCGGAACGCTTGCCGCCGCGCCGCTTTCGCATGAAGACAGTTCGGGCGGCGGCAAGTCGGAGCAGGAGCAGCAGCCGGAGCAGCCGCCGGAGGAGAACACCGACGAGACGCCCGAGAAATCCCCCGAGCAGCCGCAGCCCACGCCTGAGCCGCAGCCCGGACAGGCAAGCAGTGAACAGCCCGGCGAGGAAACCGGTGGCCAGACGGACGATGCCGGAGACGAGGCGCAGCCCGATGCGCTCGACCTCGGACTGGTGCTCAGCTGGTACCGCTACGGTGGGGAGCGGTATCGCTCGATCTGCCCGGCGGACACGACCGTGCGGCAGGATGTGCGCACCGCGCAGCTTCCGGACGGATATCTCCGCTATGAACTGGACCTGCGCGGACTCGACGCAGTCGATACGAAGATCACCGGCGTGCAGCTTTCGGAGAACAACGGCGCCTATGAACCGGCGGATGTCCGCGGCAGCATTGAAATGCAGGTCGGCCCACAGGGCGAGGACAGCTATTACACGCTCCGCGTGCAGGCTGTCTGCACGCATGTGCTGGAGGATGGAACGCGGCAGGAGCAGGAAACCGAATTCTGCTTCGTGCTGGTCTATTCCGACGAATTGGATTTGGAAGCGCAGCTGCAATGGAATCTGGCCAGCGGCGGCGCGGCCAGTCTGCGCTGCCAGCCCGGCAGACAGGCGGCGCGCACAGTCAAAAGCGATGAAATCAGCGAAAATCTCCTGCGCTACAGCTTCCGTCTGGGTGGCGAAAGCGCCGAGGACGCGAAGATTCTCTCTGCCGAGTACCGCAGCGCAGATGGGCAGAGCGGTACGCTGCAGACAGACGGCGGCGCGCTGACGCTCCAGAGCGATGCGGACGGAAAAAATACCTATACGATCGCCCTTCTCACCGAAATCAACAGCGGCGGCCGGACACGGCAGCTGACGTTCACGTTCCTGCTGGAATGGCAGGAGGAACAGGATATCCGGCTGAATCTCGTCTGGATGAAAAACAGCACCGAGGCGCAGAGTATTGTCTGCGAACCCGGTGACCGCGTTTCCGCCGAGATCCTCCGCACCGAGTTGAAACTCGGAGAATTCAGCTACCGGCTTGAACCGGATGGCCGGGATGCAGAGCAGCTGCGGATTATTTCCGCCAGTCTTGCCGCAGAGGGCGGCGCGGCACAGACGCTTGCCGTCCCGGACGGCAGCACCGTCCTACGCATCCCGGACGGCGCCGCGTCGATCAAATATACTCTGACTGTGCAGGCGCGGTATCAGAAAAGCGACGGCAGTCTGAAAAACCTGACATTTACTTATGTGCTCCGCTATTCCGGCGATGTGAGTCTGGAACTGCGCTATACACTGCTGAACGGGACACAGACCGCGATCCGCTGTGCGAACGGGCAGAACAAAACGGCACAGACGGTCTACAGTGACGAGGTAACGGACGGCGTTCTTGCCTATACGCTGGCGCTGACCGGCGGCGACGCGGCCAGCGGCGTCGAGATCAGCGACGTTTCCTGTTATCAGTCCGGCAGCGGCAGAACAAAAGCACTCGGCGCTGATGCGTCCGGCCAGATCGAACTGCTGGTCAACGAAGACGGCAGCGAGGGCGAAAATACCTTCACCGTAACGGCCAAATCCGCAGCCGGAGAACAGTACACCTTCAGAATCAATGTTCCCTACAAGCTGCGCGGCGACGGGAAGGTTATCATCGAGACGAATCTGACCGACGGGCAGAAGGTGATGAACGGGACGGAAATCATGCTGACCGTGAGCGCGTGGAGCGAAAAGGAGGACGGCACGCGCATCGCGCAGATGACTGCCTCCGATACCGTTGTGACGCTGGACGGCGTGGTGCAGCGCAGCGGCGGCGCGTCAGGCGATCGGCTGCAATACAAGCTTGTACCGGAGAATCCGGCGGCGGGCGACGAAAACGAGCATACGCTGGTCATCAGCTGTGAAGATGCCTACGGCAACAGCGACACGATTACGCTGACCCTTCTGGGTGAACGCACCCGCGAGGGCGAGCCCATTGGTCATGCGACGATCTACATCGACATGACGGTGCTGGGCCTCGGCGTGACATCTCCGCTCAGCTACGAGGTGCTTTCCGGCGAACCCGCGTCCTACAGCGTAGCAAAGGCCGTCTGGGGCTACGACGCGGGCGACCCGTTTGGAACGTCAGCTAACACGTTCGGCTGGCCGAGTTCTGAGGCCGCATATAACGGCAGTCTCGACAGTCAATTCTATCTCAAACGCCTCGGCAACGGCAGCAGCATGGGCACCAGCGCCAACGCGCTACACGGCAGCTGGTCCGACTACGGCTCGGACCGTGATTCCGTCCTTGCCGCCATCGACGGCATTTTTGGCGAAAATTCACCCTATGCCGCGCTCTGGCGCAGCATCTATCTGGCAGGCATCAGCCTGAACGGCTGCCACGATACCTCCGTTGGAGAGTTTGACTTCGCATACGGCTCCGGCTGGCTGTATTCAATCGGCGGCGGAACCTATTATCCGACTACGAGTCTTGCTGATTACGAATTGCAGGACGGCGACGTGCTGGTGCTGCGCTATACGCTGGCCTATGGCCGCGACGTCGGCAGCGGCGACATTGGAAACGCGTTCTGCGTGTCCATGCTCAACGGCTCGCTGAACGTTTCACACCAGTGGTCGCAGGACGGCACAGAACCGGCCGTCTGCGCAAGCTGCGGCAAGATCCGCGCATGTGAGCATCCGCAGACGGAATACCGCGAGACAGAAGACGGCACGATGTGCTATGAATTCTGCCTCAAGTGCCAGAAAGCCATCACAGATCCGGAACTGCACGACTGGCAGATCACACCGATCGAACAGAACGACGAGCAGCACAGCAAGACCTGCCGCCGCTGCGAAAAGCAAATCGAAGAGGAACACCGTTTTGAATTCATAGAAGACACTGCCACCTGTAAACAGGAGGGCGAGACAGTCTCCCGCTGTATGGACTGCGGCTATGAAAAGCGTGAACCGTCCGAGAAGCTCAGCCATAGACCTGCGATCCATGTCAGCGAACAGGAACACTGGGAAGAATGCGAGGTCTGCGGCGAGGAGATCGAGGGCTCACGCGCCGAACACCGCTACGAATGGGACGACGGTCTGCAGGACTGGGTCTGCACCTGCGGTTATACCCACAAGGAGGTCTGCAAGGGCACGCTGGAAGCTATCTTGGACCTTTGCACCTGCAGTCATGAGACGACACGGTGCAGCGGCTGCGGCAAGACGTTTGAGCGCGACGCGCCCGGCGCGTTTGACTACCCGCACAGCTATGAGATCGTCGTGGATGAATGCACCTGCAGCCTTGAGGTAAAGCAGTGCGTGTACTGCGGCGACAAAACGGAGCAGCCGGGTACCTATGAGAACTATCCACACAGCTATGTAGACGGCTTCTGCCGCTTCTGCGGCGCGCCGGAGCCCGTTACCCCCGGCCCAGACCCGGATCCAGATCCAAATCCCGAACCCGGCCCGGAACCCGATCCGGGTACGGAGGAAGGCCCAGAGGAATAAACAGGAGGAACACAGATGCAGGAAAAAATCAAGGAAATTTTAGACCAGATCGAAACCGTGATCGTCGGCAAGAACGCGGTCATGGAGCGTATCCTGATGGCAATTCTGGCGGGCGGCCATGTCCTGATGGAGGACGTGCCGGGCGTCGGCAAAACGACGACGGCTATGACGTTCGCGCGCGTGCTGGGACTGGAAACGCGCCGCGTGCAGTTCACCTCCGATACCATGCCGTCGGACATTATCGGCTTTTCTGTCTACGATAAGGACACCGGAAAGCTGGTCTATAAGCCAGGCGCGGTTATGACGAATCTGCTGCTGGCCGACGAGATCAACCGTACCTCCAGCAAAACGCAGTCCGCGCTTTTGGAGGCGATGGAAGAGGGCCATGTCAGCATCGACGGCAAAACGCATCCGTTGCCAGACCCGTTTATCGTCCTTGCGACGCAGAACCCCGCCGGCTCTGCCGGTACGCAGATGCTGCCGAACTCGCAGCTTGACCGTTTTCTGGTCAAGCTGACCATGGGCTACCCGGACTTCAAAAGCCAGGTCAGCATTCTCGAAGAGCGGCACACGGAAAACCCGCTTGACCGCGTCCGCCCCGTCGTCGGCGCGGAGGAACTGAACGCGCTCAAGCAGCGTGCGGCAGCTGTGGAAATGAAGACAAGCGTTTATGAATACGTCACGCGTCTGGCGGAGGCGACGCGCGTACACCCGCTGGTGCAGCTGGGCCTCAGCCCGCGCGGCGCGCTGGCCGTTTGCCGGATGGCAAAGGCGTATGCCTATGTGCAGGGCCGGGATTACGCGATGCCCGAGGACGTCGCGGCAATCTTCCCGGACGTCTGCTGCCACCGCCTGATGCTGAGTACAAAGGCCCGCATGATGGAGCGCAGCGCGGAGCAGATCGTGGACGAAATCCTGAAAAACGTGGAAATGCCGGTGATCCGGAAGAGCCGGGAGGGCGTATGACCGTACTTCGGATCGGATATGCGCTGCTCCTGCTGACGGTTCTGGGGCTGGACGCGTTCTGCGGCAGCATCCTGAGCGCAGCGGCGACAGCCCTTCTCGTGCTGACGCCGCTGGTCTGTGCTCTGCTGCATCTGCGTGCGGCGAAAAAGCTGCGCGTGCGGCTGGACGTGCCGGTCAATCTGGAAAAGGGTGAAGCGGGCACGCTGCGCATCCGCGTGGAAAATGCAAGTGCACTGCCTGTATGCCTGCTCGGCGTGCGGCTGCGGCTGACGAATCTGCTGACCGGCCAAACCGCCGTCCGGCACTACCGGCTGACAGCCCTGCCCAAAAGAACAAGCGTGTCGGAATACCGCATTTCCAGCGCACACTGCGGCAGAATTCAGCTGACGGCAGAGCGCTGCCGCCTGTATGACCCGTTCGGGCTCATCGGCATCCGGCTGGGTGAGCCGTCAGTCGCGGCCATGACCGTGCAGCCGAAGGGCTTCGTGCAGAGCGTCTATGTTTCGCCGGATGCGAACTGCCCGGACGACAGCGAGAATTATTCGCCCGACCGGACGGGATACGATCTGGCCGAGGTCTACGCCCTGCGTGAATACGCGCCCGGCGACAGCCTGCGGCAGATGCACTGGAAGCTGTCCAGCAAACTCGACAAGCTGGTCGTCCGGGAGCCGTCGCTCCCCGTGCGCCGTTCTGTGCTGGTGTTCTGGGAGCGGACGCAGACCGCCTCGCCGGAGCAGTCCGACGCGCAGGCCGATGTTGTCATTACGGCCTGCCGGTCGCTGCTGGAATCCGGCGTGCAGTTCACCGTCTGCTGGAACGACGCGGCGGAGCAGCAGTGCGTGAGCCAACCCGTGCGCAGTGTCGATGAATTGACGGGCCTTCTGCCGCGTCTGCTCTCCGCAGGCACGGCACAGGGCGAAAGCGGCGCGGCGCTGTTCAGCCGGAGCAGCGGCGAGGCCGTCCTGTCGCACATTTTGTACATTACGGGCCGTGTCCCGGAGGACGCGGCTGAGCTCGGGCGCTTCGGCCGCCTGACCATATTAAGCTGCGGGGCAGACGCGCCGGAGGCGATCGCCTTCGACGCAGAGCACTATGCCGAGCAGCTTTCCGAACTCGAAATTTAAGGGGGAACGGGCATGAAAAAACAGGATACTGCCGCGTTTTCCCTCATCCGCTGCGATACGGAGAAAAAAATGCCCGCACTGGCGGTGCGTGCAATCCGTGCCGCGCTCTTTTTCGCCGGACTTCTGACTGCGGCACAGGGAGCCGCCGGGATCTGGACAAACTACGGCTGGCTCTGGGCCGCCGCAGGCGCTGCGGCGCTGGTCTGGCAGAGCGTGGCGCTTGGACTCCCGCGCCGCTGGCTCCGCGCTGTGCTTCCGCTGCTCTGCCTGATCTGCGCAGCGGTCTTTTCCGGGCGCTTCCTCGCGGGAGCCATTACGGTCAGCAGCGCCGCGTGCGAGACGCTGACGAAGGCCACGGGACATATCCTCCTGCCGCTGGCCGGAGTGGGAGCGGACGCGGCACTTTTTGTGGTTATTTCGGCAGCGCTGCTCGGCACGCTCTGTGCCTATACTGTCCGCTGGTCGCCGACCGTCTGCGGCCTGCTGCTGACGGCGCTGTCTGCGGCACTTCTGGCGCTGATAAAACCGGCTGCGGCGCAGCCCTGGATGGCGGTGTGCCCGCTGTGCGCGGCGCTTCTGCTGGCAGGCGGCGCGGCAGATCACAAAGAATCCGTTCCGATGCTTTTGAATTATGGCGCACTGCTGGCAGCGGCAGGCGTGCTTGCGGCTGCGCTTCTGGCTGTGCCGGGACTGCGCAGCGGTACATTGTTCTCCGAATGGAGCGCCGCTTCCAACATGGCGCTGCACCGGCTCCGGTATGAATCCGGGCAGGCTGTGCTGCCGGAAGGAGCGTTTTCTGATTTTTCCGCTGCACCGGAGCAGACACCGTGCCTGACCATCACGATGGAGCAGCCGACGGCGCTCTATCTGCGCGGCTTCACCGGCGATACCTTCACCGGCACGGCATGGCAGGCGCTTGATACGCAGACGCTTGCCGAACAGACCGATCTTCTGTACTGGCTGCATAAGGAGGGCTTCTACCCGCAGACGCAGCTTGCCGCCGCGTCGCACGGCCTACACCGGCAGGAGCAGACGCAGACAGTCCTGATTGAAAATACCAGCGCTTGCAGCGCCTATGTATACGCGCCCTACGCGCTCTTCGCGCTCCCGCAGGAAGGTGCACTGCGCACGGACAGTCTGGAAAGCACCCAGATCCCGGCAAGCGGCCTGCGCGGAGCGCGGCAGTACCGCTTCACCATGCCCCTTGCCCCGGAGCAGACCGCAGCGGAGTTATTGGACGCGCTGCGGGAACAGCCGGAGACGGCAGACGCCTATCTCAGCGCAGAGGGCAGCTACCGCGCATTTGTGCAGGAGCAGGACGTGAAGCTTCCTGAGCAGACGCGCGCGCAGCTTGCTCCGATTCTGGACGAGCTCTGCAGGGACTACGGCTCTGCCGGTTCTCTGACGCCGGAGCAGGCGCAGCTCTGCACGGCGCGCTTTCTCGAACAGCTGGACGCGCTCCGCGAAGCCGGAACGCCGTTGCCGCTGGACGAGCTTGTAAAGGATACAACCTACCAGACCGCGACCCTGACCGTTCTGGCGCTTCGCTATTACGGCATCCCGGCGCGTTACGCCGAGGGCTTCGTCCTCACGCAGGAAACTGCCGCGCGTGCGCAGGCCGGTTCCGCAATCACCCTGACTGCGGCAGACGCGCAGGGCTGGGCTGAGGTCTATCAGGACGGCACCGGCTGGATGCCGCTGGCCCTCACGCCGGGCTACGGTGAGCTGACAGACATTCTTTCCCCGCATCAGTCTGAAACCGCCAGCCAGACCGGCGACGCACACACGGACGACGGTTCCATCGCGCAGGCGGAAACGATAGAGGACGAAGCGGACGAAACAGAGGATACGCCGCAGGAGCAGCCGGATGACGGCGCGCAGAGCGCCCCCGCAGTCAAAGCACGGATCTGGCTCTGGATCGTGCTGGCAGTTGGACTTCTGCTTTTCCTGCTGGCAGCCATCGCGCTGCGCTATGCGCTCATTCGCCGCAGATGGCAGTACCGGTTTGCGCGTACCGCGCCTGCACAGTCTGTTGCCTGGGTGACGGGGGCGCTTGCGGCGCTCTGGCCCGCGATGGGGCTCGGCTATGACGGCGGTTCGGTCTTCGCGTTCGGCGAATCGCTCCGGGAGTCGGATGCGGAATACGCCGGAGCGGTTCGTGACCTTGCTGCGCTGAACGGCGAGGCCCGTTTCAGCAGTCACACTATGACGCGCGAACAGGCGAAGCGCGCCCTCCGGGTCTGGAAACAGACGGTAGACCGCCTGCAAAAGAATGTACCGCTGCCGCGCCGCGCGTGGCTGAAATGGATTCGATGCCTGTACTGATAGGGGAGGACAGATATGAAACAAAAGAAGCTTCGTTTGTTCGGACTGCTGCTTGCAGCCGCCATGCTGCTGGGCTGCCTGCCGGTGCAGGCGCTGGCAGCGGAGGACGGCTGGTTTTACCTCGCCGCAGACTGGAACGGAACGCTGCTGATTGCGCCGGAGCGCGTCTCCTATACGGCGGATCAGACGATTTTTGAAGCGCTGAACGCCAGCGGCCACAGCTTTGGGCCGGACGAGAACAGCGTGACGAAGATCGACGGCAAAACAGGAAATTTTATCCGCAGTGATGAAACCGGCAGCCACGACCTGACGCGAAACGCCGCGCAGGCCGGGATCCGGTATCTCTGCTTCACAGACAGGCTGACGGCGCAGCCGTCGGGTGCCAGAAAGAGCCTGATCGCGGCCATGGCCGATTACAGGCTGGAGGAGCCGGACGTGCAGCTGGCCGCAAAGGAGGCTTATGAGGCCGCCTGCGCCGGATACGGCACGGCGGACGATAATGCGGCGCTCAGCCTGTACACGACGCTTCATAACGCGGTCGAACAGTACAAGCAGACGCTGGACGGCCAGAAATACAATGTTACCTTCTCGGACCGGAACAGCGTATGGAGTTCCGGCGATACGCTGTATGCCGAGAACCAGTATGGCCGCGTCTATCAGGACGAGAACGGCAGCGGAATGCTCTCGCTGCCCGCCGGAAGCTATACCTTTACCATGCAGGCGCAGTCCGGCGGCGTGACGGGCAGCGTCACGGTTCCGGAGCAGACCTCCGTGACTGCCGTGCTTGACAGGGCCGACTGGCTCAAAGCGGACGGCTTCATGCTTTCATCCGCGTCCAAAACGGAGTTTTACGGCAGCAAGCTTCCCGTGGAGAAGAAGACGGCGCGTGAATTGACCGCCGTTCTGGACGACAGCTTTACTGGGACACTCTATGCGTTCTGGCCGTATGATACAGAAGTGTTTCAGAATACAAAGGTTCCGACGCTGACCGCAATCTATACTCCGGCCGGCGGCACGGAGCCGCAGCAGGTCGAACAGGCGCTGAAATCCAGAACCAGCGGAATTGACGGCGTGCTCGCCGTCGGTATGCAGGGCAATACCGTCATATACCGGGCCAGCACGCAGGACGCGCAGGGTATGACGCAGTATCAGGACTATACGCTCACCATCCGGCGTGCGCCAACGCTGAAGGAACTGCGCGTGACGGAGGAAAACGGCTCTGCCGCTGCGCTGGAGAAGTTTGACGAGAGCACAAAAAGCTATACATGGCTGGTGCTCGGCCAGCAGGTCACGCTGACGCTGATCCCCACGGAAACGGAAGGGTATGAACTCTATGTCGATGGCGAAAACGTCACGGAGACAGGCAGCTGCACGGTTTTGCTAGAGGAGACAGAGAAGACCGTAACGGTCAAACTGAAGGCCGGCGGCGAAACGACGCAGTATACGCTTCTGCTGCGCCGCACGGATAGCTGCGTGGTGCGTATTCCGGTTGATTCTGCGGATATGGAGATGACAGTCTGCGACGAGAACGGGAAGACTGTCAGCGGCACCTTCTATGCGGCTGCAAAGCAGTACCGTTTTACGCTGATCCCCGGCAGGCGCTATACCTATACGGCGACGAAGGACACTTACTATCATGTGACAGAAAGCTTTGTCGCCGCAGAAAAAACGCTGCCCCGCGTCAGTGTGCAGACCGGCACATGGCTGACAGAACTGGCGCTTGGCAAGGACAGTCTGGCAGCCAGCAAGGGCAGCATCGCGCTTGACCAGACCTTTGACCCGACAGTCCACGCCTATACGGCGGCTGTGCCCGATACGCCCGCCGCAGTCTATCTTTGCATCGACGGCGATGTGCAGACGGCAAGCACAAAATTCCTTGCGCAATACCGTACCATCACCTCCACGGCGCAGGACGATCAGCTGCTGGAGGAGACAATCACCTCTGACCAGCTTGGAAAGCCTATATTCCTGCGGAATCTGCTTCTGAATCAGAACGGACGCGGCAATACGCTTACGATCCGCTGCCAGCGCAGTGTCGGAAGCGTTACATACTATCAGGATTATATCGTCATGCTCCGCCGCACGCTTTCGCTGCGCAGCCTCTCGCTCACCTGTGCCGGGCAGGCGCAGACGCTTACATACAGCGGCGGCACAGGCTATACCTCCTCAATCTGGGACTATATCGTCACCGTGCCTGCGGCAGCGCAGACGCTGTCTGTTTGCGCGGACATTTATGCCTCGGATGCCTGTTACCGCGACGGCGGGAACACCGGCTATCATATCTGGCTGGACGGGCGCGAACTGACGCCCAGCGTGGCTGCCGATGTGCCGCTGAACGGGACAGCAGATCCGGAAACGGTCACGCTGACGCTGAAAAACGAATTTGCAGGCGAAGCGGCGGATTCAGAATACCGGATTCAGGTGCGCAAGGCCCAGCCGGTTCTCTTTACGCCGCAGCTGACGCCTTCGGACGCGCTGCTGTTTGTCTGTGATATGCTTTCCGGAACGCGCGTCTGGCCGGATGCGAGCGGTGCATATGAACTGTTTGACGGCTTTACCTACCGATATCTGCTGACCTGCCCCGGCTATGCGGGTCGGAGCGGAACCATTGATCCGGCACACAGCGCATCCGGCGCGCTGGTTCTGAAAATCGATGAGGACACTGTCGCCGTTACAGACGGCGCGGCGCGCGCCGGGATGACACTCCGCGCGGCGCAGAAAAACGAAACGATCCAGTCCCTGCCTGCCGAGTGGGCTGATTTCCGCGGAACAAGTTATGATGCCAGCGGCACACGCGGCGGCAGCGCGGGCAGCAACAATGCCGTTGTGTCCATCCAGACGCCGATAGATGCCGATGCGTCCACGCTGTACTGGTCGAATGCGCTTGGCAACGGCACGGGCAGCCGTTCGACCGGCTGCCCGCTGCTGGTAGACGGTGTTCTGATTGTTTACGCAGGGGATACGCTCTACCGGATCGACCCGGTTTCCGGCGAAATTCTGACGCAGGCCAAGATGGATCACGCATCAAGCTTTTCCATCACACCCCCGGCATATGCCAAGGGTATGGTGTTTGTCGGGCTTTCCGACGGTACGATTCAGGCGTTCGATGCCAAAACGCTGCAATCGCTTTGGATCTACCATGACCCACTTGAGGGCCAGCCGAACAGCCCAATCACCATCTGCGGTGACTATCTCTACACCGGCTTCTGGCGCAGTGAGGAATTCCCTGCAAACTTTGTCTGCCTGTCCATCACAGACGAGGACCCGACGAGGACAGACGAAGAAAAGACCGCCTGCTGGTATTGGACGAATCCGGGCGGCTATTACTGGGCAGGCGCGTATGCCTGCGAGGACTATGTGCTGGTCGGTACAGATGATGGAGCGGATGAAAGCACTTCCATGACCGGCAGCCTTCTGCTGCTCGACGCAAAGACCGGCAGACTGCTTGACAAATGGGACAGCCTCTACGGCGATGTGCGCAGCACAATCTGCTATGATACGGCAACCAAAGCATTCTATTTTACCACGAAGGGCGGCTGGTTCTGCGGCGTGCAGACCGAGAAAACGTCCGACGGCTGGCGGCTGCGGGCAAGCAGCAAATGGACGCTGAAGCTGGAGAATGGATCGAGCACCGTGCAGGCCATGAGCACCTCGACACCGGTGGTGTACAATGGCCGCGCCTATATTGGCGTCAGAGGTACGGCACAGTTCGACGAGTACAGCGGCCACAACCTCACCGTTGTGGATCTCGCCTCGCACAAGATCGCCTACCGTGCGCTGACACAGGGCTATCCGCAGACATCCGGCATTCTCACGACGGCCTATGAGGCCCAGAGCGGCTATGTCTATGTCTATTTCGTCGATAATTATACACCTGGCAAGATCCGCGTCCTGCGGGACAAACCGGGACAGACGCGTGTGGAGTATGTGACGAAGGAATCCGGCGTGGATACACCCTACGTTCTCTTTACGCCGAGCGGGAAGGACGCACAGTATGCGATCTGCTCCCCGATCGTGGATTCCTACGGCGTGATGTATTTCAAAAACGACAGCGCGAAGCTTATGGCCGTCGGGCCGTCGGCCACGCTGGAAATCACCCGGAAGCCAAACAAGACGCAGTATAAAGCCGGAGAGGCGTTTGATCCTACCGGCATGCAGGTCGATCTTGTCTATGCGAACGGCATGCGGCGGGATGTGACAAAGTATGTCCAATGGTCGGAAGATCCACTCACGGAGGACGATGCAGCGATCGATATCCGTTTCCCCTATGTCCTGTATCACGATCAGGACAGCGAGGAGTCCGGCCGCCTGACAAACGTCAAGACACAGACGCCGGTCGCATCCGTCCAGCTGACAGTTGAGCCCGGAACGGCAGAAAGCGGCCGGATCGGCACGCTGACATGGGCCTACGATATTGAAAGCGGAACGCTCACAATCAGCGGCGAATTTGAAGACGGGCAGAAGCTGGCCGTAGCCTATTATGATCAGAATGGGCATCTGGCGCAGGTAAAGCTGCTGACGCAGGTGCAGACGCTTGCGCTGGTCGAAAATGGCGCGCGAATCCGCCTGTTCCTGCTGGATAAAACCAATCAGCCGGTCTGCAAGGCCATGACGGTAAAGGGGTGAGCGGATGCGAAAGACACGGATTTTTGCGCTGCTTCTGGTGCTGTGCCTGCTGCTGACTGGCTGCGGCAGCACACAGACGCCGCTTGAGCGGACAGCAGGGTATCTGAAAACAGCAGTGCCGGAGCCGGACTTCGGCTCGCTGGACGGCGACTGGATTGTATTCGGTTTGGCGCGGGCCGGGGCAGATCTGTCAGATGACTATTTTGAACGGTATTACAGCGCAGTCGAAGCCGCAGTACAGGCGGCAGACGGAAAACTCGACGAGAACCGGTATACCGAGTATTCCCGGCTGATTCTTGCGCTGACGGCGATCGGGCGCGACCCGCGAAATGTCGGCGGCTATGATCTGCTCCTGCCGCTGGCAGATCTCAAAAAAACGACAGCGCAGGGCGTCAACGGCGCGGCATTCGCGCTGCTGGCGCTGGACTGCGGCGGGTATGAAATTCCGCTGGATCCGGAGGCGGCGGTGCAGGCAACACGCGACGGCTATGTTGATGTGATTCTTGCCCAGCAGAACCCGGACGGCGGCTGGAGCCTCGGCGGGGGAGCATCGGATCCTGACCTGACCGCAATGGCCTTGCAGGCACTTGCCGGGTACCGCAGCCGCACGGACGTGTCTGCGTCGGCAGATGCTGGACTCTCATGCCTGGCGCAGATGCAGCAGGAAGACGGTGCGTTCCTCTCTTGGGGAGCGGAGAGCAGCGAATCGGTCAGTCAGGTGCTCGTAGCGCTGACAGCGCTGGGCCTTTCACCGGATGATGCACGGTTTGTGAAGAACGGGCAGACGCTGGAAGAGGTACTGCTGCGCTTTGCGCAGAACGACGGCAGCTTCGTGCATACGCAGGGCGACGGCGGCAATCTGCTTGCCACCACGCAGGCATTCTACGCACTCGCAGCTGTCCAGCGCGCCCGCGACGGAAAGACCTCGCTCTACGATATGTCAGATGTCGCACCCTGAAAAGCTGTATCCCGGAGGTAAGTCAAACTGCTTCGCTGGATTCACCGTGAATGACTGTAAAAACACCGCATGCCGCGAAAACTGTTGATGTACATAAAAATTTATATTTGTCAACGCGCCCGTTTTGGTGTATAATGGAGTTATCAAAATAAAGGGGGAGTTCTTATGACAAATAAGGTCATCACCATCAGCCGCCAGTTTGGTAGCGGCGGACGAAGCATCGGTAAGGCGGTGGCCGAGAGGCTCGGCATCCCCTATTATGACAAGGAACTGGTCGATAAGGTCGCCAAGGAAAGCGGCTTCTCGCATGAGTTCATCGAGGAGATCGGTGAATACGCCTCTGTTACCAGCAGCTTCCTGTTTAATATTGCCGTCTCCTCGCACCCGATGGGTCTGGTCGATACCATGTCCGTGTCGGATAAACTCTACGTCTGCCAGACGAACGTCATCCGTGATCTTGCCAGCAAGGGCCCGTGCGTCATCGTTGGCCGCTGCGCGGACTTCATCCTGAAGGATCAGCCGGACTGCCTGCACATTTTCGTCCACTCCGACATGGCCCACCGTGCTGCCCGCGTGCGCGAGCGCTACGGCGAGACGAGCAAACCCATGGAAAAACGCCTGCAGGAGAAGGACAGCAAGCGCAAGGTCTATTACAAGCACTACACCAACCGCAACTGGGGCGAGGCCGAAAATTACGACGTCTGCCTCGACAGCGGCACGCTCGGCGTTGACAAATGTGTCGAAATTGTCTGTGATATTGCGCAGATGAAGTGACCTGTTCATAAAAAATAGAGTGACTCGGGCAGCTGTCCATAAAACAGGTGTTGAGAAACAAATACTATGGCAGTTGCCGGACAAGGGTTGCTGTCAAAAAGGGTATGTGCCTTAATGGTACATACCCTTTTCCTTTTGCGTTTGGCTTTGCAGATGGATAGGATGGATTTGTGTACGATTTAGGACAGAAAATGAAGGATTGTTCCGTCTAGAGGCGGCACAAAGCGGATCAGGCGTGTACTTTCCTGCGCGATATTGAACTCACCGTATTTGGCAAATAGATGTCCATCCTTTACCTTCTTGCCGAGATGCCGCTTTTGTTGCCGTACTCCTTGAATTGTCCGCATTTTCCGATATAATGAGGATGGCGTGAATTGCTGGAATGATGGCGTTCTATGATATTTGTTTTGGTGTGACCCTTCGGCATTGACGTGATCGTGGTGGAGCCGGGCGGCATCAAGACCGATTGGGGCATCATCGCTGCCGAGAATCTGAAAAAAACTTCGGCAAGCGGCGCGTATGCAGAAATGGCGAACAAAGCTGCTGACGGTATGATTAAAAATTACGGCGGCAATATGCTGTCCAAGCCGGAACTGATTGCAAAGACTATCCGTAAAGCGGTGACCAAGCGCCGCCCCCGTACCCGTTATCTGATCGCTTTTGGCGCAAAGCCGATGGTCTGGACACACAAGATTTTTGGAGACCGGGTGTTTGATTGGGTCATCAAAAACTTTAGCTGACGGAGTGGTATTTTGAAGCACTTTTTGATTGACAAAAACTATGGCACTTATCTTTCGGGAATGGGCTTTTCGATGGATGAAGTGCTGAAAAAAGCGATGCTGCCGGAGGACCTGTTTGCACGGCAGACGCCCAGTCTGACGGCGGAGGAATACTTCCGCTTTATGGGGGCTATTGATGCTCTTTCACCGGACGAGCAGACGCTGATTCGTTTGGCGGCGTCGGAAGGTATCGAAGCATTTTCACCGCCCATTTTTGCGGCATATTGCAGCCGCAACGAGTCCATGTGGGAGTTCTTTGAGCCGGAGTTGAAGCGCCGCATGTCGATGATGGAGACGGATGATAGCTGCGCCGCCCGTGTCCGCAGCGCTTTGATGGAGTTGCTGCCCAGCGGAGAATGCACCATCGACGATGTGGCAAAGAAGCTGGGCTACAGCAAGCGCTCGTTACAGCGCAAGCTGCAAGAGGAAGATACCAACTTCCAGAAGCAGCTCAACCATACACGGGAACTGCTGGCAAGAACTTACCTTGCCAACACCGATATGACCACCGAGGACATTGCGTTCCTGCTGGGGTATCAGGAGAGTGGGTCGTTCCTGCGAGCGTTCACGGTTTGGACGGGACAGACAGTAAATGAGTACAGAAATACAGTGCGGTAGAAACGCCATTAGAATGATTTTCGTATGTTTGAATCTTTGATGATAAGGGTTTGGGACTATCCCAAAAATGAAATCAGAGCGTTTCGGCAGACAGTCGAAACGCTCTGTTTTTCGGTGTGGGTATGCACCAGATTTGCTTGTTATTGACTCGAACGTATGTTTCTGATAGGCTGCCATCAAGTAAATAATGTAGCTGTGCTGTGGAGCCGCTGACGAAGTGATGTCTTCCGAATGCCGCATGAACAGAAGCCCTGCACGGACGGCTGTGCCACCCGGCGAACTGCCCGTAATCTGCCTATGAATCCCGGCATATTGCCCAGTGCCAACCAGCAAGAACAATCTCTTTTCCGGCGTCGCCTGTTGTGCTGACTGCGGAGAAAAGCTGTACTACTGCACCATGCAGAACTTTGAAGAATGGCAGGATCATTTTGTCTGCTCCACCTCCCGCAAGAAGGGAAAAGACATGTGCGAAACGCATTTCATCCTTGCGGGTATTTTGGAAAAGGGTGTATGGAAGCGTCTGCAAATCCTGCTTTGGCATATCTCCGATTGTGAAGACCTGTTCCGTGATAAGCTGGGAGCAAAACGCAGGGAGGATTTTGCCGCAAAACGCAGATAACGCACGCAGGCACAGTGCAGGATGGAAGAACTAGAACGGCTGTTCAAGCGGCTCTATGAGGATAACATCTCCGGCAAAATCAATGACAGCCGGTTTGAAAAGCTGTCCGCCAATTATGAGAATGAACAGGCCGAACTGGCGGAGAAAATGCAGTTCTTGGAGCAGGAGATTGCCCGGCAGGAAGACGAGGCTGACAGCATTGAGCAGTTCATTCCCCGGGCAAAGAAATATCCAGACTTGCGGGAACTGACGCCCGCCGTGCTGCATGAGTTTGTGAACAAGATGTATGTCTGCGCTCCCGACAAGAGCAGCGGACATCGAATGCAGGATGTGAATATCAGCCTTGCCTGTATCGGTTTTCTGCCCAAGAGCATTCTTTCCGAGATGGTCAACCACGCAGCAAAAAGCAGAACAGCGTGACTTTCGCCACGCTGTTCTCTCTTAAAATGTGAAACCTGTCTTATGCGCTGCTATCCTCCGGTCATGCCGTTTTTTCTGCGCTGTACGCAGTTTATCCGGCCCATGCGAGATGTTTGTGGGCGGCGGATACCGTTCGTCGCGGCAAGTGTGTCATTCGTCGGCGTTTTCGTTCAAACTTGGGTTTCTGTGTTAGAGTATAAACACACCAAGGGAAACAAAAAACGAGGGAGAGAAAAAACATGGAAACGACACTGACAAACGTGAATGCTTATGAGAATGCGGTTCGTACACAGGCAGGCGCCGCTGATATTAGAGCGCAGCTTCTGGACAGTCTGGCAAAGAGCAAGGCTGTCGTTGACAGCGTGTTTGGCAAAATAGAGGAGATCGACCGGATGAAGGCCGAGAGCGAACAGCTGCGGAAAAAGATTTCCACAGTCATTCCGGGAAAGGCGACAATGCTGACGACGCTTTCCGTCCTCTCGCTGCTTGTCTTTGGCCTGTTTGGCGCGCCGGTTGTTTTGTCGATATTCAGAGTAACGGACCAGGGCACCATTTATTTGACGTTTATTCTTGTTCCGACTGTCCCGTTTGTCAGCATCCTTCTGATCCGGTCACGGGTCGTCAAGAAAGCGCGGGCGCAGGAGCAGGCGGACTTTATGCGCGATGCGGATCTGCTGGACAGCAGAATCCAGGCAGACTTCCGTCAGATCACAGCGGTTCTGGAATCTGACCGCGGCATCTACGCGAAGAACCACATTCCTGAGGATTACTTCTATCCGGAGGCTGTCGCCATGTTCCAGTATTACATCCGGAACGGACAGGCTGACAGCATGAAAGAGGCGCTGCGTGAATACGACCAGTATCTGCATCGCTGCCGTCTGGAGTATCAGGCCACAAGAGCCGCCAGCGCGTCGGAACGCTCCGCCAGCGCCGCCGAACGCACGGCAGCCGCAGCAGAACGCTCGGCAGACGCCTCCGAGCGGACCGCAGCAAACAGCGCGGCAGCAGCAAACTCTGCCAGAGCAATCGAGCAGTATTCCGCCAGCACAAACTTCTGGACGATCTACAGCGCGCTGCGGTAAGCCTGCAGCGGACAGACGAAGGGAGGCGGATGCAGCTACACATTGCATACAAACGCGTATAGCGAAAAACAATGGACTTCACGGAAAAGGAAAGAATGAATGAAACAATGAAAAAACAGAACAATTTAAAACGTGCAATCGTAGTATTCCTGATTCTGGTCACCTGCATTTCCATGATGAGCGTAACGGCCAGTGCTGCGACATCCGGCAGCACGAATTCGAGAACGATCTATGTCAGGACAACGGCAAACTGGAGCCGCCCGGGCTCTGAATCCATCACGCTGCGGCAGAACAAATGTAAGTATTCCTATCAGAAGATGAGTTGGTTCCGCTGGGTCACCAAAACGGCCAGTATGTATCCGAACTACACCATTAAAATTAAAAACATGGATACCAACCGGGTAACGACAAAGAACTGGTCAAGTTCGTCAATCAAACTGAACCTGGACAGAAATACGAACTATCAGATCACGGTATCGTATAATTCGATGACCACATGGCTGTCAAGCAACAGCAGGTTCCAGTACTGGATCAATTCCCCTTACTGGTGGGTCAGCAGCACCTGTAAAGCAAGCTGCTGGTGATCTTCCGCCGCTGCCATTCCTGATAGTGCCCAGACGCCCGGCTGTAAATCAGCCGGGCGTCTGAGTCTGTGCATATATGTGCGATGGAAGCGATGTCAATCTTCCAGATGGAATGCAGTTTTGAGATCGGCGATCTCGCTGTCGCTGATGTGGACGATGCTGCCGAGGCTCTGGGAATCGAGGATAGAATTGGCTGTCAACTCCATGACCTCAAGCCGGTCGAAGGCCTGCAGGAGCGAGTTGCCGGTGACGATTACGCAATCGTTTTCCACGATGGCGACCGGGTGAGATACGTCAAACTCCGCCGCCATTTTATCCGGCTCCCGGTAGATCTCCTCATACGGCAGCGTTTTGACGTCGCGGAGGAGGATATAGCTTTCCGGGATGGTGCGTGCATCGAACGCTGCATCGGTCACGGCAAAAGCCATGGCGTGGACCGGATGGGCCAGCAGGATCGCGCCGACATCGGGATGCTGCTCATAGATTTTCTGGTGCAGCAGCACGGCGCGGGACGGCGTCTTGCCGAGTTCCTTCATGCCGCCCTTGACGCGGACAAGGTCGTCCTCTTCCAGATACGCGCGGTCAAAGCCAAATGGCGTAATGAGGAAGCTGCCGTCAGACAAGCGGACGGAATAGGTGCCGTGCGTGGCGGTAAACAGCCCCATTTTGTACGAGCGGTGAATGAGCGTGATCATGTCGCGGCGGGCAGCCAACTCCTCCGAGGTGTGCGAACGGGGAATGAAATCGTCCAGCTTGGTATGCGCGTTTGTCTCGCTCATATGATAGGCATTCTCCGGCAGAGAATGAATCTTCCCAAGCTTGCTTGCCAGCACCTCAAGTGTCGCGGTATAATTGAGCGTTTCAAAGCGCTGGAATGCCGTGAACATATCCGGCGCGCCGATGCAGACGCCGTGGTTTTCCAGCAGTGCCGCGTCGCAGCCCTGCGCAAAGACCTTGCCGATCTCCGCGCCAAGCGCCTCGCTGCCGGGAATGGCGTATTTTGCAATCTTCATCTGTTCGCAGATATGGCGCACGGACGGGATCAAATCGAGATCCGGCAGCTTGCGGACGATGGAGAACGCCACAAGCGCGGGCGGGTGCGTATGCAGCACGGCATTCAGGTCCGGGCGCATGCGGTAGACCGATTCGTGGAACGGCAACTCGGACGAGGGCTTGTGCGGACCTTCGCAGCTTCCGTCCGGGTGGACGCAGATGATGTCCTTGCGGGTGAGCGTCCCTTTGTCGATGCCGGCCGGGGTGATCCAGATGTTGCCCTGTGTGTCGCGGATAGAAAGATTGCCGCCGGACATGGTGGTCAGGCCCTTGTCATAGATGCGCTGCATGAACATGACAAGCTGGTCGGCCGGATGGATATATTGAATGTTCAAAAGATGACCTCCCAATCAAAAAAGTCAGAGCGGCAGAATGCCGTCAAAGGTTTCGTTGAACAGCGTCTGCGCGTGAGCGCGGAGCGCTGTACAGTAGCGGTCGTAAGCGTCAAGCAGAGTTTCGCCCTCCGGCGTGAGACGGGCACCTCCTCCGTGTTTTCCGCCGGTTGTGGAATCGAGCAGCTTGAAGCCCAGTGACTGCTGCGCGTTTTTAAGAATCGTCCATGCCTTCGAGTATGCCATGCCGATGGACATGGCCGCTGCGCGCAGGGAATGCAGTTCACGCACCTTGCGCAGCAGGACTGCCACGCCGGGGCCGAAGCACTTTTCCTCGCCGAAAATCCGAATGGTCAGGACGGGTCTGAAAGTTTGTTCCATATCAGAATCTTACCACGCCGTATTCGTCATTGTCAATAATATTCCGATATTCTTGACGCGGAAGCGCGCGAATGCTATGCTTATATAACAGTGTCAGCTGACGCTAAAGGGAGGCATGCTCTGTGAAGCTGCAAAAGGCGCTGGAGATCCAGCCCGGCGTGACTGCGATCATCGGCGGCGGCGGAAAGACGACGCTTATGGAATGCCTCGCGGAAGAACTGTCCGCGCAGGCACGCGTGATCATGTGTACGACGACGCATATCTATCCCGAACAGAATATGCGCTGCCTCGTTTCGCCGTTTGAGGCGGAGGTAGAGGCAGAATTGGCGCGCACGCACTGCGTCTGTGTGGGTTCTGCTTCAGAAAGTGGGAAATTCTCTGCGCCGGAACTGACGTTCCGCACGCTCTGCGCACTGGCCGACTATGTCATCGTCGAGGCAGACGGCTCCAAGCGCCTGCCGCTCAAGGCCCATGCGGCGCATGAGCCGGTCATTCCCCCGGAGGCGAATCAGACCATTCTGGTTGCGGGCGCGTCCGGCTTCGGAAGACCGATGCGCGAAAGCGTTCACCGCGCGCCGATCGCCGCGCAGGCGCTCGACGTAAGCGAGGATACCACCGTAACGCCGGAATTGTGGGCAAAATTTTTGAATTTGGAGGCGCTGCATACGCGCGTTCTGGTCAATCAGACCGAGAATGAGCCGGAGCAGCAGGCAGCAAAGGCGCTGGCTGCCGGACTTCACTGCCCGGTGTGCATGGCGGCGCTGCAGAAGGGGTGGATTGCATGCTTGTGTTAATTCGCGGCGCGGGTGATCTGGCTACGGGCATCGCGCTCCGGCTTTTCCGGTCGCATCTGTGTGTGGTTATGACCGACCTGCCGCAGCCGACGGCCATTCGCCGAACGGTCTGCTTTTCGCAGGCGATCTTATACGGAAGCTATCAGGTAGAGGACGTGACGGCGGAACTTGCCGCGACGGAGGCAGATGTGCGCCATATTCTGGCTGACGGCAATATTCCGGTTCTGGCGGACCCGCAGGCACAGTGCCGCGCATGGCTGAGGCCGGATGTGCTGGTTGACGCGATTCTGGCAAAGAAAAACCTTGGCACGGCGATTACGGATGCACCGCTGGTCATCGGTGTCGGCCCCGGCTTCTGCGCCGGGCGCGACTGCCACGCGGTCATTGAGACGATGCGCGGACACACGTTGGGCCGCGTGATCCGCAGCGGTGAGCCCATTCCGAACACGAACATTCCCGGCCTCATCGGCGGCTTTACCGGCGAACGTGTGCTGCGTGCCCCGGATGACGGCATTTTCCATCAGCTGCTGGATATCGGCACAACGGTACAGGCGGGCGATATTGCGGGCGAGGTGAACGGCAAGCCGATGGCCTGCACGATCTCTGGCGTCATTCGCGGCATGCTGGCCGACGGAACGCCCGTGTTCAAGGGCATGAAATCCGGCGACGTTGACCCGCGCGGGGAGATTTCCTACTGTCAGACCGCCTCGGACAAGGCCATCGCCATCGGCGGCGGTGTGCTGCAGGCAATTTTGGAATATACCGGTGTTTTGAACGCCGCAACGGGACAAAATATATTGGGGGTATAGGTATGAGGGACGAAATCAAGCTGACAAAGCTTGCAAAGTGCGCTGGGTGCGGCGCGAAGGTCGGTGCAGGCATTCTTGCGCAGCTTCTGGGCGATATCCGCGTGCGGCAGGATGAAAATCTGCTCGTCGGCTTTGACAAGAGCGATGACGCATCGGTTTACAAGGTGTCGGACGAATTAGCGCTCGTGCAGACGGTCGATTTCTTCCCGCCCATTGCGGATGACCCGTACACCTTCGGCCAGATCGCCGCAACAAATGCGCTGTCCGACGTCTACGCCATGGGTGGTGAGCCGAAACTCTGCCTCAATATCATGGCTGTGCCGGAGTCTATGCCGAAGGAGGCTGTGCATGATATTCTGCGCGGCGGCTACGACAAGGTCTACGAGGCAGGCGCGCTCATCACCGGCGGCCACTCGATCTACGACGACGAGCCGAAATACGGTCTGGCCGTGACGGGCTTTGTCCACCCGGACAAAGTCCTCACGAACTCCGGCGCGAAGCCTGGCGACGCGCTGTTTCTTACAAAGCCGCTCGGCATCGGCATTCTCACGACGGCGGAAAAGGCTGATCTTCTGTCCGAGAATGGAAAAGCGTTTGCTGTCCGCCTCATGACGACGCTCAACAAGGCTGCACGCGACGTGATGGTACAGTACCGCGTCCATGCCTGCACAGACGTGACCGGCTTCTCCTTCCTCGGCCACGCGTCCGAGATGGCGACCGGCAGCGACGTGCAGCTGGAAATTAACACGGCCGCGATCGACTTGATCCCGGAAGCGTTGGATTTTGCCCGCATGGGCATCCTGCCTGCCGGTATGTACCGCAACCGCACGTTTGCAGAGCCGATGGTCGATGCGGGAGACACTGAACTTGCTGTGCAGGATGTGCTCTACGACCCGCAGACGGCAGGCGGCCTGCTTATCGCCTGCGACCCGGAGGACGCGGACGCGCTGTTCACGGCCCTGAAGCCGGCAGTTCCCAGCGCACAGCGCGTCGGCACGGTGCAGCCCTACGCGGGCAGCGCGAGAATCTATCTGAAATGAGGCTGTTTGAATGAACCGCTATATTTTGATTCCCGAGGACACCATCCGCGTCCTGCCGCCGGAGGACGGCGTGGAGGCGGCAGTCGAAGTTTTCTGCTCCCGTACAGTCATTTTTTTTGATATTTCACAAATACAGGATGTCTGCCTGATGCACAACGTTTTATCGAGCCGCAGGCGCGTCGATGCACTCTGTTTCACGGCGGCAGACCGCCTGCTGGAGCGGGAACAGATGGTGCTTGTCCCCACGGACCGAGCCGATTATGCAGCGTTTCTGACGGATTTCCGGACATATGCACCAGAAACGCTCGATTTTTCCAAGGAGGAAGATTACATCCCGGAATCCTGCGACCACAACGGCCATCATCACGGATAAAAACGAAAAAGCCGCACATCCTGAAAGAAAAAGACAGGAGGTGCAGCATGAAAAAACGCGACAAAAAAGACCGTCCGGATCTTGTGCCGGAGATTTTCGCCCAGCAGCCCAGCTTTACCGACCCGCAAGGCAGCTGGACCGGTCTTCCGATGAACGAGCACGAAATTCCCGTTCAAGACGCAGACGATCTGTAAGCAAAACCGCCCTTCTCCCGGTTGAGAAGGGCGGTTTTGTATATCATAAGTCTGTTAAAACTCGATTCCTCTATGATGCGCTGGTGCGGGAACGTTCCTTGGTGTGTGCGGGAGCGGAAATCGCACCAGCTGTACTTGCTCAGGATTCTGTTTCCGGCTCTACATAGTTGGGGTTGTAGTTGATCAGAATGCCGATATCCTGCAGCTGCTTGACCTCGTCGGCATCCACGGGGTTGTCCCAAAGGTTCATCCGGACGAGCATGATGCACGATTCCAGCTTTGCGACCGATTTGATCCGATTATAGTCAGCATTGATGAAATTGACGGCAAGATTTCCTTCCAGACCGGCAAGGCTTTCAATCTGATTATGGCTGATATCGACATGCCAGAGCGGTGTGTCTGCGTCAAACTGCGGAAGGTCTGTGATCTGGTTGCTGCTCACATTGAGATCGACCAGATTCTTGAAGCCGGACACAACAGAGATATCAGAAATGCTGTTGCCGCTGAGATCGAGCGTTTCGATCGCCGTGCAGCCGGCCAGCGCGGAAATGTCGGTGATCTTATTGCCGGACAGAACGAGCGTTTTAAGCTTCGTATGATCGGCAAGGCCCGCAATCCGTGTGATTGCGCACTGTCCGGCGTAAAGCGTTTCGAGTTCTGTGCAGTTTTTGAGATTACTGAGCGAGGTGATGGGATTGTTGGTCAGATTCAATTCTCTGAGCGCCAGCAGCGCGGAAAGCGCTGTCAGATCGGAGACGGTATTGTTGGACAGATCGAGCGTTTCCAGCTTTTGCAGGCCGATCAGCGCGTCAATCTCCGCCACAGCGCAGCCGGACAGGTTCAGACTCGTCAGTTCCGACAGCGTTACAATGGTGTTCATGGCGGCAGTCGAGAGCGTGCAGCCGGACAGATCGAGCGTCCGCAGCGTCGGCAGCTGGGACAGCACGGACAGATCCAATCCCGTTCCGTGGTGCAGTGATAAGGAGCGCAGGCCGGTGAAATAGGGGAGATCCTCCAGCGAGGCGACCGTATCGGGGAGATCCAATTCCTCAACGGCCCAGAGTTCGTCGGACATAATGGCGCTGCCGGCCGTCTTGCCGAGCAGTTCACGCACATAGGCGTCCATCCCGGCGTCGGCAAGCTTCACTTCCTCGACGACGTTGCCGACGGTATAGCCCGCGTAGACTGCATCGCTTACAAGGCCGTTTTCCGCCACGCTCAGCGCGACGATCTTGCTTTCACCGGCTTCCAGAGAAATGGGGCTGGTATATACATCCTGCTCCGAGGCTGGGAAATCGCTGTTGCACACGGCGTAGACCGTGCCGGACGCGCCGGTGACGGTCACGTCGATGTATTCGGAATAATTTCCGCTTTCCGGCTCAATGACGGGCGCGGCGGGACGCAGCGCATCGATCTGTGTCCGAACGGCGTCGTTTGTGATGCGGCCGAGCATCGTCTCTGCGTCGAGCAGTTTGTCCTGTTCCACATAGGTCTTGGAAAGTGCGACATACAGCTGTACTGAGTCCGGGATCTGCGTGATGGCGCTGACGAGGGTGTATTCCGCTTTTGTGTAGTTGCCGCTTTTTTTATAGGCATCAGCCAGACGAATGGCGAGATCCGCATCCTTCGGCGCAAAGTGCATGGCTGCCTTGTAGAACGAAACGGCGCGGGAATAGCGCCCGGCTTCATAAAAATGTTCGCCCCAGTAGACGAAAATGCTCTCGGTCAGATCGCGGCGCGCGATCAGGAAGAAACAGCACGCGCCGATGATGAGGGCAAGAATCAGGATGATCGGGAGGATGATTTTCAAAGCATGCTTCATATATAAGCTCCAATCCGTATGCAGCAGAAATTTCGTATGTTTCTATACATTATACGTCCCAACAGAATTTGTGTCAAGATTTGCGATTATGTCAATCAGAATACTGTCTACCGCTGCGGCATAGACTTGTCCGAAAGGACGGTGCTTGAAATGTCGGTGATCGCAAAGGCGGGACTTCTGGCGCTGGCAGCGGTGCTGCTGCTGCCGTCGGCGCAGACGAGGAAAGCGGCGGAGCCGGAGCCGCTGGTCGTGGTGATACAAAGGCAGCCGGAGGCGCCGAAACAGACGATCCGCGTCCTGCGGGATGGAAGTGCGGAGGAAACAGCGCTGGATACCTATCTGACGCAGGTCGTGCTGTCGGAGATGCCGGCCTCATTTGCGCCGGAGGCGCTGAAAGCGCAGGCCGTGGCGGCGCGCACGTTCGCCTGCCGGCAGATGGCGGGCGGAAAGCACGAGAACGCAGATGTATGCGCGCAGAGCGCCTGTTGTCAGGCCTGCCGGACAATAGAAGATCTGCGTGCGCGGTATGAAGACGGTTTTAAAGCCGCATGGGACAAGGCTGCCGCTGCTGTCCAGGAAACGGAGGGCGAGGTGCTGACCTATGAAGGAAGGCTGATCGATGCGGTCTATTTTTCCTGCTCCGGCGGCTCGACGGAGGATGCAGCTGCCGTCTGGGGGACGGATGTGCCGTATCTGCGGGCGGTCGAAAGTCCCGGGGAGCAGGACGCGGCCAAATATGAAAGCCGGATCTGCGTGACGGCGGAGACATTTGCCGAGACGCTCCGCGCGCTCGACGCGTCGGTACAGCTTTCCGGCGATCCCAGTGGCTGGGTGCAATCCGTCACGCGCACGGCGGGCGGCGGTGTCGATACGCTTACGGCAGGCGGAAGGCCGTTTTCTGGCGTTCAACTCCGAAAGGCGTTCGGGCTGAACTCCACGAGATTTACACTTCTGTACGAGGACGGCGCGTTCAGCTTTGACGTGCTCGGCTACGGCCACCGTGTCGGCATGAGCCAGTACGGCGCGGACGCCATCGCCCGCCTCGGCTTTGACTATCGGGCGATTCTGCGCTTTTATTACCGGGGTGCGGAACTCACAACGCTTGATTTTTGACAGAACGCCGGGAGTGGGCTGATGTGGGCATCGGCCCCTACAATCAAGCAGGCAAGTGCATACGAATTCGCCGAGGATTTTCGATGATTCGGTGCATCCTGCCGGGCAAGTTTGAATTTTAACGAATTTTGCATAAGATTGACAGCCTTGAACTGACAACATTGCCGGTTAAGGAAGTTTATGCTATACTGAAGAAAAAAGGGGGTGGGCCTGTGAAGACGCTCCGGTATGACCCGAAATCGATCCGGTCCGGCCTGACGCTGGTAACGCTTTTGTGCTGGATTCTGCCGATTCTGATCATCGTGACGATGTTCAGCGTACTGGTCAACTATTATAATGACCGCAATCTCGAGCAGGCGATGGATCTCGGCATGGAAAACGCCATGCAGCAGGTCGAACTGCGACTGCTGTCTGTGATCGAAGATTCCAAGGCTGTCTCCTACGATGGAATCGTCCGGCAAAGCTACAGCGAATCGTGTTCGCTCGTCTATAAGGACGTGACGGAGTATTTGACGCAGAAATTTACACGGAACGCCAATTACCGCTGCGTATTCATCTCCTCAGTGGGCGGAGACGAGCCTGTTCACGCCTATGCCGCCGCGCCGGGTACGGCGCGGCTCAATCTGCTGCGCGACTATAAGGCGCGGGTCTATCCCGAGGTGCAGGCGCTGTTGGAGCGTGTGGATACGGGCATTTATTTTCTGACCGTGGACGATGAGATCTATATGGTGCGCAACCTGCTCGATCACGACTTCACGCCCTACGCCATGCTGGTGCTGGGCCTTGAGAAGAGCGAGGTATTCCAGTCGCTCTACGGCATTGCAAACGTGGCGATCACCGGCGTGAGCATCGACGGCGCCGAACTGCCCGTGGCTGCGTCCGAGGCTCAACCGGCGGCCGGCGGCCGACAGTATCCGATTGACTGCGACGGCCACACGCTCCTCTTGACTGCCCAATCGACTGCGCTGCGTCCGCTCAGCACCATGCCGATGCTCCGGTGGGCCATTGCTGGGATTGCGCTGCTGGGCATTCCGCTGAGTCTGCTGGTCGCGCTGATCTTCAACCGCAGCGTCAACCGCCCGATGGAGGTTTTGCTCGACGCGAACCGCCGCGTGGAAAACGGAGAACGCGGCTATGTCATCACAGCTGAAGCGCCGAACACGGAGTTCCGGCAGCTCTACAGCCAGTTCAATGCCATGTCCTCCGAGTTGAAAAGTCAGTTTGAACGCCTCTATCTCGAACAGCAGGTGCTGCAGCAGGCAAAGATCCGCGCGCTGCAGTCGCAGATCAACCCACATTTTCTCAATAACACGTTGGAGATCATCAACTGGGAAGCGCGGCTGGCCGATAACGAGCGCGTATGCTCCATGATCGAAGCCTTGTCAACCATGCTTGATGCAGCCATCGGCCGCGACGGGCGTGCGCAAATCCCGCTTGCAGAGGAACTGCAATATGTCGATGCCTATCTGTACATTACAAAGGAGCGGCTGGGCGACCGGCTGACACTCCGGCGCGAGATCGACGAAACGATGCTTCCGGTGCGCATCCCGCGCCTGATGCTCCAGCCGATCGTGGAAAACGCGGTCGAGCATGATCTGTCGCGGCACGGCGGCGAGCTGTGCCTGCGCGCGTACCCGCAGTCGGACGGAACGCTTCTGTTTGAGATCGAGCACGACGGAGAAATGACACCGGACGGCTGGGCGCGCATCCAGGATGCGCTGCAAAGTCCGGCAGGTCCCGCCGGGCCGCAGCGCGGCAGCGTGGGCGTTCGCAATGTGGCGCAGCGGCTGCGGCTTCTTTACGGTGAGCAGTGCAGCTTTACCATCACAGCCCCGCAGCCCGGAAAAATTCTGGCGCGGATTGTGCTGCCGCAGGCGGCGGATGCGGCAACGACAGACAACGAACGCCAACAACAGGCAAGAAAGCGCAACGATACCCCTTACCCGGGCGCGGAAAATGCAGTAAAATAAAAGAAGCACAAGTGCGCCGCACGGCGCGGGGAGGAACGCACAATGAAAAAGATGATTGGGCTTCTGCTTGCGGCACTGATGCTGCTATGCGGCTGCGCACGAAGGGAACAGGTGCCGCAGACGGAACCCGTGACGCTGCGGGTCGTGACCTCCTTCGGCAGCGAGGACGGCAATCGCAGGAATTTTGAAGCTGCCGTCGCGGCCTACGAGGCCTCGACCGGAAATTTGGTGTCCGATGGCTCCGATGTGTCCAGCGAGGAATGGAAAGCCCGGGTCCTGACGGATTTTGAGACGGGTTCTGAACCGGACGTGCTCTTTTTCTTCACCAATGCGGATGCAGAGCCATTTGTCAGAGCGGGAAAGGTCGTGCCTCTGGACGAGATTCGTGCCGAGTATCCGAATTATGCAAAAAACATGGACGATGCAAAGCTTCCTGTTGCCTCCGACGGCAAATGTTACGCCGTTCCGGTCATGGGCTATTGGGAAAGCCTGTTTGTCAACAAAGCGGTTTTGGAGCGCTGCGGCATCGCGCTGCCGGGCACGGATTATACATGGGAGCAGTTCCTTGCGGATTGTCAGACGATCCGCAGCAATGGGCTCACGCCCATTGCATGCTCTCTGATCGAGATGCCGCACTACTGGTTTGAATTTGCCGTACTCAACCGGGGCGGTGTGGATGCGCATCTTCAGCTGCCGCAGATAGACGAGAACGGTGCGTTGGTAAATGACAGCATATCTGAGGCATGGATTGCGGGGCTGGAAGACCTCAAACTGCTTTACGGGCAGGACTTTTTTGCAGAGAACACCCTCACCGCAGGCGATGCAGAGACGGTTGCCATGTTCGGAGACGGCGAGGCGGCGTTTTTGCTCGATGGGTCGTGGAAGGTCGGCTTTTTCTCGGAAAATTACGCGGACCGGCTGGACGATTTTGCCGTCTGCTATGTGCCCGCGCAGGCAGGCCGCCTGCCGACCGAGACGGTCGGCGGTATTTCGACCGGCTACTTTATCACGCGCAAGGCGTGGGACGACCCCGATAAACGCGAAGCGGCAGTCGCGTTCGTTTCGCAGCTGACCTCTGATGCGGTGATCGAGCAATTCGTAACGACCGAGACAACGGCGCTCGCCGCGCCGCCCGCGTCTGCGGACGGCAACTCGCTTTACCGTTCTGCCGCACAGATGAACGCAGCGGTCACAAAATATGTCGGGGCTGTGCAGGATGCGCTTTCCGGGGAGGCCAGAAGCAGTCTGTTTTCCAACATTCCAAACATCGTTACGGGCCACATCTCGGCCCGTGACGCAGTTGAACAGGCTATGCGCCTGAACTGAGAGAGGATGAGAGTATGTACCGGGTCGTGTTGATCGACGACGAGCGGATCATCGTCGAGGGCCTCCGCCGGGTCGTTAAATGGGCGGAATATCATTGTGAGGTTGTTGGGACGGCGTATGACGCCGCTTCCGGCGCGGCTATGATCCGAAGCACAAGGCCGGATATCGTCTTTACCGATATCCGCATGCCCGATCAGGACGGGCTGACAATGCTTGCCGGGCTCAAGAGCGAGTTTCCGGCTATGCAGATCGCTGTGCTGACCGGCTACCGTGATTTTTCCTACGCACAGGAGGCCATCCGTCTCGGCGTGTGCCGGTATCTGCTCAAGCCATCGAAGATGGATGAACTGCACGAGGCGCTTGGCACCATGACCGAGCGGCTTGGCGGCGCAGAGGGGGCAGAGCAAAATCCAGACGACGGTCTGCCTGACAAGCAGGCCACAAGCTTCATTGTGAAAAAGGCCATCGCGTATATCGAGCAGAACTATGCAAAAAAACTCTCCCTGCAGGAGGTCGCGGATTACTGCTACGTTTCACAGTGGCACCTGTCCAAGCTGATCAACAAATACGCGGAAAAAAGCTATTATGATCTGCTCAATTCCGTCCGCATCGAAAAGGCCAAGGAACTGCTGGCAGACCCGAGCCTTAAAATCGGCGACATCGTTGATCTCGTCGGCTATTCCGACAGCGGCCATTTTTCCCGTACCTTCAAAAAGCTGACTGGTCTCAGCGCCAATGAATACCGCAGCCGCCTGAGTTAGTCGGCGACCGCTGCGACAGACAGAATCTTTTGCCTGTTTTAGACATACGGAAAAGCCGCCGCCCTGCATTGCAGAGCGGCGGCTTTATTGATGAAAAAATCAGAACAGGTTCAGAACCAACGTCAGGACGATGAACACGCCGCCGACCCATTTGGTGGCGAGGGCGAGTTTTGCGTCGAGGCCCTTGTTCTTATTTTTGCCAAGGTAAGTGTCGCCGTTACCGCCGGCAATCGCACCGGACAGACCTGCGGACTTGCCGGACTGGATCGTCACGATGACGACGAGGCCGACGGCCAGAATGACCTGAATGATCGTTAAAATCGTGTGCAGAGCGTTCATGAAAATTCCTCCAAACCATTTGCCGCCCTTCGCCGGCAGACGGCTCGCCGAGATCATATTTTATCAGGCTGTTTCAAACAGCTAGAAAATCATATCACAATTCAGATGTGAATGCAAGTAGATATTTGCTGTTTTCCGCAAAAATCAACTCTTTGTGACCCATGTATTTGTGGCAAGACAAGTCAGATAGGCGTTGATGAAGCCATCGAGCGCGCCGTCCATGACGGCGTTGACGTTGGACGTTTCATAGCCCGTCCGGGTGTCCTTGACGAGCGTGTAGGGCATGAAGACGTAGTTGCGGATCTGGCTGCCCCATTCGATCTTCAGCTGTGCGCCCTTGATATCAGAGATCTTGTCCAGATGCTCACGCTCTTTGATCTCAATCAGCTTCGAGCGCAACATGCGCATACATGTTTCACGGTTCTGGAACTGGTCACGCTGCGTCTGGCAGGAGACAACAATGCCGGTCGGCTTGTGGATGAGACGCACGGCGGAACTGGTCTTGTTGATGTGCTGTCCGCCTGCACCGGAGGAGCGGTAGACCTGCATTTCGATATCCTCGGGCCGGATATCGACGTCTTTGGAATCATCCGTGATTTCCGGAATGACCTCGACCGCCGCGAAGGACGTCTGGCGGCGGGCGTTTGCGTCGAACGGGGACACGCGCACGAGGCGGTGGACGCCGTTCTCACTCTTGAGCATGCCGTAGGCGTTCTCTCCCTCGATGAGAATGCTGGCGGATTTGATGCCCGCCTCGTCACCGTCGAGATAGTCGAGAATCTTATAGGTCAGACCGTGCTGCTCGGTCCAGTGCGTGTACATCCGGTAGAGCATCGAGGCCCAGTCCTGCGCCTCGGTGCCGCCCGCACCGGCCTGGAACGAGACAATGGCGTTATTGTTGTCGTATTCGCCGGACAGGAGCGTCTCGAGCCGTGCGTTTTCCATCTCCTGTTCCAGCTGGGCATAGCCGTCGGTCAACTCAGGGAGCATGGAGTCGTCGTTGTCCTCCAGCGCCATATCGCAGAGCGTATACAGGTCGTCCCACTGGCTGCACATTTTTTCATATCGTGCGACCTTGGCCTCGAGTGTCCGGCTCTGCTTCATGACCTTCTGCGAAATCTCCTGATTGTCCCAGAAGCCTTCGGAGTCGATCTGCGCGTGCAGGCGGTCAATTTCCTCCTTTGCAGCTTCAATGCCGAGGGAGTCCGCCAGCGCGTCCAGCTTGGGGCGGATATTGTTGAGTTTTACCTTATATTCATCGAATTCAATCATGTTTTTCCCACACTTTTCAAAATTGTCGGAACATATTATACAGGAAAACGTGCTGGATGTAAAGGGGAAACGAGAATTCGGGCCGGTTTATGCACGCAGTCCCTGCTCCTTCTCGCGGGCGACGATCCCGGCCTCCATGACTGCGTGGATGCGTTCACCAACCTCGATAGCCGTTTTCCCGGCCAGTTCCTCTGCGGGAACGACGTCCAGAACGTCCAGCCAGACCTCTGTGTGCTTGCGGAACATGTTGTGCAGAATCGCACGGGAGTTGACCAGCGAACAGACTACGATGGGGACATTTGCCTTTTGTGCGATCTTGAATACGCCGCTGCGGTAGGGGAGAAGCGGATCTGCTGTTTTGTTCGTCCCGCCCTCCGGGAACACGGCGATGGAGGCTTTGTCGTCCTTAATAAACTGAATAGCCTTGAGAATGGATTTGAGCGATTCACGGTCATTATTCCGGTCAACCGGCAGGCAGAGCACCTCACGCATGACCTGTGCGACGATGAAAATCGAGAAATTTTCCTTTTTGGACAGGAAAGCCAATTCGGCCCACGGCATAACGGCGTAGAACACGATGGGGTCAAACGCGAACCGGTGGTTGCTGACCAGCAGGAAGCGGCTTTCCCGCGGAACCTTTTCCAATCCTGTCACATTGACGTGGACGCCGCCCAGCGCCAGCGCGATCCGGCAGAACTCGTTGAGCAGGAATCGAAAATAGCCGCTCGGCTTTTCCAGCAGCTTCTTCGGATCGACAAACAGACACGAGACAAGCACGACCAGCAGAAACAGCACCACGAGAGCCAGAAAGCTGCCGAGGAAAAACACGGGAACCTGCCATACCGCCGCGAGCGAGGCAAAGCCGGACGCGGCATACGTCAACGCGCAGCCGGAAAGCAGCGCAAGTGCAAGGAACACATAGAGCATGACGAATGAACACCTGCCGAAGATGAAGATTTTCTGAAAATCCTCTTAAGATTTCAAGTACTCATTATATACACGCCGCATAAGAAAATCATCACGAAAAAGAAGAATTCACAAATAATTTAATAATTTACGGCTGCTCCGCCGCGCGCTGACGGCTGATCTCAATCCAGCTTGGAATCTTTGCGATGCGCTCGGTCAGTTCCTGCATGCAGCCGGGAATATCGATCTTCTGCGGACAGACCGCCGTACACGCGCCGCAGCCGAGGCAGCTTTGCGGCTGCTGGCTCTTCGGCAGGGCTTCGACCGCCATGATCGCGTTCGTGGACGGCACGACGCGAAGCTCGTTCAGAACACGCAGCATCTGCGGAATGTCAATTTCCTGCGGGCAGCCGTCGCAGCAATAGCGGCAGGCCGTGCACGGGACGGCGGACTTGAAGCCCTCCGCGATCTCCAGCAGCAGCGCCTGCTCTTCGGCGCTGAGCGGCTCGGGATGATCAAACGTGGCGAGATTGTCCTGCATCTGCGCCATGTTGGACATGCCGCTGAGGATCATTGTCACGCCGGGAATCTCCTGCACCCAGCGAAGCGCCCAGGACGCAGCGGAGGCCTCCGGCCGCAGCGCGCGCAGCTTTTCCTGCGCAGCAGCGGGCAGATTCGCCAGCTTTCCGCCGCGTACCGGCTCCATGACCCAGATGGGAATGTTATACCGGTTCAGCAGTTCGCATTTCTCCTTTGCCTGCTGCAGCGTCCAGTCGAGATAATTCAGTTCGATTTGACAGAACTCCATCTCGTCTGTGTGCTTTTCCAGAAATGCCTCCAGCGCGGGCACGCCTGCGTGGGTCGAGAAGCCAAGATGGCGGATACGTCCGTTTTTTTTCTGCTCCAGCAGATATGGGAGAATGCCCCAGCGCTCGTCTTCATAGACGGCAATGGAATTTTCATAGACGTTATGCAGCAGGTAGAAATCGAAATACCCCACGCCGCACTTTTCCAGCTGATGTTCAAACACGGCCTTCACGTCGTAGCTGGGCGCGATCTGATGTCCGGGAAATTTGTCGGCCAGATAGAAGCTTTCGCGCGGATACTGCTTCAGAATTTCGCCGATGACTGTCTCCGATTTGCCGCCGTGATACGGCCACGCGGTGTCAAAGTAATTGACGCCCTTCGCAATCGCCTCCGCTGTCATGGCAGCGGCCTGCTCCTCGTCGATGGATCTGTCCTCCCGCAGCGGCAGCCGCATCGTGCCGAATCCAAGCTGCGAAAGCTTTAGCCCCTGAAAGTCCTTGCAGATCATGATTCGCATTCCTTTCTGTCTGCTTTTACAGTTCCAGCATAGCATATTTCTTTCGGGTTTTCCAGCGCGGAAAATCCAGCAGAGCAAAAGCTTCCCGGCAAATCTGGCTGGTCGTTATACGGCTGCACCCAAACCTCCCCTTTCAGAGGAGTATGCCGCATGCTGATAGAAAAACTCCGGCAGGAAAGTCCTGCCGGAGTTGAAAATTAGAAGCTGATTACGCCCAGATGCTCGAACAGGATCTTGAGGCCGATCAGAATTAGGATGATACCGCCTGCAAGTTCTGCCTTTGCCTTATAGCGCAGGCCGAAGAGATTGCCGATTTTGAGCCCAGCGGCGGAACAGACGAATGTCGTTACGCCGATGAGACAGACGGCCAGCGGCACGTTGACATCCGGCAGCAGCGCAAACGTGATGCCGACAGCCAGCGCGTCGATGCTTGTGGCCAGTGCCATCAACAGCATCGTTTTGAAAGCAAAAGAACTGTTTGTTTCGGATTCTTCCTTGGAAAAGCTTTCTTTGATCATGTTTGCGCCGATAGCAGCCAGCAGCACGAATGCGACCCAGTGGTCGAAGGCCGTGATGTACTGCTCGAATGTCGAGCCCAGAAAGTAGCCGATGGTCGGCATCAGCGCCTGAAAACCGCCGAACCATGCGCCGATGATGAGATAGTGCTTGATCTGCAGCTTTTTCGTCGAAAGGCCCTTACAGATCGATACGGCAAACGCGTCCATCGACAAGCCGATACCCAGCAGAAGAATTTCCAGTATACTCATAATAATCAACACGGCCTTTTCAGTGAAGTTTTGTTAATATCTCATAATTTCTTAGAAAAGTCAAGAAAAAAGCGCGGGTTTCCGCGCTTTTTCAGAAAAGATGTCATGCTGTCTGCCGCATGGTTCGGAAAGTCTTGTGGTATACAATAAAGTATAAAATGACGCTTACCGGGATGGCAACAAACACGTCAAGGATTGAGTGCTGCTTGACAAGCACCGTCGATGCGCAGATCAGAAGACCCAGCGGCAGCGCGACCCACTGCAAATGCCGCTTGCAGAGCGGCTGCGAGTCAAAGCAGGCCAGTGTCAGCGCCGCGCAGCCGATGACGTGCATGCTGGGCAGGACGTTCGTGTTGGTGTCGGCGGCATAAATGCGCTGCAAAAGCCAGATGAAGAAATCATGCTGGGCGAATTCTGTGGGGCGCAGATCCTGCCCGTTCGGAAAAGCCAGACAGAACAGAATCGAGCCGCCAAAGCCGAGGCCGATGTACACCATGAAGCGCTTGAACGCGGGCACGTCGTACCACATGAGATACAGCGTCATGGCAAACAGCAGCGGGTGCCACATGCAGTAGGGGATGATAAAATACCGGCAGAAGGGGATCTTATCGTCGAGCGGGAGATACGATACCCAGTAATGGTCGGTCACAACATGCTCGGCAATATAAAACAGGACGAGATAAGCGATCCAGATGAGAAGATACCAGTGATGGCGGCAGTTTTCAACTGTCCCGATCTTCCACTGCTTTTTCGGATGGCTGCGCATGGTCTGACTCCTTCTTGGTTTCCGTGATGGTGGGGATGAACGCCTTGGCGATGCGGCCATTGCCGCGGTGCTTGATATAGAAATAGCCGAACACGCTGAACGTCAGCGCGCCGATAAAGTTGACGAACAGATCCTCCATCGTGTCGTACAGGCCGATATCGAGATAGCCGTTAAAGCCCAGATCCTGTCCATTGACGGCGACGGAGGTGATGTTGTCAATCGTAATGGGAATATTCTTGTTCGTCGGGTCAAGCATAACAGACGAGATTGTGTGCACGATCGTGTCCTTCTGCATATCCATGTGGAACAGCCTGTCCACGCTGAACTCAAAAAACTCCCACAGAACGCCGATGGTCATCGAGAAGCAGAACGCGACAAGCGCCACATAAATAGGGGACAGCTGGAACTTGATCTTGTCATTCCGGTTCAGAATATCGATGAGTGCAAAGCCGAACGCTGCGCACAAAAAACCCGTCGTTGTGTGGAGGATGGAATCCCAGTTGGGGACATTGATGAAAAAGCAGCCCAACTCACCCAGAATTTCCGAAGCGAAGATGAACACCAGAATGATGATCTCCAGTGTGCTTGGCAACTCGATGCCGAAGTTTTTCTGCACAAACAGCGGCAGCAAAAACAAAAACAGCACCAGCAGGCAGATTGCCGCGTTTTCATATTCGCCGCGCAGGATCGACGAGACGAGGATTGCCACGACAACCAGACGCAGAATGATATAGACCGTAAATACGGCGGGCTTTTTTTTTGCTTCCGCGAGCAGCCGCAGCCGCTTCTGACGGTTCTTTTCCTTCATATCCAAATACCCCAATCATTAGTAAAGAAAATAGTACCCGAAATCTACGCAAAAAACAAGCGGAAGAATGTTAAAGATTTATGAAGATTGGGCAGAACAGAAATTTTGTATAGTATTAAAGACACTTGGACGAGGGCGTCATTCCGGCTGCTTTTTTCGGAAAAACAACCGCTCCACGCGCTTGTACAGGAAGAACGTCAAAACCGACACCAGCACGCCCTTGAGCAGATTAAACGGCACGACAGCCAGCAGCACGAGCGTGGAAAGATCGGTGATTGCACCGTTGACCTGTGTACCCATGGCAATGATCGCATCGAGCGGCAGACCGTACATCACGGCAAAGCGCGGAATGAGGAACCACGCGTTGAAAAAGCTTCCAAACACGGTCATAACACCCGTGCCAAGCGCCAGAGACGCGACAGCCCCTTTTTTGCTCAACAGCTTCTGATACAAAATCGACGCGGGCAGCACGAACGAACAGCCGACGAGGAAGTTCGCCAGATCGCCGACGAACGCTGTTGATGTGCCCTTGAGCAACAGATGAATCAGAACCTTCAGGAACTCGCAGACCACGCCTGCAACCGGACCCAGCGAAAACGCGCAGATCAGAACCGGCAGTTCACTGAAATCAAGCTTATAAAACGGCGGCGCAAAAAACAGCGGCAGTTCGATGACCATCAGAACGCCTGAGATCGCTGCCAGCATGCCGACGGTCGTGATGGTATGTGCGGTGCTCAGCCGGTGGCGCTTTTTCATCACCAGCTTCTCGCCGCCCCATGCCAGCAGCACGACCGCCGCCGTGACTGCCAGGCAGAGCAGCACAAATTGAACATTTTCCGAGATCGAGGAGAATAGTGTTTTCATGGAAGACCATCCTTTGCAAACAAAATAAGCACCTGAAACGAACTTCAGGTGCTGCAAACAGACGGTCCAGATTGCTCTAGTGACCGCACAGAAATCTTCTTCCATCCAGACTGTACTGTCGGTACCGGAATCACACCGGTTCAGCTTGCGCTCGCGGACTCTACCGCCGGTCGGGAATTGCACCCTGCCCTGAAGATCGATTCAATTTGTAGCATTATAGTAGCACGGTGCAGGCCGCTTGTAAAGAGGCTATTTTTCTGATATACTGTGGAAAATAAACGGGAAAGAGAGTGAAAGCCTGTGATCTGCGCCTTTACCGGCCACCGGCCGGAGCGCCTGCCATGGGGGCAGAACGAAGATGATGCGCGCTGTGCCGCACTCAAGACGCTCCTGCGCCGCACGGTGCGGGAGGTCTATGACCGGGGCTTTCATACCTTCTTATGCGGTATGGCCCGCGGCTGCGACCAGTATTTTGCCGAGGCCGTCCTGGCCGCAAGGGCAGATGGCGCGCAGAACGCGCGGCTGTGTGCGCTCGTCCCATGCCCGTCGCAGCCGGACGGATGGGATGCAGCGTCCCGCACGCGCTATTGGGCTTTGCTCGCCGCCTGCGATCAGGTTGAGGTGCTGGAGGATCACTATAGCCCCGGCTGCATGCTCCGGCGCAACCACGAAATGCTCCGCCGCGCGCAGCTGCTCATCTCCGTCTACGACGGCACCCCCAGCGGCACTGCCGCTACTGTCCGCCGCGCCGAACAACAGGGGATTGAAGTGCTGCCGTTGTGGATGTAAGTGACTCTGATGAATCCGAATGCGCCCAAGGCTCCCCTTGGACGACACAAGGGGAACTGGCCCGAAGGGTCTGAAGGGATGCGAACGTCGCAAATTTCGGGGCACCCCGAACTTTGCAATAAATTCCCTCCGGCATTTGCTTTGCAAATGCCACCGCTCCTTGTCATGCGGTGCATGATAAGGAGCGGCTTTGGGGGTAGAATCACTCCGGCATTTTCAAGCCGTGCATCACGCCGGTCTTTGCGCTGGAGGCGACGTCTGCGCCGACGATCTGACCGTCCTTGACTAGAAGCGTTGCGTAATAGACGCCGGCTTCGTCCGGATAGTTTGTGATCCGATAGACATAGCGCGTCAGTTCCTCGCCGCTGTACTGCAGCAGATCGTAGCCCTGCGAGACCTGCAGTTCGTTGTAGCGCAGGAATACTTCGCTGGGATCAGCCGGGACTGTGACCTGCTGGGTCTTGACCGGCTCCGGCTCGACCTGCCAGCCATAGCCTTCGAGGAAGGCAATGCGCGCCTCGTTCGTTGCACCCTGCGCGCTGCTTTTTGTGGGCTTTTCCGTTTCGCTGCCCGCGCCGTGCAGACAGAGCGCCAGCACGACTGCCGCCGCGATGAGCAGCAGTACGATGAGCAGCAGCCTTCTTTTGGGGACTTTCGCCGTCATGATGACCATGGAACGATTCCTCCAATCTATTTGATTGCATGGTACAACCTATGCAGACCGATTTGATTTATGACAGGAGCAGCCGTATGCAGAGACTGGACAGAATTCTGAGTGAAGCGGGCGTCGCCAGCCGAAAAGAACTGCGCGCGATCATCCGTGCGGGCCGCGCGGCGGTAAACGGAGCAGTTGTGACCGACGAGAGCCGGAAGTTTGACGAAACGGTGGTCTGCGTCACGGTGGACGGAGAGCCGGTGCGCCTGCGCGGGCCGGTTCTCATTATGCTCCATAAGCCAGCCGGTTATCTGACCGCGGCCGACGATCCGAAGGCGAAGACTGTCATGGAACTTGTGCCGGAGGTGTACAGAAAACTCGGCGTCATGCCTGTCGGCAGGCTCGACAAGGATACCGAGGGCCTGCTTCTGCTGACGAACGACGGCGATCTTGCCCACCGCATTCTTTCTCCACGTCACGGCGTCTGGAAGCGCTATTACGCCGAACATGAGGGCAGGACAGGGCCTGAGGACGTGCGCGCGTTCGCACAGGGATTGGTGCTTGCCGACGGCCTGCACTGCCTGCCCGCAAAGCTGACACCGCTGTCTGACGGGCGCTCGGTCGTTTGCGTGCAAGAGGGAAAGTACCATCAGGTGCGCCGAATGCTTGCCAGCCGGGGCTGTCCGGTGACATATCTGCGCCGCGAGGCCGAGGGCGGCTTGACACTCGGAGATCTGCCGCTCGGACAGACAAAAGAACTGAATATTGTGGATGCCGAAGGTCTTCTCCGGAATATCTTGTGATTTTGACGGAAGAAAAAACTTGCATATTTTGAGAGGCAAACCCCCTGAATTTGGAGCAAATGACGAAAAACTATGAAAATGCCACAAAAAAAGATGGCTGTTTTCAAATAAAATGTCAAAAAGACCTTGCGCTTCTGCCGAAAACGTAGTATTATGTCAATGGTTGTTTGTGTAAAAAGCAAGTTGTAATAGGGAGGGCGTATTATGTCCAGCCGTGTTTTTCAGAGTGTGATCGTTCAGATGAAGGAGGCGACCGACCGCATGATCGGCGTGATCGACGCCGACAGCACCGTGATCTCCTGCAGCGATACCTCACGCATCGGGGAAAAATGGCCCGAGGCCGTGATCAAGCTTAACAGCGCCCCGGATTCCATTGTCGTTGTCGATAAAAAGACCTTCAAGCCGCTTGTTTCCTGGAGTGCCTATTTTGACTATGCCGTGTTTGCCGAGGGCGATGATGAGATCGCCAAGAGCCTGTGCGTCATGGCCTACGTCGCGCTCAACGGTGCGAAGACCTACTATGAGGAAAAGCACGACAAGGGAACCTTCGTCAAGAACATCATCACCGACAATATCCTGCCGGGCGATATCTATATCCGTGCGAAGGAACTGCATTTTGTCACCGACGCGCCGCGCGCTGTGTTCCTCATCCGGCAGGTAGGCCGGGCGGACGTTGCCTCCGTCGATGTGCTTTCCGGCATGTTCCCGGATAAGCAGCAGGATTTTGTTCTGTCCATCAACGAGACAGACATCGCCGTCGTCAAGCAGATCGCACCAGGTACGGAAAAGGCCGAACTTCTGCAGACGGCCCAGACCATCGAGCAGACGCTCCGGTCCGAACTGTTTGTCAAAACCGTGATCGGCATTTCCACTGTCGCAGGTCATCTGCGCGAGTTGGCCGACGCCTATAAAGAGGCGCAGGTTGCCATTGAGGTCGGCAAGGTCTTTGAGACGGAGAAAACAATCATCAATTATGAAAATCTCGGCATTGGACGCCTGATCTATCAGCTTCCGACGACGCTCTGTGAGATATTCCTGTCAGAAGTGTTCAAGAAGAACTCTATCGACACGCTCGATCAGGAGACGCTGTTCACGATCAATAAGTTCTTTGAGAACAATCTGAACGTCTCCGAAACGTCCCGCAAGCTGTTCGTCCACAGAAATACGCTGGTATACCGTCTTGAGAAGATCAAGAAGCTTACCGGCCTTGACCTGCGCGAGTTTGATGACGCGATCATCTTCAAGGTCGCCCTTATGGTCAAGAAGTATCTTGTCTCGCGCGAGAACAGACTGATCTGATCCGCGCAATGCTTTGAAAATCGGAGTTTAACATGATCGAATTACAGGATGTGCATAAAACCTACGACACCGGTACGATCGCGCTGAATGGCATTTCCATGAAGATCGACGACGGCGAATTTGTCTTTCTGGTCGGCCCGTCCGGCTCCGGCAAATCCACCATCATCAAGATCCTGACCGCCGAACTGCGCCCGACCTCCGGCAGCGCGCTTGTCAACGGCTTCGCCGTCGAAAAGCTTCGCAGCCGTGCCGTGCCGTATCTGCGCCGGACGCTCGGCGTTATCTTTCAGGATTTCCGCCTCATCAGCGACAAATCCGTCTATGAAAACGTCGCGTTTGCCATGCGCGTGATCGGCGCGCCGGAGAAGGAGATCCAGAAGCGCGTGCCGTATGTGCTCGAGTTGGTCGGACTGGAGACAAAGGGCCGCCGACTTCCGAACGAACTGTCTGGCGGTGAGCAGCAGCGTGTCGCCATCGCAAGAGCGCTTGTCAACAATCCCAGCGTCATCATCGCCGATGAGCCCACGGGCAACCTTGACCCGGCGCGCTCACTCGAAATTATGATGCTGCTCGAACAGATCAACGCCCTCGGCACCACGGTTCTGGTCGTCACGCACGAGCGGGAGCTTGTCAACCGCTTTACGAAGCGTGTCGTCGCCATCAACGAGGGCAGGATCATCAGCGACGGAATGGACGGGTATTATCTCAATGAAGAAGAATAACATCGGTTACTTACTGCGCGAGGGCTTCCGCGGCGTGTTTCTGCACGGCTTCATGTCCTTCGCGGCAATCTGCGTGACGGTGGCGTGCCTGATTATCATGGGCTCGTTCTGCCTCATCCTTTATAATACCAGCGCAATGGTCAAGGAACTCGAGAGCGAGAATGAGATGCTTGTCTACATTGACGAGAACTATTCCGAGGCCAAGGCCAAATCCGTCGGCTCGCAGATCAACCTTATCACGAATGTCCGCTCCGCGACCTTCGTCTCACGCGATCAGGCGCTTGATGATTTTGTCGAGACCCTGAACGACCCGGATGCGTTTGCAGGCCTCGACCCCGATACGCTGCGCGACCGCTATGTCGTCACAGTCGAGGACAATTCTCTTTTGAAGCAGACCTATGACAAGCTTACGCAGATCGAGGGCGTTGCCGAGGTTGTTGCCCACTTTGAAATCGCCGAGGGCTTCCAGACGGTACAGAATGTTCTAAATATTGCGTCCTTGATTATCGTTTCCGTTTTGTTTGTCGTCTCGCTGTTCATCATTTCCAATACCGTCAAGCTTGCCATGTACTCCCGCAGCGAGGAAATTGCCATCATGAAAATGGTCGGCGCGACGAACGCCTTTATTCGACTGCCTTTTGTCGTCGAAGGCTTTATCATTGGAATCATCGCCGCCGCAGTCGGATTTTTCCTTGAATGGGGTCTGTACGATTTTGTCCTTTCAAAGATCGCACAGCTGGACACGCTCAAGTTGTTCGTCCTGACACCGTTCACGGACGTCATTGAGATCGTTGCAGCCGCCTATGCGGTTACGGGTTTCCTCGTGGGCGTGTTCGGCAGCTTGCTTTCCATTCGGAAGTTCCTGAAGGTGTAATACCGGGAGGTATCCTTACTTATGAAACAGAAGAAAAGCGGCTCTGCCCGCCGGATCGTCTGCCTGGTACTGGCTGCCGTGATGCTGCTGGGGCTTGTTTCAAGCGCCCTCATTATCATGGTCAACGCCGCGTCCAGTTCGGAAATTAAAAAAGAACTGACCGGCCTTCGCAGCCAGCAGGCAGAACTCAAAAAGGAGCGCGAAGCGCTTCAGGCAAAAATCAAAGAAAATCAATCCAAAACACAGACACTCGTCGATAAGAAGTCCGATATCGACCAGCAGATCAGCATGACGCAGGCATCTATCAGCAACCTGAACGAGCAGGTGCAGCAGTACAGCCTGCTGATCGCCAATAAGCAGGCCGAACTCGAGGCGTCTCAGGCCGAGGAAAAACGCCTGAACGAGCAGTATAAGACCCGTATCCGCTCCATGGAGGAGACGGGCAGTATTTCCTACTGGGCAATTTTGTTCGGCGCGAACAGCTTCTCGGATCTGCTCGACAAGATCGACGTCATTCAGGAGATCGCCAAGGCTGACCAGCTGATGATGGATAAGATGAAGGCAGTTTCCGAGAAAATTACTTCTGAGCGTACAGAACTCGAGCAGCAGATGGCAGAACTCGACGTGACGCGTGAGGAACTCGATCAGCAGGAGCAGGAACTGGAGGATCAGCGCGCTGAGGCGGATACCCTTTTGGGCGATATGATGAAAGCCTACGAGGAAATGAACGCCGACTACGAGCAGAACATGGCCAATGAGGCGGAACTTTCTGATGAGATTGCCAAGTCTGAGGCTGCCTATTATGCTGCGCTATCCAAGGAAGAGGCAGAGCGCATCGCTGCGCTGAACCGGCAGAACAACAATAAAGGCTCGAACAGCAATTCCAGCGGTGCAACCAACACCGGCGGCTGGCTGTATCCGCTGCCATATCAGTGCCAGGTCACAGACTCCTACGGCTACCGCACGCATCCGCTGACCGGAAAGTACAGCTGGCACAACGGCGTAGACTTCGGCGCGGCAGCCGGTACGGCAATCCTTGCAACCAAGTCCGGCACGGTCACGACCGCAGCCTACTCCGCCGCGTGGGGCTACTATGTCGTGATTAACCACGGCGACGGCTATTCCAGCCTCTATGCCCACCAGCCGTCCTGCTCCGTGTCCGTCGGCGATTACGTCACGCAGGGACAGACTATCGGCTATGTTGGCTCCACCGGCTGGTCTACCGGCCCGCATCTGCACTTCACCATCTATTATAACGGCGCCGACGTTAACCCCTTCAACTACATCGGCTGAGTACCGAATCGATTCCCACAGCCCCTTTGCGGGCTGTGGGAATTTTTCTTTCTATGCGTCGCATTGACTGTGAGCACCATACCGCGCGGCAAACGAAAAAGCATCTCTAGGCTTTTGACATTTCCTGTTCCCCGTGCTACACTATAATCAATCAGCATAAACAGCGGATTCCAAGAAAAAAACAGGAGGACGTGTATGTCGCTCGTTCCGTATTATCTGCAATATTTATCCGAGATCTGCGAGGGGACGCGCAAAGCACCCGCGGGTATTGCGCTCACGGAGCAGGAGGATCTCAAGAAGGCGCTGCAATTACAGGCGGAGATCGCAAAAATGGGCATTCCCGCGTTTGTCAAAGCCTGCGCCGAGGCCGATGGAACCGAAATTCCGCAGGAGGAATATGACAGCTTTGACCCGGCCGAATTGAATGCGGCTGTTGCGCAGCTTGCCGCAGCAGCCCAGCCGCAGGAGCAGGCAGAGCCGGAGTCGTCGCAGGAGCCGGTCAGGACGGAGACGCGTGATATCTTTGAGGTGTTCCTTGACAGCGTTTGCCTGGATGATAATCTGCTGACGTATCTCATCGATATCCTCAAGCGCCGCTCCGAGCCGGAATTCGCCAAGCTTTCCCACGCTGCGGCCCGTACGGAACTGAAGCTGGACGATTTTCTTGCATGGCTCGGCAACATGGAACTGCTGGCAAGCGAGGATGAGCAGGCCTGCGCCGCTATTATGGACAAGTGTCTGTACCGGCTGGAACAGGAGGGCGAGTTGGAACTGATCGCGGCGCTTCTTTCCGGCGATGAGAAGACGTTCAAGCTTTTCCGCACACAGGCACCGGAACTGCTGCATCTGCCGGATGCGACCTATGAATGGTACTGCAAACACTATCTGGACCGCTATTATCCCGTCCGTTTTATTCTGCATCACCAGGGGATTGAGTTTCCCAGCGCATAAGGAGGTTTCTCATGGAACCCATCTATGTTACCGGCCACCGCAACCCCGATACCGACTCCATCGTTTCCGCCATGGCCTATGCCGCGCTGCGAAACGCCTTGGGCGACCGGGAATTCGTTCCTGCGCGTCTCGGGCATATTTCTGACGAGACGCGGCTAGTGCTCGACCGCTTCGGCTTCGAGCCGCCTGTGCGCATCCAGACCATGCGCACGCAGGTGCGCGATCTGGACTATGACACGCCGCCTGCCCTGTCTGGTGCGGTCACGGTCAGCAGGGCATGGGCGGCTCTGCAGTCCAACAAGGCAAAATCCATTCCCGCCATTCCCGTGACAAACGAAAACGGCGAACTGTACGGCATGCTGTCGCCCAGCGAAATCGCAAGCTACGACATGCGCACGCTTTCCGACTCCCGCGTGGACAAGATTCCGGTTTTCAATCTTTTGAGCGTCCTGGACGGCAAGATTCTGAACGAATCCGGGTATCTTGCCGACACGATCAGCGGAGAGGTGTCCATCGCCCTGCCGCAGAACAACGAAAATCTTCTCTTTAAAGGCCCGGACGCCATCGTGATTGTTGGTGAGCAGCCGGAAATGGCGCGGCGCGCTGTCGAGCAGCAGGTCAGCTGTCTGATCGTGTGCCAGGCGGAACTGCCGGAGCAGCTGCGGCAGATGCAGACAAACACCTGCATCATCGCTACGCCTTTCGATGCCTACAAGGCTGCGCGCATGATCTATTACGCCATTGAGGTCGCACGCGTATGCCGGACAGACGATCTGGAAGCATTCCATTTGACCGATTTTGTGGATGATGTGCGCGAGGTCGTGCTCAAAAGCCGCCATCGCAGCTACCCGATTCTCGATGAGAATGACAAGGTTGTCGGCACCCTCTCCCGGTATCACCTCATCAAGCCGCGCCGCAAGCGCGTCGTGCTGGTCGATCATAATGAGGCGGCGCAGTCCGTCCCGGGGCTCGAGCAGGCGGAGATCGTGGAGATCATCGACCACCATCGGCTGGCCGACATCCAGACCGGCGGCCCCATTTACTTCCGTAATGAGCCTGTCGGCTCGACCGCGACGATCATCTCCGAAATGTATCAGGAACGCGGCCTCATGCCGCCCGCAAAGCTGGCCGGTCTGATTGCAGCAGCCATCGTCGCCGATACGGTCATGTTCAAATCGCCGACATCCACCGCTGTTGACCGCCGCATGGCCGACCGCATGGCGCGTATCGCCAATGTCTCGCTCGACGAGCTGGGCAAGACCATTTTCTCTGCGTCCATCTCCGACGATAAGCCCGCCGATGCGCTGCTGTTCACGGATTTCAAGGATTTCCACATCGCCGACCACGACTTCGGCGTCAGCCAGATCACCTGTGTTGATTCCGAACGCATGATGGAGCGCAAAGACGAGTTCCTGTCCGTCATGCAGAAGACGATGGACGAGCGCGGTTACACGCTTATGATCCTCATGCTGACGGATGTGCTGCTGGAGGGCACACACCTTCTGTATCTCGGCGACGAGGATATCATCACGCAGGCCTTTGGTGTAAAACTCAAGGATCACACCTGCTTCCTGCCGGGCGTGGTGTCCCGGAAAAAACAGGTTATCCCGATGCTCACTGCACTGTGGGGCTGAGCACGGCCGTTCAAAGGAGTCTTTTTCATGCGTCTAATTTTCATTCGCCACGCCGAACCCGATTACGAGCACGATTCGCTCACCGAAAAGGGCTGGCGCGAGGCAAAGCTGCTGGCTGTCCGCACGAAAAGCTGGCAGGTCGATGATTTCTATGTTTCCCCGCTCGGCCGCGCGCAGGATACCGCGTCCTTTACGCTGCTGGAGCAGGGAAAGACTGCAGCGGTCATGGACTGGCTGCATGAATTTCAGGGCGCACTGCCGGACGGAACCGGCGGCACGCGCCTCTGCTGGGATCTGATGCCCGACGTCTGGACAGCACAGCCGGAGCTGCTGCAGCCCACCGGCTGGGAAAACGCGCCGATCCTGCAGGGCACAAACGTCAAAGCCGAATATGACCGCGTGACTGCCGGACTGGACGCGCTGCTTGCGTCATACGGCTATACCCGGCACGGTGGATATTATACCTGCCGGGAAACCTGTGAAAAAACGATCGTCTGCTTCTGTCACTTTGGCATTACAGCGGTTTTGCTGTCCCATCTGTGGAACGTCAGCCCGTTTGCCGTGCTGCACGGTGCGTTTCTTGCTCCGTCATCCGTGACGGTTCTGAACGCAGAAGAGCGCCAGCCTGGTGTCGCCTATTTTCGCTGTCAGACGATGGGAGATACCTCACATCTTCTGATGGGCAGCGAACCGGTATCCTATTATGCCTCCTACGCCGAGCCGTTTCAGGGCTGATACATGTTGACCGGTTACGCGACTCCTCCCGCATCACTGCGGGAGGAGTTTTTCTTGACTTTTCGGCCTCTGGTGCTATGATAGGGGATATTCCATAGTAAAACTCTAGGTTATAAAGGGATGATCCTATGATCCGGACAGAACGGCTTGTGCAGTCCTTTTTGGAACTGACTGCGATTGACAATCCTACGCTCTATGAGCGTGAACTGAGTGAATGCCTGCGGCGGCGGTTTGCTGCACTTGGTATTGTGCTGGCGGAGGACGGTGCAGGCGCTGCCATCGGCGGCAATGCAGGAAATCTTTACGCATATCTGCCGGGCGATGAGACGCTTGCGCCGATTTTGCTGTCGGCGCATATGGACGCGGTTGCGCCTGCGTGCGCCAAAAAGCCTGTGCTGCACCCGGACGGACGCATTACCTCAGACGGGACGACAGTCCTCGGCGCAGACGATGTATCCGGCCTCTGTGCAATTTTGGAAGCTGTGACCTCCGTTCTGGAGGATGGTACACCGCACCGGCCCATTGAACTCCTGTTTGACGCTGCGGAGGAAAGCTATTGCACCGGTATCCAGAAGTTTGATTTTTCTCGTCTGCGCGCAAAGACTGCTTATGTCTTCGACCTCAGCGGTCCGGTCGGAAACGCGGCCTACCAGGCCCCCAGTATTGTGTCCTTCCGTGCGGAATTTATCGGACGCGCTGCCCATGCTGCATTCTCTCCCGAGGAAGGACTGCATGCAATCAAGGCGGCGGCCGAAGCCGTCTCGCGCATCGACTGCGGCCGGGTTGGCGATCTGACCGTCAACGTCGGTACGATTACGGGCGGAACGGCGGACAATATTGTACCGGAAACGTGTGTACTGACCGGCGAGGTGCGTGGGTTTGACCATCCGTTGGTGCTGCAGAAGCTGGCGGAAATCGAAGAAGCCGTCCGGCAGGCAGCCGGACATTTCGGCTGCGCGGCCCGATTTACGACCGAAACACTTTGCCAGGCTTTCAAGGCAGACCCGGAGGGACTGGCCGCACAGCGCTTCCGCGCAGCCTGCGCGGCGGCCGGGCTGGAAAGCAGTCTGACCGTAACCTACGGCGGCAGCGACAACAACCATTTCTGCCAACACGGACTGACCGGCCTTGTTGTCGCGCCAGGTATGAATGCCTGCCACAGCTGTCAGGAATACACAAGCGCGGATGAACTCACGCGTGCGGCGCGGCTTGCCGAAGCGCTGATTGTATCAAGGAAGTGACGCAGAATGAAAACGCCTCTGCATTATCAGATGACCGAATACGACTGCGGCCCCATTACGGTGATGAACGCGATCATCTATCTGTTTGAACGTGAGCAGATCCCACCGGATCTCATCCGCAATATCATGCTCTACTGCCTTGATGGCTACGGCGCGGAGGGGGCACCCGGAAAAAGCGGTACGACGCGCGCGGCCATGATGTTCCTCAGCAACTTTCTGTGCAGCTTTGGCCGCACAGGGCAGCTTGAAATCTCCAGCCGCTATCTGTCCGGCAGCTGTGTGCGCGTGAGCCAGAACAGCAGCGTCACCGACTGTCTGCGGCGCGGCGGCGCGGTTGTTGTGCGGCTGTATCTGCTGGAGGACCCGCATTACATCCTTCTGACCGGCGTGGACGAAGAACGTATTTACGCGTTTGACCCGTATCTGCTCGAAGAGCCGCTGCCGGAAAAAGACATTATCGTGACCGACGCACATCCATATCGTTATAACCGCGTCATTCCGTTTTCCTACTTCAACCGCACGGGTCATACCCAATACGCTCTTGGCGAGACAGCCGGCCGCGAGGCCGTTTTGCTGTTCAACACTCACACGGAATTGACCGAAGAAAAAACAATCGAATATATTATCTGATCAAATGCGAACCAAAACGACCGCTTCATGCCGAGACGGTCGTTTTTCTGACCCGTTTATTTCTCCTGCGTATGCAAGCAATAGCTTTGGAACCAGTACAAAACGAAAGACATGACCGCTGACGTGATAAAAGCGGCGCTTGCATCCTGCGCGGGATGTGATAAGATAAAGGAAAAGAAAAAACAAGGAAGCGCATTGCATGGAAAATCAGAAGCTGCCGGAGGGCGTGGAACTTTTTTATACGGACAGGGCCGTTCATCTGACGACAAATGAGGCGCTTATGACCTATCTGCGCCAAAAGGGGAACGGTTCGCTGCCGCTCAGCCGCACGATTCTGGACGGCTATGCCGAAGAGCGCGGCACGCAGCTGCAAATCACGGAACGCTCTATGGCCACAGAACTGTTGATCCACGCATATCTCGACGGGCTCTTTGACCGCTGGGAGCGTGCTGGGAACGCGCATGGGCGTCAAAACGGGAGGCTGTACAAGATGGCAAAACGCCTGAAAAATGCGACTGCTGTGATCGATATGGGGGAGCGCAGCGTCGATACAAACCGATGGGTCTTCGATCTGCTTGCTCCAGGCTACAGAATGCTCTGCGTGCTTTTGGGCAGCAGGGCGTGAGGAGTCTGTATGAACGCATTGACGGAAAAACGATATCTGATGCTGCCAAAGCCAGCGGCCGGTGAGACGCTTGCTTTGCGGGAGCGGCTGCTTGCTGCGTTGCCGGAGGGCTGCCGCCTGACGTTTGGGTGCATGCAGCAGCTGTATCCGGCCTTGCCGGAGGCAGACTACTGCATCACCGTGACACTCTGCCCAGGTGAGGGCGGGACGGATGTTGTGCGTGTTGAGCCGGGAGACACGACAGAACAAAATTATGGCCTGTGCCTTGACATTGGCAGTACGACCATGCAGATGGAACTCGTCGATCTGCATACCGGGAAAACGCTTGCCGAAGCGGCCTGCACCAACAGCCAGACACAGTTCGGTGCGAATATCCTCGACCGTATTCTGGCTGTGAAGGAAACCCACGAAAACCTGTACACACTCCAATCGCTGACGCTTGACGACGTGCGGCAGATGATCGGAAGCTGCTGTGCGCAGGCTGGTATCCCGCCGGAAGCCGTTTCGGCCATGACGGTCGGCGGCAACACGACGATGCTGCACTTTTTCCTCGGCTGTGACCCGTGGCAGGTGTTCCAAAGCCCGTATACGCCGGTGTTTTTTGACCCCGGCATCCTGCGTGCGTCCGAACTGGGGCTTCCCATCTCGGGCAATGTGTTCTGTATGCCTGCAATCGCAAACTATCTGGGCGGCGATATTACAAGCGGCCTTCTGATGACCGACCTGGACACGCGGGAGGATCTGGCGCTGTTTCTGGACATTGGCACGAACGGCGAACTGGTCCTCGGCTGCCGGGAGTTTCTGCTCATGGGAGCCGGGGCTGCCGGGCCCGCGCTTGAGGGCGCTGTCAGCAAATCCGGCATGCGCGCCGAGCCGGGCGCGATCTGCAGCATCAAAATCGGCTCCGACAATCGCTTGCGGTATGAGACGATCGGCAATCTTCCGCCGAAGGGCATCTGCGGCTCCGGTATTCTCGATCTGATCGCAGAGGGGTTCCTCTCCGGATGGATCGATTCGGCGGGGAATCTTCAGAAAAGCGCCTCGCCGAACATCCGCGATGTGTGGGACGATATGCGGCAGCGCAATGTTCCAGCCATCATTTACGCCTATGACGGCAAAGTACCGCTCTATTTCACACAGGACGACATCGGGGAGTTCCTGACCTGCAAGGCCGCCGCACATACGATGGTCGCAACGCTTCTGGAAAGCGTGAACGTCAGCCCGTCGGAGATCGGGACGTTTTATCTTGCAGGCGGCTTCGGCACACATTATAATCTGGAATCCGCGATCACAGTCGGCCTGTACCCTGATCTGCCGCGCGAAAAATTTAAAATCCTCGGCAATTCCTCCCTTGCGGGCGCAAAGCGCCTGCTGCTGGACAAAGGCTGCCGGGCGCGGCTGAATCGGATTCGCGCACTTGCGACCTATGTGCAGTTCGGCGAGATGGAAAAATTCGTGGAAAATATGCAGGCAGCCAGATTCCTGCCGCACACGGACGCGTCGCTCTATCCGAGCGTAAAGCGGCGCTCCGCAAGGCCGTAACAATCAAAGATTCTACCGCAAACAGGCAGAAAGCACGCCGACTCATGCAGCCGCCCAGCCGCGTGAGTCGGCTTCTTAACAAAGCCTTAACGCGACTGCCTGTTTCTTTTATGCTATTATATACTGGGTGAGGATTCATGGATATGACGCGAAATACAAAGGATCAGGCCTTTTTGGGACGGCTGCGGCAGATATTCCCGTTTTCCTGGCGTGACTGCGGCGTGTGTCTCGGCATACTGGGAGCGGCGGCACTGCTGTGTGCGCTGCTGCGGATGATCGACTCATCTGACGTGTTTGTTGCGCTGATCTTTGAATGCGCGGTCGTGCTTGTCTCGCGCTTCACGGACGGGTATCTGTTCGGACTGCTGGCCTCTGTGATCGGCGTCGTCGGCGTGAACTGGATTTTTACTTACCCCTATATGCAGTTGAACTTTACCATCTCCGGCTATCCGCTTACATTCCTCGTGATGCTGGCTGTCTCCGTTGTGGTCGGTACGCTGACCACACAGATCAAGCAGCAGGAAAAGCTTCGTGCGGAGGCGGAAAAAGAAAAAATGCGCGGCAATCTTCTGCGCGCCGTTTCCCATGATATCCGGACGCCCCTGACCGCCATTGTCGGTGGCATCGATGCGATTCTGGAAAACGGCGATCAGATTTCACCGGAAACGCGTAAGAGTCTGCTGGAGAACATGCGCGATGAATCCAACTGGCTGATCGGAGTGGTGGAAAATCTGCTGTCCGTCACGCGCATGTCCGGCGCATCGAATATTAAAAAGGAATTGGAGGCGGGCGAAGAGGTCTTAGGCGCGGCCTCCATGAAATTCAAGCGGCACTATCCTGCGGTCGAGGTCAGCATCACCGCACCCGATACGCTGCTCATGATTCCGATGGACATCATTCTCGTTGAGCAGGTGCTCATCAATCTGATGGAGAATGCTGTCCAGCACGGCAAAACGACCACAAAAATTGAACTGCGCCTGTCGAGTACTGGTGGCTTCGCTGTTTTTGAGGTCGCGGACAACGGCTGCGGCATTGAAAAGGAACTGCTGCCGCATCTGTTTGAAGGCTATCTCACCCGCGATCACGAGGAAATCTCTGATCAGCGGCGCAATATGGGCATCGGCTTGTCCGTCTGCATGTCCATCGTGCAGGCGCACGGCGGTACGATGCGCGCGAAGAACCGAAAAAAAGGCGGCGCTCTGCTGCAATTTACATTGCCATTGGAGGAAATTAGCCATGAATATCAAAGAGAAGGTTCTTCTAATTGAGGATGAGCGGACGATCCGAAGATTTATGCAGGCAATCCTGACGGCAAACGGCTATGATGTGCTCATGGCCGGCACAGGCGCAATGGCAGATACCATGATCTCGTCGCACTGTCCGGATATCATCATCCTCGACCTCGGCTTGCCGGATATGGACGGCATGACGATCCTCAGAAACGTCCGAAAATGGTCGAAGGTTCCCATTCTGGTCGTTTCTGCACGCAGCCATGAGCGCGATAAGGTCGAGGCGCTCGATGCGGGCGCGGACGATTATCTGACCAAGCCCTTCGGCACGGAAGAACTGCTTGCGCGAATCCGTGCTGCTGTTCGTCATACCAGAACACCAGACGGCGCGACTTCTGTCGCAAATTCGGGTGTGTTTACCGCGGGCGATATGACGATCGACTATGCCAAGCACCATGTCTATATCGCGGGCCGCGATGCAAATCTCACGCAGAACGAATATAAGCTGGTCGCGCTGCTCGGCCTGCACGCGGGAAAAGTCCTGACGTATGATTATCTTATCAAAGAACTCTGGGGCCCCAGCGCCCGCAGCGACAATCAGATCCTGCGCGTCAACATGGCGAATATCCGCCGCAAAATCGAAAAAAACCCCGCCCAGCCCGCCTACATCTTCACCGAATCCGGCGTAGGCTACCGCATGGTAGAGGGCGATTGAGCCTGCTTTTCATGACGTACTGGCGCGAAACTGACTGAGAGGTCGAGCAGCAGGCAGCGGCAAAAAGCAAAGGTTTTTCGGCGAATTCGTACTGCATGTTCCTGTTTGAATGTAGGGGCCGATGCCCACATCGGCCCATTTGAAAGTTGCAAATTCGCCGAAAATTTCTGTATAATCGATACCTTCTGCCGAACCAATGCGGGCATCGGCCCCTGCAGTGACAGCGCGTTTTGCATTGCCTCAAAATGGTTTTCAATCTGCCAGCCGCCGCTTTCTCAAACCGGGAAAGCGGCGGCTGTTTTCTGCTCTGCGGTTCCGCTTGCTTTTTTCTTGGAACTGTGGTATGAAAGAAGAAAACAAATCTGGAGGGATTTCTTATGAAAGTTATGCTTGTAAACGGCAGCCCGCATGAGCATGGCTGCACCGACGCTGCGCTGCGCGAGGTCGCTTCCGCGCTGAATGCGGACGGGATCGACGCCGAAATTTTCTGGATCGGCAATACGCCCATCGGCGGCTGCATCGCCTGCGGCGGCTGTTCTAAGGCAGGCAAATGCGTCTTTGGCGGCTCGGTCAACGACTTTGCCGAAAAGGCAAAGGATGCGGATGGCTTCGTGTTCGGAACGCCTGTCCACTATGCGGCGGCCTCCGGCAATATGACCGCATTTATGGACCGCCTGTTCTATTCCGCGCCGAAGGAAACGTTCTGTCGAAAGCCCGCCGCCGTCATTACATCTGCCCGCCGCGCAGGCACTACGGCCGCCTATGAACAGCTGCTCAAATACCCCGGCATCACGGAAATGCCCATTGTTTCCTCCTGCTATTGGAACAACGTCCACGGCTCCAAGGCCGAGGATGTTCAGCAGGATGAAGAGGGCGTGCGCATCATGCGCGTTCTGGGACACAACATGGCATGGCTCCTGCGCTGCATCGAGGCAGGCAAGGCCGCAGGCGTTCCCAATCCGCGTAAGGAGCCGCTTGCAAAAACGAATTTTATCCGGTAAAAACTGCACAAACTAATGCAACGCAAGCTTGAAAGGAGTGCAGCGCAAGATGTGTACTGCGATCACATATCAGACAAAGCAGCTTTATTTTGGCCGGACGCTGGATTATGAATGCAGCTACGGCGAACAGGTGACGGTTACGCCGCGGAATTACCCGTTCGATTTCCGTCACGCAGGCCCGGTGCATACGCACTATGCCATGATCGGCATGGCCCATGTGGCGGATGGGTATCCGCTTTATTACGACGCTGTCAACGAAAAGGGCCTGTGCATGGCGGGACTGAATTTTGTCGGCAACGCCGTGTACGCGCAGCCAAAGCCGGACAGGATGAACATTGCGCAGTTTGAATTCATCCCATGGCTGCTGGGGCGCTGTGCGTCCGTTGCGCAGGCGCGGACGGAACTTTCTAAACTCAATCTGACCGGAACGCCGTTCAGCGCCGCTCTGCCTGCCGCGCAGCTGCACTGGCTGATTGCCGATCAAAAAGAGGCTGTCACCATTGAGTCTGCCGCAGACGGCCTGCACGTTTATGAAAACCCCGTCGGCGTTCTGACCAATAACCCACCGTTTGAGCAGCAGCTGTTCAACCTGAACAACTATATGCAGCTTTCGCCCAAACAGCCGGAGAACCGCTTTTCGGAATCGCTGCCGCTGCACTGCTATAGCCGCGGCATGGGCGCGCTCGGCCTGCCGGGCGATCTGTCGTCCATGTCGCGCTTCGTCCGCGCGGCGTTCACAAAGCTGAACGCCGTCTCCGACGGCACAGAGCAGGGGAGCGTCAGTCAGTTCTTCCACATTCTCGGAGCTGTGGAGCAGCAGCGCGGCTGCTGTGAAGTAGCGGAAGGGCAATATGAGCGCACGATCTACACGTCCTGCTGCAATGCGGACATGGGTGTCTATTATTATTCCACCTATGATAACCGCTGCCTCACAGCAGTCGATCTGCACAGGGAAGATCTCGACGGCAGTACACTTGCTGCCTATCCGCTTGTAACAGAGCAGCAGATTCTCTGGCAGAACCGCAGGTGAAGCAAAGATTTAGATGTATCTGGTAAGAGCGGGGCACCGCCCCTGCCAACTGTGTCCTGTTTTGCCGCTTTTGCGCAGAACGAACGCGGCCGCCCAAAATCGGGCGGCCGCGCTTTTCTTGTATAAAGAAAACCACTGGCAATGCT
>URAZ01000019.1 GCA_900545925.1 uncultured Eubacteriales bacterium | reverse complement strand
AGGGATTTCACCTTGCCCCGAAGATGTTGAATTGAGAGAGTTTCTTAGAACTCGTAGGGAGGGTTGCCGGAGAAGTCGGCGATGACGCCGTGGGCATTATCCAGATAGAACACCTCGAAAATAGGGTTAGTGGCCTCTCCGTACTGACCTTTCACGATGGGGTTTTGGATGCACATTTCCTTGGCAGCCATGTTGTTCTCAAACACAGCCTTGCCATGCAGACGAATCCATGCGTATTCCGGGCTGGAAACGGAGATCTCTACCTCCGGGTTCTCCTGCATATCCTTGTAGACGTCCTTGGTGTTGTTGGTGCAGAACCACAGCTTGCCGTCCAGTTCGCCAGCGAACATAAACGGGCGGCACTTTGCCTTACCGTCACGACCGACGGTAGCCAGATACTGCACAGGGTTGGCATTCAGAAATTCTACGACTTTGTTCATGATAAGTACCTCCAAAATTTTGTTGTTTTCTCTTGATGCTTTGATTGTAATGCGATTTGTACGGCTTGTGAAGTACGCACAATATTGTGGTATGGTTACCTCCGGGTAACGATCAGAACTTGCCGTTCTGATTCTGCCAGGTGGACTGGTCTGCAATGGTCTCCATCACATCCCAATGCTCGGCGATCTTGCCGTTCTCCACACGCCACAGGTCATAGTAGCTGGTGGGCGCGCCGCCGAAGGTCCCCTCGCTGACGGCAAGGACGAAGTTGCCCTGCGCCAGAACCATGTGAACTTCATCGTACACCATGGAGATGCCCTGCTCCGCCAGAGCGCCCAGTGCGGCGTTCAGACCGGTCACACCATCGGCAATGCCGCTGTTGTGCTGGATGTAGGCATCACCATCAAAGTAATCCGGGGTCTTATCGAGGTTGTTGCCCTGCATGACATCGTAGAGGAAATTCTTGACCAGCTCCCGGTTTTCCTCGGTCTTATCCAGATCCGTGACCTCCATCGTGCCGTCCATCTGGGTGTGACCGGAGGGATTCGGCTCGGCCAGCGCCGCCAGATTGTCCCAATGCTCGGCGATCTTGCCGTCTCCGTCAAAGCGGAAGATGTCAAAGGCGACCTGCTCACCGGCACCGGCAAAATTGTAAATCGTCTGCAAGAACACCTTGTCGCCGTCCTCAAAAGCACGGATGTTGTTCACAGTGGTTTTCACATCGGCGGATGCGAGATATTCCACGGAACCGATAAAGGCATCCGCACCGGTGCCGTATGCCAGATTGTGCTGGATGTAGCCATCCGCCAACAGGCTGCGGGCGGTGTCCGTATCGCCGGTGGCAAAGGTGTTGATGAGCGCCAGCGCCTTTTCGGTCTGGCTCTGCTCCTGCTGGACAGGTGCAGTCTGCTGGGTGTTTTCAGCGGGTGTTTTGGTAGCAGCGTCCTTGGAGCCGCAGCCGGTGAGAGCTGTGCCGATCATGGCAAGAGCCAGCGCGAGGGAAAGAATTTTTTTCATTTTGAGTAACCTCCTTGGTAATTGGGCTTGCTTTCGTTTGCCTCTGGCATTATAATAATGCCGTAGCCCCAATTCGTAAAGTAAGCACAATATTGTGCCGTAGTTACCAAATAGAAACTAATGGGTAGTTACCAGAAAGAAACGATTGCGCCGTTCCTGGGTTTTCCGGCAATTTGGCGCTTGAAAACATTTTTATGGGAGGGATTCAAATATGAGCGAAATGACCGCAAAAGCCACTCTTCCCGCCTGCCCCGTGGAGACCACGCTGACCCTCATCGGGGATAAGTGGAAGGTGCTGATTCTGCGTGACCTGATGCCGGGAACGAAGCGGTTCGGGGAGCTGAAAAAGTCCGTAGGCAATGTGTCCCAAAAGGTCTTGACCGCCCAACTCCGGGCGATGGAGGAAAACGGGCTTGTCCACCGTGAGGTCTACGCCGAAGTACCGCCGAGAGTGGAGTATTCGCTGACGGAACTCGGTAAAAGCCTGAAGCCCATTCTGGATTCCATGCAGGCTTGGGGCGAAGCATATAAGGCCAAACAGTAAAAAACCCGAAGCAGTACCTTTACCGTGCTGCTTCGGGTTTTCCTTATGTTGAAGTCAAATCATTCCAAAATGTTTCAACGCCTCCGTAATTGCCTTTTCCTTCTCCGGCGGGCACTGGGGCTGCTTGACGTTTTCAGACTTTGTCTTGTTGTAATTCTCACGCTCGATGATGCCGTACTTCTGCTTCACCTGTGCGATATACAGACTGCTGACCTTCAAGCCGCTATGCTCAAGAACGTAATCCTTGATCTGACCATAGGTTGCCGCCCCTCTTTTATCCTGCACCAGTTCCTCAACATCCACATCAATGTTGATATGTACTGCCGGTTTTCTCAGAACTAACTGGCATACCGTCTCAACGGTATTACCTTTTTCCCACAAAAGCCGCCTTACCTCTTGACCATCCCGATATACGGGGCTTGCACTTCCACGAGGGAATAGCCTTTGCCGTATTCCAGCGTCTGCGGTGTGATAAGGTCGCCGTCTGCCGTAGTATAGAAGGTGTCAATGGTCGTCACTTCGGGATAAGTGAAAGTCATAGTCACAAGGTTTCCATTTGGGTCGTAAATCTGGAAGCCTGCACCTGCATACGGGATTGTATTACCTGTTTCCACATCTTTCTTTACGATTTTGATATAGCTCTCAAAGTTAGCGTTGTTGATAAGGTAGCGGTAGGTCTGACCGTCCTTGCTGATAAACACATCAAAATCTTTCATCAGTTCACGTCCCTCCCAACCAGAGGTCTGACGGACGGTATAAATGCCATACGGCATATCCTTTGTCTGGGCAAAGCCGTTCTCGTCACAGGTCAACACATCACGCTCGGTTTCCTTTGCATTTTCATAGCTGCCTGCGGATTTGAGGAACACTTCAAATACCGCACCTTCTTCAGGTGTTTCAATCTGGGTTTCTCCGTTGTCCGTATGCTTGATGATTGCGATATTGCCTTTGATGACCTGTTCATTCACATCGTTTGCGGTACTGTTCAGCTCTACCGTGTATAACTCTGGTTCTGCACCTACCTTGTGGATTGCAGTATCCAGAAGATACCCCTCGGACGGGCTGATTTCACGGACAGTCCAATCATTATCACAGATATAATACTTGGTCGTAAACTGACCGTTTTCATCAGTCGTGTAGGTGTCAATCAGTTCCTCACCCTTATAAATGCCGTAAACCGCACCCGCAAGAGAAGCGTCGCCCTGCGGAGAACCTGTTTCTGCATCGGTCTTTGTCACAGTCACTTGGAATTTCTTCAATACATTATCGAAGCTGCGTTTTGTGACCTTGTTCCATTCAATCGGAGCTGTCTGGGAAGCAGGAACGACATAGCGGACTGCGGTATCCACTTCCTCAACCACATACGGGGTATCGCCGCTGATAAGGACATTTTCAAACTTTGCCAGACCGTTTTTATCAGTCACGGCATACTCGTCAACAGGCAAGCCGCTTAAAGATGTGCCGTAAAGGTGGAATTTCATTCCCTCCACCAGATTGTCCTCGGAAGTCTTGACGATTTCCAGACTGCCACGCTTCAAAGTATTGCTGAAGGTCACAGTAGAGGTTTTTCCTCCAATAAGGGTCACGGTCTGGGTTTTCTGCGGCTCATAACGGTCAATGGACTGTTCTGTGACGGTATAAGTGCCAGGGAATAATCCCTCCACGGAGACAGAGCCGTCCTTTCCTGTCTTAACTGTCTTATTGAAGTTATCACCTTTGATTGTAAAAGAGATACCCTCCACAACTCCGTCCTCAGAAGTCTTTTTGAGGGCAATCGTGCCTGTCGGCGTTTCGATATTGATATATGCAGACACGGTATCAGCATTCTCCACACCTGTTACCAAATCCTGCAAGTTCGGGTCGCCATAGGCAATGAGCTTTGCACTGCTGCTGACAGTCGGCACATTGTTCCTCTTTGCCGTAATGCGGACAGAACCGCTGATAGCTACGGTGGAGCTGATTGTCAGCTTATTTCCAGACTTCGATACACTCACATTGCTGTCAGAGCTTGAAAAGCTGTAATCGGAAAGGACGCCGTTGCTGTCCGTCAATGTGATGCTGTACTTTCCGTCCTTGTAGGCAAGCTCCTTTGTGATGTCATTCTTACCGCCCGACATAAAGCTCGGAATGGTGTTATGCTCACGCAGCATTGCAACAATCTGGTCATACACTGCCCTTGCTCCGCTGTTGGCATAATTTGAACCGAAGTGCAGGCTGTAAACGGTGGTGCTTGTCTGGTTATATGAGCCTGTGGCTTCACGGCAGCCTGTGACAAACTCCCATACGAGGGTCTGCGTGGCAAGCCATTTTTCATCATCACTTCCCGACAGATTATTTCGGTTGCCCTGATACCCATAGAGCAGGGCAAGTCCAACCGCCTTTTTCTGATTGGCTGAAAGGGCGTTCCAAGTATCAGAGGAAGCCTTTTTCAAGGTGTTTCCTGTTTTCAGCGGTACTCCCGGCTGAATACAAAATGCATTCTCTCCGTCCACAAACATACGGTACTTGTAATTTCCCGTTCCGCCTACGGTATAGCCGCCGATATTCGCACTGGAATTGTACCTCATCGCATTACCGTTGCTGTCATAGGTGTGGGAAAAGGAAATCGTCCCGATGTCACCCGCAGCAAACGCCGTCGCAGGCATTATGGATAATGCCGTGACCGCAGCCATTACAAAAGCCGCAGCCTTTTTGAATAATTTAGGGATTTTCATAGTTACCTCCTGTAATTTGGATTGAATATTTTGCCTTACTGACCGAAAAAGCTGCCCGTTATGGACAGCTTAAAGTATTTCTTTTCTCGGATAGTTACTGGCAGTAGTTAGGGGGTGAGGTGTGGAGAGGGGGAAGCCAAAATAATGGCTATCCACTCAAAAAGGCAGACCTCGCCCTCGGTGTGTGGCTATCTCTCGTGAGCCTTGTTCCGCTGCAAGTGTCGGTTATAAAACTCCAACGCTTTGACAACAAAATCCGTTTCCTGCCCTCTGGGAACAGTCTTGGGAATGAGCTTGGTTATCCTCTCGTCACGGAAAGCAGATTTTTCCTTCTGGTTGGGCTTTTCTTCCTCCATAATGGACTGGATAACCTCGGAAGTGAGCTTGCCGTCTTGGTTATACTTCTTCATTTTGATAGCCTGTGCCAATGACGGGGTAGCATCGTTGTACTCCATTGCTTCAAGCAGGGTGTATTGCTGTTCCTCGGTCAGATAGGAAATTTCAACCGCAGGACGAAAAGCAATCTGCCTTTCATCTACCATTTGCAGGATTTCGGGCACAAGCTCCGTTAGACGGATATAGCGGAAGATTTGATTTTTGCTTTCACCGACTTTTTCGGCAAGTTCATCACTTGAAGTAGCGAACTCAGAATTATTACCCACTGGGGAATAATTTTCTTTTGCGGGTCTGCCTGCCTGTCGTTTCATAGCTTCCAACCGCATTTTATACGCAAAGGCTTTTTCACTTGGTAGAATAACGGAGCGTTGGAGATTACTTTCCACCATCACAATAATGGCTTCGTCACGGGTAAGCTCTTTAACCTCGCATTTCAGCGTTTCAAGCCCCGCAAGTTCACAAGCCTTTTTTCGCCTGTGACCGCTGATAAGCTCATACCGTCCGTCCTCTTTTAAGCGAACTGTCGCAGGGGTCATTACACCGTTTCGCTTGATACTCTCGACAAGCTGTTCCATATCCTCGTCCATTAAAACCTTGAACGGGTGGTCTGGAAACTCGTCAATCTCCGATATGGGAATATCCCTTATCTTAGAGAGCTTTGCTTCCTCACGGCTTTCGTCCGTTTGGAAAAGGTCATCGTATGCGGTCAGCTCGATTTTGGTTTCTCTGCTTCTCGCCAATCTCTGCCACCTCCTTTCCTAACTGCTCATAGGCTGCGGCAACCTTGCCGCTTTTGTCGTAAGCAAAAATACTTTTGCCTTCTGCGGTAGCTTCCACCGCACGGATAGAATGAGGTATCTCGGTATCAAACACCTTGATTTTCTGACCGTATGCACTTTTGACCGTTGCCGTAATCTCCTTAGAAATGTTGGTACGGGGCATTACCATAGTCATTAAGATACCGTCTATCCGCAGCTTTGGATTGATTTGCCGCTTGACCATTGATACGGAGCGAAGCAAAAGCTCCAGACCTTTAGCCGAGAGATAGTGGGGCTGTGTCGGGATAATCACGCTGTCAGCCGCCGCCAGAGCATTGATGGTTATCATACCTAAGCTCGGCATACAGTCAATAAGCACATAGTCGTAATTCTTTTTAACCTCATTGACATAGGTTTTCAGCACACGCTCACGGCTCATTGCATTGATTAGCCTTACCTCAAAGCCCGACATCTCAATGTTTGACGGAAGCAGGTCAACGCCCTCGCTATGGTGAATAATACCCTGTGAAACATCAAGCGTTTTATCGTCTATGATGTTCTGCATCACAGTAGAAAGCGTTATGGGAATATCGTCTGGTCTGTTATAACCCAGAGCCATCGTGAGATTTGCCTGTGCATCGGCATCAATCAGCAGGACTTTTTTACCCTGCTGTACCAGACTTACACCCAGATTGACCGCTGTGGTTGTTTTTCCGACACCGCCTTTCTGGTTAGTCAGAGCAATCACTTTGCAATTTGACATAGATGCGTCCTCCTTTCGCATAGATTTAGCCACTTTGTCAAGGTGGCTATGTAAACAGTACCAGAGAACGCAAAAAAGCCGCCTACTCTTAAAATCAATAAGAATAAGCGGCTTTGTAATTTGCCTTAGACATATTCAATTTTCATTCTCTTGGTCGGTGCATTTATGACCTTAAAAATAAGCTCGTCAACACAATCCGTATATCTGCCTTGCTGAATGAGCTGACTTTTTAACTCTACAAGGCTATGTATCAAAAGTTTTCTTTCGTGGCTATCCAAATACAGATGATTAAATTTCTCTCTCATAAGCACACCTCCACTTCTTTAGCTTCATTATATTGGAAAGCAGGGGAAAGGACAAATCTGCAAAAAGGGACAAAAATAAGCGTACCACTGTTTTTAATGATACGCTCATCATTATTAAATTACCTCAAAATGCTTCAACGCATCCTTTATCGCTTCCACTTTCTCCGCTGTCGGATGCTTCCTCGGCTGTTTCAATTCTTCTACCGCATTAGGAGCATCATACATTGGCAAGCCTAAATCTCTCTTTACCTCTGCGATATATGCGGTATGTACTTTGAAGCCGTATTTAGCTTCTATGTACTCCTTTATCATTTTGTAGGTCACTCGTTCCTTGGGCTTGTACTCTTCGGCTCTTTTAGCGATATTATCAAGCGGAACTTTTCCCTCACCTTCGCCAAACTCAACTTTTACGTTGATATGTCCGTCTGGCTTTTTGTGGGAAAGCAGTACTACCGTCTCGACATGTGCGCATCTGGGGAAAAGATCGACCGCTTCGGCAGAGCGGAGGGTGTAACCGGTCCGGGAAAGCAGCTTGACATCGCGGGCGAGGGTAGCCGGATCGCAGGAGACATAGACGACACGTTCCGGCTGCATGGCGGCAATGGCTTCGATCACATCGGCGCTCACGCCCTTGCGCGGTGGATCGACGACGATTACGTCAGGTTTTTCTCCGCGCTCAGCCAGCAGCTTCGCGGCCGCGCCTGCATCCATGCAGTAAAATTCCGCGTTGTCCATGCCGTTCTGTGCGGCGTTATAGTTCGCGTCCTCGATCGCCTGCGGGATGATCTCGACGCCGACGGCCTTTTTCGCGTGCCGCGCAAGACAGAGCGTGATCGTGCCCGTGCCGCAGTAAAGGTCGAGTACCGTCTCAGTCCCGGTCAATCCGGCCAGTGCAGCGGCCTTTTCATACAGGCGCTCAGCCTGTGCGTGGTTGACCTGATAAAACGCGGGTGCAGAGAGCCGGAACTGCAGCCCGCAGAGCGTATCGGTGATCGTTCCGCTGCCGTAGAGCGGAAGGAACTCCGTGCCAAGCACGGTATTGCCTTTTTTCGTGTTGGGAGAGAAGACAATCGTCGTGATGCCCGGCTCGGCAGCGAGGAGTGTCTGGACAAGCTGCTTTTTCTTCGGCAGCTGCTGCGTGTTGGCTGTGATGCAGACGAGGATCTGGCCGCTTTCCGTGCCGAAGCGGATATAAATGTGCCGGATATAGCCGGTATGCGTGGCTTCGTCATAGGCGCGGATGCTGTATTTGCGCATCCAGTCCAGAACGGCTGCGCGGATACGGTCGGCGCAGTCCGGCTGGATGCGGCAGTGTGCGACCGGAATGACCGTGTGCGTTTTTCCGGCAAAGAAGCCCGCGACGGGCTTTCCGTTCTGCTCCTGCACGGGGAACTGCACCTTGTTCCGATAGCCGTCGATCTGTTCCGCGCCGGTGATGGGCAGGGAAGAGAGCGTCTGGCCGCCGATGCGTGTCAGGCAATTATAGACGTGCGCGCGCTTGAGTTCCAATTCCTGCGCATAGTCCATATGCCGCAGCGCGCAGCCGCCGCATCTTGGAAAATAGGGACAGTCCGGCTCCACGCGGTGCGCCGACGGCTGCTCCACACGCAGCAGTTCCGCAAAAACCGCCGAACGCCCGATGTGTGCAATGCGGATTTTACACACCTCGCCCGGCAGTGCACCTGGTACGAACACGACCTGGCCGTCTACGCGCGCAATACCGGTTCCGTCTGCGGTTGCAGTCTCGATTGTCACCTGCAGCGTCTCGCCGCGTTTGCATTCCTTCATGGCTGCGTGGAATGTTTCACGTGAAACATTCATTCCTCCTTCAAAAGTTCACCGGTGGTCAAATCAATGGTATAGAGATGCTTGAACTGCTGATCGCCGTTTTCCGTGGAATAGGAAACAGAGATCGTATAATTCACAACAATCGCTCCGTCTTCCTCGGAAATGCTGTATCCGCCGTTCACATAGCCGATCGCACCTTTTTCCTGCGCAGCTGGGTAGACCGTCTCCTGCGCATAGGAGATCACAGTCTGTGATAGATCGTCAAAAACGGTGTTTGCCGCTGCGGACGCGTCAGAAGTTCCGAGCGTCAAATGGGGCAGGGTATAGGTACAGCTGACGATTTCCTCGAGATCTGTCTGTATTGTCTCCGGTTCATCGAGCCAGCTTGTTTCCAAGCCGTCGGATACGCCGTTCTGGTTCGGCGTGATGTGGATGACGTTTTCCTGCAAGTCTTCCGGTTCCGCCGGGGTTTCCGGCACGATTGTCTCTTCCTGAACGGGAGAGGCAGGATTCTCCTGCTGCGCGGTTTTTTTTGCGCAGCCCGCCGCGCTGATGATAAGGACAGCGGCCAGAGTGACCATAAATAGCTTTTTCATATGCAAACCTCCTGTATACCAGCGATTTTAGCACAGGAACACGCTTGTGTAAAGCTGGGAAAAGCGGTATACTGGAAAGCAGTCTGAACTTTGGAGTTGAGTTTATGCTGGATTATCGTCACTGCACACTCTGTCCGCGTGCATGCGGTGTTGACCGGGCAGCAGGGGAGCGTGGCTTCTGTCAAATGCCCGACCATATTCTTGCCGCGCGGGCCGCGCTGCACTATTGGGAAGAGCCGGTCATTTCCGGCAGCTTCGGCAGCGGCGCTGTGTTTTTCTCCGGCTGCACGCTGCGTTGCGCGTTCTGCCAGAACGGAGTGATCTCCCAAGAGAATTTTGGCAAGGAACTTTCCATGAAAGAACTTCGTGCCGCGTTCGAGCGGCTGATCGACGAGGGCTGTCAGAACATCAATCTTGTCACGCCGACGCATTTTCTGCCGTCCATCCTCCCGGCACTCACGCCGAAGCTGCCTGTGCCGGTCGTATATAATTGCGGTGGGTATGAATCGGTTGAGACACTGCGTGAACTGGATGGGCTGATCGATATTTATCTTCCGGACTTCAAATACTCCGACGCTGCGCTTGCAAAGGAACTCTCTGCCGCGCCGGAGTATCCGCAGATTGCGTCCGCCGCCATTCTGGAAATGTACCGGCAGGTGGGAGGCGCAGTGATAGAAGACGAGCAGATGACGCGCGGGGTCATCATCCGCCATCTGGTGCTGCCAGGCTGCATCGACAATTCACTCGGCGTCCTGGACTGGATTGCGGACCATTTTCCGAAAAAAGACGTGTTGGTCAGCCTGATGAGTCAATATGTCCCCATGGGTCATGCAAAGCAAATGCCGCCCTTTGACCGGCGCATCACGCAGGACGAATATGATGCTGTTTTGTCCTATCTCTATCTATTGGAGTTGGACAACGGCTATACACAGGACTTTTCCGCCGCATCAGCAGACTACATCCCGGAATTCAATCTTGAGGGCTTATAAATTTTAAACAAACGTTTGCATTTTGAACCGGTCTGTGTTATAGTGTAAGTACTAAGATTAAAGGGGCTGTCAAGATGGGCAGAACAAGCAGCAAACGGGAAGAGATTCTTTGCTTCCTCACAAAATTCGCAGCAGAAAACGGATATGCGCCTTCCGTGCGCGAGATTTGCGCTGCCGTCGGGCTGCAATCTACGGCGACCGTACATTACCACCTGAACGCACTGCGACAGGATGGACTGATTGAAATGGACGGTATGAAAAAACGCACGATCACCCTTGCCGATTCCCACCGGGCTGACCGCATCCCCGTCGTCGGCGTGGTCACGGCAGGCGTGCCCATTCTGGCGGTTGAAAATATTGAAGGCTATCTGCCGTGGGACGGAGAAGCGGGCTGCTTTGCGCTGCGTGTCCGGGGTGATTCCATGATCGGCGCCGGGATTCTCGACGGAGACAGAGTTGTCGTTCGCTCTCAGCCGACTGCGGACAACGGAGAGATTGTCGTTGCACTGCTTGGGGATTCCGCAACGGTCAAGCGTTTCCGCAAGGACGGAAACCAGATCTGGCTTCTGCCGGAAAACCCGGCGTATCAGCCCATCGACGGCAATCATGCCCAAATCATTGGTAAGGTCAAGGCTGTGATTAGAACCTATTAAATTCTAGGGTGTATCTGAAAACTCTCAATGTGACCGGCAGCGAGGAATTTTTGCGCTGAGCAAGACATTTTTTTGCAGGAATACTGACGTATTTCAAGGAAAAATGGCGCGGCGCAGCGTGAAAAGGCCCGCCGTCCGGGTGCGTTGGGAGTTTTCAGATACACCCTAGAAAATAAAACGCTCTTACTTCGGTATCACCGGGGGAAGGGCGTTTTTCACGATACGCTTGTCAAGAAAAAACTCGTATTATAAATTTGCAACAGCCCTTCGGCTTTTCTGGACTTTTCCCACGAAGATTGAAGTAACTCAAAATTTCTGATGCAGTCCATATAAGTTCCGTAGGGGCCGATGCCTACATCGGCCCGGCGCAGTGCACCGGTTTTATAGGAATCTTCGGCGAACTCGTACCGCTTTGCTGGGTTTGCCGGGAATATATTTTATTCATTCAAACTCAATGTTTCACGTGAAACATGAAAAACAATAAATTCACAGTGCTTATATTGCAATTTCAGAAACAGGCCGGTATAATAGAATGCAAAATGGGGTCGAAGGGGTGTGAAACGGGTATGGCAAAGATTTTAGCATTTGTCAATCAGAAGGGCGGCGTTGGAAAAACAACTTCCGCGGTCAATTTAGCCGCCGCACTGCAAAAGGCGGGCAAACGTGTTCTTCTGTGCGACTTTGACCCGCAGGCCAACGCGACCTCTGGCCTTGGCGTAGAAAAAAGCACAGCCGCGCATTCGACCTATGATATCGTGATCGAGGACTTCCCCGCCGCAGACGCCGTGATTCGCACAAAATACTGCGACATTCTGGCCTCCAACGTTGCGCTGTCCGGCGCAGGTGTAGAGTTGGTAGGCGTTGAGAAGCGGGAATACGCGCTTCGGCATGCACTCGAGCCGCTGCGGGAAAAGTATGATTATATCTTCATCGACTGCCCGCCGTCTCTGGAATTGCTGACGCTCAACGCGCTCTGCGCCGCCGATCAGGTTTTGATTCCCGTGCAGTGCGAATATTACGCGCTGGAGGGCCTTTCCGATCTGATGGTCACGCTCCGCGCAGTTAAGAAGCGGCTGAACCCGTCGATCTCCATTTTCGGCGTTTTACTTACCATGTACGACGGCCGGACGAATTTCTCCGCACAGGTTGCCGAGGAGGTCCGCCGCCATTTTCCCGGCAAGGTCTTTGCTGCGGCCATCCCGCGCAACGTGCGATTATCCGAAGCGCCCAGCCACGGCATGCCCGTGTGTGCCTATGATAAATTCAGCCGCGGTGCAGCGGCCTATGACGCAGTCGCGCAGGAGATCCTTGCGAAAGAACAGTGAGAGGAGCAACGCATATGGCAATGCGAAAAGGTCTTGGCAAGGGTCTTGGCGCCCTGATTGAAGACTTTAACGAGCAGCCGAACACGCCCGGCGAAGGCGCCGTGACGCTGCCGCTGCAAAAAATTGAACCAAATCCCCTTCAGCCGCGAAAAACCTTCAACCCTGAAGAACTGGATTCCCTGGCGGATTCCATCCGCATGCACGGCATTATCCAGCCGCTGACGGTCCGCAAGCTGCCATCCGGGTTTTATCAGATCATCGCAGGCGAACGCCGCTGGCGTGCGGCACGGCTGGCCGGACTATCCGACGTGCCGGTCGTGATCATTGAAGCTGATGATAAAAAGGCAATGGAACTGGCGCTGATTGAAAACTTACAGCGATCAGACCTCAACCCGATTGAAGAGGCGCTCGGCTATCAGGAATTGATGGGTACCTACGAAATGACGCAGGAGCAGGCCGCCGCCCGTGTGGGCAAATCCCGCCCGGCGGTTGCGAACGCGCTGCGGCTTTTGAGCCTCAGCCCTGCTGTGCTGGAACTGGTCAAGGATGGTTCCCTGTCCGCCGGCCACGCGCGGGCGCTGCTGCCCGTCAAGGATGAGGCGCAGCAGCTGTCCATCGCGCAGAAGGTCATGGCGCTGGGTCTTTCCGTCCGGCAGACGGAGGCGCTTTGCAAAAAGCTTACCAAGCAGGCGCAGCCCGTCAAGGAGCAGCCGCCGCGGGTCGATTATCTGGCTGAATGTGAAAAGGAACTGACTGCCGGCCTTGGCCGCAAGGTGCGTATCGTCTCCGGTAAACGCAAAGGCCGCATCGAACTGGAATACTATGGGCAGGACGATCTGCAGCAGCTGTATGATGCGCTGCACACCATCCGCAAAAAGGAGCATCACTGATGGACGAAAAGAAAACCCCGCAGCCGGAGCAGGCTGCCCCGGAAACCGGAAAGCCGCTGAGCGAAAAGCGTAAATCCGCGCTGCTTCGGTATATGGCTGTTTTGTTCTGTGCAGCATTCATTCTGGTTCTGATCTCACTGATTTTGCAGACACATTCCTCTGAAGCAAAGATTTCCGAACTGAATGCCGCCAGCACAAGTGCGCTTTCCAACGCCGAGGCGCTGCAAAATGAGAACCGCGCCTTGCAGGACGACAAGATCGCGCTGGAAAAAGAAAATCAGGAACTGCAGGACAAGCTGGACGAACTGACGGAAAAGCTGGACGAAGCCGCGCAGGCCGAAGAGGATTCGCAGGCGGCGGAAAATGAAATGATCAAGTCCCTGCGCACCGAACTTGACCGGACAAAGGAAGCATATGAAGCGCTGCTGGAGGCGAAAAGCTGTGAGACGCGCGAAGGAAACGTCACGTTCTCCCGCGCTATGCAGACGCTCGAACGGCTGAAGGACTATCTGGGACAAACCGCGCTGGAAGAATATAAAGCGCTTGGCGGAGAATAACAGGAGGAAGAAAAACTATGATTGATATTAAATTTTTAAGGGAGAATCCGGACGCTGTCCGCGAAAATATCCGCAAAAAGTTTCAGGATACAAAGTTGCCGCTTGTAGACGACGCCATCCGTCTCGACGCGGAAAAGCGTGCTGCGCAGCAGGAATGTGAGCAGCTGAAGGCTGCCCGCAACAAGCTGTCGAAGGCAAACGGTCCGCTTTATGGCCAGCTGAAAAAAGCGGATGAGGCGCAGAAAGCGGAACTGCAGAAGCAGATTGATGAAAACAACGCCAAGGTCAAGGCCGACGACGAGCGCCGCGCCGAACTGGAAAAGAAGCAGGCCGAGGCGGAGGAGAAACTGCGCGAGATCATGTATGTGATCCCGAACATCATTGACCCGTCCGTCCCGATCGGGCCGGACGACAGCCACAACGTCGAGGTACAGCGCTTCGGCGATCCCGTCGTACCTGATTTTGAGATTCCCCATCATGTTGATATCATGCAGTCGTTTGACGGCATCGATAAGGATTCCGCAGGCCGCGTGGCCGGCATGGGCTTTTATTATCTGCTGGGCGATATTGCACGTCTGCACGAGGCGGTTTTGGCCTACGCACGCGACTTCATGATTGATCAGAAGGGCTTTACCTATGTCATTCCGCCGTTTATGATGCACGGCAACGTCGTCAAGGGTGTCATGTCCTTCCCGGAAATGGAAGCCATGATGTACAAGATTGAGGGCGAGGATCTCTATCTGATCGGCACGAGTGAACACACCATGATTGGCCGCTTCATCGACCAGATCATCCCGGAGGCAAAGCTTCCTCTGACGCTCACAAGCTATTCCCCCTGCTTCCGCAAAGAGGTCGGCAGCCACGGTCTGGAAGAGCGCGGCGTGTACCGTATCCACCAGTTTGAAAAGCAGGAAATGATCGTTGTCTGCCGTCCGGAGGAATCCATGGACTGGTATAACAAGCTTTGGAGTTACTCTGTCGAGTTGTTCCGCAACATGGAGATTCCTGTCCGTCAGCTGGAATGCTGCTCCGGCGATCTGGCCGATCTGAAGGTCAAATCCTGCGATATTGAGGCGTGGAGCCCGCGGCAGCAGAAATATTTTGAGGTCTGCTCCTGCTCGAATCTCGGCGACGCACAGGCCCGCCGTCTCGGCATTCGCATCAAGGGCGCGGACGGCAAGATGTATCTGGCCCACACCCTCAACAACACCTGCGTTGCACCCCCGCGCATGCTCATCGCGTTCCTTGAGAACCACCTCCAGAAGGACGGCACCGTCACCATCCCGAAGTGCCTGCAGCCGTACATGGGCGGCAAGGAAGTTCTGGTTCCGAAGCACTGATCTCGCCAGTTGTAGGGGTCGATGCCCACATTGACCGGCAGAACGCACCATTTTTTATGAAAATCTGCGGCGACTTCGCAACTTCTCATTGGGCCGACAGAGTCGTCGGCCCCTACAACGACACTCGCTCTTCCCCGTAGGGGCGGACGACTCTGTCCGCCCGCAGAATATACCGCTTTTTACGGAAATCTTCGGCGAATTCGTAACTTCCCAGCGGGCCGATGTGGGCATCGGCCCCTACAAAGTGCTGTGCAGATTTGTAACTGTCAGACGGGCGAAGCAGAGCCCCTCCCCAACCAAATCAAGAAAAAGAGAGGCAAACCAGATGAAGAAATTTCTGAATGAATTTAAGACCTTTATCTCGCGCGGCAACGTGATGGATATGGCTATCGGCGTTGTGATTGCGACGGCATTCGGCAAGATCAGTGCCAGTCTTGTCGCGGATATCATTATGCCGCTTATTGGCTGTCTGATTGGCGGCGTGGATCTGGCGACGCTCAATATCACGCTCAAACCCGCCGTCATGGACGGCGAAACTGTCGTATCGGAAGCAGTTGTGCTGGGCCTTGGCACATTTTTGACCACGATCATTGATTTCCTGCTGATTGCGTTCGTCGTATTTCTGGTCGTCAAGGCTATGAATATGGCAAAGGCCAAGCTGGAAAAGCCCGCCGAGCCGGAATCTGAAAAGGAACCGGAACCTACAAAGGAAGAGCAGCTTCTAACAGAGATCCGTGATCTTCTGAAAAACAAATAGTACGCCAAACGGACGCGACTCCCGCGTCCGTTTTTTGTGTAGTTTCAGTTCTATTCATTTGCCTATAAATTTGTGTAGTTTCAGGACTTTTCATTTGCCTATAAATCTGATAGACTATTCGTATTAAAAGTGGGAGGTTTTCTTATGTCCGGCGTCTGTCAGAAAATCGATTTCAGTTCCTGGCCGCGCAGAGAGATTTTTTCCTTCTTTTCCTCGCTCAATCAGCCGTTTTACAGTGTCTGCTTCCGCGTGGACGTGACACGGCTGCACGCATACACCAAAGCGCACGGCCTGTCTTTTTATTACGCCATGACATATCTCGTCACACAGGCGGTCAACGAGGTTAAAAACCTGCGTTATACCATCCGGGATGGCAGCGTTTACCTGCTGGACAAGCGTACGCCGAGTTTTACGGAACTGAAAAAGGGTAGTGAGCAGTTCCAGATCATCACCTGTCCATGTAAGAGTACGATGGAGGACTTCTGCCGGGCCGCAAAGGAACGAAGTGAAGCACAGACATCGTTCGTAGAGACGGCCTCCGAGACAGACGATCTGATTTATATTTCATGCCTGCCATGGTTCGATCTCACCTGCTGCACAAACGAGCGGCAAATTGATGTAAATGACGCCATCCCCCGCATCACCTGGGGTAAATATGTCCGGCAGGAAAACGGCCGTGAAACGCTGGGACTTTCTATTGAGGTCAACCACCGGCTTATCGACGGCGTGCACTTAGGCCAGTTTTACGAATCTCTGCAAAACAAGATCAATGAATTGGAGTAAGCATTCAAAGTCATGAAAAACAGCAAACTCGCCGCGCTGCGCGCGGCGTTTCCCTATACCGTGCCGATTTTCGCGGGCTTCTGGTTCCTTGCGATGGCCTATGGCATTCAGATGAGCACGTCCGGATTTTCCTTCTGGTATCCGATGATTATGAGCGCCGTGATCTACGGCGGAAGTTTGGAATTTGTCGCCGTGAGCATGCTGCTCTCCCCGTTTGCGCCCGTGCAGACATTTTTGATGACGCTCATGATTCAGGCACGCCATCTGTTTTACGGCATTTCCATGCTGGATAAATATAAAAATCTCGGCCCGAAAAAATATTACCTGATCTACGCCATGTGCGACGAAACATTCAGCGTCAATTATACTGCCAAAATCCCGGAAAACGTTGACCGGGGCTGGTTTTATTTCTTTGTGACCCTTCTCAATCAGCTTTATTGGGTCAGCGGCGCGACGATCGGCGGTCTGCTCGGCAGTCTTATCCATTTTGACACGACGGGGTTGGATTTCGTTATGACGGCTATGTTCGTTGTGATTTTTATGGAGCAGTGGATGAAGGAACGGCGGCATTTCAGCGAACTTGTTGGCTTTCTCGCAGCAGTCTGCTGCCGGCTGGTATTCGGCGCGGATAATTTTCTCATTCCGACGATGGTCTGCATCCTCGCTTGTCTGTCGTTTTTGAAAAAGCCAATCGAATCAAAATTCGGAGGTGAACGCTTATGACGCTTCCGCAGCAAATAATAACCATCGCGCTCTGCGCTCTTGGCACGCAGCTGACGCGTTTTCTTCCCTTCCTGATCTTCAACGAGCATAAAAAAAACACCGCTTTTCGTGCAATATCTCGGCAAAGTCCTGCCCGGCGCAATTTTCTCCATGCTGATAATTTACTGCTTGAAAAACATCTCGTTTACACAAGGCAATCACAGCTTGCCGGAACTGATTGGCATCGCTGTTACAGCTGGTCTGCACCTCTGGAAGCGCAGCATGCTCCTGTCTATCGCAGGCGGTACGATCGTGTATATGCTTTTGATCCGGTTTGTTTTCTGAACACACAGGTCAAAGGTAGAGGGCGATGCCGGTACACATTGACCCGGCAGATTGCATCGCTTTTACGAAAATCCATGGCGAATTCGTAACTTCCCATTGGGCCGATGTGGGCATCGTCCCCTACAGGATTTCGGCGAATCTGTACTGCTTCACAAATTTTGTCCGCAAAGCTGATTCACCGCGTCCAAGCACTCTTTTCTCTTTTCTCTAGCAAGAGAAAAGACAGGGCCGCCGGAGGCATATCCAGCCGCCGAATATGCAAAAAATCCCCTTTCCGCGAAGGGGATTTTTCTATATTCTTATTATATTAAAGAGTCTGCCCCATCTCCCCTTGAAAATTATCCACAGCTGTGCTATGATTAGTGTGTATAATTTTGTGATTTTTCTGCCCGCGCGGCAAATACAGAAAGGAGCTGCGCCATGTATTCTTCCGCTTACGTCTGGGCCAAGGTTTTGGGTCATATGGAGTCCCGCCTGACCCCGCAGGTTGTGTCAACCTGGTTTGACGATACTGAGATTCTCGAGTTGACGGATGAGAAACTCGTGCTCTATTCCCCCTCCTCCTTCCGAAAGGATATCATCGTCCGCCGCTGCACCGGCTACATCAAAGAGGCCATGCAGGAAATTTTCCAGCTGAACGTCGATGTCGTTGTACTCGACGACACGGAAATTGAGGCCTATCGAGGCAAATCGCAGAAACCGGAGTTCATCGAGTTTAACCCACAGTTTACCTTTGACAATTTCGTCGTCGGCTCCTCGAATCGCTTTGCGCACGCAGCAGCTGTTTCTGTGGCCAACAATCCGGCGGAAACGTATAACCCGCTTTTCATTTATGGCCCGTCCGGCCTCGGCAAAACGCACCTTCTCTACGCCATTGCGAGCGTCGTGCACAAAAACCATCCCAGCTACAACATCGTCTATATCAAGGGTGATCAGTTTACAAATGAACTGATTGCTGCCCTGCAGGAAGGCCGGAACAATGAATTCCGCTATAAATACCGCAACGCCGATCTGTTTCTGGTTGACGATATTCAGTTTATTGCCGGCAAGGAATCGACGCAGGAGGAATTTTTCCATACCTTCAATAACCTCTACGAGAACCACCACCAGATTGTTCTGACTGCAGACCGGCCGCCCAATGAGATGCTGCGTCTGGAGGACCGTCTGAAAACGCGGTTTGAGTGGGGCCTGATTGCGGATATCCAGCCACCCGATTTTGAGACGCGCATGGCAATCATCAAGAACAAATCCGTCTCGCTTGGCTTTGATCTGCCGAACGATGTCTGTACGTTCATCGCCGAAAATGTGACCTCGAACGTGCGTCTGCTGGAGGGCACGGTCAAAAAGATCCGCGCCTATCACGACCTTGACAACATGGAACTGACCGTTCCGAACGTGTCCCGCGCTATCAAGGACATGTACAACAAGGAAAAAGCCGAAAATCTGCCCACTCCGAACCTCATCATTGGTGAAGTCTCCCGATTCTATAACATCGAAGAATCCGTTATCCGCGGAACGCTTAAAAACAAGAATACTGCCGAAGCGCGGCAAGTCGCCATGTATCTGGTACGCAAGCTTACCAATTTAAGCCTGCCCGACATCGGCAAGGAATTCGGCCGTGACCATTCGACCGTCATTCACTCGCTCAAAAAGGTCGAGCAGCAGCTTGCCGCAGGCACCGGAACGCTCGCCGACAACATCCGCGACATTACGGCGAACATCAACAGTAAGCTTTAATTTTTGTCCACACCAACCTGTGGAATCCACACGACTCCCCTGTGGAAAGCTGTGAAACAGAAGTTTCACAAAACTGCATGTTGATAACATTCTTTTTTCTGCACACCTGCCTGTGGACAAAAAAGCATTGATCTGTCAAGAAAAAAACAGCTTTTCCACATAAAATTCCCCTACTGCTACCTACTTCTAAAAAATATCCTTTCTTTCTCTTGAAAGAAGAAACGGAGGAAGTTCCATGAAATTTACCTGTGAAAAAAACGCACTGGTGAGCGCCGTCTCCGTCGCCTCCCGTACCGTCGCGCAGAAGAGCACCATTCCGGCGCTCGAGGGAATTTATATCCGGGCCGGCGTAAAGCTGTCGCTTTCCGGTTATAATCTCGAAACGGGCATTACCATCTCCGTCGATGCCGAGATCCAGCAGACTGGCGCCTGCATCATGCCCTCCCGTCTCTTCTTCGACATTATCCGAAAGCTGCCCGACGATACCGTCAGCATCTCGGTTGACGAAAAATTCAAAGTATCCATCCGCGGCGGCATTTCCTCGTTCACCATCACGGCTATGTCCTCCGAGGATTACCCGGAACTGCCGGAAGTCGAGTCCGACAAAGGCATCAGCCTGCCGCAGAATGAACTCAAAGCCATGATCGGCGGCACCAGTTTTGCCGTCAGCGAAAATCAGGCCCGTCCCATTCATACCGGCTGCTTGTTTGAGGTAGAAGATACTTCGATTACAGTCGTCGCTGTTGACGGCTACCGGCTGGCGCTGCGCCGCTGGAAATCGGAAGAGCCGATCGGACGGACACTCAAGTTTGTTGTGCCTGCCGCCGCTTTAAAAGAAGCGGAAAAAATTCTCGGCGATACGGACGACCCTTGCACGTTCTTCCTCGGCAGCAAGCATATCCTCTTCACCATCGGCGAGGCGACACTGGTCTGCCGCCTGCTGGAAGGCGAATTCCTGGATTGGCGGCGCGTTCTGCCGCAGAACCAGCCGGTGAAGCTGGCCGTGAACGTCGCAAAAATGACCGATTCCATCGAGCGCGTCGGCCTGATCATCTCTGAAAAGCTCAAGAGCCCGGTGCGCTGCAAATTCGGCGAGAATACGGCGGATTTCCGCTCTGTTTCCACCATCGGCGAAGCACATGACGTCTGCCAGATCGCGGGCGACGGGCAGGATATGGAGATTGGCTTCAACTGCCGGTATCTGCTCGACGCGCTGCGCGCGATTCCGGATGCGGAATGCTCACTTGAACTAATCAACGGACTCAGCCCCATCGTCATGAATCCTTGTGACGGATCTGAGCGGTACAGCTACATGGTTCTGCCGGTCCGGCTGAAAGCGGGGGAATAAGATGAAGGTCAGAGTCACAAAAAAGCTTTCGGACGCGCCGATTGAGATCCCTATTCATACCGAGTTTATCAAACTGCAGGATTTTCTGAAATTCGCCAACGCCATTGAATCCGGCGGCATGGCCAAGACCTTTATTCAGGAGGGTGAAGTCCGCGTTAACGGCGAGGTCTGCACGATGCGCGGCAAGAAGCTTCACCCCGGAGACGAGGTCACATTCCTGCAGAATACCTGGCGCGTCACGGAAGAGCACGCATGAAGCTGCAAAGCCTGCAACTCTACGATTTTCGGAATTACGAGACGGCCAGCGTCAGCTTTCATCCCGGCGTCAATCTGATTGTCGGAGAAAATGCGCAGGGAAAGACCAATCTGCTGGAAGCCGTTTTTTATTTGTCTACCGGCAAAAGCTTTCGCACCGCCCGCAATCAGGAACTCATCCGCTTCGGCACAGAATTTACAGACCTGAATTGCAGTCTGTTTTCCGGCGGCCGGGAACAGAGCCTGCGGGCTGTGCTGTTTTCCGGAAGAAAGCCGCGGCAGCTGTACATCGGCGGCGTAAAGCAGCGCTCCGCCGCCGGACTATCCGGCGTGCTGACGACCGTTCTGTTCTGCCCGGACGATTTGCTGATTTTAAAAAGTGGGTCCGCCGGAAGGCGAAAGATTCTCGATACCGCCCTCTGCCAGCTTCGGCCCGGCTATGCGCAGGCGCTGGCAGAATATCAGAAGCTGTATGACAGCAAATCAAGAATTTTAAAAGATTATCACGAGGCCCCATCCCTTCTGGAGCCGCTGCCGGAATTCAACTACCGCATGGCGCAGGTCGGTGCGGTCATAATCGCCTACCGGGCAAAATTCCTGCGGGAACTTTCCAAACAGGCGCGGCTGTACCATGCGGAATTTTCTGGCGGACGGGAGGAACTTTCCCTTGTCTATCAGACTGTTTCGACCGTGACAGACCCGTTCGCAGAAAAAAAAGTCATCTTTCAGCAGCTGCTTGATCACCAGCAGGCGCATTACCGCGCCGAGTTGGATTCCGGTCAGTGTTTGTCCGGCCCGCACAAAGACGATTTTGAAACGCTCCTCGGCGACCGCTCCGTCAAAGCCTACGGCTCTCAGGGCCAGACCCGCACGGCAGCTATCAGCCTGAAGCTGGCTGAGCGCGAATTATTCCGCGCCGATACCGGCGAAGAGCCGGTTCTGCTGCTGGACGATGTGCTGTCCGAACTGGACGCGCGGCGGCAGGATTTCGTGCTCAATCAAATTCGCTCCGGTCAGGTGCTTATCACCTGCTGTGAGCCGGAACGCATCACAAATATCGGAAAACGCATTTTCGTGGAGAGCGGACAGATCCGGGAGGAATCATCATGTATCTGAATATCGGCGGCGATTTCTCCGTCCGCGCCGAATCTGTAATCGGCGTGTTCGATCTGGACAACACCAGCTGCTCCAAATGGACGCGGAAATTTCTCGCAGAGGCACAGAAGGCCGGCGCCATCGTCGAAGCGACGGACGAGCTGCCGAAATCCTTTCTGGTCGTCAGCGAATACGGAGAAAACCGCGTCATTCTGACAAAATATAACGCCGCCGTCCTGCTCAAACGGATGCAGGACGCGCAGCGCAGTCCGATCTCTGCTAAAGGAGAAGCAATATGACAGAAGAAATCAAAGATATCATCGAAGCCGAACACGAATACAACGCCAGTCAGATCCAGGTTCTGGAGGGATTGGAGGCCGTCAGAAAGCGGCCCGGCATGTATATCGGCTCGACCAGCAGCTCAGGTCTGCACCATCTGGTCTATGAGATCGTCGACAACGCGATCGACGAGGCGCTGGCCGGATACTGCAAGCACGTCGTTGTGACCATCAACGAGGGCAACACCATCACCGTCACCGACGATGGCCGCGGCATCCCCGTCGACATTCAGGCCCAGACCGGCAAGCCCGCGCTGGAGGTCGTCTATACCGTCCTGCACGCGGGCGGCAAATTCGGCGGCGGGGGCTATAAGGTCTCCGGCGGTCTGCACGGCGTCGGCGCGTCGGTCGTCAACGCCCTTTCCGAGTGGCTGGAGGTCGAGGTCAGCAAGGACGGGAAAATTTATCAGATGAAATTCTCCCGCGGCCATATTACCCAGGAAATGCGCATCATCGGCACCACGGACAAGCACGGCACGAAGGTCACCTTCAAGCCCGACCCCGAGATGTTCGACACGCTGGAATATGACTACGAAACGCTCCATACCCGTATGCGCGAGCAGGCGTTTCTGAACGCCGGTCTGCACATCACCATCCGCGACGAGCGCATCGAATCCGCCGACAAGCCCGAAAAGGAACGCATGGACTCCATGTGCTACGAGGGCGGTATCCGCGAATTCGTCCGCTGGTACAACCGCCACAAAACGCCGATCCACGAGCAGGTCATCTATATGTCCGGCTCCAAGGGAGACGACACGGCGGAGGTCGCGCTGCAGTATAACGACTCGTTCAACTCCAACATCGTCTCGTTTGCAAACGATATCCATACCCCAGAAGGCGGTATGCACGAGGAGGGCTTTAAGCGGGCACTGACAAACGTGCTCAACGCCTACGGCGTCAAAAAGGGCTATATCAAGGGCGACGACAAGGTCACCGGCGACGATGTGCGCGAAGGTCTGACCGCCATCGTTTCCGTCAAGCTGACCGAGGCGCAGTTCGAGGGCCAGACAAAGGCCAAGCTCGGCAACGCCTCCATGCGCACGCTTGTCAGCAACATCGTTACGCAGCAGCTGACGGAATTCCTTGAGGAAAACCCCGCCGTCGGCAAACTCATTCTCGACAAGGCCATGATGGCCAACCGCGCACGCGAGGCCGCCAGGAAGGCCCGCGAGGCCATCCGCCGCAAGACAGGCCTTGAATCCGGCCAGATGCCGGATAAACTGCGCGACTGCAACGACACCGACCCCACGCTCACCGAGCTCTACATCGTCGAGGGCGATTCCGCAGGCGGTTCGGCCACACAGGGTAGAGATTCCCGCTTCCAGGCCATCCTCCCCCTCTGGGGCAAGATGCTGAACGTGGAAAAGGCAAGGGCCGACAAGGTCTACGGCAACGACAAGCTGCAGCCGGTCATCACCGCGCTCGGCGCCGGCATCGGCGACGAATTTAACCTCGACAAGCTGCGCTATCACAAGGTCATCATCATGGCCGATGCCGACGTCGACGGCAGCCATATCCGCACGCTCCTGCTCACATTCTTCTTCCGCTTCATGCGGCCCCTGATCGAGCACGGCTATGTCTATTCCGCCGTCCCGCCGCTTTACAAGCTCTCGCGCGGCAAGACGCAGCGCGTGGCGTATTCCGACCCCGAGCGTGACCAGATCTCCGCCGAAATGCGCGCGGACAACCCGAACGCGAAGGTTGATATCTCCCGGTACAAGGGCCTTGGCGAAATGAACCCGCACGAACTGTGGGAGACGACCATGGACCCCACTACGCGCACGCTCCGCCGCATCACGCTCGAAGACGCCGTGCAGGCCGACCAGATCTTCACCGTCCTCATGGGCGAGGCCGTCGAGCCGCGCAAGGAGTTCATCGAGGAAAACGCGAAATACGTTGTGAATCTGGATATCTGACCTGTCTGGAAGAAATCGCAGGGGACGGACGGCTCTGTCCGCCCGGAAGAAATGCCCTGTTTGTAAATGAGCAGTTCTGAACACGCAACTTCCCTGGGGCGGACAGAGTCGTCCGCCCCTACAAAGGAGAAAGCATAAATGGCACATAAAAAAGACTACAAGCCCGAGGATATCATGTTCCCCGAACAGCGGATCGTGCAGTCGGAGCTTGTGCATGAGATGAAAAGCTCGTACATCGACTACGCGATGTCCGTCATTGTCGGCCGTGCGCTGCCCGATGTACGCGACGGTCTGAAGCCCGTCCACCGGCGCATTCTCTACGCCATGTACGAGGACGGTCTGACCTCCGACAAGCCGTTCAAGAAGTCGGCGACGTGCGTCGGCGACGTGCTGGGCCGGTATCATCCGCACGGCGACGCATCGGTCTATGACGCGATGGTCCGGCTGGCGCAGGATTTCTCCATGCGCTATCCGCTTGTCGACGGCCACGGCAACTTCGGTTCCGTTGACGGCGATCCCCCTGCGGCCTATCGTTACACCGAGGCGCGTATGTCGAAGCTCTGCAACGAGATGCTGCGCGATATCGACAAGGAAACGGTTCTGTGGGACCCGAACTTCGACGAATCGAGAAAGGAACCGCGCGTTCTTCCCTCGCGCTTCCCGAATCTGCTGGTCAACGGCTCGTCCGGCATCGCCGTCGGCATGGCGACGAATATCCCGCCGCACAACCTGACCGAGGTCATCAACGCCTGTATCTGCATTCTGGAAAACCCGGAGGCGGAGCTGGCAGACCTCATGGACTATATCAAGGGTCCGGATTTCCCGACAAAGGGCATTATCATGGGCCGCAGCGGCATCCGCGCCGCGTATGCCACGGGCCGCGGCAAGATTACCGTCCGCGCCCGGACGGAGTTTGAGGAATTCGGCCAGAACCGCGAGCGCATCATCGTCACCGAGCTTCCCTATCAGGTCAACAAACGCCAGCTCATCGCCAACATGGCCGAGCAGGTGCGCGACAAGCGCCTTGAGGGCATTTCCGACATCCGCGACGAAACCGACCGCAACGGTATGCGCGTCGTCATTGAACTCAAAAAGGACGCGAACCCGCAGGTCGTTCTGAACCGGCTGTTTGCCCAGACGCAGATGCAGACGACGTTTGGCGTGACGATGCTTGCGCTGGTCAACAACCAGCAGCAGCCGAAGATTCTGTCCCTGCGCCATATGCTCGATGAATATCTCGCCTTCCAGGAGGAGATCATCACAAAGCGGACGCAGTACGACCTCAAAAAAGCGCTCGACCGGCAGCACGTGCTGCAAGGCCTGCTGATCGCCGAGGACAATATCGACGAGGTCATCAAGACCATCCGCGAAAGCTATGACAACGCGAAAGAGCGCCTGATGGAGCGGTTCAATCTGTCCGAAATTCAGGCGCAGGTCGTGCTGGATATGCAGCTCAAGCGCCTGCAGGGTCTGGAGCGCGAAAAGCTTGAGGCGGAATACGCAGAGCTTGAAAAGCGCATCGAATATTACCGCGAGCTGCTGTCGAACGAGGAAATGCTCAAGGGCGTTCTGAAGGACGAATTGACTGCCATCCGCGATAAATACGGCGACGACCGTCTGACTGAAATTCAGGACGTCGAGGACGAGATCGACATTGAAGACCTGATCGAAGAAGAACAGTGCGTCTTCACGCTCTCCCACGCGGGCTACTGCAAGCGCGTTCCCGCCTCGACCTACCGCAGCCAGAAGCGCGGCGGCAGAGGCGTCACGGGCATGACGACGAAGGAGGAGGACTTCGTAGAGGGTGTGTTCACCGCCTCCACGCATGATTATATCCTCTTCTTCACGAACCTCGGCAAGGTGCACCGCCGCAAGGGCTATCAGATCCCGGAGGCAGGCCGCACGGCCAAGGGCACGAATCTGGTCAACATTCTCCCGTTTGAGCCGGGCGAGAAGGTCACGGCGGGTATCACCGTGCATGAGTTCGACGAGGATTATCTCGTCTTCGTCACCAGAAACGGCACCGTCAAGCGGCTGGAGCTGGCAAGCCTCAATACCGCGCGCAAGGCCGGTATCCGCGCGCTGACGCTCTCGGAGGGCGATGAATTGATCGCCGTCATGAAGACCGACGGCAAGCAGGATATCCTGCTTGCAAGCGCGAACGGCATGGTCATCTGCTTCAACGAAAACGACGTGCGCGTCATGGGCCGCGACGCGGCCGGTGTGCGCGGTATGATGCTGGACGCGGGCGACTATGTGGTCGGCGCGGGAATCGCCGCGAAGGCAAAGCAGCTGCTTTCCGTCACGGAATACGGCTACGGCAAGCGCACGGAGATAGAAGCCTATCTGCGCCTCGGCGAGGACGGCCAGCGCCGTCCGCAGAACCGCGGCGGCAAGGGCCTCAAGGGCTATAACATCACGGCCAAGACCGGCAGAATCGCGGGCGTGGCAATCGTGGACGACGCGGACGATATCATGCTGATTGAAAACGGCGGCGTGCTCATCCGCATGGCGGCGGCAGATATCAATGTCTACGGCCGTGACACGCAGGGCGTCATTCTCATGCGCCTTGAATCCGGCAGCCGCGTTATTTCCGTGGACCGCGTGGACCGGGAGCCGGAAGAGCCCGCGGAGAACGAAGAGGCATGAAGACCGTCACCATCTACACCGATGGGGCCTGCTCCGGCAATCCCGGCCCCGGCGGCTGGTGCGCGATTCTGGAGTATAACGGACACGAGAAACTGATCTCCGGCGGCGAAGCGCGCACCACGAACAACCGCATGGAACTCACCGCAGTCATACAGGCCCTGCTTGCTCTGCGCGAGCCGTGTGTTGTAGAACTTTATTCCGACTCCAAATACGTTATTGATGCATTGGAAAAGGGCTGGGCATGGGGCTGGCGGAAAAAGGGCTGGGTCAAGTCTGACAAAAAGCCTGCTCTGAACCCCGACCTCTGGGAATTGCTCCTCGGCCTCGTGAGCCAGCACGAGATGCACTATCACTGGGTCAAGGGCCACGAGGAAAACGAAAAAAACAACCGCTGCGACGAGCAGGCGGTTCTGGAGAGCCGGAAATTCAAAGCATGAGGATGCGCCGCCTGTTACGGTATTCCAAATTTGTAGGTAGTTGCGTTTGAATGGCCGCGGTAAATCAGCCTTGCATTCAAAAATTGCAGGGCAGTACGAATTCGCCGCAGTCCCACAAAAGCCTCCCCTTGCCGCGCTCTGCGCGGTAAGGGGAGGTGTCATTTGCGTCAGCAAATGACGGAGGGGATTTGTTTTAGATTTCAGAGTGCGCTGTAAGTTGCAGCACGCGAATCCCCTCAGGCGCTTCGCGCCAATTTCCCTTGGGTACAAGGAGTGCCTTTGGTGCGTCAGAAATTTTGAACTCTTTCAAATATCGCGGAAAAAAATACCCGCAGGAGGCTCAGCCTTCTGCGGGTCGGTTTGTTTATAGCGGAGTTTTTTTGATTTTTGCAAACGCGCGGGGATATTTGAGCGGTGTGGACTTGATTTTACGGATCACAACGGCCTTGTGTACGGCATCCTGAATGGGATATTCGTACACGCGCTCGATCGTTCCGCCAAGCAGCGCCACGGCGCGCTTTGCCTCTTCCATTTCCTCGCCTGCCAGCGCACCCTTCATCGCCAGGAACGCGCCGCCCACCTTTACATACGGCAGGCAGAGTTCCGACAGGATATTCAGCCGCGCCACGGCGCGGGACGTCGCAATGTCATACTGCTCCCGGCAGGTCTGGACAAATTCTTCTGCCCGGGCAGTGACAACCTCGGCTTCTACGCCAAGCTGCGGCAGAATCTCCCGCAGCCATGTCATGCGCTTGGCCAGAGAATCCAGAAGCGTCAGTCTGATCGACGGCTCCGCAATTTTCAGCGGGACGCCGGGAAAGCCCGCGCCGCAGCCAACATCGATCACGCGCTTGCCGGAAAAGTCCTCTGCCTGCAAAAGTGCGATGCAGTCGAGAAAATGCAGTTCGGCCACGGCCTGCGGCTCAGTGATGGCTGTGAGGTTCATGACTTTGTTCTTTTCAATCAGCGCCTGCCCGAATGCGCAGAGCGTGTCGATCTGCTCCGGCGCCAAGCCGGAGCGCGCTTCCAGTACTGCTCTCATTTGTCCGCCTTTCGGATATACAGCACGCCAAGGGTCCCCGGTCCGCAGTGGCTGCTGACGGTGCAGCCGGCACGCGTGACGCAGATCTCCTCAAACGGCTGTAACTTTTGCACAGTTTCCACAGCCTTTTGCACCGTTTCTTCCGACACGCCGGAGTGCGTGATGAACACGCGGCGCAGTTCCAGATCGCTGCGGTTTCCAATTTTGTCGGTGATATACTCGCAGACGCATTTGTCAAAGCTGCCGCGATATTTTTTGCCGACGCCCATTTTGCCGTCCTTGACCTCAATGCACGGGCGAAGCTTTAAAAGATTTGCGCCCAGAAGCGTCACGGCGGAGCAGCGGCCGCCCTTTTTCATGTAATCCAGCCGGTCAAGAATGAAGCTGGCTTCCACACGGCCTGTCAGATCGTGCAGCGCCGCAACAATATCGTCCGGCTCCATGCCTTCGCGCGCCATGCGCTCGGCTTCCAACACAACAAGTCCATGACCTGTGGATAAATTTCTGGAATCGACGACGTATACGTTGTCAAAATCCGCCGCTGCCAGTTTCGCGTTCTGATAGCAGCAGGAAAAATCCAGAGAGATACAGACGTGGATGACGAAGTCGTTTTTTTCAGACAACTCTGTAAACGCGCGGACATAATCGGCCAGATTGACCGCCGCTGTCTGCGGCAGACTTCCGCCGGCAGAGACGTGCGCATAGATATCATCGGGCTTGACGTCCACGCCGTCGCGCAGCGTCTTGCCGTCCATGCTCACATAGAGGGGCAGCAGGCGGATGTTGTACCGTTCCAGCTGCTCCGGGCTGAGATCACAGGTAGAGTCAGACGTGATCTGATAACGCATAGAGAGTTCCTTCCTTTTTTTCATCTGCATCCATTAAGGACGCGCGTGTGGTAACCGATGGTTCAATACGTCTGCGGTTACCGTGGCGCAGTGCGCGGAAAAAATCGCGCAGCGCCTGTGAACATTCCGCTTCCAGTATGCCGCCGCTGACCTCCGGCTGAAAACAGCCTGGCAGATGCAGCAGATCGACAAGACTTCCCGCCGCGCCGGATTTTGGATCGCACGCGCCGAAGACGACGCGCGGCAGATGCGCGTTTAAAATCGCACCGGCACACATGGGGCATGGCTCCAGCGTCACATACAGCGTACACTGCCACAGCCGCCAGCCGCCAAGCGTCCGGCAGGCTTCGCCGATGGCCTCCAGTTCTGCGTGGGCCAGCGCCGTTTTTCCTTTTTCGCGCCGGTTGCGGCCACGGCCGACAATGCGGTCTTCCAGTGTAATCACACACCCCACCGGAACCTCACCGTCCGCTGCCGCTTCCTGTGCAAGCAGGAGCGCTTCGCGCATCATTGCCTCATCCAAGTCCGTACACACACCTCCACGGCAAGAGTCATTCTATCATACCCGAAAATGGAAGATTCGTCAACACCCGCTGTGCGGCGCTTTCCTTGGGAAAACGGGCTTTTTGCTTGCTTTTAACAGGCGGACGCGATATACTGAATATATCAGGCAGCGACGCTGCAAAGAATGGATGGAAGAAAGGATCACGACGGTATGAGTACTGTATATCAGAATCTGACCCCCGCACAGCTGCGCGAGGAATACGCAGCAGTCAAGGCGCAGTTCGACGCGCTGAAGGCGAAGGAACTGAAACTCAACATGGCAAGAGGCAAGCCCGGCAAGGAACAGCTTGATCTCGTCTCCGATATCCTCAGCATCCTCAAGACCCCGGAGGACTGCATGTCCAACGGCGTCGATGCCCGCAACTACGGCGAACTGTCCGGCCTCAAGGAAGCAAAGGAATACTGGGCGGATGTGCTCGGCTGCAAGAGCGAAGAGTGCTTCATCGGCGGCAACGCATCGCTGACGCTCATGTACGATCTGGTCAGCAAGGGCTATACGCACGGTCTTGCACGTTCGGAAAAGCCGTGGTGCAAGCTGGATACCGTCAAGTGGCTCTGCCCGGCGCCCGGCTACGACCGCCATTTTAAAATCACCGAATCGTTTGGCTTTGAACTCATTACAATTCCCATGACCCCCACCGGCCCCGACATGGACAAGGTCGAAGAAGCGGTCAAGGACCCGGCTGTCAAGGGCATGTGGTGCGTGCCGAAATACTCCAACCCCGACGGCATCGTCTATTCCGACGAGACGGTCGCGCGCATCGCGGCTTTGAAGCCCGCCGCGCCCGATTTTGCCCTCATGTGGGATAACGCCTACTGCATCCATGAGTTTGACGGCGAATTTGTTCCCTTCCAGGATATCCTGACACTCTGCCGCGAGGCCGGCAACGACGGCATGGTCTATGAATTTGCCTCCACGTCCAAGGTCACGCTCCCCGGCGCGGGCTTTTCCGTTATGGCTACGAGCGAGGCCAATCAGGCGTATCTGCAAAAACTCATCGGCATCCAGACCATTTCCTATGACAAGGTCAACTCTCTGCGCCATGTGCGCTTTTTAAAGGACAAGGCCCACACGCTGGAACTTATGAAGAAGCACGCAGCCATTCTGAACCCGAAGTTCCAGTGCGTTCTGCGCCATCTGGACACCGAGATCGCGCCGCTCGGCATTGCGTCCTGGCAGCGGCCGAAAGGCGGTTATTTCGTCTCGGTCAACACGGCCCCGGGGCTTGCCAAGCGCACGCTGGCACTGTGCAAGGAAGCCGGTGTCGTCATGACCGGTGCGGGCGCGACGTTCCCCTATGGCCGCGACCCGCAGGATTCCAACATCCGCATTGCCCCGTCCCTGCCCCCGGTTGAGGAGTTGGAGCAGGCGATGGAGATCTTCTGCGCCAGTCTGCGCCTGGCCGCACTGGAGCAGCGAATGCAGTAAGTAAATTAAGGCGTCACCGCATAATTTGGCAAGATGACTCGGCGTGGGATTTTTCGTCAAGTCAAGGTTTGGAAAACGAAGGAATACTTTGTGTATTTCTCGTTTTTCAAACCGCAGAATTGGCGGAAAAGCCCCGGCGAGGCACGCAGACACAATTGTGCGGTGATGCCTTAAGGCTCCCCTTTGAATAAAGGGGAGCTGGCCCGAAGGGCCTGAGGGGATTTTGTACACACAAATTGCAGAGTACTCTGAACCCCGTACCCCATCCCCTCCGCCATTTGCTTTCGCAAATGCCACCTCCCCTTCCCGTGCGGGGCACGGCAAGAGGAGGCTTTGGCGCGCCGGGCTTCCCGGCCGCAGTTCATCGCAGCAAGGAGCAGCACATGAAGGTTGTGATTCTCGGCGGCGGAGCCAGCGGACTGATGGCCGCGCTTTCTGCCGCGCAGGATGAAAGAAATACCGTCACCGTTCTTGAACGGCAGTCGCGTGTCGGGCGCAAGCTGCTCGCCACCGGCAACGGCCGGTGCAACCTGACGAACCTCGATTTATCCCCGGAGCACTATCACGGGCAGGACGCGGGCTTTGCCCGCGCCGCACTTTCGCGGTTTGATGGAAACACTACGCTGGACTTTTTTCACGCGCTGGGCCTGCTGACTGCGGCGGAGCCGTCCGGGCGGGTCTATCCTCTCTCTGATCAGGCCAACAGTGTCGTGGATGTGCTGCGGTTCGCCGCCGCACAGGCGGGTGTGCAGCTTGTCTGCGGCTTCGACGCGCAGAACGTGAAGAAAAAAGCGCGCGGCTATCAGGTTACGGGCGCGGACAGCAGCGCGTATTTCGGCGATAAGCTGATCGTCGCCTGCGGCGGCTGCGCGGGAAAGGCGCTGGGCGGAACAATGTCCGGCTATGAACTGCTTTCACAGCTTGGCCACAGCCGCACGGCGCTGCACCCCAGCCTCACACAGATCCGCACGGACCCGGCTTCTATCCGGGGGCTGAAGGGCGTGCGGGCAGATTGCCGCATGCGCCTGCGCGCAGACGGCAGAACAATACAGGAGGACGCGGGCGAGGCGCAGTTTACAGAGACGGGCGTTTCCGGCCCAGTTGCATTCGCGCTTTCGCGGGCAGCGGGACAGGCACAGGGCGCCGAACTGCTGCTCGATTTTCTGCGGGACTATCCCGCGCCGCAGGTGCGAGGGCTTTTGCAGGCGCGGCGCGCAGCGTTCCCGGTACTGGCTGGCGAGGAACTGCTTTCCGGCATGCTTCACCCGCGCCTCGGCAAGACGCTCTGCCATGCCCGCGGCCTCGGCGCGCAGCCGCTTGCGTCCGTTTCCGACGCGGCGCTGGACGCACTGGTAAATGCAATTAAATATTTTTCTCTCCCCGTTACAGGTGTTTCCGGCTTTGAGAGCGCGCAGGTGACGGCTGGCGGTGTCCGGACGGCGGAATTCCGCGCCGACACGCTTGAAAGTCGGCTTGCTCCCGGTGTGTTCGCCTGCGGCGAGGTTCTGGATATCGACGGCGACTGCGGCGGATACAACCTGCAATGGGCCTGGTCGTCCGGCTATGTGGCCGGAAAGCTGGGGAAGCTATAAACATATTCCTACCCGTTTATAGGGGTGGACGACTCTGTCCGCCCAGCAGAATGCACCAAATCATCAAAAATTCTCGGCGAATTCGTATGCACTTACCCACTTGACTGTAGGGGCCGATGCCTGCATCGGCCCGCTGGGGAGTTGCGAATTCACCTGAGATTTCCGTTAAAACGCTGCATTCTGCCGGGTCGATGTGGGCATCGACCCCTACAACCATGCGTGCAGGCATATCTGTATTCGCCGTAAGATTTCTGAAAAAGCACTGCTTCCAGCGGGCCAACAGAGTCTGTCAAGCCCAGATTGTTTACAAGAGTTGTCGGCCCCTACAGAAATTGCATTCCCGCCTGTTAAAACAGGCTCGACATACTTTGACAATAAAATAGGAGAACACATATGGATATCACACTCAGAATGAGCGACCACGCACTGACTGCGCGCGCTGCTGCCGCTGCCGGAATCGTGCTGCTGCAGAACAAGAACCGGACGCTCCCGCTGCTGCCGCAGGAGGACGGTGCGCCGCTGCCTGTCGCGGTGTTTGGCATCAAACAGCTTCAGACGCCCGCTTTCGACAAAACGATGACGCCGTGGCGTGCAATCGGCGTCCTGGACGGACTTGCAGCAAGCGAGACGGTCAGGCCAGACGCGCTTCTGGCCCGCAAATACCGCACATGGGCGGTAGAACACCCGGAGGGCAGCGAAATGCCGCTGACAACGCTCGATTTTGGGGCCCTGCGCCATGACTGCGCGGCGGCTGTCGTCGTCATCGGCAGGACGCCGGAGCGCTATAGCCTCCAGCTGACCGACGAGGAGACGGCTATGCTCACGCGCGTCACGTCTGTATTCGACCGGACGGTGCTCGTGCTGGCTGCGCCGGGCTTTATCGAGTTGAACGAGGCTGCGCTCTCGTGCGGCGCAATCGTCTTTCTCGGCCTTGCGGGGCAGGAGGCGGGTGGGGCGCTTGCCGACGTGCTGACGGCGAAGGTCATGCCGGCCGGCCATCTTTCCTTCAGCTGGCCCGAGCATGCGGAGGCGTTTTCCGACGCCAGCGCCGCAGCAGACCAGTTTACGGGCTACCGCTATTTTGATTCCTTCGGCGTCCCCGTGCGCTATCCGTTTGGCCACGGCCTGAGTTATGGGACGGTTGCGTTCGGCAGCGTCTCGGCCGGGCTTGACGGCTGCGATGTGACGGTGAGCGCGGAGCTGGTCAACACCGGAGAGGAATTTGCCGCCAGCGAACTTGTGCAGGTCTATGTAACGCGGCCTGAGGGCGATCTGACGCGGCCGGTAAGCTTTCTGGACTGCTTCCAGAAAAGCCGCCTGCTCGCCCCCGGCGAGAGTCAGACGGTCACGCTGCGCTTCCCTATCACAGAACTTTCCGTCTACCGCGAACACGCACACGCATTCGTGCTGGATGCGGGGTATTATGATATCCGTATCGGGACAAGCAGCCGCGCCTGCTATCTGGCAGGCTCTATCCGCCTGACGCGCAGCGCCGTGGTGCAGGCGGCGGAGCCGCTTACACTGTCTGCCGCACAGGAACGCACGCGGCCGGAAAACGTCTGCTTCCAGTTCCCTGAGGATCTGGCCGAGATCGAGCAGGCGCACAAACACGCCATCCGCTTTTCGGATCGCAATCTGCCCCGCCGCAGCCGCAGAAAGGGCCGGGAATTTACCGGCTGCCGCCCGGACGGGGAGCATCATACGCTTGCTGACGTGCGCGAGGGCCGGTGCAGCGTGTTCCATCTCGTGGCCGATATGGACACGGAAAATCTGGAGCGGTTGGTCTGCGGCTTCGGCAGAGAGGCAGCATCCGTCCCCGGCGTGCTTGGTGCGTCGGCGGCGATCGAGCGCTACGGCATTCCCGCCGTACAGATTGCGGGCGGCGCGCAGGGGCTGCGCCTGCTGCGCGATATCCCGGATGAGGAAACGGGCGAGATTGTCCGGCGGCAGTGCGCGACAGTCTTCCCCGCGCCCGCACAGCTTGCCTGCTCGTTTGACCAGGAAGTCGTCCGGGCTGTCGGCCGCGCGGTGGGCCTTGAAATGGCAGAACTTGGCGTTCAGCTTTGGCTGGGGCCGGATACAGGCATAATGCGTTCGCCGCAGGAGGCGCGGTTCGCAGAAAAATGGTCGGAGGACCCGGTCGTCTGCGGCACCATGACGGCGGCACTGGCCGGTGGCGCGTGGCCCTATGGGACGGCTGTGCTGCACGCACAGAGCCTGCCGGAGGCCGTCTCCGTTTCCCAGTCCGCGCTGCGCGACGTGTATGGTCTTCCGTTTGAGATTGCCGCAGACGGCTGCCGCGCGGCAAAGCTGCCGGACTGCGCCATCTCCGGCCAGCGGCTCACGGAAAACAGTCCGCTTCTGCGCGCATGGCTGCTCGACTGCGGCTACGGCGGCATGCTCTGGGGCGATGAAACGCTCCGTTCCGACCGCATCGGTCTGGAAAAGGCAGCAATCCGGATTCTCAAATGGATGCTGCAGGCAAAAAAGCTGTGAAAAACATGGAAGAAGCTGTGAAAAGTCATTGCAATCAGCAGCGAAAGCTGATATAATCAAAATTGCTCCCCCTATAAGGGGGCAATTCTGCCGCCGGGGTACGGCCTGCCGCAGTCCGGCACGGAATAATATTATGAAAGAGGTAGATTTTCAAATGAAGAAGTATCTTGCACTGCTTCTGGTTCTGGTCATGGTCCTGAGCCTGGCTGCCTGCGCATCCAAGCCCGCAGAGACCACCGACGAACCCGAACAAACCACCCCGGTTCCCGCTCCCGCAGAAGAGACCAAGGACGAAGAGCCCGCTCCCGCTGAGGAGACCAAGGAAGAAGAACCCACCGAAGAGCCGGCTGACAACACCGAGTACGCTGTCGCCATGATCACCGACTACGGCGATATCACCGACCAGTCCTTCAACCAGACCACCTACGAAGCCTGCAAGGCTTTCTGCGAGGACAACGGCGTACAGTTCAGCTACTTCAAGCCCGCCGGCGACAACACTGCTGACCGTGTTGCCATGATCGAAAAGGCTGTTGACGAAGGCTACAACGTCATCGTTATGCCGGGCTATGCGTTCGGCGGCGCGATCGTTGAGGCTGCTCCGGAATTCCCCGATGTCAAGTTCATCGCGCTCGACGTTGCCAAGGGCGACCTGCTCGAGGCCGGTGTTGCCAAGGCTGGCGAAAGCTATGACTACAACCCCGACAACTGGGATCTCGAAAAGTATGTTGACATGAGCAATGTCTACTGCGCAATCTATCAGGAAGAACTCTGCGGCTACATGGCCGGTTACGCTGCTGTCAAGCTGGGCTACAAGAGCCTCGGCTTCCTGGGCGGCATGGCTGTTCCCGCCGTTATCCGCTATGGCTACGGCTTCGTGCAGGGCGTTGACGCTGCGGCTGCCGATCTGGGCCTGTCCGACGTCACTGTGAAGTACGTCTATGGCGGTCAGTTCTTCGGCGATGCTGACATCACTGCTGTTATGGATACCTGGTATGCAAACGGCACTGAGGTCGTCTTCGCCTGCGGCGGCGGCATCTACACCTCCGCTGTTGACGCTGCCAAGAAGGCGAACGGCAAGGTCATCGGCGTTGACGTTGACCAGGCTGGCGTTATTGCAAACTATGCGGGTGTTGACGGCCTGACCGTTACCTCTGCTATGAAGGGCCTGTACCCCGCTACTTACGACACGCTGAACGACGTCATCATCAACGGCAACTGGGCAAACTATGTTGGCAAGATCGCAACGCTGGGCCTCGTCTCCGCGGACGATCCCGAAGCGAACTACGTCCAGATCCCGATGGGCGAGGGCACGCAGTGGTCCGACAGCTTCACGCAGGACGACTACAAGGCGATGGTCGCTGATATGTACAACGGCGTCATCACCGTCAGCAACGACATCAGCAAGACTGCTTCCGACTTCGCTACCGTCATCACGGTTGACGATCAGGGCGCAATCAAGGGCTAATTCGTTCAAACTGACAATCAAGTCCTAATAAAAGGGGGACGGACAACAGTCCGTCCCCTCTTTCTATATCAGATATTTCCCATCAAGGAGGAATCGCCATGGGTAAGACCATCGGCATTTTAGGCGGCATGGGACCGCTTGCAACGGCGGATTTGTTCCGCAAGATCACGCTTCTGACAGATGCAGCCTGCGACAACGAGCACATCCGCGTCTATATCGATTCCAACGCTCGCATTCCAGACCGCACGGCAGCAATTTTGTCCGGCGGGCCGGATCCTGTGCCGGAAATGGCCTCGGCTCTGCGCTCGTTGGAGCGCTGCGGCGCGGACTGCGTTATCATGCCGTGCAACACCGCGCATTATTTCCTTCCCCGCCTGCAGGCCATGACAAGCCTGCCGTTTCTCAGTATGCTCGAGGCTACGGCGAAGACATGCGCAAAGGATTTTCCCGGCCAGACCGCTGCAATCCTCGCAACGAAGGGCACGCTTGCAACCGGCCTTTATGAAAAGGCGCTGAATGCACAGGGCGTGCACTGTCTTGTGCCGGACGAAGGCGAGCAGGATGTGCTGATGCACCTGATCTACGATGTTGTGAAGGCATCCAAGCCGCTTGAACCGGAGCAGGGTGCATGGCAGGCGCTTCTGGACGGACTTCGCGCGCGCGGCGCGGACTATTTTATCCTCGGCTGCACGGAATTGCCTATTATCGCCGATACTTTGCCGCAGCCCGGGCCATTCGTTGACCCGACGGCAGAACTTGCGAAGGCTGCTATCCGCATCTGCGGCTACAAAGTCAAGGGCGAATGAACCGGCAAACAGACAACAGGCTTCCCATCGAACGGGTTCGATGGGAAGCCTGTTTTTGCTGTGTATAAGCACCATATTACAGCGTGAGCGTATGGTATACGTCGCCGGAAAGCGTTTTCCACTGAAAAACGCCGTCTTCCAGCGTCAGATAGCCGCGTGCGGAGCCGTTTTTCGGAATGGAGACAGAGCCGGGGTTCAAATAGAGGTTTTCCTCGCCGAACGGCTCCCACGCGGGTACATGTGTATGGCCGTGCAGGAGAATATCGCCGGGGCAGAGCGGCGGCAGGTGCGCGGTGTTGTAGACGTGGCCGTGCGTGGCGTAGATCAGCCGGTTTCCAACCGGGAAGATGCTGTAATCGGCCAGAATCGGGAAGTTCAGCACCATCTGGTCAACCTCCGTGTCGCAGTTGCCGCGGACGCAGAAGAGCCGGTCTCGCCGTTCGTTGAGCATGGCCAGCACCTGTTTGGGGGCATATTCGTCCGGCAGATCGTTGCGCGGGCCGTGGTAGAGAATGTCACCCAGAAGCAGGAGTCGGGCTGCTCCTTCCCGGTCAAACGCGGAAAGCAGGTCACGGCAATAGCCTGCCGCGCCGTGGATATCCGATGCAATCATGAGTTTCATAAACAGTCCCTCCTCAGCGTTTTGCGAGATCCTTTACGACCTCACCCGCAATGATCAGCCCTGCCACAGACGGTACGAAAGCCGTGCTGCCTGGGATATCGCGGCGTTCGGTACACTTGTGCTTGGCGCCCGGCGGGCAGATGCAGTGGCTGCGGCAGCTGATGGACATGTCTTCAATGGGCCTGGTCGGAATTTCGTCAGAATAGACGACCTTCAGATGCTTCACGCCGCGCTTTCTGAGCGCCGTGCGCATCACGCGCGCCAGCGGGCAGCCGCTGGTCTTGTAGATATCGGCTACGCGAAAGCGGGTCGGGTCGAGTTTGTTGCCCGCGCCCATGCAGCTGATGATGGGGACGCCCGCCTTCTGCGCCTCCAGAACCAGCGTGACCTTGGCTGTTACGGTATCGACGGCATCGACCACATAGTCGTACGTCGAAAAATCAAACTGATCCGCCGTCTCCGGCAAATAGAAGCACTGGTGCACGCGCACATCGCAGTCCGGGTTGATCTCCAGAATGCGGTCGCGCATGACCTCAACCTTGTATTTGCCGACGGTCTTGCGTGTGGCAATGATCTGCCGGTTGAGGTTCGTCAGGCAGACCTTGTCGTCATCGACAAGATCAAACGCGCCGACACCGCTGCGCACAAGCGCTTCACAGACATAGCCGCCCACGCCGCCGATGCCGAACACGGCCACATGCGCACCCTTCAGCTTTTCCATGGCCTCCGCGCCGAGCAGAAGCTGCGTTCTCGAAAATTGATTGAGCATAAGTCCCTCGATTACATATAGAAGTTATAGGCTTATCATAAAGACAGGACTACACACTGTCAAGGGATTTGCAGCGCTTTTGGGCAGATTTGTGAAAATAAACCGTGACATTTGGCGCGCTTTCGTTTAAACTGAAAGTAAGCAGGTACGCGGAAGCGTCCGCGCATCACAAACAAAAAGGGGAGAATCGTTTTGAAGGAACGCTATAAGCCTTTGCTGACGCCGTGGAAGATCGGCAAGGTCGAGATCAAGAACCGCATCGTGCTCACCAGCATGGGCGGCACAGACCTGTTCGGCTGGATGGAATGGAACCATTTTGACAAGGACGGCGCGCGCTTCATTCTGGAGGTTGCGAAAAACAACGCCGGTCTTGTCCTGCCCGGTTGTCAGCCGGTGTATAACCCAATGTACGGCCAGTGGCTGCACAAGAACAAGAAAATGTACGAAGATCTGGCAAAGTGGATGCCGGAATTCCACAAGACGGGCGCGAAGTTGTTCGTGCAGCTGACGGCGGGCTTCGGCCGCAGCTTTACCGTGTCCGAGATGATGGAAAAGCTTTATAACAATCCCGTGCTGCGTGTGCTGTCGAAGCCGGTCATGGATCTCGACAAGATCACGGCCACGGCCAGTCCGTCACCCAACCGGTGGTCGGACAAGCTGCCGTCACGCGAGATGACGAAGGAGGAAATTCAGGAGTTCATTGACTCGTTCGCCAAGAGCTCCAAACTGCTCAAGGACGCGGGCGTTGACGGCGTGGAGGTTCATGCTGTGCACGAGGGCTATCTGCTCGACCAGTTTACGCTCCATTACGTCAACAAGCGCACGGATGAGTACGGCGGCAGTCTGGAAAACCGCTACCGCTTCGCCGCTGAGATCGTCAAGGCCATCAAGGCCGCCTGCGGCCCGGATTTCCCGGTGTCGCTGCGCTATTCCGTCGTCTCGAAGACCAAGGGCTTCCGGCAGGGCGCGCTGCCCGGCGAGGACTACGTCGAAGCAGGCCGCGACATGGCCGAGTCCGAGATTGCCGCGAAATTCCTGCAGGACGCAGGCTATGACATGCTCAACTGCGACAACGGAACCTATGACGCGTGGTACTGGGCGCATCCGCCGGTGTATATGCCTGAAAACTGCAATCTGGCCGAGGTCGAGCATATCAAAAACTTCGTCGATATCCCCGTCGTCTGCGCGGGGCGCATGACGCTGGATGCCGCAGCCGAGGCCGTCGCTGCAGGAAAACTTGACGGCGCGGGCTTTGCTCGCAACTTCCTGGCTGACCCGGAATGGTTTACCAAGGTGCTCGAAGACCGCGAGGCCGATATCCGCCCGTGCATTCTCTGCCACAATGGCTGCTTCAACATGTGCCACTATAAGGGCGTGCCGAACGATCAGGATTTGAGCGACTCTCTGCATCTGGCGCGCTGCGCGGTCAACGCGGAGATGATGCAGTGGGACAAGCACTATATCAAAAAGACGGATGCGCCGAAGACTGTTCATATCGTCGGCGGCGGCATCGGCGGCATGGAGGCTGCCCGCGTGCTGACGCTGCGCGGCCATAAGCCGATTATCTATGAAAAGTCCGGTGTGCTTGGCGGCACGTTCATTGCGGCCTCGTCCGAAAGCTATAAGGGCAAGCTCCGTGACCTTCTGACATGGTACCGCCGCGAGATGGAAAAGCTTGGCGTTGAGGTCCGGCTGAATACGGAGGTCAAGGAGATCGAATCCTTTGGCTCCGATCCCGTGATCATCGCCACCGGCTCGACCCCGCGCGTGCTTAAAAAGGTTCCCGGCCATGAGAAGATGCTCGAAGCCTGCGAGTATCTGCTCGGCGCGCCAGTGGGTGAAAAAATCGCCGTCGTGGGCGGCGGTCTGACCGGCTGCGAGATAGCATATGAACTCGCATTGCAGGGCAAGGACGTTACGATTGTCGAAATGAAGGACGATCTGGTGTCCCAGAAGGGCGTCTGTCTTGCAAACAGTTCGTATCTGCGTGAGTGGTTTGCGTGGAAGCAGGTTCCTGTCTATCTGGAAACGACGCTCCGCGAGGTCAAAGACGGCTCCATCGTCTGCGCGGCGAAGGACGGCTCCGCCGTCGAGATCCCGTGCGACACGGTTATTTCCTCCGCCGGCTATATCTCCACGCCGCTCGTCGAGGAGAAGGGCCATAAAAACGTCCAGCTCGTCGGCGACTGCCTGCGCGTCGGAAATCTCCGTTCCGTCGTCTGGCGTGCCTACGAAGCAGCCATGAAAATCTGAAGCTTGCAGAAAAAATCGGCGCCCGGGCATCTGCCCGGGCGCCGTTGGTTTTATTTCGCGTATTCGACTGCTTTCGTTTCGCGGATGACGTTGACCTTGATCTGGCCGGGGTACTCGAGTTCGGACTCGATCTTCTTGGCAAGATCGTGGGCCAAAAGGATCATATTGTCCTCTGTAACCTCTTCGGGCTTGACCATTACGCGGACCTCGCGGCCGGCCTGAATGGCGTAGGCCTTTTCGACGCCGGGGAAGGAGTTCGTCAGTTCTTCCAGCTTTTCGAGCCTGCGGATATAGTTCTCGACGTTCTCACGGCGTGCACCGGGGCGTGCAGCGGAGATTGCGTCGGCGGCCTGTACGAGGCAGGCAATAACGGTCTGCGGCTCAACATCGCCATGGTGCGCCTCGATGGCGTTGATGACGACGGGGTTCTCCTTGTACTTTCTGGCGAGTTCGACGCCCAACTGGACGTGGCTGCCTTCCATCTCGTGGTCAACGGACTTGCCGAGGTCGTGCAGCAGACCGGCACGCTTTGCCAGCGTCACATCGACGCCAAGTTCGGACGCCATCAGACCCGCAATATGCGCAACCTCAATGGAGTGATTCAGCACGTTCTGGCCATAGGACGTGCGGTATTTCTGGCGGCCCAGAAGCTTAATGAGTTCGGGATGCAGATTGTGGACACCGGTTTCAAACGTCGCGCGTTCGCCTTCAACCTTGATGGTGTGGTCAACCTCGCGGCGAGCCTTTTCAACCATGTCTTCAATGCGGGTCGGATGGATGCGGCCGTCGGCAATCAGCTTTTCGAGCGCAAGCCGTGCGACCTCACGGCGGACGGGATCGAACGAGGAAACTGTGATGGCCTCCGGGGTGTCGTCGATGATGAGGTCAACGCCGGTGATGGTTTCAAGGGTGCGGATGTTGCGGCCCTCGCGGCCGATGATGCGGCCCTTCATTTCATCGTTGGGCAGCGGGACGACGGAGACGGTCGTTTCGGCGGCATGGTCTGCCGCGCAGCGCTGGATGGCGGTGGCGATGATCTCGCGGGCGGTCTGGTCGGCCTCTTCCTTCATCTGCGCTTCGATTTCCTTGATCTTCATCGCAGTTTCGTGGCGCACGTCGTCTTCGACGTCCTTGAGGATATAGGCCTTGGCTTCGTCCTGCGTCAGGCCGGAGATCTTTTCCAGAACCTCCATCTGGCTGCGCTTGAGAGAATCGACCTCTTCCTGCTTCTTGTCGATGGCCGCGATCTTCTTGGCCAACTCGTCCTCTTTCTTCTCGTGAAGATTGATCTTCTTGTCAAGGGCTTCTTCCTTCTGCTGCAGACGGCGCTCCTGCTTGGAGACTTCCGCGCGGCGCTCCTTGACCTCCTGCTCATATTCGCTGCGTGATTTATGGATCTCTTCCTTAGCCTCGAGCAGCATTTCGCGCTTTTTGCTTTCTCCGCCCTTGATGGCTTCGTTGATGATGCGCCGGGCTTCCTCTTCGGCGGAACCGATCTGCTTTTCCGCAACCTTTTTGCGGTACAGAACGCCGGCCGCGAAGAAAACCGCGCAGAGCACGATTGCCGCGATGCTAATGATGAGGCATAGCGTATTAAATTCCATAAACTGCGAATCACACCTCCTGTTTTCAGTATTGGGTACGCCGGCACTCCGGCGACTTGAATCATAAAGCGCAATGAGCTTCCCCAAGTCCCATTACAGCCATACAAATCCTACCCTACATTGTACCGGTTTGCCGCGTGTCTGTCAAGGCGCAATTCGGAAAAATGCACGAAACGGGATACGCCTGTTTGGGCGCTTTTGGCAAGAACCGCCCAAGTAACCGATGACGCACACAGTTGACAAGCGGCAAAAAGTGTGATTCTATAAAGGAAAAGCGGAGATCAGGCCGCCGCGAACACCTGCGGCAGCCGCCGCGTGATGGCGACGCATAGAAAGCTTCCCAGCGCAATTTTCAGCAGATCGCCCGGCAGATAGATCAGCATGCCGTTTTTGATGACTTGCCAGAACGTCAGCCCTTTGCCCAGATATGCGTTTGCAATCAGCGCCATATACGGCACGCCGATTGCGTACAGAACGGCCAGCCCTGCCAGCATGGCAAGCGCCGTCCCCCAGAAGGTCAGGGGCCGCTTCGCCAGCTTCCCAATCACAAACGCCGACGGGATCAGACCCAGCAAAAAGCCGAACGTCGGCTGCAGGACATAGGAAAATCCGCCGCCCAGCGCGAAAATCGGCACGCCGACCAGCCCAATCAGCACATACACGCCCTGCGACAGCGCGCCGTATCCCGCGCCGAGCAGAATGCCCGCCATGGCCGTGAACAGGAATTGCAGCGAAATCGCCGCCAGCGCGAAGGGAATCTTGAAAAATGCGCCGATTGCCGTCAGCGCGGCGAACAGTGCCGTCAGAACCAGCATCAATGTCTTTCTGTGCTGCATAAGAAGTTCTCCTTTTGTAAACCAAATTTAGAAACAGGTTTACAATACACGAAACTGAACGAAAAATCAAGGGGATAATTATCATGTTGAAAGAAGAAGTTCTCTCCCTGCTGTTAAATGCGCGGGAACCCGTCTCCGGCGAGGGCATCTGCAAGACCTTCGGCGTGACCCGGGCCGCCGTCTGGAAGACCATCGACCAGCTGCGGCAGGAGGGCTATGGAATTGACGCCGCGCCGAAGCGCGGTTATACGCTCGCATTCGTGCCCGAACGGCTCGATACGGCGCTCGTGCGTGCACATCTGTCTGGACACCCGTGGCAGGCACTGACGACTGCCGTGCCCAGCGTGGATTCTACGAACAACGCCTGCAAGCGCCTCGCCGCCGAGGGAGCGCCGGACGGCACGGCCATCCTGACCGGCTGCCAGACCGCCGGACGGGGCCGCCGGGGCCGTACCTTCGTCTCCCCGCCGGGCGGCCTGTATTTCAGCGTGATCCTGCGCCCGCACGCAAAGCCGGAGGCGCTCATGCACCTCACGGCCATGGCTGCGGTTGCCGCCGCACGGGCGGTGTTCGCGGTCAGCGGTGTGTATCCCGATATCAAATGGACGAACGACCTTGTGCTTGGCGGAAAAAAACTCTGCGGCATCCTCACCGAGATCGGCATCGAGGCCGAATCGCGCGAGGTCGATTACGCCGTCGTCGGCATCGGCATCAACTGTGAGCAGGTCGAACTCCCGCCTGAGGTCAGCGCCATGTCAATCAGTCTGGAAGCGTTTACCGGCCAAAGGCCCGACCGCGCGCGCCTTGCTGCCGCCCTTGTCCGGTCGCTTTCTGAGATGGAACAGGCGCTGTTTACTGAAAAAGACGCTTGGCTGCAAGAATTTTCTGCGCACTGCATCACCATCGGGCAGGATGTCAAGCTTGTCCGGGGCGACGACGTGGCCTACGCCCACGCCGACGGCATCGACGCCGAAGCCGCCCTCCTCGTCACCTACCCCGACGGCACCAAAGCCGCCATCGCCTCCGGCGAAGTCTCCGTCCGAGGGATGTATGGATATGTGTGAGGAACCTGTTCGTATTGTTCTGCAGGGGCACAGCGGTCTGACTTTCTAACTGTCAATTCCTATAGGCAGGTACTTGGAATTCTGCGTATTCCGGTAAAAAGGGAACCCGCGCGCATCGTCAGGATGCGCGCGGGTTCGTATATTGAGGGAAAAGGGGATTGCGAGAACTTGTCGCCTGCGGGTGAAGGGTCACAAAGGCGCAGATAAAAAGAATACACACAAGCGCCGGTTTTGTGGCATGACCGCCTGGTGCTATTGTCCGGCTGCGGACAGATCAGTTGTGGGCAGGATGGTAATATGCTCTTCCGCATATGCAACAGAACTGTCCATCATCACCTGCGCATAGATCAGCGCTGCACAGCAGACGATCACGACGATCAGCACAGCGGCCAAAAGATACCGCCGGTGCAGCTTTTTCTGATAGGCCTGCACGCGTTCCGGCGCGATTCCGCTTAAAAGTTCCTGCGCGGCCTCGTCCGGTGTGCCGACATGGGCAATCAGCGCGTCCAGCGTGGTGCAGTCCGGCGCGGATTCGGTCAACTCCTCCCGCAGCCCGGTCAGCAGCTGTCTGCGCTGCGCCGCCGGGAGCGGCAGCCGTTTTCCAACCGCCCGGCAGTATTGCCGGATCACGGCGTCATTATGCTTCATGTCCGTCCCAATCCTCCATCAGCTGCTGAAACACACCGGAAATCTCGGCATACTCGGCCAGCGTCTGCCGCAGATAGTCCCGTCCGGCAGGTGTAACGGCATAGTAATTCCGCGCACGGCCGTCTACGATCTCACTGGAACTGATTTCGAGATAGCCCTGCTCTTCCAGCCGGTACAGGACGGGATACAGCAGGGAAAGCTGGTATTTTCCGCCCGAACGCTGTTTTAATTCCTGAATCAGTTCATACCCATACATCGGCCTGTCGGATAAGATCCGCAAAACGGCCAACGGGCTGGTTGCTCGCTTGAAATACGCCAAAAACGAATGCCCGGAATCCTCCTGCTTCGCCATAGGCCTCCCTCCTTCCGGATGAGGGCGTTGACAATAGTTTTATAGCACAGTATTTTATAAAAGTTAATATAAAGCATTGACAAGTATAGAGGGGAGGATATACTATAAATAGCGATAATCGCTGCTGGATACTCAAAATGTATGCAGGGAAACGCCGCATGGACGACAGATTGGGAGGAAGCTTATGCGAACGACAGAGAAGGAAAAATCCCTGGTTGGTCCGGTGATTCTTTTTATTCTGAGCGCCCTGGTGGTTGCCGCTGACGTTTTTGCGCTTTGCGCGCTGTCTGCGCGGCCATGGGAGCGGCATCAGGTGCTGACGCTCTGCCTTTCGATCGTCGCCTTCACGATCAGCGGAACCTACAGGTGGATCACGATCTGTACAACGCTTGATCAGCGAAAGCAAAACAGGAAGCGGCAGAAAGAAAGGAGAACGAACCAATGAAACGCTTTACAGCGCTTTTTCTGGCTGCGTGGCTGGTGCTTCTGATGGGCTGCGCAGCTTCGCGGCAGCTGGGGCAGGTATGCGGGGCGGAGAACTGGTCGTCCGTCCAGCTGGTTGAGCGATACGACCGGGCCGGAGAGGAAGCAACGTCACGTTCCGCGGATGCGGTCAGTCTGGAAGCGCTTCGGCCGCTGCTGCGCGAAGCATATGCAAAGCCCTCCCATGCTTCCACGCAGCTTCCCGTTCCGTGCATCCAGCTGTTCCTGTCCTGTGCGGACGGAACGCTCTGCACACTTGCCGTCGGAGCAAACGGACGCGTTGTCCTGACCGCGCATTCCGAGGGCAGCGAAACCGCGTCTTACTGGAATACAGGCTCTTCGGCGCTGTATGACGCGCTGCTGTCGATGGTAAATTAAAAAACCCCGGCGCGCTTTGGATGGTTCGATCATCCGAAGCGCGCTGTTTGTTTGCATTGACAGCGCGTCTCCGATGTGATACGATATTCTAGAAATTTTGTTCGTATTGAAGGGAGGCACGATCATGGAGTTGCTGGAGGGGCTGAACGCGGCGCAGCGGGAGGCTGTTTTATCGACTGAGGGCTTTGTGCGCGTGATCGCGGGCGCGGGCTCCGGCAAGACGCGGGCGCTGACGCGGCGGTTTGCGTATCTGGTGACGGAACTCGGCATTCTGCCGGGGAATCTTCTGTGCGTGACGTTCACGAACAAGGCCGCAAACGAAATGCGCCAGCGCATCCACAACCTGACCGGCGACGAGGATACCGGCTACATCAACACCTTCCACGGCTTCTGCGTCTCCATTCTGCAGGAGGACAGCCACGCCGTCGGCTATCCCAAAAGCTTTCTTGTGCTCGACAACAGCGATATTGACGCCATGCTCCAGATCATCTATGAAGAGCGTGGGCTGACGCTGCGCGACATGACGTTCTCCCATGCGCGGGACATGATCGAGATGCTGAAGCTGAAGGAGCGGCCCGAATATTACGAGGATATGCTCACGCTGCCGCTCGATACATTAAAAGAAAAATACTGGAAGGCCGAGAACGCAAAAGATAGTATCTTCTACGGTTATCTCTATCAGGAAAAGAAGTGCTTTGCGCTGGATTATAACGACCTGATCGTCTTCTCGCTCCACATTTTCCGCACGCACGAGGATATCCGCCTCAAGTGGCAAAAGCGGCTGGAATACATCATGATCGACGAATTTCAGGACATTGACCCGCCGCAGTACGCCTTGATGCAGGTGCTGTGCGACTATCACAAAAATCTGTTCATTGTCGGCGACCCCGACCAGACCATCTACACATGGCGCGGGGCCGACGTGCGGTATCTTCTGGACTTTGACAAGGTCTACCCCACGGCGAAGACCATCATGATGATGGAAAATTACCGCTCCACGCCGGAAATCCTTGCGGCCTGCAACAGTCTGATTGCGAAAAACGCGAACCGCATCAAAAAAGACCTTCTGCCCATGCTGCCGGGCGGCGCGCCGGTTCTGCGCCACCACGCGGCCAACAGCGAACAGGAAGCCCGCTGGATCGCCGCGCAGATCAAAACGCTCCACGAGGCCGGGACGCCCTACCGCGATATGGCGGTTTTATACCGCGCGCACTATATCACGCGCGGCGTGGAGGAACTTCTCCTGAAGGAAAAAATCCCGTACACGATCTATAGCGGCGTGCAGTTCTTCGCCCGTGCTGAAATCAAGGACGCGCTGAGTTATCTGCGCATGATCGCCTGCCGGGACGACCTGTCGTTCCTGCGCATTGCGAACGTACCCAAGCGGAACCTTGGCGAGCGCCGCATGGCGTTTTTGAAGGACTATGCCGCGCAGAACGGCTGCTCGCTTTACGACGCACTGCGCCGGAATCTGGACAGTGAACTGCTGCGCGGGACGAAGGGCGGGAAATTTGTCTCGCTGATCGAATCGTTCACCGGCATTTATGATCAAATGCCTGTTTCCGAACTGCTGGCCGCCGTTCTGAACGAAAGCGGCTATGAGGCCATGCTCCGCACGGAGGGCAGCCAGATGCGGCTGGACAATCTGGCCGAACTCAAGCAGTCGGTCTATACCTACGAGACGACCTGCGGCGAGGAATGCACGCTCGAGCATTATCTGGCGCACGTCGCGCTGTTCACAAACGCTGATCTCGACGATCCGCGCGATCAGGTGCGGCTTATGACTGTCCACAGCGCGAAGGGACTGGAATTCCCGCATGTGTTTTTATGCGCGATGAACGAGGGCATTTTCCCGTCAAAAAAGACGCGGACGCTGCCCGGCATGGAGGAGGAACGGCGGCTGTGCTTCGTTGCTATGACGCGCGCACAAAAGGCCCTCTATCTGTCCGAGGCCGAGGGCCGCAATCTCGACGGCAGCCCGCGCTATCCGTCGCGCTTCCTGCTGGATATCGACGATTCGCTTTTGACCTTTACGCACACCCCGCGCGAAGACCTCATCCGGCAGGCGCGGGAATATATCGGCTTTTCCACCCGCCTTCTGGACGAGAGCGGGCTTTCGCAGGGGTTTGCCCCCGGCACGAGAGTCCGCCACGCCGTCTTTGGGCTGGGAACCGTGCTGGAACGCGATCCGGCGCAGAATGCGCAGCTGGTGCAGTTCGATTCCATGCCCACCCCGCGCCTGATTTCCCTGCGCACAAAGCTGGAGCGGGAATGACGCCTTCCGCGCAAATTCACAGCATAAAAATTATCCGGCGCTGCACAAAAGCTGTGCGGCGCCGGGATTTTTATGCGTGATAGTTCAGAATGTCGTTTGCAACCGGGGTGTAGAACAGGCGGTGGATGCGGGCGGGGTCTTTGGTCTGGCCGAGAATCCACATCAGCTTGCCCGTGATGGCCTCGGTCGTCATGTCGAACGCTTCGAGCACCTGCGGGCATTCGCGGATCTTATGCCCGACCTGATAGACGCCGACATTGCTGCCCTCGTTCTGCACCTGCGTGGTCAGAACGACGGTTTTCCCGGCCTGAATGCCCTCTTCCAGCACGGAAAGAAAGTCGTTTCCGTCGTAGGACGGGATGCCGCCCACGCCGAAGCTTTCCAGAATCAGCGCGTCGTTGTGCCGGAGCATCCAACTCGCAAGTTCTGCCCGCGCGCCGGGAATGAGTTTCAGAAGCGCAACGCGCTCGTCGAGCGTGTCATAGAAGACCGGCTCGGGCAGGCAGGCGTTTTCGATGTACTGTAAAATGCAGCCGTCCTGCAAAACGGCCAGATACGGATAATTGATGCTGGAAAAGGCCTCGTAGCTTTTTGAACGCGTTTTGCAGGCGCGCGTACCCTGAATGACCTTGCCGTTGAAGACGATCATGACGCCGTGCAGCGTGTCGCTGCACGCACACAAAAACGCATCGGTCAGATTGACCTTGGAATCGGTTGAGTCAAAGCTGATGGGCTTCTGGGCGCCGGTCAGGATAATGGGCTTGCGTGCGCCCTGAATGAGATAGCTGAGCGCTGCAGCGGTATAGGCCATGGTGTCCGTGCCGTGACTGATGACAAAGCCGTCATAGCGGTCGTACCGCTCCCGGATGGCCTTTGCGATCAGAAGCCAGTGCGTTGGGGCAAGATTTGTGCTGTCCAGCGACAGAAGCTGCAGACACTCGGCCCGGCACAGCGACGATACCGCCGGGACGAACGACAGAAGCTGCTCGCTCGTCAACTCCGGCATAAGGCCCTCCGCCGTTTTCCCGGACGCGATGGTCCCGCCGGTGCCGATCATCAGGATTCGTTTCATGGGCGTATCCTCCCGCGTTTTTTCATTATTCTTCCGTCTGCACCGTATACGGCAGGAACCAGTCGAGGTAGCGTGTCGGCTCTGTTACGGCGCCGCGCGTGGTGTAGAGCGCATAGCTTTTGAACAGGATGGGCGTAATATACCCGCGCTCGCATACACGCTTATAGAGATTATAGGTGTTGCCGCTGTTGACAAGCGCCATGCTGCACAGGTTCATCATCGTGCTGTCGGCCAGATCGCCGTAGTTGAGCGTGCCGGTCGCGCCGAAGAACGGCGAGAGGTCAAAGTTCGGAGACAGGCGCACCTCGCCATAATACAGGTCAAAATTCCCCTGCAAAAGCGCCTGTTTGTACTCGGAATATTCCATGGACTTGACCGTAATGTTGAAGCCCAGGGAATTGAGCATTCTGGCAACCTCGTTCGCTGCCTGTACGCGGATATAGCTTGACGAGCAGACGATCATTGTGCCCTCGACCGGGACGGAATAGCCCTTGGAGGGGACGTAGAGGTCGAGAATGCCGTCGCCGGTCGCGTCCTCGACGGAGGCGCTGGCAAGCTGGTCATAGTACGAGCCGGTGTCATAGGCGAAGCTGTTGGCCAGCTTTACGTCGTAATACCGGGAATTGGGCGAGCACGGCAGCGTCGATGCCACGGCAAAGCCGCCCAGTGTCTGCCCGACCAGCTGTTCGCGGTCGATGGCAAAGGTGATCGCGCCGCGCAGGCCGTAGTTGGAGAAAACGGGCGAGTTCATGTTGTAGCCGATGTACTGCATGATGGTCGTTTCCTCGTTCCACAGTTCAAAGTCGTTGTGGAAGCCCGCAAATGCGGAGGAGTTCGGGTCCGTCAGAACCATGTTGACCTTCTGGTACTCAAAATTGTCGCGCACGTCGGCGGCAGTGGACGAGACAGTCAGCGCGATCTCGTCAAAGTCAACCAGCGGCGGCGTATCACGCCACCAATTTTTGCAGCGTGTCAGCTTTGTTTCGGCAAATTCATACGGGCCTGTGCCCGGAGGGCTGACCTCGTCCTTTGTGCCGGATTTGATGATGGGAATATCCAGCAGCAGCGGCAGGCATTCATATGCCTCGCTCGTCGAGAGCACAAGCGTCAGATCGTCCTGCGCTTCGGCGGAAACGATAAAGCGCAGGCGGGAGCCGTAGTAGTCAGAGCCCTTGGCGGATTCAATGGAATACGCCGCGTCCGCCGCCGTAAGCGCGCTGCCGTCGTGGAATGTAACACCGGAGCGAAGCTTCACCGTGGTTGTCCGGCCGTCGTCGGTGACGAAATACGTCTCGGCAAGAACGGGTTCCGCCTCATAACTGCTCGTCACGGCGAACAGCGGTTCATAGAGGAAGGAAAAGATGATGCGGTTATTGAGACTCTGGCAGTTGTAGGGCTGCAGGCCGTAATCCGGCTGGTAAGCAAGGCCGAAGGACTCCAGTGCCGTATACGTCTCGGTGACGACCTGCTTGACCTCCTGCTGCTTGTCCGAGCCATCAACCGAGCCGGTCTGCTGGGCGGCGACGGCTTCGTCGCCGACGGGGAAAAGATTCTGCATCCATTCGCTCGTTGCGATCGTCGTACAGCCGCAAAGGAGCGCCAGACAGAGCGCAAATGCCGTAAGGACCAAAAGCTTCCGCTTCATGCCGGTGCGCCTCCTTTCAGCCGGATGATGGCGGCCTGTGAGCCGCGGTTTCCGCCGGTCACGCGGTGCGACCAGAAGCGGTTCGGCTGGCATTTTGTGCAGTCCGGGCAGATATCAATCGCCCGCACGCCTGCCTTTTCCAGCCAGCTGCGGTTCAGAAGCTTCAGATCGACGTGCGATTTTTCGCCGTGCGGCTCGATGGCCGCCTCCGCGTCCGGGCCGAGCGCTTGCCGCATGGCCTCCGGCACCTCCGGCCCGACCTCAAAGCAGCAGCGGCCGATACACGGGCCGATGGCCGCGCGAATGTGCTCCGGCGCGCAGCCAAATTCCGTCTGCATGCGCAAAACGGCCTTGTACGCGATCCCTAGTGCCGTTCCGCGCCACCCGGCGTGGACGGCGGCGATGGCCTGCCGCACTGGGTCAAAGAGCAGCAGCGTTGTGCAGTCTGCACCGAAGCAGACGAGCGCCACGCCGGGCTCGTCGGTCAGGATCCCGTCGCAGACGGCGGTCTGCTCCCGCTCCAGCCCCGTGCCGCAGTCCTGTTCGCCGACGCGCAGCAGAAGATCGGTATGCTCCTGCCGGGTGAAGACCGTCTCCTCCGGCGAAAAGCCGGCGGCAGCGCCGAGAATGCGGTAATTCTCCCGCACGTTCTCCGGCTTATCGCCCCGGTGCGTGCCGAGATTGAGGGAGGACAAAGCCCCCTCGCTCACGCCGCCGAAGCGCGTGGAGAAGCAGTGCACGCTCCCGCAGAGCGCGTCGGCGGTCAGATATTCAAGTGTTCCGTGGTGAATGGTGTGAAACATAGGTTTTGATGCAAAGCGTGCAGAACGCTTCGGTATACTCTGCATGGACTGCCGCCCGCGGCATATATTGCAACATCTGAAGCTTTGCACCAGTGCTTTATTGAAGTTACAATGTGTCGGGGCCGATGCCCACATCGGCCCGCTGGGCAGCAGCGGATTCGCCGAAGCGTTCCGTTTAAATGGTGCAGCCTGCACGGGCTGATGTGGGCATCGGCCCCTACAGGCGCATACGATTTTTTCAGACAGTGTCAGTTGGCGTTCTGGCCGCGTTCGGCGGCGAGATCCTTGTCGCGGCAGCATTTTTTGTATTTTTTGCCGCTGCCGCACGGGCACGGGTCATTCGGGCCAACCTTGATCTTCTTGACGACGGGCTGACGCTTGACAGTCTTGTCGCCGCCGGCACCTTCGCCGGTGACCTTTGCCACGCGCTGGCGCTTGATTTCCTCATTCGTCTTGATCCGGACAAGGAAGACGCGGCGGACGATCTCTTCCTTGATCGCGTCGTTCATGGCCTCGAACATGTCAAAGCCCTCGCGCTTATACTCGATGACGGGGTCTGTCTGCGCGTAGGCGCGCAGGCGGATGCCCTGCCGCAGATCGTCCATGGCGTCGATGTGATCCATCCAGAATTCATCGACCACGCGCAGCGTTACGACGCGCTCAATTTCACGCATGACGGGAGATGTGAACTGCTCTTCCCGCTTGGCATAGGCGCGCTGCATGAGAGACAAAATCTTCTCTTCCGCCTGCTCCCGCGTGAGCGCGGCCAACTCCTCGTCGGAGAGAAGCCATGTGCCCGTGGGGAAGAAGATGGGCTCGAAATGCGTCATCATCTCGAAGAAATGCTGCTTGTCGGCCAGCTTCGGCTGCTCACCGAAGGCGCTGGCAACGTAGGTATCCACATAGAACCGCATCATGGACTGGATGTTCTTCTGCAGATCCTCGCCGTCGAGCACCTGGCGGCGCTGCTCGTAAATGATCTTACGCTGGACATTCATCACGTCGTCGTATTCCAGCACGTTCTTTCTGGACTGGAAGTTGCGGCCCTCAACGGTCTTCTGCGCGTTCTCGATCGCGCCGGAGAGAATTTTGGCGTCGATAGGCGTATCCTCGTCGATGCCGAGCGTCTCCATCATGTTCATAATGCGCTCGGAGCCGAACAGACGCATGATATCGTCCTGCATGGACAGATAAAACCGCGTCTCGCCGGGGTCGCCCTGGCGGCCGGAACGGCCGCGAAGCTGATTGTCGATCCGGCGCGATTCATGACGCTCGGTGCCGATGATGAAAAGGCCTCCTGCCTGCCGCACAAGTTCTGCCTGTTTGTCTGTCTCGACCTTGAAGCGCTTATACGCTTCGGTATAGGCCGCACGGGCAGCCAGAATTTCGGGATTCTCCGTCTCGGCGAAGGAATTGGACTCGGCGATCAGTTCGTCGGACAGGCCCTGCTTGCGCAGTTCGTTCTTTGCCATGTATTCGGCGTTGCCGCCCAGCATGATGTCGGTGCCGCGGCCCGCCATGTTCGTCGCAATGGTCACGGCGCCCAGATGGCCCGCCTGCGCGACGATCTCGGCTTCTTTTTCATGGTGCTTGGCGTTCAGGACGTTGTGCGGGATACCCTCGCGCTTGAGCATCTGCGACAGAAGTTCCGATTTTTCAATGGAGATCGTGCCGACCAGAACCGGCTGGCCCTTGGCATGGCATTCCTTGATCTGCGCGATGACGGCACGGTATTTGCCTGCCTCGGTCTTATAAACAACATCGGGGTCGTCGATACGGATGACCGGTTTATTCGTCGGGATCTCGACAACGTCGAGATTGTAAATGCCGGAGAATTCCTCCTCCTCGGTCAGCGCCGTGCCGGTCATGCCGGAAAGCTTGTCGTACAGACGGAAGAAGTTCTGGAATGTGATGGTGGCGAGCGTCTTGTTTTCGCTTGCAACCTTGACGCCCTCCTTGGCCTCGATGGCCTGATGCAGACCCTCGTTATAGCGGCGGCCGTACATGAGTCGGCCGGTGAATTCATCGACGATGATGACCTCGCCGTCCTTGACAACGTAGTCGATATCACGCTTCATGAGGCCCCTTGCCTTCATGGCCTGATTGATGTGGTGCGAGAGTGTGGCGTTTTCTGGGTCGGCCAGATTTTCTACATTGAAGAACTGCTCGGCCTTTTCAATGCCCTTCTGCGTGAGCGACACGGAGCGGTCTTTTTCATCGACAATGTAATCGCAGTCATACTGATCCTGCAGTTCCTTGTTGTCCGTCGTGGAGAAGACCTGCTTTTTCAGGCGGGAGACGAAATAATCCGCCATTTCATACAGCTTGGACGATTCCTCGCCTTTGCCGGAAATGATGAGCGGTGTGCGCGCTTCGTCAATGAGGATGGAGTCAACCTCATCAACGATGGCGAACGCGTGACCGCGCTGCACCATCTCCTGTTTGTAAATCGCCATATTGTCGCGCAGATAATCGAAGCCCAACTCGTTATTTGTGCCGTAGGTGATATCGGCGGCATAGGCTGCGCGGCGCTGTTCTGCAGTCAGATCGTGGACAATGAGGCCGACGGAAAGTCCTAAGAAGCGGTAGACCTTGCCCATCCACTCCGAGTCGCGCTTGGCGAGATAATCGTTGACCGTGACGATGTGCACGCCCCTTCCGGCCAGCGCATTCAAGTATGCAGGCAGGATTGCGACGAGCGTCTTGCCTTCGCCGGTCTTCATTTCGGCGATGCGGCCCTGGTGCAGCACGATGCCGCCCACGACCTGCACCCGGTACGGACGCATGCCGAGCACGCGGTCAGCTGCCTCGCGGCAGACGGCGAACGCCTCCGGCAGCAGCGCGTCGAGCGTCTCACCGGATGCGTAGCGATCCTTGAATTCCTGCGTTTTTGCGCGAAGTTCCTGGTCAGTCAGCTTTTTATACGGCTCCTCAAGCGCCATGACGGCCTCGACCTGCGGTTCGAGTTTTTTGACCTCGCGCTCCGAGCGGGTGCCGAATAGTTTTGTAAACAGTCCCATGGTAAAAACCCTTTCTGCGCCGCGCGGTGCGCGCTGCGGCGGTTTTCGTATTCTAAAGTGCAATTATAGCACATACAGACCGGTAAAAAAAGAAGAAATTGTGAATTTCGGCGGCTTGATTTACCCGGACGGGACTGGTAAAATGAGTTTGATTTTTATGGTATCGAGGTACTTTGCGTATGGCTATCCGTCTTGTGGCCGTCGATGTTGACGGTACGCTCGTCACTGCCGACCAGCGTGTTCTGCCGCGGGTGCAGGCCGCGGCGCAGCGTGCGCTGGAACACGGCATCCAGCTTGTTTTGTGCACCGGCCGCGCGCCGGGAGAGTGTTGGTATATTTTAGATGCGCTTCCGCAGATCCGCTACGCTGTCACGCAGACGGGCGCGATCGCGCAGGATCTGAAAACCGGCGAAACGCTCTATCACTGCCCGCTGTCCCCGGATGATGCGCGGCTGATCTATTCCCATGTGCGCCGCTACGACGGGCTTGTCAATTTCTTCTCCGGCGGTATTGTGTATAATGCCAAGCAGCAGATGGCGCAGTTTGAACGCTATTATCCTGCCGACTTCCGCTGGCTGTTTGAACGGTCGCACGAATTTGTCGATGATCTGGACGCCATGGTCGCCGGATGGAACAGGCCCGTGGAAAAACTCTATGTGCCGTTCTCCAGCCGGGAAGAGTGCGAAAAGGCGATGGCTGATCTGACGCAGCTTCCGTATTTCGTGACCGGCGCGGGCTATGTTGATCTGGAGGTTATGAATCCGAACACCAGCAAGGGCATCGCGCTTGGGGCGCTGTGCAAAAAACTCGGCGTTCCGCCCAAGCAGGTCATGGCCATCGGCGACAGCGGCAACGATGCGGCCATGCTCGACTTTGCAGGCGTCGGCGTTGCAATGGGAAACGGGGAAGAAGCACTCAAGCAGAAAGCAGATCTGATCGCGCCGACGAACGAAGATGGCGGTGTGGCCGATATGCTGGAACTTGCAATCAAGGGAGAGATTTAAATGGGCGTGCAGGATTTAACGGTACAGATGGTCGTGATTGTCGTGATCGGCGTCTTTTTTGCGTCGTTCATGGACGCCATCGCGGGCGGCGGCGGTATTATTTCCGTGCCGACCTATCTGCTGGCGGGACTTCCCATGCACTTTGCGCTGGGCACGAACAAGTTCTCCTCCTCCATCGGCACCGCGTTTTCTACTGGCCGGTATATCAAAAACGGCTATGTTGACTGGAAGCTTGGCATTCCGTCCATCGTTCTGGCGCTGATCGGCTCGTTTTTCGGAACAAAATTACAGCTGATGATCTCCGAGGTGTACTTACAGTACCTGCTGCTGATCGTGCTGCCGGTCGTGGCCTTCGTCGTGCTGCGGCAGCGTCAGCTGCCGGAGGAACGCGGCGATATCGAGCCAAAAAAGCAGATGGCTATCGTCTATCTGGCAGCGCTCGTCGTCGGCGCATACGACGGGTTCTACGGCCCCGGGACAGGCACGTTCCTGCTGCTCATTTTCTGCAATCTCGGCAAACTTGACGTGCGCACAGCGGGCGGCAACGTTAAACTCGTGAATTTGTCCTCCAATATCGCCTCGCTCCTGACCAGCCTTTTAAGCGGCAAGGTCTTCCTCGTCCTCGGCCTGATCGGCACGGTGTCGAGCATTTTGGGCCATTTCATCGGCGCGGGACTCGCCATTAAAAACGGCTCCAAGATCGTAAAGCCCGCCATCATCATCGTCCTCATCCTGCTGGCCGCAAAGGTCGTCCAGGGATTGATCGCGGGCTGACGCATAAAAAACGCACGAAGAAAAGGGACCGACAAGACTGTCGGTCCCTTTTCTCAATCTGCCGCAAAGTTGTATTCCGCTGTAGGGGCCGCTGCCCACATCGGCCCCTACGAACAGGCAGCTGCTTTCTTCAGACAGCCGGATCAGGCCGTGCGCGGCATAGTTCCGATTCCGGGCAGGCGGATTGGCGCAGGGTGGACAGGGCCAGACCCAGAAGAGCCGCGTCCATGACGGTATACAAATTTCCCGAGATGAACGGCAGCGGCGCGGACAGCGGGAAGATCCCAGTCTGATACAAAAGGCCCAGCGTCAGCTGCATGGAAAGAATCATGCCCGTTGGGATGCACAGCATCCGCCCAAGCGGATTTTGCACCTTCGCCGTCCGCACGAGCAACATCACGAGCAGCACCGCCTGCGGCGCATACAGCATTGCGAGCCACACCCATGCAGGTGCGCCGGGCAGTGTGCCAAGCCGGTTTGCTTCCGCCAAAGTGCCGCGCGTCAGCAGAGCGGAAGCCGTGGAGGAATTTTTCCAATATTCCCTCAAAATCTCCCGCCACTCCCGCAGACCGGCGGGGCTGAAATACCAGTTGGAAAAATTCTGGTACCGCTGTGCGTCCTGATAGAAAATCCCCACAACTGCAAGCACCAGCAGCGCCCACACGAGCGCCCGCGCGCAATTCTTTTTCACCTGAAACAGCCCCGCACGGATCGCACTCAGCAGAACAGCTGCCGCGCACACGGCAAACAGAAGCTGGGGCAAAATTCCGACGTATCGATCCCATAGGAACGGGAGCGCAAACGGTGCCACCGCTGCCAGCGACAGCCAGAAGCCGCCCTTTTTCCCTTGCAGCGCGTACACGACCAGCGCATACGCCGCCGGATACAGCAGCGCGGCATACTCGCTCGTGTCGCCCACCGTGATCCCGAGCATACGAGGTGCACCGGGGCCCATGAACGTCGTCTGATACACGCAGACCGCGCCGAGCACAAGCACTGCGCCATAGATGTACCACGCGTACCGACTCAGGCAGCGGTAATCCAGATAATACCCGCCAAGCAGCGCACCACAGGCCAGAAGCCCGGACGCAAGCGCGAAGGCATACGAAGAGCCGATCCATTCGGCGCGCAGGTACATCCCAAGCACGATAGCAAGCCCGGCAAAGAGTAAGATCGCCGTCTGCCGCTTTGGTCGGTGCACCGCGTCGAGCGCAAGACCGACAGTCTCCGCGTCGCCCATCTGCCGGACGGCCTCGGCCTCCGCCGCATCCTCGGTCATGCCCTCGGCCAGATACGCCTCGGTCTGCTCTTCCAGATGTGTCCGCAGTTCGCGCTCCAGCGCCGGACGCACGCGTTTCCAGCGCACCTGCGCCCCGGCAGTCTCCAGATACCGTTCGATCCGTTCAGCCACCGTAAGCGCCTCCCTTCAACACCTTGCCGACTGCCCGCGTATAGGCGTTCCACTCCGTCTCTTTCTCTTGAAGCCGTTTGCGCCCCGCGTCCGTCAGATGGTAATACCGCCGCGGACGGCCCGCGGCGGAGGGCTCGTCCCGTGCGGTGATATAGCCCTTCTGCTCAAGCGCATGCAGAAGGGGATAGAGCGTCCCGGCCTTGAGGTCGAACGCGTGCTCCGACCGGCTGCGCAGCGTCTCGATCATCTGATAGCCGTACATGTCCTCCTGCTCGAGCAGCTTCAAAAGCAGCATCCCCGTGCTCCCGGCCAGCAGGGTTTTGTCGAATTCCATAGCGAACCTCCTTTAATAGATAGATGGTCTATATATCGGATGTCTATATATTAGCGGATATTTACGGATTGTCAAGAGAAATTTGCGGGGCTGTACGAATTCGCCGAAGGCTTGGTAGGGGCAGAACGGCAAAGTGTGTGCAGATATGCAAAAAGCCTCCCCTTGCCGCGCTCTGCGCGGTAAGGGGAGGCGGCATTTGCGGCAGCAAATGGCGGAGGGGATGGGGCAGGGGCAGCGTGCCCCCAAATGTACAATGTACTGTGTACAAAATCCGCTCAGCCGGCGCTGCTGTATGGCTGCAGAACCGCTTCGCGGTCTGCGATCTGGCCGATGGGGCGCAGCGGCTCCGGCACGCCGTCAAATGAGCCGATGTGCTTTTCAAACCAGACTACGTCGCGCCAGCGGCCGTTTTTATAGCCGGTGTTGTGGTATGTTCCCAGCAGCTGAAAGCCAAGCTTCCGGTGCAGGGCGGCGCTTGCGTCGTTCGGCATGGTTACGACGCCGTAGGCTGTGCGGACGCCCTGTTTTCTGAGCAGGTCCAGAAGCGCCCGGTAGAGTTTTGTGCCGAGGCCCATTCCCGCTGCGTCCTTGGAGACGTAGACGGAAAGTTCTGCGTTCCAGTCATAGGCTGCACGCTCCTGCGCGCGGTGGGCGTAGGCGTAGGCGAGGATTTTTCCGTCCTCCTCCGCAACCAGCCATGGATAAACCGCGCCGTAGCTGCGGATGCGTCCGGCGAATTCCGCCTCGGACGGCAGCGCTGTCTCAAAGGTGATGGACGTATCGATATACTGTGCGTAAATGGCGAGACAGGCAGATGCGTCATGCTCGTCTGCAAAGCGAAGCTTCATTTTGCTGCCTCCCCTACGGAACCACGATGTCGATCGCGCGGTGCTCGTTGTGAATTTCAACCTCGGTGACGCTGCCGCCGAATTCGCCGTCAACTGTCCACGAAACCGGCTCGTCGAACTCAAAGCGCAGCGCGCCGGTCTGCGCGGAGATGAATGAATCGTTCTCAAAATCCAGCCGCAGCGCGCGCGTCGCGGCCAGATTGAACTCTGCGAGCGTTTTTGTCGCGCGCACGAGAATCATTTCATACAGCCCGTCGTTGAGCGAGATGCCGAGATCCTTCGTGGCCTTGAAGCCGCCGACGGAGGTCGTGCTGGTCACAAGCCCGACGAGTACGTCGGCCTCTTCCATCCGGTCTTGATAATAGACGCGCACATGCGTCGGCTTCAGCCGCCCAAGCGCGCCTGCGCCGTTCATAATGTACGCAAGCCTGCCCCAGATGCGCTTGTCCTCCTGCGGCGTTTCATACGGCACGTCCGTAAAGATGCCGAAGGCGGCGACGTAGGTAAAAAACCGGTCCGGGCCGAACGAGCCAATGTCCAGCGGGTAGAGTCTGCCTGCCACGATCTCCTGTGCGGCGCGGATGGGATCTTTGGAAAGACCCAGCGTGGAGGCCACGTCGTTGACTGTGCCGCCGGGGATGTAGCCCAGCGGAGGGCGTTTTTCATACGGCAATTCCATAAGGCCGGAGACAGCCTCGTTGAGTGTTCCGTCGCCGCCGGTGCAGACGATCAGATCGTACTGCGTTCCGCGTGCGGCGATCTGCCGGGTGATATCCCGCGGGCCGGTCGTCATGTGCACGGTCGGCTCATAGCCGCCTTTGCAGAAGATTGCCAGTACCTCCATGAGCGAGGAACGGATCTCGGCGTGGCCTGCGTTCGGATTGATGAAAAACAGTAAGCGTTTCATGCGTGGGGTTCCTCCCGGCAGCTTGTCAGTTCTGCTGCATGACGTCAACGATGGCTGCGTTCTGTTCGGTTTCTTCGGCCTCGAACTTTGCCGAAGCCTCCTGCAGAACGCTTACGGAGAGTTCGTTCAGATAATCGTCCTCCGCGCGGACATACCAGTACGCATGCTCGCTCGTGGAGGAGAAGTACATGATGTGATAGCCGTAATCGGTCTTGACGATGCCGGTGTCGCCGGGCTGACGGGATGCGTCGAAGCACCATGCGTCAAACGCATCGACCATCTGGCCGGGATAAACATCCTCATACAGGCCGCCGTTTTCTGCGCTGCCGGGATCGGCAGAGTTTTCCGCAGCCATGAATGCAAAGGACTCTTCCGTGTGTTCCCCGTTTTTCCACTCGGTCAGCAGATCATTGGCCTTCTTCTCGGCCGCAGCCCATGCTTCGTCGGTGTAGGTGCCGTCGTCGTTCTTGCCCTCGGGCTGGATGAGGATATGGCGCACATTCACCATCTTCACATCGGATTTCTCAATGCCGTTTCCGGCGTAAGACTCGGCGTTGTCATCATAGTATTTGCTGATATCGTCCTCGGTGTAGGTCTTCGCATCGACGAGCACCTGCAGATAGGACGAGGCCGTGATCTGCCGCTCGACAAAGTCGTGATACGACGACAGCGTAGCTGCCGGGCCATAGGCCATCTGGAGATATTCATCCGCGCTGCCGTAGCTGTAGCTTGCGGCGGCCACGGTGATCTGGTTGTCAAGATCGTCGAGGTAGTCCTGATCCTCCTGACTCAGCTGGAAGCCTGCAAGCCGGGCCTCCAGCCAGATGGCGGTGACGTTTTCGTAGTTCGTGATCGCGCCCTGCAGGAAATACTGCTGCCAGGTGCGCGTGTCGTCAAACATACACATCTGCTGGTCGAACGGCGTGCTGGTGTCGATAAAATATGAAGCGTAGCTGCCGTAGTTGTTCATAAGCGTGTAGTACTGCTGCCAGTAGTAATACGGAAGCTCGCGGTTCGTCAGATGGTCGTCGCCGCAGACGGCGATCTCACGGTTCAGAACGTCCTCAGTCAGCGCATCTGCCTCTACAGTGTAGCTGACGCCGTTGCCGGCCGGCTCTGTCTGTTCGCCGTCCGCCTGCTCATCCGTCTGGCCGTCTTCCGCCGGTGTCTGATCGTCCGGCTGGGTGCTGTCAGTGCCGTCAGGGGTACCGGCAGGCTCGGAGATCGTCGCATCGCCGGGCTGCTCTGCATCCGGGCTGACCGTTTTCGGCTTCAGCGTGAGGATCAGCACGAGCGCTGCGGCGACCACAACGGCTGCGCCGCCGATGATCCACGGCAGCGGAGATTTTTTCTTTGCGGTTTTTTTTGCGTTCAGCGCTTCCTGCGCAGCGGCATCCTCGCCGGAGATGGTAAAGGAAACTTCCTCGCCGGTCTGCACTTCGTCCTGCTCCGGCGTCAGGTTGGTCTTATCGTCCATGTGTGTCATTGCCTCCCATATTGTTGGTGTCCCCTAAGCATACCACATGAGCACGCGGTTTGCAATCGCGGCAGAGGCGTTCAGTTTTAAACATTTTTTGAATTTCTGCCGGGGTTTTTCTTGACAAGGGGACGATAAATGGGTAAACTATAGCTGATATATGCGATGAAAAGGACAAGTACGGGGTTTTGACGCGCAAAGAGAGCTGCCGGCCGGTGTAAGGCAGCGGCAAAGAGCCCCCGAATATCCCCTTGGAGCAGCCGGGCTGAACGAAGAGTAAGCCCGGACGGGACTTCCCGTTACAGAAGGCGAGTGCCCGCAGATTTTTGCGGGAATTCAGGTGGTACCGCGGTCATTTATCGCCCTGAGCCAAGGCTCGGGGCGCTTTGTTTTTGCAGGAGGAATTATGGAATACAAACAGACGCTCAACATGAACAAGTCGGGCTTTCCGATGCGCGGCGGTCTTCCGATGCGCGAACCGGATATGCTGAAAAACTGGCAGGAACTCGACCTTTACAACGAACTGCTCAAAAAAAATGAGGGCAAGCCTCTCTTTGCCTTGCACGACGGCCCTCCGTTCTCCAACGGCTCGCTGCACATGGGCCACGCACTCAACAAGTGCATCAAGGACTTCATGATCCGTTCAGCGGCCATGCGCGGGTATTATACCCCGTATATCCCCGGCTGGGATAACCACGGTATGCCCATCGAGTCCGCCATCATCAAGCAGAACAAGCTGAACCACAAGGCCATGCCCATTCCGGAGTTCCGTTCCGCCTGCCATGACTTTGCGCAGCATTATATTGATGTCCAGATGGAGGGCTTCAAGCGCCTCGGCGTCGTGGCCGACTGGGAGCATCCGTATAAGACCATGGCCCCCAGCTTTGAGGCGGAAGAGGTCAAGGTCTTCGGTGCAATGTACAAAAAGGGCTACATCTATAAGGGCCTGAAGCCCGTCTACTGGTGCTATCACGACGAGACGGCGCTGGCCGAGGCCGAGATCGAATATCAGGATGACCCCTGCACCACGGTCTATGTCAAGTTCCCCCTGCACGACGATCAGGGAAAACTCACGGATGAGGAAAAGAAGAACCTCTCGTTTGTCATCTGGACGACCACGATCTGGACGCTGCCCGGCAACCTCGCCATCGCGCTGAACCCGGTCGAAAGCTATGTCATCGTCCGCAACAACCAGAACGGCGAGCAGTATCTCGTCGCCGAAGCGCTCATGGAGAAGGTCATGAAGGTCGGCGGCGTGGAGGACTATACCGTCGTTTCCCGCCACGAGGGCGCGTTCTTTGAGAACATGCTGGCCAACCATCCGTTCCTGCCGAAGACCTCCCGCCTTGTCCTGGCCGACTACGTCACCATGGACTCCGGCACGGGCTGTGTCCATACCGCCCCGGGCTTCGGCGCGGACGACTATCAGACCTGCCGCCGCTACGGCATGGATATGGTCGTTCCCGTGAACGATCAGGGCCGCCACACCGACTACGCAGGCAAATATGCCGGTATGCTGGTCGAGGAATCCAATCCTGTCATTCTCAAGGACATGCAGGAAAGCGGCGCGCTGTTCGCCTCCGAGCAGATCGTCCACTCCTATCCGCACTGCTGGCGCTGCAAGAAGCCTATTATCTTCCGCGCGACCCCGCAGTGGTTCTGCTCCGTCGATTCGTTCAAGGATGCAGCCTGCGCGGCCTGTGACGATGTGCGGTGGCTGCCCGCGTGGGGCATTGACCGCATGAAGGCCATGATCCGTGAGCGCGCCGACTGGTGCATCTCTCGTCAGCGTCGCTGGGGTCTGCCGATCCCCGTGTTCTACTGCAAGGACTGCGGCAAGCCCGTCTGCACGGATGAAACCATCGCCAAGATCTCGAAGCTGTTCGGCGAATTCGGCTCAAACGTCTGGTTCGAGAAGGACGCGGACGAACTCGTCCCCGAAGGCTTCGCCTGCCCGCACTGCGGCGGCAAGCACTTTGAAAAGGAAACAGATACGCTTGACGGCTGGTTCGACTCCGGCTCGACGCACTTTGCTTCCATGCAGAAGGATCAGGGCTTCTGGCCCGCGACGGTCTACATTGAGGGCCTTGATCAGTACCGCGGCTGGTTCCAGTCGAGTCTGCTGACCGCTGTCGGCGCGCTTGGGAAGGGCGCTCCCTTTAAAGAGTGCGTCACCCACGGCTGGACGGTCGATGGCGAGGGCAAGGCCATGCACAAGTCCCTCGGCAACGGCGTTGACCCTGCGGACGTGTTCAAGAAATACGGCGCGGACATCTGCCGCCTGTGGGCAGGCTCGGCGGATTATCACGTCGATGTGCGCTGCTCCGATGAGATCTTCAAGCAGCTGAGCCAGAACTACCTCAAGTTCCGCAATACGGCGAAGTTCTGCCTTGACAATCTGACCGATTTTGATCCCAACCAGCTGACCGCGCCCGCCGATATGGAAGCGCTCGACCGCTGGGCCATCACGAAGCTGAACGAACTGCTGGTCAAGTGCGAGGCGGCGTATCAGAATTATGAATTCCTGACCGTTTCCCACGCCGTCAACGATTTCTGCGTCGTCACGCTTTCGAGCCTCTATCTCGATATCATCAAAGACCGCCTGTACTGCGACGGCGCGGATTCCGCCGCCCGCCGCTCGGCGCAGAGCGCGCTGTGGATCATCCTCGATGCCATGACAAAGGTCTTCGCGCCGATCCTTGCGTTCACTTGCGACGAGATCTGGCTCCAGATGCCGCACCGCGACGGCGACGACGGCCGCAACGTGCTGCTGAACCAGATGTCGAAGCCGTATACGGATTACGCGCTGCTTGATACCGAAATGGCCGTTTGGGAGACTGCGCTGCGCGTCCGCTCGGACGTCAACGGCGTGCTGGAGACTGCCCGCGCCGACAAGCGCATCGGCAAGAGCCTCGAAGCACATGTGGCGCTGTTTGCGACCGACGAGGACGCAAAGGCTGCGTTGGATACGATCAAGACTGTTGACCTTCCGGAGATCTTCATCGTCTCCAACGTCAGCACGAACGAAGCTGCCCCCGCAGAGGGCGCCGTTGTTGGACAGGGCGTGAATTACCCTGGCCTGACCGTCGCCGTGACCGAGGCGAAGGGCACGAAGTGCCCGCGCTGCTGGATGCACTCCGAGAGCGCCGACGAGCACGGCCTGTGCCCGCGCTGCGCCGCCGTCTGCAAATCTCTCGGCGTCGTATTTGAATAAGCTGCACCGATAACCCGCGCCCGCCGCTGCTACAGCGGCGGGCGCATTTGCGTGCTGAAAAAGTCCGATTTTCACGAAGCATTGCAAGAGCGCGGCATTCATGTGGGCATCGGCTCCTATGGCAGGACGCAAAGCGAAAAAGGTCTCCAAATTTTGAAAGGAAGCCTTTTCTACTTTTTTTACGGCTGCACGTTGCGGAAAAAAGAAAGAAGGACACAATACAGGAAAGTATTTTGGAAGAAAAAATCCAAGAAATTTACAGCCAGAACAGGAGGTAAATTTGCTGTAAACGACAGTTTTTTTGGAGAAAAAATTTGTTGAGAATTACTTTAAAAAAGCAAAGAGTCAACACGGTAAAGTGTTGATAAATGTGAAAGGGTGTGATATAAAAACGAAGCAGGACTCCTGCGGAAACTAATTAAGCAAAGTGAAGGAGACGCAGTATGAAGAAGATGTGGGGCACACGGGTGCTGGCCATGCTTTTGGTGCTTGCGCTGACGGCAGGATTGGTGCCGGCGGCGCTTGCGGCAAACAGCGAAGCATCGGTCGCATTCAAGCAGGTGCCGAATGACACGCTCGATACGCTTATCCGTCCGGATCTGGCGGTGGGCGAAATTGAGAACGCGGAAATGGGAGAGGATACGGCTGCCTATCAGGCGCACGATCTGGTTCGTGTTTCCATTATCCTGGAGGACGCATCCACACTGGAAGCCTATTCCGACGCGGCTGCGGAGGGGACACTGGCCGAGGATGCGGCTGCCGTGTCTTACCGCGCAGCACTCCAGCGCAAGTAGGACAGCGTTGTCCGGAAAATCTCGTCCACGATCCTCGGGCGGGAGGATCTGGATGTTGTCTGGAATCTGACGCTGGTCGCCAACATGATCTCTGCCAATGTGGAATACGGCAAGATCGAGCAGATTAAGCTGCTCCCGGGCGTCGCGGATGTGGTTCTGGAGCAGCAGTATGAGCCTGCCGCGTCCGAAAACACCGTGCAGCCCAACATGGAGATCTCAACCGGCATGACCGGCACGACCACGGCATGGTCTACCGGCTATACAGGGGCCGGAATGCGGATCGCCATTATCGATACGGGCTTGGATATGTCGCACCAGTCGTTTGACAATGGCGCGTATGAATACGCGCTTGAGCAGAACGCGGCGCGCGCAAAGGAATCCGTCGAAGCCTATAAGGCCTCTCTCGATCTGCTCGATGCGGACGAGATCAACGAAAAGCTGAGCCTGCTGCATATCAAGGAAGGCGTCAGTGCGGCGGATCTGTACCGGACAGAAAAGGTCGCATACGGCTATTGCTACATCGACAAGGATCTGGACGTAACGCATGAGACGGACACGGAGGGCGAGCACGGCTCCCATGTTGCCGGTATCGCGGCGGCCAACCGGTATCTGCCGGACGGAAACGGCGGATATGTCTCTGCATTGGACAGCGTACATATGCACGGCGCAGCGCCGGATGCACAGGTTCTGGTCATGAAGGTCTTCGGCGACGAGGGCGGCGCGTATGACTCGGACTATACGGCAGCCATTGAGGATGCAATCGTGCTCGGTGCGGATACGATCAACCTCTCGCTCGGCTCTGCCAGTCCCGGCCCGAGCAAGGCGAGAACGGAAGCTTATCAGAAGATCTTCGACGATCTGGAGAACGCTTCCTCCGTTGTGACGGTTTCTTCCGGCAACGCCGGCTATTGGGCCAAGAACGCCGATCCGATCGGCTATCTTTACAGCGACGGCGTCAGCATGCAGACGGACGGCCAGCCGGGCAGCTATGCAAACAGCCTGACGGTCGCCTCGGTCGATAACGACGGCTTTATCGGCAACTACCTCCTGATTGGACAGGATCCAATCGCGCCGTCCGAAACCACCGGCTTTACGAACAAGCCGATCTCCACGATCGTGGGAGAGCACGAATTCGTGTTTTTCTCCGAGGATGCAACGAAGTATGCCGTGGACGCAGCCGGGAACAACCTGCTGCTTGCCTATGCAGATGCAGTCAAGGACAAGATTGTCTTCGTTTCCAGAGGGCAGTCCTCGTTCTACCAGAAGCATGACGCCGCAGCCGCCGCAGGTGCGCTGGCGTGCGTGGTCTACAACAACCAGTCCGGCTCAATCAACATGGACCTGAGCAGCAGTACCGCAACAATCCCGTGCGTATCGATCACACAGGACGACGGCGAATTGGTTCGCACGCAGGCCGAGCCGGTTTATGCAGAGGACGGCACGACAGTCCTGTATTATACCGGCAAGATCGAAGTGCGCGGCAAGGAACCGGTTCGGTTCAACCGCGATTATAAGACCATCAGTGAATTCAGTTCCTGGGGCGTTCCGGGCGATCTGACGCTGAAGCCGGAGATTGCTGCGCCCGGCGGCAATATCTACTCGCTCAACGGCCTGCACAACAGCACCAGCGGTATGCAGGGCGGCCACCAGGACTATGAACTCATGAGCGGCACCTCGATGGCTGCGCCGCAGATCGCCGGTATCGGCGCACTGGTCAAGCAGTACATTGAATCCAAGGGCCTTTCCCGCAGCGATCTGACCGACCGCGCGCTGGCCCAGTCGATCATGATGTCCACGGCAGAGCCGGTCGTCAACAATGAAAACGACGCATATTACCCGGTCATTCAGCAGGGTGCAGGCATGGTCAACGCTGCGGCGGCGACCTCTGCGGACTCCTACATTAAAATGCAGGCTGATGCGACCGCATCCTGGGCTGACGGCAAGGTCAAGGCTGAACTTGGCGACGACCCCGCACGCACGGGCAGCTATGATTTCAGTTTCACCGTCAACAACCTCGACGGACGGACGCACGCCTATGCGCTGAGTGCCGAACTGTTTACGCAGGCTCTGCTCGACTATGAGGGGCAGAGTTACATGGACACGCTGACGACGCCGCTGAGCGCCGCTGTGACGTGGACTGTGAACGGCAGAGCGACCGACAGCCTGAGCCGCGATTACGATTATAACAACGACGGCCGGGTCGATCTGGAAGACGGCCAGCTGCTGCTGGATGTCGCGTCGAAAAAGCCGGGCGCAAAGCTTCTCAACGCCAAGGCCATTGCCGATTTGAACGGCGACGGCGCTGTGACAGCCTATGATGCACACCTGTTCCTGAATCTGCTTCAGGAGGCGACGATCCTTGTTCCTGCAAACGGTAAGGCTGAGGTCGTCTGCCACATCCGCCTGCTCGACCGCAGTGCGCTGAATACTTCGTATCCCACGGGCGCCTATGTTGAGGGCTATGTCCGCGTGCAGGGCCTCGCCACAGACGAGGGCGCCGCCGGCACGAGCCATTCCATCCCGGTGCTCGGCTACTACGGAAGCTGGTCGGAGCCGTCGATGTATGATGTCGGTTCTCTGATCGACAGCATTTACGGCACGGAAACGCGCGCGCCCTATCTCGGCACGACGAACAGCTATGGCTACACCGTTTCCAACTTCCTGAACATTCTCTATGCCGGTGAGACGGAGTCCTCTGCAATGGTCGGCAACCCCGTTGACTTTGACGACGAGTATCTGAGCGTCCGCAACGCCTTCAACAACCAGGGCGGCAACAGCATCAGCACGCTTGTCTTCTCGCTAATCCGTAACGCGGGCAACTCCCGCCTCCAGATCGTCGATTCCAACACGAAGACAGCGTATCTGGACGAGGAAGTTGGCGCAGCGACTGCTTCGTACTACTCCGAAAATGCAAACGCATGGCAGCATACCCGCCTCCAGCTTGGCATTGACTGGAGCGGCACAGACGCCTCCGGCAATGCACTCCCGGAGGGCACCAGCGTGGATCTTACGCTGACGATGGCCCCGGAATACTATGCAAATGCCGATGGCAGCTATCGTTGGGATGAACTCAAGGACGGCGCAAAACTGAGCACGCACCTGACCATCGACAACACCGCGCCGGAACTCGTCTCCGTCCGTCAGGATCTGACGCAGAAGACGCTGGCCGTAACGGCCATGGATAACCGCTATGTCGCGGCTGCCATCCTCTGGAATATGACGGATACCCCGACGCCGGTCAGCTATATCCTGCCGAATCAGCCGGAAGACGCACTCGGCAAGACGACCGACTGCACGTTTGATCTCTCCAAGCTGAGCGGCGGCGAGAAGCTTCTGCTTCAGGTTGTGGACTATGCCTATAACGCCTCTGCATATCAGCTGATCAGCGGTGAGGAACCCGCAGAGGCGCTGACCTCCGTCACGCTTTCCCCGGAGAGCGTCTCCCTGCTCACAGGTTCCAACTACACACTTGAAGCTTCCACAGAGCCGTATTACGCCGACGATAAGCTGGATTGGACGTCCTCCGCGCCTGCGGTCGTGACGGTCAACAATAACGGTCAGATCAAGGCCGTCAGCGCCGGCACCGCAACAATCACGGCAGCTTCCCACAAAAACCCAGAAGTCCATGCTTCCTGCACCGTACAGGTGCTTGCGCCGAACTACACGTTCCGCGGACTTTTGACAGCAGACAATCAGGTGCAGACCTTCGAGTGGAATCTCGCAGATAGCGAGACGTGGGAAAAGGTCGCAACGGTTGACGGCATCGGCAGCCGCGTGACCTCGGCAGGCGCTTCCAGCGCAAACGGTATTTATGCGTTTGACGTGGCCGGCAGCGCATATGAGATTGATTTCGCCACCGGCAAGATCCTGAACACCGGCAGCGCACCGTTCTCGGACGAGATCGGCCCCGTCGCATACGACGACATTGCCCTTTCCCGCAAATATACCGGAACGGAGTCGCTGCATGGCGATCTGCTGACCGGCGTATACTCCATGAACATCATCCCGATGCAGGATCCGATGAACGGCAGCGCCAGCAGCTACATCAGCGTGTATGACCTGTTCGGCTATGACGCGGACGGCTTCTCCGGCATCACCTCGCTGGGCTCCATCACGTTCAAGGATCCCGACAGCGGTGAGGATGTAGACGCCGAAGCCTATTATGTCATCGACAACGCAGGCGGCATCTGGCAGCTTATGATCTATCCGCAGGACGGCGACTATTACGCAGCCTATCAGTACATCCCGACGGATCTGGGCTTCCAGTTCCCGTATGACCCCAACTGGGCGACGCTTTGCTCGCTGAACGTTGCGGATGACGGCGAACTCTTCCTTACCTCGTACAGCACACAGGGCGAGGGAGCTTCCCGCAAGGAAAGCACCACACTGTACTGGCTGCACTACGACGAGCAGGCGAGCCGCTTCCGCACGGCCATTATCGGATCCTTCGGCGATGTTGCGCCGGTCAGCGTGACCGAGGTCCATACGAACGACTCCACAGCAGATACGCAAAAGACAAGCATCTTTGAAAAGGCACTGCGTCCGGAATCGCTCAAGACCGCAAAGGCCCAGCCGATCAGCCAGATGAAGGCAGCAAATAAGCAGACCGCAGGTACGCTTAACAGCGTTAGTCAGCCGCAGAGCACCGGCAGCACAAGCGCGCAGCGCAGCACCGTGACGCTTGATCTGACCGCCATTGCGCCGACGGCAAGCAGCATCATGGAGATCTCGTACAATACGAAAGAACTGACACTCTCCTCCGTCACAGGCGCAGCGACGCTTACCTCCTGGTATGAGTCTGTGCCTGGCACAATCGTTTTTGCCTGCGCCGAACGCAGCGAGGCCGCTGTGGGCGAACTGCTCGGTCAGCTGAGATTTGAACTTGCGGCAGGCAGTTCGAGTTCAAAGGTCACGATCAAGACGAAGCAGCTGAACGAAACAAGCTTCGCAGCCGGACAGGAAAAAATTCGGACCGTGGTGCTGGGCGACAGCTTGAGCCAGATCCTCCCCGCGATCATCTCCTCCGGTGAAAAAGACTGCCCCAGCCGCAGCTTCCGCGATCTGGATACGACCAAGTGGTATCATGAAGCAATCGACACAATGCTGCGTGAGGGCCTGATGAACGGTACTGGAAATGGTCTGTTCGAGCCGAACGGCACGCTGACCCGTGCGATGCTGGTCACGATCCTCTGGCGTTCGGAGGGCAAGCCCGCAGCTTCTGCCCAGACGTCGTTCACGGACGTTCCGGCAGGCGCCTATTATGCGGAGGCTGTCCGCTGGGCAGCTGCCAACGGCGTCGTCAAGGGCGTCAGCAGCACGGAGTTCGGCCCGTCCAAAAACATCACGCGGCAGGAACTTGTCACCATTCTTTGGAGACTGGCCGCGAAGAAGGGCCTGAATACCTCCAACGCCGGGCTGACCGTTCCGGAGTTTGCCGACCGCAGCCAGATCGCCGCGTGGGCAGCCGAGGCCATGAGTTGGGGCTGCACCAGAGGCATTCTGACCGGCAAGAGCGCGAACCGCGTTGACCCGACCGGCACTGCAACCCGCGCAGAAGCAGCAGCCATGATCGTCCGCTTCCGGAATCTCGGTACAGCAGGCGAAAAGCAGTAAATCCACACTATGCAGCAGCGCGAAGCTTCAGCCGCTGCTGCATAGAGGTCTGAAAGAGACATCGCAAGACGCGCATTGCATGCCATAAAATGAAGAAGGGAGAAAGAACCTGACGGCTCTTTGCTGCCCCCCTGACAGGGGTAACAACGTTGGCGGGGGTTACCCGGCTGGTGCTTCAGGCACCAGCCGGGTTTTCCGTCGGTGTATCGCTGGGAATGGTTCAGGATACTTTCGGAATCTCTTTGCGCTGTTCGGGTTCAGCTGTTTGTCTGTTTTCCATGCAGCCAATGTCGGCATAGTGGATCTCTACGGTCTGCGGCGCGTGTTTGGACCACTTCATACTAATAACTTTTTAAAAAGATTGATAATTTGACGCCGTTGATGTATAATGAAGATGGTGATGAGAAATGAAAAG
>URAZ01000018.1 GCA_900545925.1 uncultured Eubacteriales bacterium | reverse complement strand
TGAGCGCTAGGGCAGAGTACTCCGGCTATACTACTTTGAGTCGTATGTGTGGACAGACGTTGCAAAGGTTATGCACATGACTGTACGGACAGCACAGAGAATCCGGCAGCAGGCAGTGGATGAGCTGGCAAAATTATACGCATTCGCCAAAGACTTTTTTCTAATTTAGTTGTTGTAAAAATAGGAAAGGATGGTTAATACAATGTCATTACCACAGGTTTTGATCAAAGACAAATACTGTCTGACGATTGATGAGGCTGTTGCCTACTTCAATATCGGCGAAAAACGAATGCGTAAAATCGTCGAAGAAAACCAAACATCGGATTTCATCATACAGAATGGTGTAAAAACATTGATCAAGCGAAAAAAGTTTGAAGCATTTCTTGATCGCCTTTCCTCCATTTGAGAAACATCTTTCAAATTATAGTGTCTCCGGCGGCTAGGAAAGAAGCCTCTGACATGATATACTGTTTGTATATCGTGCCGAGGCTCTTTTTCATGAGGAAAGGAGCATGGAACATGAGCGAAAAAAGACGGGATCAAAGAAATCGTATTCTTCGCAATGGAGAGAGCCAACGCAAGGATGGCCGTTATGTATTCAAATATCGGGATATTAACGGTCAGCCGCAATTTGTATATAGCTGGCGGCTGGAGCCGACTGACAGACTGCCTGCCGGCAAGCGGAATGGTCCTGCGCTTCGGGAATTGGAACCGAAAATCATACGGGATCTTGAGGATAAAATATCTCCGCGCGGTGGTGACATGACTGTCATGGAACTGGTTCAAAAGTATCTGCGCACCAAAACCGGCGTCAGAGCAAGCACCAGGGCTGGCTATAAAACCGTTCTGAATCTTCTGGAGAAGGATTTATTTTCCGGAATCCGCATCGATCGTGTGAAGCAATCCGATGCAAAAGTATGGCTGATTGACCTGCAAAAAAGCGGCAAGAGTTATAGCAGCATTCACTCCATTCGCGGTGTCCTGCGTCCAGCATTCCAGATGGCCGTTGATGACGACCTGCTTCGTAAGAACCCGTTCGGTTTTGAATTGGCAAGTGTGATCGTTGATGACAGCGTGACCAGAGAAGCGATATCACGAAAAGATGAACGCACTTTTCTGGATTTCATCCGAAATGATAAGCATTACTCGCAGTATTACGACGGTATGTGCATTCTATTCAAAACCGGATTGCGCATTTCCGAATTTGCCGGCCTGACACTCAACGATGTCGATTTACGCGCCCGCGTGATCCACGTTGATCATCAGCTGCAGCGCACAACGCAGATGGAGTACATTATCGAAGATCCAAAGACAGAGAGTGGTATCCGTGATATTCCGATGACTGACGAGGTCTACGATTGCTTTTCCAGGATCATTGCCGGAAGGCCAAAACCAAAAATCGAACCGTTTGTAGGCGGAAAAACAGGTTTTTTGTTTTTGGACAAAAACGGGAAGCCGAAAGTGGCGCTTCACTGGGAAAAATATTTTCATTATGCACTGGAAAAGTATAATCGGACTTACAAGGTTCAGCTTCCCAAAATCACGCCCCATGTGTGCCGGCATACATTTTGCTCCAATATGGCAAAGAGCGGCATGAACCCGAAAACGCTGCAATACCTGATGGGACACTCCGATATCAGTATTACGATGAACACTTATACGCACATCAAATTTGAAGATGCACGTGATGAAGTTGTTCGCGTGTGCTCGGAGCAACTGGCTGCAAAAAACCACATACAGCGGGTCAGGGTACAGGCAATCGGCTGATTTCCCAAGCTGTTGCTCGAAAACGCCTTGATACGCCAGTCTGTTTCCTGCTTACTCTGCCATGGGATATTGTTTATATGCCACACGCGCGGTTTAAGGCCACTTTCGGTAGTAAAATCCAGTATATGGACGCAATTTACTACTTTTGTACTACTTTCGCCGGATACGAGGTACCATGATACGCCACAATATGCCAAGAAAACATATTCTGTTAATTTAAAAAACTACGAAGAAGCAACGAAATACCAAGATAATCGAGGAAAAACCAAGATGGTAAAGATTTTGTTTATTTGCCATGGAAATATCTGCCGCAGCCCGATGGCGGAGTTTATTATGAAGGCGACGGTACGGGAAGCGGGACTGACGTCTGCAATTCAGATCGATTCTGCAGCGGTCAGCCGGGAGGAGATTGGAAACCCTATCTATCCGCCTGCGCAGCGGCAGCTGCGCGCGCACGGCGTGCCGTTTGACGATCACCGGGCGCGGCAGATGACACGGGCTGACTATGACACATATGATCTGCTCATCGGCATGGACGGCAGTAATCTCGCGGCCATGCGGCGTATCTGCGGCGGCGATCCAGATGGGAAGCTCCGGCTGCTGATGGTATATACCGGCACGGCGCGCGATGTCGCCGACCCATGGTACACCGGCGATTTTGACGCCGCATGGCGTGATATCGAGTCCGGATGCCGCGCGCTTCTGGACGCGCTGCGTTCCTCCCTGTGAGCAAAAATCCCGGCCGCAGCTGCGGCCGGGATTTGCGTATCTGATTTACTGCTTCGGCTCCTGTGGGGGTTCCTGCTGGGCGGCGAATTTTGCTCTGCGCTTTTTGCGGGCGTTTTTGACCAGCACGATTACAACGATGACGATCACGGCCAGCAGAATCAGCGCGGGCAGCGCGGAGGCCAGACCCAGAATGATATTCTGCACGCCGCGGGTGAAGCCCGTCCAGCCGTCGGACAGGGAATCAGACAGCTTCTGGCTGAATGTGCGTCGAACTGGGACAGTCGGCGTGTAGACCTCAACCTCGCGCAGATCAAGATCCACGGTCGAATACTTGATCTGCATGTCGTAGTTGCGCAGGCTCCGCTCGATAGATTCGATCTCATAGCGCACGTCGGACAGCCGCTGTTCAAGCGCAATGAGTGTTTCCACGTCCTCGCTCTTCGAGAGCATGTCCAGAAGCCGCTCCTCCTGCGTGTTGAGGCTGGAAAGCCGTGCTTCGTAATCGGTGTAAGCCGAGGTAACGTTCTGCGCGTCGCGGCTGGTGGAGGTCACGTTGCCGAAGCCCTCGGTCTCGTGCAGGAAGGACTCAAACTGCCCGCACGGGATGCGGACGGTGTAATACGCCCAGCGGTTGACGATGGAGGTTGTGCCGTCAGCATTGTACTGCGTGTCACCTGTCACGTTGGAACTTTCCACAAAGCCGCCGATCTTCTGCACCTGCGATTCCAGCGCGGCGACCGCCTTGTCAAACTCGGTCGTCTCGATGGAGACGGAGGCGGTATAGATGATCTTTTCGGTGTAGTCGGCGACGGAATCGTCCGGCTCCGGTGTTTCGGCCGCTCCGCTGCCCGCTTCGGTCGTGGCAACGGTGTCGTAGGCGAATTCCTCCTCCGGCTCGGCGGGCGCCTCCATGGGCGTCTCGGCGGCGGCTGCCTCCTGCTTGGAATCGTAATAGCCGTTGGGCACGGACGCAGTGTCCGCTGGCGCCATTTTGGAGCTTGCCGCGCAGCCGGTAAACACGACCAGAACCAGCAGTGCGGCGAGAAGGCTGGCAAGAAGCGATCTTTTTTTCATGATTGGTACCCCTTTCTTTTGTGTTCTGCTTGCGTAACCGCTGATCCAATCGACCGCGGTTATCAGCGGAGCTTTTGCCGATACCTCTTGTCGATTGAATCATCTATACTTAAAAGACGGATTTTCTGGCCGGTGGTTGCACAGGACGGGGGATTTTCTCTAAAAAATTGCGAATTCCGGGACGCGCTCGCAGGCGCTGACGGAAAGTTCGTATGCGGTGCGTGTTTCGCTCGTCTCGCCCAGATTCTTGAGATAGGTCCGGCTTTGGAGGCGGCCCGTGAGCGTCAACTCCGTGCCGGTCGGGTATTCGGCGGCGGCCAGCGCCGTCCGGCCCCATAAAATACAAGGGATGTAGTCCGTCCTGCGGTACAGGCGCGGCACGGCCAGACACAGATCTGTAATCTGCCGGCCAAGCGGTGTCTGCCGGTAAACGGGTGGCTTGCAGACCGTGCCGGTCAGGACGGCTTCGTTCTGCATGGGCGCGTCCGTTGTCATCATGGAAAGCGCGTAGACGCACAGAATCAGACGGCGTCCGGTCGGCTCGCGGTTGTTGAACGAGCGAATCTGGCCCTCAATGGTAAAGCGTTCGCCCTCGAACAATTCCGCCTGCTCCAACACGTCCTCCGCCGCCAGAACCGGCAGCAGGTCTTCTGTGCCGCTCAGCCGCTCGACGGCAAGCAGAAAGCGGAAAAATCTGCGCTCGTGGTTCTGATGCGAATATTCCGGCAGGGACGCCAGCGTCCCGGTCAGGGTAATGTGATTGGCTGTGTTTTCCATAGTTCCACCTCATCTTTTCTTCGTATGGAAGACTATATGAGGGGAATTCGTGCAATAGACTACCGGCGGGGCGGGCGTTTTTTGGCCGGTTTTGCGGGCGTGGTTTTTCGGTCGGCCGCCTGCTCGGGCGCGCCGGATTTTTTCTCCTTCGGCGGGTAGGGGCGGATGAGGCATTTCGGTGTAAAGCCGATCAGATCTGTCCGGCCCGCTTTTTGCAGCGCCTCGCGCACGAGAAAATAATTCTGCGGACGCCGGTACTGCATCAGCGCGCGCTGCATCGCCTTTTCGTGCGGATTTTTCGGCACATAGACCGGCTGCATCGTCCGGGGGTCAAGACCAGTATAATACATCACGGTAGAGAGTGTCGAGGGGGTAGGATAAAAATCCTGCACCTGCTCCGGCTCATGGTTACTATCGCGCAGATATTCCGCCAGCGTTACGGCCTCTTCCATCGTGCAGCCGGGGTGGGACGACATGAGATAGGGCACGACATACTGCTTCATGCCCTCCTGTTCGTTGATCTTTTTGTATTTTGCCACAAACTGCTGATACACGGCATGCGGGGGCTTGCCCATTACGCGCAGGACCTGATCGGACACATGCTCCGGCGCGACCTTCAGCTGGCCGGAAATGTGATAGCGGACCAGTTCCTTAAAAAACGTGTCGCTCGGGTCGGCCAGCAGATAATCGAACCGGATGCCGCTGCGGATGAATACCTTTTTGACGCCCGGCAGCTTACGAAGCCTGCGCAGCAGGGACAGGTAATCCGTGTGGTCGGCGATCAGGTTTTTGCAGGGGGAGGGGAACAGGCACTGTCTTGTCGGGCACGCGCCGCGTTGCAGCTGCTTTTTGCAGGCGGGCTGGCGGAAGTTCGCTGTCGGGCCGCCGACATCGTGGATATAGCCCTTAAAGCCCGGTGTATGCGTCATGCCCTCGGCTTCCTTGATGATCGACTCCTGCGAGCGGGTCTGGATGATCCGGCCCTGATGGAACGTCAGCGCGCAAAAGCTGCACGCGCCGAAGCAGCCCCGGCAGGAGGCCAGGCTGAATTCGATCTCCGCGATGGCTGGAATGCCGCCAAGTTTTTTGTACGACGGATGGAACGTGCGGCAGTATGGAAGATCGTAGACATGATCCATCTCCTTCTGCGAAAGCGGCTTCTGCGGCGGGTTCTGGACGATGAATTCGTGCTCGCCATACGGCTCAATGAGCCGCTTGGCGCAGAAGGGGTCGGTGTTGCGGTATTGGACAGAAAAACTCTCGGCGTAGACGCGCGGGTTTTTCTGCATATCCGGGAAGGCCGGGAGCATAATGGAGGGAACGGACGTGTCCGGCTCTCGGGTCTTATAGACTGTGCCGTCGATATATGTGATGTCCTGCGCATCCATGCCGTCGTTGAGCGCGTTCGCAATCTCGATGACGGCGCGCTCACCCATGCCGTAGATCAGAAGATCAGCCTGCGAATCGAGCAGAATCGACCGCTTGAGTTTATCTGACCAGTAATCATAATGCGCAAGCCTGCGCAGGCTTGCCTCGATGCCGCCGATGATGATGGGCTTGCGGCGGTAGGTACGGCGGATGAGGTTGCAGTAGACCGTCACAGCGTAATCGGGCCGCTTGCCCATCACGCCGCCGGGGGTATAGGCGTCCTGCTTTCGGTGGGCCTTGGAGACGGTATAGTGGTTGACCATCGAGTCCATATTGCCGCCCATGACGAGAAAGCCCAGACGCGGTTCCCCGAGAACATTGATCGAATCGGGTTTTTTCCAGTCGGGCTGTGAAATGATGCCAATCTTATAGCCTGCGTCCTCCAGTACGCGCGAGATGATCGCGTGGCCGAACGACGGGTGATCGACATAGCCGTCGCCGATGATATAGACAAAATCACACTGTTCCCAGCCGCGCCGCTGCATGTCGGCGCGGGAAATCGGTAAAAATTCCGGCATGGGGCTCACAGCAGCGTCAGGATCGACTTGAGATCCGGCAGAAGATAGTCGGGCTGTGCCTGCTGGCGCAGATAATCTGCCGGGAAGCTGGTGGCGAGGCCGATGGCTTCGATCCCGGCAGCGTGCGCCGCGCGGATGCCGCTGGGCGCGTCCTCAACGACGATGCATTCGGACGGTGCAAGGCCGAGACTGGCCGCGCCTGTCAGATAGATCTCGGGATCCGGCTTGGGGTTCTTGATGTCGGTGCCGGTCACAAGCTGGTCGAACAGGGATTCCTCCGCGCCGATGGCGGACAGGTTCATGAGAACCTTCACGCGGTCTGCCGACGAGCAGACGGCCAGACGGTAGCCCCGTGCACGCAGTGTATGCAGTACGTCCAGAACGCCGTCCGGAATGTTGGCCTCCTCCTTTACATGCTCACCATAGCAGGTATAGAGATAGTCCTTCATCTCTGTGCGGTACGGCACGCCGTATTTTTCTGCCACGCCGCCGACGTAGCGGTTCTCGCCGCAGCCGACAAACTCCGCAAAGTCAGATTCCTTTGCGTTGATGCCGTATTTCTTCAGCGCACGGACACCGGTCTTCGCCATATATTCCTCTGAATCGATCAGAACGCCGTCCATGTCAAATAAAACTGCTTTCCAGGCCATAAAACTCTCCTTATCCATAGAAAAAGGCCGCCATATTGCATATGGCGGCCATAAAATTTGCTTACAGAGCCTTCTTCGCGGTCTCGACGAGAACCTTGAACGCCTCGGGATCGGCGATGGCGAGTTCGCTCAGAGCCTTGCGGTTCATCTCGATGCCGGACTTCTTCAGACCGTAGATGAAACGGCTGTAGTTGATGCCGTAGGGTGCGACGGCCGCGGAGATACGGGAGATCCACAGCTGGCGGAAATCTCTCTTCTTCAGCTTGCGGCTGACATACGAATAAACGCCGGACTTTGCAACGGCCTGCTTGGCCATCTTAAAGTGACGGGACTTGGAGCCCCAGTAGGACTTTGCGAGTTTCAGGGTCTTATTTCTTCTTTTGCGCGTCATCATTGCGCCTTTTACTCTTGCCATTATATTATCCTCCTATGTGTCGTCAACCCTTACCGATTATTTGTAAGGGATCATCTTCTTCACGATATCTTCCACAGTCACGTCGGCGTAGCCGTTCTTGCGCAGGTTGCGGGTACGCTTGGTGGTCTTCTTGGTGAGGATATGGCTCTTGAATGCGTGCGCTCTTTTGACCTTGCCGTTCTTGGTGAGGTTGAATCTTTTCTTGGCGCCGCTATGGGACTTCAGCTTAGGCATAGTGGTTCTCCTTCCGTGTGATTGCGATTGTAGTTTATTTGGAATTCTTGGGACTCAGGAACATGGACATATTGCGTCCTTCGAGTTTGGCGTCCTTGGCGATCGTGGCGATCTCGCTGCAATCGGCGCCGAACTTCGCAAGAAGTTCCTGTCCGAGCGACGTATGCGCCATTTCACGGCCACGGAAACGTACAGTGACTTTGACTCGGTTGCCATCGTTCAGGAACTTGACTGCGCTTTTGACCTTGGTATTGAAGTCGTTGGTGTCGATGCTGGGGGACATGCGGATTTCCTTGATCTCAACGACCTTCTGGTTCTTCTTGGCTTCTTTTTCCTTTTTCAGCTGTTCAAAGCGGAATTTGCCGTAGTCCATGATCTTGCAGACCGGCGGAACAGCGTTCGGCGCAATCTTGACAAGGTCAAGGTCCTTTTCCTCGGCAAGCGCCAGAGCGTCGGACGAGGTCATAATACCAAGCTGGCTGCCGTCAGCCCCGATCACGCGAAGTTCCTTATCGCGGATCTCCTCGTTGATCTGATGTTCTAATTTACCGATTGTAAAGCACCTCCAAATGCAAAGTGCGGATGCCGCAAAGCACCCGCACATAAAATCCAACTTCCCGCACAAAGCGGAGGAAATTATGAACCTCTTCGCAGACTGCTGGAGGTGAGTTGCGGTGCTCGCCGCTCCTTCTTTGTTTTCTCCGGGCTATTATACAGGAGAAAAACGCGGTTGTCAACACAAAAATACAGAAAATTTTAGACTGGCGGCGTGAAAATCGGCAGATCCGGCGGCGCGAACGAAAACAGTGCCAGCGAGGCACCGTAAACGCCTGCCGCAATCACCAGTACGCCGCACAGCCACGCGGGAGAAGCCGCTTTCTGCAAATGCCACGCCAGCCCAAAGCCGCCGGCCATTGCCAGCGCGTACAAAATAAGGTCGAGCGGCAGGCCGTACAGCGCGAAGCCGGACAAGAGTGTGTAATACGTGCCCAGAAGAAGCAGCGGCGCGCCCAGAAGTCCCGCCAGCAGACCGCACCAGCTTTTTCGGCCGTCCGCTTCGTCCTTCGTCAGCACGAACGCGGCGGCGAGAAACGGCCAGTATAGCAGCTTCAGATGCTCCCAGACGCTTTCGTTGACCGGTGCAAACACTGCTGTCAGAGGGTTTGGCCACAGGTCATAGAGAAAATGGAGCGCGGAACCGGCGAGAATGCTCAGAAAACAGACGGTCCACCATTTGCGTTTCATAAAAAATCCCCCCTGCCATAGATGTATGACAGGGGAGAGCGGATTCAGAACGTTTTTATGCCAACAAGGGCCAGACTGCGTCCAGCGCGAGGCCGGAGGCGCGGAGGGCCTTCCGGGTGGTCTTCTCCGTAAAGCCGCCGTGGAATGCGCCTGCATCGGGCAGCCAGCGGACGGAACCGAGCGCCTGATCACAGGTTTCCTTGGGGAGCCTTGTGCGGAAAAAGAACGATGCTTCAAGTTCTTCCGGATCAAGAAGTGTGGCAGGCTCCGCCGACCAGCTGACGGGCTGGCTGCGGCCGGGATTGCGGACAATGTCAATGACATCGCCCAGAACGGCGCTGGCCGTCGCCGGGCCGCCTGCGCCGGGGCCGGAGAACATGACCGCGCCGACGCTGCTGCCCAGCACTTCGACGGCGTTCAGAACGCCGGAGATGGGAGCAAGCGGCTGCGTGCCCGCAATGAAATGCGGTGAGACGAACACTGCGAGCGCCTGACCCTGCCGGACGGCCCGGCCGAGCAGCCGCAGTTTCATCCCGGCGGCCTCGGCAAATGCGGCGTCCACCGCCGTGATGGCGGAAATACCGGTCATGCTGACGCGGGACGGGGCAACATTTCTGCCGAACAGCATGTCGGCCAGAATGCAGATCTTGCGGCCCGCGTCGATGCCCTCGACATCGGCAGTCGGGTCCTGCTCGGCGTAGCCGCGCGCCTGCGCGTCACGGAGCGCCGATTCATAGCTTTGTCCGCGCTCGAGCATCTGCGTGAGGATAAAATTCGTTGTGCCGTTCAGAATGCCGCGCACCTCGTAAATTTCGTTTGCTCCGAGGCACTGACTCAGCGGATGCAGCACCGGGATGCCGCCGCCGACGGAGGCCTCAAACAAAAGGCTTACACCGCTGGCTTTTGCTAGCGCCAGAAGTTCCGTGCCGTGCTCGGCGATGAGTTGCTTGTTGGCCGTTACGACGTGCTTGCCTGCGGCAAGCGCGCGGCGGACATACTCGAGCGCCGCGCCGCAGCCGCCGATCGTCTCTATAACGAGAAACACGTTCGCGTCGCGCTCGATCACAGAAAAATCCGTGACGACCTTGTCCCGGTACAGCCTGTCCGGCAGTTCGCGGCGTGCCAGCACATACGCAAGTTCCAGCTGTTCCCCTGCGCTTCGTTCAAGCAGGCTTACGTCCCGCAGCAGAATTTCCGCACAGCTTCCGCCGACGACGCCGGGGCCGAGAATGGCAAGCTTTTTCATGACGGACCTCCTTATGCTTCGTTGGCCCTGCGGTAGATCGCAAGGATCTTCTCGTAGTCCAGCACGCGGAACGTGCCGATCGTGCGTGTTTTTCCGTAGCTGCACCGGCTGGCAAGGTCTGCAAGCCCCGCCTCGTCCTGCTTGCCGCAGGAGAGTTCGCCCAGGCACACGGGCATGCCGATAGAGCGGAAGAACGATTCCTGCTTTGCGATGCCGGCGAGGGCGGCGGCAGTGTCGTCTGCCTCCTCCACATGCCAGACGTTCCGTGCGAAGCGGGCAAAGCGTGCCGGGCTTTCGTCCATGACGGATCTTGCCCAGCTGCTCCAGACGGCGGTCAGGCTGTCGCCGTGGTAGACGTCAAATTTCTCGCTCAGTGCATGCCCCAGCTGGTGCGTGGCGAAATCCTTTTTGCCGCCGAGGCCGGTCAGGCCGTTGTGCGACAGGGAGCCTGCCCACATGATTTCGCTCATAGCCTTCTCGTCATGTGCGTCACGCACGGCGGCAGGGCCGTATTCCAGCACGACGCGCAGCAGTGCCTCGGCCAGTTCGTCCGTCAGGGCATTGTCGGTGACGGGGTTAAAATACCGGTCGAGCGTGTGCATGAGAATATCGCTCACGCCGCAGGCGACCTGATGCACCGGGAGCGTCGCGGCAAGCAGGGGGTCGAGAATGGCGAAGGCCGGGCGGTTGAACGGGGTGTTGAGGCCGCGCTTTTCGCCTGCTTCCGCGTTGGTCAGAACAGCGGAGTCGCTCGTCTCGCTGCCGGCTGCCGGGATGGTCAGCACGACACCGACGGGCATGGATTTTGTCAGCGGTGCGCGGCGCTTCCAGAATTCCCAGATGTCTGTGCCGGGGTTGGCAGCGCCGTGGGCGATGGCCTTGCAGGTATCGATGACGCTGCCGCCGCCGACTGCCAGAATCAACTCCGCGCCCGATTCCAGCGCCAGCTGCACGCCCTCACGGGCCAGCGCCACGCGCGGGTTCGGCTGTACGCCGCCGAGCGAGCGATAGCGGACGTCCGCCTTGTCCAGGAGCCGGAACACGCGGTCAAGCAATCCGCTTTTCTTCGCGCTTGCGCCGCCGTAGACGACCAGCACGCGCGAAAGCCCGCGCTTTTTCAGCAGTTCCGGCAGCTTCTCCGTGCTGCCTGCGCCAAACACGATCTCAGTCGGTACGAAATATTCAAATGCCTGCATATGCTTATCCTGCGACGCAGTCTGCCTTGACTACGCCCTTCCTTTCTGCGATTTGCTGGGTCAGCGCTTCGATGTTGCAGTTGAGGTTGCTTGTCTCTGCCGAAATGGTCACCATAGCGCGGCCTCCGGTGGGGATCGATTGGTTAATGGTCAGTATATTCGCGCCGCAACTGGCAAAAATAGTTAATATCTCGGACAGGATGCCGGCCTTGTCCTTGAGCATGATCTGAAACGTGATGATGCGGCCCGCCATCAGGTTCTGAAACGGCGCGATGGCGTCGCGGTACTTATAAAATGCGCTGCGGCTGATGCCGACTGCCTGCGCGGCCACGTTGACCTTGTCCGTCTCGCCGGTTTCGAGCATCCGCTTGGCCTCGGCGACCTTCTGGAAGATCTCCGGCAGGGCTGCGGCCTCCACAATATAATACTTCGGGCTTTGTTCCATAGCGTTCACCTCATAATTGTCCGTGTTGGAAAAGCAAGTGTCTATAGTCAGACTCCAATATACACCACATACCCGCAAAATGCAAGCAGAAAAGCACAGGAGGAAGTTCAAACCATGAAAAGCCGCAAGATCTGGAAGACTGTTCTGATCGTGCTGGGCTGCGCGCTCGGTGCGTGGGCATTCGGCGCGCTGCTGCTGCCGGTGCTGCTGCCGTTTTTTATCGGGCTTGCCGTGAGCCTGCTGGCGGAAAAACCGGTGCGGTTTCTGCAGACGCGGGGGCATGTTCCGCGCCCGCTGGCGTCCGGGCTGTGTGTACTGCTGCTGTTCGGGATTTTGTTTGGCGGACTGTTTTTTCTGTGCCGCCTGCTGTGCTCGGAGGCGGCGGATCTTGCCCGTCAGCTGCCGCAGCTGGCGGAAAATCTGACTCCGCTTTTTGAACGCCTGAAATCACGCCTGCTCACACTTGCCGGACGGCTGCCGGACGGGCTCGGAACGGGGCTACGTGCGGGCGTCGAGGAGTTTTTCAAGACCGGTGCGGGCTTCGGTACGAAACTCTACGAGACGCTCTTTTCCTGGGCTTCCGGCGTCATCGGACGGCTGCCGGATGCGATCCTGTTTGCGGTGACGGCGATTTTGTCCAGCTTTATGCTCTCCGGCGAACTGCCCGCCATCCGCAGCTGGCTGCGCCGCGCGGTGCGGCCCGCGTGGTTGGAAAAATTGCAGACGCTCGGCGGACATGTGCGCGCGACGCTCGGCGGCTGGCTTCGGGCGCAGCTGAAGCTGATGGGCATTACATTTTTGATTCTGAACGCAGGGCTTTTGCTGCTGCGGGTGCGCTATCCGGTGCTGGCAGCGCTGGTCATCACGCTGGTCGATGCGCTGCCGGTGTTCGGTACGGGCACGATTCTGATTCCATGGGCGCTGGCGCTGTTTCTGCGCGGCGAGACGAAAACCGGCATTGGCCTTGTCATTCTGTATGGAGCCGCAGCCCTCAGCCGGCAGGCGCTTGAGCCGCGTCTGGTCGGAAAGCAGGTGGGGCTGAATCCGGTGCTGACGCTGCTGGCGCTTTACACGGGCTACCGGCTGCTGGGCGTGGGCGGGATGATCGTGTTTCCCATCGCGGCCATGCTCTTCAAGCAGATCTGGGATCATTCCGGCCTGCAGCCGGAGGGATAGTGGCGCAGGACTTGCGCGCTGTGCCGCGGCACGGTATAATAGCGCCGAAGGAGGCGGTGCGCATGGTTTTGGAACAGACGGCCGCGCGGCAGGCAAAGCTGCTGTCGCTCCTGCGGCGGGAATTCGGCTTGTCTGCCGGACTGGTCAAGCGGCTCAAATGGCAGAACGCGCTGTTTGTAAACGACGCGCCCGCGCATACCGATGCGCCGGTCATGCCCGGCGACCGGGTGCGCGTCGTGCTGGAGGAGCGGACGGAGGGCTTTGAGCCGGAGCCACTGCCGCTTTCCATCCTTTATGAAGATGAATGCTTTCTCGCTGTGGACAAGCCCTCTGGAATGCTGGTGCATCCGTCGCCGCAGAAAAACAGCGGGACGCTGGCAAACGGCGTGCTGTATCACCTGCTGGCGCGCGGCGAGGCCTCCGGCGTCCATCCCGTGACGCGGCTCGACCGGGACACGTTCGGCGTGGTGATTTTGGCGAAAAACGCGAATATCCACGACCGGTTCTGCCGGATGCTGCGCGAGCGGCAGCTGGAGAAGACCTATCTTGCTTCGGTTTTCGGCCAGCCGCCGCAGGCGGAAGGGCAGATCGACCTGCCGGTCTATAAGATCGGCGGCGGGAATCTCATCCGTATTGTGGACGAGCGGGGACAGAAGGCGCTGACGCAGTACCGCGTGCTGGAACGGGCGGAAAAAACAGCACTTCTGGAACTGCACCCTCTGACGGGCCGCACGCATCAGCTGCGGCTGCACTGCATGGCCTCCGGTTTCCCCATCTTAGGCGACCCGCAGTATACAAGCCCGGAATCGACGGCGTATTCCGCTGCCCACGGACTGTTCACGCAGCAGCTGTGTGCTGCAAGGCTCGTTTTCCCGCACCCCATGACGGGGGAGCGGATGGAAATTTTGTCGAGGCAGGCAGTTTTCTTTCCGAAAGACTAGGCAAGCGCCATGCTTTCCTGATATAATGTATAATATTAAAAGCATAGGAGACGCTGCATGGAGAAAAAGAACGCAGTCTATACCATCACAGAAGATCAGTCGCCGGAGGAAGCCCGGCGGGAGCATGTTATGCTCGTTGTGCGCAATCTGGCGGCGGGCGCGGCGGCTGTTTTGTTTCTGGCCTCGTTTGCGCTGGCGGATATCCACAAACTGCTGCGCGCAGCGGCGTATTTTCTCGGCGCGGGCGCGTATTTTGCTGAGATCCTCGTCCTGACGGACGGCTTCCGGCGCAAAGTCCCGCAGAAGGAACTCTTCATGGCATACTGCTTCGGCCCCTTGTACATCTTACTTGGCCTGAGTTATCTGCTCGAAGCATGACCGCATAGCCGGCAGAACCCCTCCGACCCGGCGTACCGCCGCGCCGCCTCCCTGAAAGGGGAGGCTTTTTTCTGGGATGAAAAATTTTTCTTCAAACGCGCGCAACCTTCGCGGAAATTTTGCGTGTGGAAAAGAGAAATACAGCGGCGGACGCGGCGCGGCCCACAATATCTTGTGGCGGATGTTACGTCTACCTCGCAACATGGGGCGAAAGGGGCTGAAATGCTTGGAAAAACAGCCATTTTCGTAAAAATTGGTTGCATTTTTTAATTTTTATGGTAAACTGATTACATAAAAATCTGCGGCTGCAACAGGCCGCAAATTGAAAGAGGTGCACTTATGAAGCGTACATTTGGAAGATTCATGAGCCTGCTGCTGGTTCTCGCCATGGTATTGGCGATGGTGCCTGCGGCATTGGCTGCAAATCAGGCGTACAGCGTCGAGCCGAACTCGACGATTACGATCAAGACGTCGATCATCAAAGAAGGCTCTGTCAGCTGGAGTTCCAGTGATAAAAGTGTTGCGACAGTCAGCGGCAGCACAACAGAGGCAACTGTGACCGGCGTAAAGGCCAGCAATACAGCTGTCCGGATCACGGCCACCGGCAAGGTAAATGGTCGTGATTATTCGGAGTATTTCACGGTTTATGTGCGGGACGCATATACCCTTACGCTGGCGCTCAGCAACAGCAATATCAACGGCACGGTTGCGCTGAATCAGGGCGACACCAGAACGCTCACCGCGACTGTCACGGTCGGCACCGGCAGCGGTGTGACTGCAGGCAATCTGGCAAACTGCGAAGTCCATTTCACCAGCGATAACCCCAGTGTTATCTCGGTTTCTCCTGCCAGTGAAAAGGTCACCGCAAGTACAGTCGGCAACTATACGACCTATAAGGTTGAAGCGACTGTCACGGCGGCTGGTGTCGGCGGCGCAACGCTGACGGCGCAGGTCTATTACAAGAGCGATAAAGGCATGAAGCCGTCCACGTCCGCGACTGCGACCAAGACCATCGGCTTCAGAGTCAGCGGCGCGGCTACGGTTACAGTCACACTGCCGGATGCGCAGAAGACGCTTTCGCTGGAAGCGATGGGCACGAGCGGCACGCTTCAGCCGAAGGTGTCCGGCTATTCCGGCACGGCGCAGCCGAAGCTGCTGTATTTGTATGACAGCGAGGACAACAGTCTGTATGTCCGACCCAACACCGCTACGACTTCTGCAACGGTGGAGCCGTACAAGGCTTGCGACGCGACGAACATCTATATCTGCATTGCAAGCTACAATGCTGGCAAGACATATAAGGATGCCGAGGAAGGAAAACTTGTTGGTTCTTATGCTGTCTGCACGGTCAGCATCAAGAATAAGGGTATGTCTGTTACAGCGCTCGAAGTCATGAACAGCGAGAGCGTGACGTATAACGGGAAGACTTCCCGTCTGCAAACACTGCTGGACAACGGCACGATGGTCTTCGGCCTGCAGGATTCAAACTATAATCATGATAAGAGCGACACAGATGTTAAAAACTCCAAGCTGATCTTCCCCGAGCTCACACTGACCGCGCGCATCAAGGCGCCTGACTCGCTGCTTAACAGTGAAACGGATCGGAGAAATGCGTACTCCCGCATCGAGTGGACAAGCTCTGCCCCCGCCGTTGCAAAGGTAAGTGAAACGAAGTCGGACAAGGATTCGGCGACCGCGACGATCAAGGCTGTCGCACCTGGCACGGCGACGATCACCGCGAAGGTCGATGGCAATGTAACGGCGACCTATTCCGTCACGGTCTATCAGGGCCGTGCGTATCAGATTAAGGAAGAGCCGAGCATCGGTGAGACGGTCGGCAGAATGACGGACGCTGAACTCAAGAGCATGTTTGAGCAGGAATCGGCCAAGGTCGAGATCCAGACCAGCATTTACGCGGATGAGACGGCAATTTATGGACTGCCGGTCAAGAACGCAAGTGTTGTGACGAATACCGATGGCAGCAAGCAGTTCAAATACACGCTCGATGGCCTCAAAACGGCTACAAAGGAATTCTTCTACAACAGAAATGACCTTGCGGACGCAGGCGTTACGACAACCGGGAAAGTGACTTTCTCCGACATTTCCTTTACGGAGCAGCCCGCAAACGCGGCGTACAAGCTTACCGATACCTTTGCTGATCTGGCTATGACGGCGTCGGTTTCGACGGGTACGATCAAATCCGTGGTCTGGTACATGAACAGCGACCAGTCGAACGGTGCAGACCGTGCAATCTATACCGATCCTGCGTCCAAGACCAGCCCCATGCGTTCGGTCCTGAGCAATATCAAGCAGTATATCACCGGCACGGGTACTTATGTGTTCTACTGCCGCGTCACGACGAGCGACGGCAAGTACGCGGAAACCCGCAAGGCAAGCATCACCATCACTGGTGAGAACCACATTGAGATCACCTTCAAACCGACTGCGGTAAAGGCCGGCGAGACGTTCACCATCACCGGCGTGCCGCAGGAGTATGTCAACGGAAAGCTGACCAATGTGACCGGCAAGACCTATACGATCACATGGACCTCGAGCGACGAGAATATTGTCAAGCTTTCCAGCAAAACCAGCACCAACAGCAGCCCCTCCGTCACCGCGACGGCCAAGGCTGGCGGTCAGGTCACCATCAAGGCTGAGACGACCATCGGCGCGAAGAAGTATGCCGCTGAAAAGGCGTTCACCGTCACGGTTCCCGATGCGGACGCCGTCAATGTGACGCTCGGCGAGAACGAAACCTACGTCCAGCTCGACGGCAGCAAGCTTGCCGCGGCAGTCAAGACCGCCGCGAAGGTCACGCCCAGCACCTTTACCTTTGAGTCCCCGGCCAACGGTACGCTCTATACCTCGAGCGCCATGTCCGGCACGGTCAGCACGACGATCAAGTATTCTGCCAGCGAAGTCAGCAAGATGGTCTACCGTCCGACGAGAACCACCGGCACGCACACCATCAGGTACGCCGCCTATGATGGCAGCGCCCAGGTCGCGACCGGCACGATCAATGTCATGACCAGCGCAAACACGGTTGAATACCACATCTCCGCCAATGAAAAGCAGCAGATGTCCGTCAGCGACTTCCAGCGCGTCTACGGCTCCGGTCTGAGCACCGTGACCTTCGGCACGAACAGCAATTCCCACGGCGCGCTGTACAAGGGCAGCACGACCAGTTCCGGCAAGGTCGGCAGCGAGTCCTACAGCGTCTCGACCGGCTCGAACCTGCTGAAGAACGTCTACTTCATCGCGGGCAGCACCACGTCGAAGTACACCGTGACCATCCCCTTCACGGCAAGCGGCTCGTCCGGCCAGATGAACGGCCAGCTTGTGGTCTATGTCAACGACACCCACACGCTGAACTCCACCGGCGCGTCCTTCCGCTCCATGGGCATTGCAAACGAACTCACGCCGGATAACGCCACCGGCAGCACCTACATCACCATTGACCGCATCGTCGGCGGTAAGCTTTACTCCGCCTACACCAGCATCAAGAACTGCACTGCGCTGACCAGCAAGGATCTCGGCAGCACGAAGTTCTACTTCTCTGGCTCCAACAGCCTGGACAGCCTCTATGTCCTGCCGCTGGCCGACAGCAAGAGCGTCGAGGTCAGCTACACCATCGACGGCAGCACGAAGGGCACTCTGTCCTTTAAGGTCAACCAGCAGACGGCTTCCAACCAGTTCACCGATGTGAGCGGTTCTTACAAGTGGGCAGCCAACTCGGTCGATTTCATGTACATGAACGACATCATCAAGGGCAACAACACCAAGAACCCGAAACTCTTCGGGCCGGGCGCCAAGATGACCCGCGCCATGCTCGTCACGGTTCTCTACCGCGCGGCAGGCGAACCCTCTGTTACCGGTATCACCAACAAGTTCACCGACAACAAGCAGGGCCAGTATTACTACAACGCGGTTCTCTGGGCCTCCAACAAGGGCATTGTCAACGGCGCGACCGCCACGACCTTTGACCCGGATGGCAACATCACCCGTGAGCAGATCGCAGCCATCCTGTACCGCTACGCGGGCAGCCCGTCCGTGACCGGTTCTCTGAGCGGCTACTCCGATCAGGCGCAGGTCAGTTCCTTCGCCGTCACGGCGATGCAGTGGGCCGTCGGCAGCGGCATCATCACCGGCGTCACCTCCGGCGGCAAGACGACCCTCTCCGCAAAGGGCAACGCCACCCGCGCTCAGGTCGCCGTCATGCTCCACCGCTTCCTCACCTTTGAATAATTCCAGATTTAAAACCGCCCCCGGTTCACAAAGCCGGGGGCGGTTTTCTGCGTGCGCACAAAAAGGGGGCATGCTGCAGCAGAAGCTTGTAGCATGCCCCTTGATTATTATTTTGCGTTGATGACCAGTTCGCCGTGCTGCACGTCGCAGACCAGCGTCTGGCCGGGCAGCACGTCGCCGCGCAGGATGCGCTGGGCAAGAAGTGTTTCGACCGTGTGCTGCAGATACCGGCGCAGCGGTCTTGCGCCGAACTGCGGGTCATAGGCTGCGTCAATGACGAACGACTTTGCCGCCGGAGTCAACTCGCATTTAAGCTGCTTGTCGGCAAGGCGCTTGTTGAGCGCCGCGATCTGCAAGTCGATAATGCCGGTGATATTCTCCTTCGACAGCGGCTTATAGAACACAATCTCGTCCAGCCGGTTGAGGAACTCCGGGCGGAAATTGCGGCGCAGAAGCGTCTGCACCTCGTTTTTCGCATCCTCAGAGATCTCGCCCTCCGGTGTGATGCCGTCCAGAATGGCCTGTGAACCGAGATTCGAGGTCAGAATGATGATGGTGTTCTTGAAGTCCACCGTGCGGCCCTGCGAGTCGGTGATACGACCGTCGTCGAGCACCTGCAGCAGAATGTTGAACACGTCCGGGTGCGCTTTTTCGATCTCGTCAAACAGAATGACGGAATACGGTCTGCGGCGCACGGCTTCGGTCAGCTGGCCGCCCTCCTCGTAGCCCACATATCCGGGAGGCGCACCGATCAGACGCGACACGGAGAATTTCTCCATATACTCCGACATATCGATCCGCACCAGATTCTTTTCATCGTCAAACAGCGCCTCTGCCAGCGTCTTGGCCAGTTCTGTCTTGCCAACGCCGGTAGGGCCAAGGAACAGGAACGAGCCGAGCGGCCGGTTCGGGTCCTGAATGCCTGCTCTGCTTCTCTGGATAGCCTCAGAGACGACGCGCACGGCCTCATCCTGGCCGACAACACGCTTGTGCAGCGTATCTTCGAGATGCAGCAGCTTGTCGCGTTCGCCCTCCATCAGTCTTGCGGTCGGGATACCCGTCCAGCGCTCGATGATCTTGGCAATTTCCTCCTCCGTGACCTTGTTGCGGAGCAAACTCGTCTCCTTGCTGCTTTGCGCCAGTTTTTCCTCCTGCTCCAGCTGCTTTTTCGCTTCGGGCAGATCGCCGTACTTCAGCTTCGCGGCCTTTTCGAGATCGTAACTCTGTTCGGCAGATTCAATATCGCGGTTGATCTGCTCGATGCGTTCGCGCAGCTGCTGCACGCGGCCGATTGCGTTCTTCTCGTTTTCCCATTTGGCTTTCATGGAGTTGAACGTTTCGCGCTGTTCGGCCAGTTCCTTTTGCAGTTCCGTCAGCCGCGCCTTGGAAAGTTCATCGTCCTCGTTTTTGAGCGCTGCTTCCTCAATCTGCATCTGGATGATCTTGCGGTTGATGACATCCAGTTCGGTCGGCATGGAGTCCATTTCCGTTCGGATCATGGCGCAGGCCTCATCAATGAGGTCAATGGCCTTGTCAGGCAGGAAACGGTCGGTGATATAGCGGTTCGAGAGCGTTGCGGCGGCAATGATTGCATTGTCTGTGATCTTGACGCCATGGAAGACCTCATAGCGGGATTCCAGACCACGCAGGATGGCAATGGTATCCTCGACGGTCGGTTCCTGCACCAGAACGGTCTGGAACCGGCGCTCGAGCGCGGGATCCTTTTCGATATACTGGCGGTATTCGTCCAGCGTGGTTGCGCCGATGCAGTGCAGTTCACCGCGCGCGAGCATCGGCTTTAGCAGATTGCCCGCGTCCATGGAGCCCTCGGTCTTGCCCGCACCGACAATGGTATGCAGTTCATCGATAAACAGGATGATACGCCCTTCGGACTTTTTGACCTCGGCCAGCACGGCCTTCAGACGTTCCTCAAATTCGCCGCGGTACTTTGCGCCCGCGATCAATGCGCCCATGTCGAGTGAAAAGATCGTCTTGTCCTGCAGGGACTTCGGAACCTCGTTTGCGACAATGCGCTGTGCAAGCCCCTCGACGATGGCCGTCTTACCGACGCCCGGTTCGCCGATCAGCACAGGGTTGTTCTTCGTCTTACGGGACAAAATGCGGATGACGTTTCGGATTTCATCGTCACGGCCGATGACCGGATCCATTTTCTGTTCCCGCGCGCGCTTGACCAGATCCGTACCGTATTTGGCAAGCGCCTCATAGGTATCCTCCGGCGTGTCGGACGTTACGCGCTGATTGCCGCGCACCGACTGCAGTGCCTGCAGACAGGCCTCCTTCGTGATCTGGTACGGACGGAACAGATTTTTCAGCGTTGCATCCGCATTTTCAATCAGGGACAAAAACAGATGCTCGACGGAGACATATTCGTCCTTCATCTGCTTTGCGATGTCTTCCGCGCTGTTCAGCGCCGTATCAACGGCACGCGCAACATAATATTTATCTGCCTCACGGCCCGAGCCGGTCACGCGCGGGAGTTTTCCTAACTCTGCATCGACCGCAGCCTCAAAGCTTTCGAGCGTGATACCCATCTTTTTCAGCAGCTGCGGCACAAGGCCGTTCTCCTGCCTCAAAAGTGCGGCCAGCAGATGGATTTGCTCAATCTGCTGGTTCTGATTTTCAATGGTCAGTTTCTGGGCGGCCTGAATGGCCTCCAGAGATTTCTGTGTATAGTTTTGTGCGTTCATAGTTCACACCTCTTCTTCCAACGTTAGCACTCTATACATGTGAGTGCTAATTCACTTTGGCTTCATCATAGACCTGTGCCCGGATTTTGTCAAGAGGATAAGGGGATAAAAATTATGATATTTTTGTAAACATTTGATCGAAAAAAGTTTTTTCGGATTTAATAGTTATTTAAAAACTTGCCGCTAAGTTTTTTAATAAACCCTTGCTATTATAATCATGCAAGAAGCGATATACACTTTTTCATTTTCCCCTCATATTGATAAAGAATCCCCCGCAGACAAGCCGGTCACTTGTTTGCGGGGTTTCTTTTATATTCCAAAGCAATGACGATTTCTTTCGGTTTTCTCAACGCCCACTAATTCTTCTGGATTAAGAATTATGCGTTACCCTTCAAAATTTCCAGCGCCTGCTTTGTGTCGCAGTCGAACAGTTCGCGTTCTCCTGCCTCGACGAGCAGCAGCGCATCTTCGTGCCGCCGAATGACGGATGAGCCGCCGCGGTCTGCCTCCAGTGCACACAGTTCCGGGAAAAACCGCGACGGAAACAGGCACGGGTTGCCGCGCTTTCCGTTGTGCGCTGCGGCGGTAATGCAGTTCGGGTGTTCCTGCCATGCGTCCACAATGCGTCGTACCGTTCCGGCCTGCAGCAGCGGCTGGTCGGCGACCATGTATAAGATTCCGGCACAGTCCGCCATCGCCCGTGTGCCGAGGCGAATGGTGCGGCTGATGCCGTCCTCTGGCCGGTCGTTCAGAATGGCATCGAAGCCCGCTTGCGAAGCCTCTTCCAGAAGCGAGGGATACTGCGAAACGACCGTGACGCGGACAAATACGCCCGCCGGGATCGCCTCAAGTGCCCGCGAGAACAGGCTTTGCCCGTCAAAGCGCGCGGTCAACTTGTTTTCTCCAAAACGGGAAGCATTTCCGGCCGCCATGAGCAGGCAGCCGATGGGAGGCGCAGAGAATGCAGCCATATTGTGTACTCCTTTAGGAACCGCTGATACCCGCAGACGATGGAATCATCGATTCCTTGTGATTTTCTACAAAACAGTATAGCTATTTTTGCATATTTGCGCAAGAATCATACGATTTTTTCGACATTCACGAAAAAATTCGTTATTCAAAAAGTAGGATAATGCTTTTGCTTTCTCTTCAAATCCGGATATGCTACAATAAAAACAAATAAAAGTGGAAAAATGGCGGATTTCATGCGCAGACGCGTAAAATCCGCCTATAACCCGGCAAATGGAGGTAATCGAATGAACATCGTAGGCAGAAGCGAGGTTCGTGTTGACGCCTTTGACAAGGCGACCGGCCGGACGAAATACTATGATGATCTGGCCCCAAAGGATGCGCTGATTGTCAGAGTCAAGCATTCGACCATTGCACACGGCTTCGTCAAGTCGGTTGACATCAGCAAGGCCGAGAAAATTCCCGGCGTTGTCAAGATCCTGACCTGCTTTGATGTGCCGGACATCCCGTTCCCCACGGCTGGCCACCCGTGGTCAATGGACCCGTCTCATCAGGATATTGCCGACCGGCACCTGCTGAACCAGCATGTGCGCTATTATGGCGATGATGTGTGCGCTGTTATCGCCGAGGATGAGGTTGCGGCTATGCGGGCCGTACGCGCCATTGAGGTCGAATACGAGGAATTGCCGTTCGTGCTCGACGTGCAGAAGGCCATGGAGCCCGGCGCGCCGCAGCTGCACGAGGCGTTCCCCAACAACATTCTCAAGCATACGACCGCCTCGGCGGGCAATTATGCCGAAGCGATCAAAGAACCGGGCCTGATCAAAGTCGAGGGCTGGTACGAAACGCCTACCGTACAGCACTGCCACATTGAAAACCACGGCTGCTTCTGCTACGCGGAAAACGGTCGTCTGGTCGTGACGAGTTCCACGCAGATCCCGCACATCATCCGCCGTGTCGTCGGACAGGCGCTGGGCCGTCCGTGGGGCGACATCCGCGTCGTCAAGCCGTACATCGGCGGCGGCTTCGGCAACAAGCAGGACGCGCTCTATGAGCCGCTGTGCGCATGGTGCTGCACGCAGGTCGGCGGCCGCTGCGTCAAGCTTGACTGCTCACGCGAAGAGACGTTTGTCTCCAACCGCGTCCGCCATGCCATCCGCACGCACATCATCTCCTGGCTGCGCAAGGACGGCACCATCGCCGCCAAGAAGGTCGAGTGCTTCTCCAACCAGGGCTCCTACGCCTCCCACGGCCATTCGATTGTCGCCAAGGCGCTCGGCTCCTTTAACCAGCACTATCCCTGCCCCAACTTTGAGGGCGATGCCTATACTGTTTTCACCAACCGCCCGGCGGCGGGCGCCATGCGCGGCTATGGCATGCCGCAGGCGTCGTTCGCGGATGAGTCCCACGCAGAGCAGTGCGCAGAGGCTGTCGGCATGACGCCGCTGGCCTACCGCTGGCAGAATCTGATGAAGCCCGGCTACGTTGACGGCTTCTCGAAAAACGAACTTTATGAGGACTCCTACCGGCAGTGTATGGAAAAGGGCATGAAGGCCATCGGCTATGAAGAAAAGCTGAAGGCCTACGCCAACCAGACCGGTCCCATCCGCCGCGGTATCGGCCTTGCGACCTTCTGGTACAACACCGCCGTCTTCCCCATTTCGCTGGAAACCTCCTCCTGCCGTCTGCAGCTGAACCTCGACGGCACGGTCAATCTGCAGGTCGGCGAAACGGAGATCGGTCAGGGCGCAGATACGGCCTATGCGCAGATGTGCGCGGAGATCCTTGGCCTGTCCGATTATAAAAAGGTACACGTTCTGTCCTGTCAGGACACCGATGTGACCCCGACAGGCCTCGGCGCATACGCTTCCCGTCAGACGTTCACCGCAGGCTTCTCCATCCGGCAGACGTCCGAGCTGCTGAAGCGGAAGATTCTCGAATACGCCTGCGAGGTCACACGTCAGGCAACCTATAACATGGATATTATCGACTCCAACATCGTCCGTATCACCGATGGACGTGTGCTCATGAGCCTGTCCGAGGTGTCCATGACCGCGCAGTATAACCCGGTCCATTCCGAGCATCTGACAGCGGAATCGACCTACACCATCCGCAACAACGCCTATTCCTTCGGCTGCACGTTCGCCGAGGTCGAGGTTGATATCCCGATGTGCAAGGTCAAACTGCTGAACATTGTCAATGTCCACGATTGCGGCAAACTCATTAACCCAGCGCTTGCCGAAGCGCAGGTGCACGGCGGTATGTCCATGGGCATCGGCTACGGCCTGTCCGAGCAGCTGCTGTTCGATGAGAAGACCGGCCGGCCGCTCAACAATAACCTGCTTGACTACAAACTTTCGACCTTTATGGATCATCCGAACCTCGAAGCCGAGTTTGTGGAAAACTATGAGCCGACCTCTGCGTTCGGCACCAAGGCGCTGGGCGAGCCGCCCGCCTGCTCCCCGGCCCCTGCCATCCGCAATGCCATTTATCATGCGACCGGCGTCGCCATCAATCAGGCGCCGATCACACCGCACGTCCTCTTCGCCAAATTCACCGAAGCGGGCTTGATTCAGGACTGAGGGAGGGAACAGACTATGTATGATATGAAAGCGCTCTATGAAGCGTACAGCGTAGAAGAAGCAGTCAAGCTTCGTCTGGAGCATCCCGAAGCGCAGATCATCGCGGGCGGCACGGACGTGCTCGTCCAGATGCGCGAAGGCCGCCGTGCGGGCAAGGAACTCATCTCCATCCAGAAGATCGACTCCATGCGCGGCGTGTGTATGGACGAAAACGAAAACATCCGCATCGGCTCGCTTACAACCTTTTCCCACATTACGCATAATCCTATCATCATTGAAAAGATCAACGTGCTGGGCGAAGCCGTCGATATGGTCGGCGGCCCGCAGATCCGCAACGCCGGCACCATCGGCGGCAACACCTGCAACGGCGTGACCTCTGCCGATTCCGCTTCTACGCTCCACGCATGGGAGGCGATTGTCGAACTGACCGGCGTGAACGGCAAGCGGTATCTGCCGATCAAGGACTTCTATATCAAGGCCGGTACGGTCGATATCAACGTCGCCGAGGGTGAAATTCAGACTGCAATTCTGATTCCGAAGGCCTCGTGGGAAAATACGAAGGGCTTCTATATCAAATACGGCATGCGCAACGCTATGGAAATTGCCACGACCGGCTGCTCCGTCAATGTGCGGCTGTCCGCGGACAAGAAAACGTTCGACCGTGTGCGCATCGCCTACGGCGTCGCGGGTCCTGTGCCCATGCGCGCACCGAGCGCCGAGGCCGTTGTAAACGGCCAGCCCGTCACAATGGAAAATGTTGAGGCGTTCTCCAAGGCCGTTCTGGAGGACATCAATCCCCGTGATTCCTGGCGTGCCAGCAAGGCGTTCCGCAAGCACATCGCCGTGGAAATGGCCAAGCGCGCACTTATCGAGTCTGTCAAACGCTGCGGAGGTGAAATCTGATGGCACAGTACGCTCTTGTCAAATGCAACATCAACGGCAAAGACGTGGAAAAGATCGTCGATGTCCGTGCAAGTCTGACGGATATGCTCCGCAATGATTTCCGGCTTACGTCTGTGAAAAAGGGCTGTGAGGTCGGCGAATGCGGCGCATGCACCGCGCTTATCGACGGCGAGGCGATCAACACCTGTCTGTATCTGGCTGTCTGGGCCGAGGGCAAGCACATTATCACGCTCGAGGGCCTGATGAACCCTGACGGCACCGTCTCCGACGTGCAGAAGGCTTTCATGGAGGAAACGTCTATCCAGTGCGGCTTCTGCATCCCCGGTTTCATTCTGACGGCGACCGAGATCGTCAACTCCGGAAAGGAATACACGGACGACGAACTGCGCAAGCTTCTTTCCGGCCACCTGTGCCGCTGCACAGGCTACCAGAACATTTTCCGCGCCGTAAAAAAGACAATGCTCCGCCGCCTCGGAAAAAACGAGGAAGCAGAGTTGGTGCGATAATTTATAAACATAAAAACTGCCCGCCGGAAAAGGCGAACACGCACAAGGACAACAAAAAATCGCTTAGAGCAACAACCGGCAGCAGTCACTTGACTGTTGCCGGTTTAACTGTGTATTTATAGTCGCTATATGCCGCGAGATAGCTGAAGCAGAACCAGAAGCCGTCGCGCTTAAGTAGTTTTTCACGCAAGGCATCGGCCTTTTCCGTCTCGCCATGCGTTTCCAGCAGTACGCAAAGGCCGTAAGCCGTCATGGCAAACTGTAAATCGTCCGGTTCCGCGTCCAACTCCGCCAGCATATCCTCCATCGGCGCAAACCCTGCCGCCACGCGCATGGCTTTTTCATACGCCGTGTGGTGGCCGACGTACATATCGGGTCGATAATGCTGCTTCAACGTTTTTTGTGCCTCATCCGCTTTTTCAGCACGAAGCTGCGAAAGTACCAGCCAGTAGACATCCGCAATATACATATCGTCGTCCTGTGGCGCGATGGCAAGAGAACCGGCAAAAGCGGCGGTCGCCGCATCATAGTTTTGCAGCATATACTGCGCCATGCCGATGCGGTAGCGCGACTCGATGCTCATGCCGTCCGCCTGTTCGCAGTGCGTATAATCCGCGAGCGCCCGTTCAAATTGCAGCGTATCGAGATACTTGGGACCGCGCTTGCGGTAAGCTTCCATGCGCGCCGGTTCGAGCGCAATGGCCTGCGTCAAAGCGTCGATCGCCTCCCGGAAACGCAGCTGCCAGCACAGAGCGTCTGCCAGCTCCAGAATATTTTCATACGTCTGCGGTTTTGCGCGGCAGGCGAGAATTTCGTCCGTGTCGGCAAGCCCATGCGGCAGATTCTGAAGCTGACTTTCGTGCGACGCATGAACGTCTGCAAAGTATTTTCCCATGTTACCCCTCCGAAATGGTTTCTTTTCTGGCGGTCAGCCAGAGACTGATCAGGTAAAATGCCAGACACAGCAGCATGACGCACACGCCGGGTGCCAGCAGATATTGGTACGCACCCCGTAAAAACGCGCCGCGCTTATACGCAAAATTGACCATCGTCCCCCAAGTCGGGCGATAGAGATCGCCAAGGCCCAGAAACGAGAGCGTTGACTCCATCATAATGCAGCTGTTCACCCCGAGCAGAAAGCGCGAGAGCAGCACATCCGACAGGTTCGGCAGGATGTGCCGCACGGCAATATGGGCGCGGCTGTAGCCGAGAATCCGGCAGCTTTCGATAAACGGCTGTGTGTGCAGCTGCAAAACCTTTGCGCGCACGGCGCGCGCCGTACCGACCCAGCTGAACGCCGCGATCAGAATGATCAGGTGCGCGGCAGAGCTGCCAAAAAACGTCGCCAGAACGATGAGCGTAATGAGCTTTGGAAGCAGAACAAAAATCTGAATCAGGCCATTGAAAAGCTGTCCGATCCAGCCGCGGAAGCTCCCCAAAATCCCGATACCCGCCCCCAGAATCAGCGTCAGAATACTGCTCAAGACGCCGACCAGCAGCGTCTGCCGTGTGCCATAAACAAGCTCGGTCAAAATATCATAGCCCATCGCGTTTGTGCCGAGCAGATGCTCCCGGCTTATGGGGAGCCACTTCGTGAACAGCTCTTTTTGTCCGTAGCCCGTAAAAAGTCCGGGTGCAAACGCGGAGAGCGCAAAAACGGTCAGCAGCAGGAATCCCAGAATGAGCGGCAAAAGTCCTTTCTTTCTCATCCTTTGCCCTCCAATCTCCGCTTGGGGTCAAGGAGCAGACACAAAAAATCGGTAAGCAGAATCGACAGCACCATGATGCACGTCGTCACAAACAAAATGCCCTGCATGAGCGGATAATCGAGCGTATAGACCGCCTCCGTCAGAAGTGAACCCATCCCGCCGATGGAGAAAATTTTCTCAATCACGACCGAGCCGCCCACGCAGAGCGACACGCTCATGCCGAGCATCGTGAGAAACGGCTGCGCAATCGAGCGCAGGAGATACTCCCGGCGGATGACTCTGTCCGGAAGTCCCCGCTGCTTTGCGTACAAAATGTCCTTTCCGTCCGACGCGCTTGCCGCCATGTTGCGCACCAGCAGATACCGGCTGGGAAGCGCCGCCAGTGTCAACGTCACGACCGGCAGCAGCAGATGCAGCGCTCTGTCCCATACATACCCCGCCGTTCCACGCACAGCCTCCGGAGAATTGAGCCCGGTATAGGGTAGCCACCGGTTTTGAAAGCAGAACACGATCATCAGTCCCAGTCCAATCAAAAACGTGGGTACGGCGTTGAGGACAATCAGGGTCGCCGTGGACAGCCGGTCGGCGAGACCGCCTTTTTTGTATCCGCACCGAAGCCCCCACAGAAGCCCGATGCCAGCCGAGAGCAGCACTGCCGGGACAGTGATTTGCAGCGTATAGCCGATTTTTTCGCCGATGAGCGCCGCGACAGCGGCGTTCTTTTTATATGAATACCCCAGCGTCCCGTCCAGCAGCGAACGCAGATAAAAGCCGAACTGCACAGCAAGCGGCTTGTTCAGATGCAGCGCCTCCTCATAGAATGCCACCTGCGCGGGCGTCATGTCCTGCTCGGAAAAGCCTGTCAAGTACGCCACAGGGTTGCCCGGCAGCAGCCGCGGCAAGAAAAAAATCAGAACCACGACCAGCAGAAAGCACACGAGCGCGAGCCGCATATTTTTTCTGTATTCCTTCACGCCCGCACCTCTTTCAGCCGGTGGTCTTCGTCAAACGCATAGACCGTATCACAGTAAAAATCCGTCAGCGCCCGGTCGTGACTGATGAACAGCACCGACCCGCCGCCGGATACCATCTGCGCCTTTACAAGCGCCAGAAGATTTGCCTGCGTGGACACATCCAGCATCGACGTTGCCTCATCTAAAATCAGAAGCTTCGGGCTTAAAAGCAGGCAGCGCGCCAACGCCACACGCTGCGCTTCGCCGCCGGAGATCTGTCGCGGCAGATGGGCAAGAATTTTAGACGGCAGCTGCATCTGCGCCAGAATGTCGGCGATCAGCTTCTCCGTCTCCTGCCTGTTTTTCGTCAGACGATGATAGGAAATCAGCTCCCGCAGTCCCGCGCCGATTTTCTGCAAAGGGTCGAGCGTGGCATACGGCTGCTGATAAACCATCTGGATGGCAAGACCGCGCTTTCTGTCATATGCTTCTTTTGGGGACACAAGCAGTTTCCCGTCAAGGAAAACCGCTCCCGCGTCGGGCGCTGTCACGCCGCAGAGAATTTTTGCAAGCGTCGATTTTCCGATGCCGCTTGCGCCGGGCACCCCGATGATGCTTCCGGCTGGAATGTTCAAGGAAACATTCTGCAAAACCGTCTGGCTTCCGAACGATTTGCAGCAGTTTTTGATCTCAAGCATGGCAGCACCACCATTCTGTCTTCCCATCCGTGTGTTTTGACATCGCGCCGTTCAGACAGGCTTCCTCCGCCTCCGGGCAGCGGGCGTAAAACGGACAGCCGGATACGCCCTCGCGCAAGACCGGCGACGGCTGCATCCCGTTTGCGACCTGTGCGGCAAGCAAAGCCTTCGTGTACGGATGGTGCGGAGCACCTAAAACAGCATCCACCGTTCCCGTTTCCAGCATCCGTCCGCCGCACAGAACCAGAACCCGGTCGCAGCGTGCGGCGACGGAAATGTCGTGCGTAATGATGAGCTTTGCCGCATTCGGGAAAATGGAATCCAGAAGCGAAAAAAACTGCACTCGACCATTTTCATCCAGTCCGTTGGTCGGCTCGTCCGCGATCAGAAGCCGCGCCCGGGAGCAGGCCGCCAGTGCAGTCGTCACGCGCTGCGCCATACCGCCGGAAAGCTGAAAAGGATACTTGTCCAGAACCGTCTCCGGCGCATCAAAGCCTGCAAGACGCAGCTTTTCTGCCGCCGATGCCGGGAAATCTTTGCGCGGCAGACCGAGCTTTTTCAGGCTGTCATAGAGCTGCTTTCGCACCGTGCACGCGGGGAGCAAAAACTCCGCACCGTTTTGCGGAATATAGACCATTTTGTCGCCGCGCAGCGTTTGCAGCTGTTTGCCACTGGGAAGCGCCGCGCCGTCCATCTCGATACAGCCGCTTTGCATCCGCACGTTCGCCGGGAGAAGCCCCAAAATGGACAGCGCCAGCATTGTTTTCCCCGAGCCGGTTTCGCCGATAACTGCCAGCCGCTCTCTGGAAGAAAGAGAAAAAGAAACATCCTGCAAAAGCACGCGTTCGCCGCGCGAAAGCTTCGCGGAGATCGTCCCGCAGGCATAGGAAAACGCCGGAATGATTTCAGTTGCAGCCATCGGCGTTCCCTCCCTTCGCAATTTCAATTATTGTATCGTATCCGGACGGCGTGCGTAACCCTCCCCGGGGGATAATTTTTTAGGGCATCACCGCACAATTGTGTCTGCGTGCCTCGCCGGGGCTTTTCCGCCAATTCTGCGGTTTGAAAAACGAGAAATACACAAAGTATTCCTTCGTTTTCCAAACCTTGACTTGACGAAAAATCCCACGCCGAGTCATCTTGCCAAATTATGCGGTGACGCCTTAGAAAAACGCGGAGATTTCCGAAGAAATCCCCGCATTTGAAAGAAACCTTGATTATTTTGCCGTGATCGAGAACCAGGTGTTCGCGTTGTTGAGTCCGAACACAGCGTCTACGGTGAAGTTCTCATATGCCGCGCTGTGGACAAGGATCTGGCTGTCCCAGTAGAGGGCAATGAGCGGTGTATGTGCAGCATACCAGTCCTGCAGGCTGCCCGCCGCAGCAGTGTATTCCTCTACGGTTTTCGCTTCACCCATCGCGGAAAGAATCGCCTGGAATTCTTCGTCAAACACCTGACAGCCACCCTGCACGGGATGTGTGCCATCGACGTAAATGGAAGCAAGACCGTTCTTCATGCCCATACCGGCAGCCGTGTAGCCGTAGATTGCGGCTTCCATGGTGATATTATTCTCAGAGAATTTGTTGCTGGTCTTGGCGTTGTAGCTGTCGCCGTCCAGCGTTTCGAGATCCACCTGAATGCCGAACTGCTCCAGCTGCGTCTTGACAAGCTCTGCATAGCCGACATGGGCTTCCTTGCCTGCGTTGCAGGTGAGGGTAAAGGCGCAGGACTCGCCGTCCGCGTTCACATAGAAGCCGTCCGCGTTCTTTTCGGCGTAACCGGCATCTGCCATATATTGCGCGGCTTTGTCCAGATCCTGACCGAGCGCTTCGGTCTCCTTATAACCCACGGTCACGGGCGGCACGAAGCCGCGGTTGGGGTTCGAGGCATAGGCGCTGCCGAATACGGTACGGAAGCTGTCATAGTCCAGCGCATAGGAGACTGCCAGCCGAAGATTCTCATCTGCAAAGAGACCGTTCGCGTTGTTGAACGCCAGCACCGCCGGTGCATTCGCCGCCGTGACGGCTTCGAGCGTCAGCGTGTCGGTCGCAGCCAGCACATCCTGATACGAACCGGAAACACCCGTGGAGTATGCCCACGTCATGTCCAGATCGCCGTTCTGGAGCGCCAGATACATGGTATCTTCGTTGCCAAACAGCCGGTAGGTGAGCTTGCCGACGTTCGGTGTCTGCGGATAATATGGATTCGGAATGAAGGTGAGCGTCCCAGCCTCCTTGTTGAAGCTGTCGAGCATATACGGTCCGCAGGTGACGCGGGCTTCAGCTTCTGTGACGGAATCCTTGCCCTCGTAGATGTGCTTCGGCATGACGCGGAAGGACGTCATGTTGGAAAGCTCACGCACGTTGGCAGACGAGAGCGTCAGGGAAATGGACATTGCATCGCTTGAAAGCTCATAGGACGCATATTTTGCCTCCGTGACCTTGCCGTCTTCATCCGTTTGAGAGACAAAATTGGCGCTGCCGTTTGCGTCGTCATAGTTCAGTGTGAACAGAATATCCTCTGCCGTGACCGGTTCGCCATCCGACCACGTCATGCCCGGCTCGATGGTGTAGACCCATGTGACGGAATCCGCGGTCTCGTAGGAAGCCAGCAGCGGATGGTAACTGCCCTCCGCGTCCTGCCAGACGAGCGGAAGCTCGCTCACACCGCTGGCAAGCATATCGAAGTGATACTCGCCAAACGTCGCTGTCTCAATGGCAGCCGTCGTGCCGACCGTGAACTGCTCGATCGGAAATGTGAGCGCTTCCGGTTCCGACGGCTGCTCCGCCTGTGTCGGTTCCGTCGGCTGATCCTCAGTCTGTGCTGGCTGTTCCGCTGGCTGCTGCGTCTGGGATTCAGGGGTGCTGCAGGCTGCCAGAGCAAATACGAGACTCAGGCAGAGCAGCAAAGCAAGAAGTTTTTTCATTTGTGGTTCTCCTTTGTGTGAATATATGTCAAATCAGAGATTTGCAGTTTGAATGAGATCTCAATCAACCTCCTCCGCGTCTACAAACAGGTTCGTGACCTGCACGGGGATCGGCATCCGGCTCTGTTTGACGGCGCGAAGCACCATATCCTTGAGCTCGGCGCAGCAGGGCTTGTCCATCGTGACGATGGTGACGCTTGCAACGTCGTTGAGACTGAAAATGTCCGCCAGCTTCACGGTAATATCAAAGTCGTTTTCCGGGCAGCAGATCAGCGGCACCCGTCCCTTGGACAGTGCGTCATGGAAGCCCGGATAGGAAAATGCCGAGCAGTCCGCCGCAATGAGCAGGTGGCCGTGATGGTAATAGGGTGAGAGCTTCGGCGCTTTGTAGAGCTTGATTGGCCACTGCACCAGATCGCTGCTTTCCTGAAGCAGCGCTTCGGGGCTGAAGTCACGGACTCGTTTCCATGGGTCAAAATTCTTGTCGATCATAGCGTTCCTCCTCAGCGAATGTAGCGGTCAATGGCCTTTTTGAAATCGTCAAGCGTCTGTGTATCGCCGGACTGCACCGCGTCCACAACGCAGTGGTCGAGATGGTCTTTCAAAATTACCTTGGCGATGGATTGCAGCGCGCCAATCACGGCAGAGAGCTGCATCAGAACGTCCGAGCAGTCTTCGCCGCTGTCCACCATCGCGCGGACGTGCTGCAAATGTCCGGAGGCTCTCGCCAGCCGGTTCTGAACATATTTCGTGTTTTCATGATGGTGCGGATGCTTGTGTCCGTCCGCATGGTCATGCTCGTGCGGATGCGCATGGTCATGCGTGTGTTCATGTTCATGAAAATGCTCCTGTTCCAGTTCGTCCACGCACACCGCCACCTTTCATTTTTGTATTTTACAAAATTTCGCGCTGGCTCGTAAGCCTCCCCGGGGGATGAAATTTTGTGCGCGGCACAGAAATCAGAACCCCCTCCGGGGGTAAAATGCGGAATGAGCGCGTTTTTTGGATCGTGTTCAATGAAACGGCGACCTGAATCGTGAGAATTGCGAAAACCCACTGATTATTTTTTGTGCAAAATGTTCAAAGTGAAAAACAATATCCGGTACAGGGGATGTAAAACGCCCTCCGCGCAACTGGCGCGGAGGGCGTTTGGAATGGGATCCGCTTTATTTTGCCATCAGGCGATACAAAATGGTGACGACCTGTGCACGGGTCGCGGTAGCGGTCGGATTCAGATTGCTGCCGCTGCCCTTGACAAGCCCCTCGGAAACGGCCCAGAGCATTGCGTCAGACGCCCAGGATGCGACTGCTGATGCGTCGGAGAACTTGGCAAGATCGCCGGACACAGCCGGTTTTCCAGCATTGCGGTAAAGCATGGTGACAAGCTCCTGACGCGTGATGCTGCCGTTCGGATTCGTTCCGTCGGAAATGCCCTCGGTCTTTGCCCACTCCAGTGCTTTCTGGTACCACGGGCTGCCGCCGTCAACATCTGCGCCTGCTGCGCGGCCAAGTACTGCCCACAGCGCGGCGCGGGTCATGTTAGCGTCCGGACCGAAGGTTTCCTTGCCGGTGCCGTTGACGATGCTGTTTTCTCTCGCCCACTTTACGGCATCGGCATAATAGGCTGCTGCCTTGACATCGTGGAACACCTCGTCGGTCTTTTCCAGTGAAATGCGTCCTTGGGCACTGGCGTAACTGCTGCCGATCACGCCGTTCAGCTGCTTCTGGATGTACTGCGCGACAGCGTCGCGGACCTTTACGCCATTGCCGTTGTTGGCGTAGGCTGCGCCGGCTTCCTTGGCTTCCTTCAGCGTGTAGTAGGTGTCATTGCCATTGATCAGGAAATTGTCGCAGACAACGGCGTAGGTCGCCTTGCTGTCAAATGCCTTACCATTTACGGAGGTGATAGTCACGCGGCTGACGGAGTCTGCACGGAAGAACTTGCCGTAGGCCTCGCCCGCGTCATATTCCTTGCCGGTATCGAGCGAGTAGGTCAGACCGGAAACCTGCGCGAAGCCCGGGCAGTTTTCCTGCTGTGAAGCTGCTTCCAAGGTTTCCAAAAGCTGCGCACCGGTCAGTTCAATGACACCGATCCCCATCGGGGAGAACGGGAGTGCCTTTAGCAGATCTGTTTCGGTGATCTCGCCGGAATACAGGAAGTTGTCGCAGTTTCCGCCGTTCTGGATGGCAACGAGCGGAAGCTTCTTGTTGTATCCATCGATGTAGTTCTGCGCATACCAGCGCAGTGCGTCCGTCGTCAGATCGCCGAGATTCGTCTCGCCGTTCCAGTTCGCGGAATCCGCGCCGGTCAGGATAACATCGGAGCGGCCGACCGTTTTACCGGCAGCTGCCTTCAGCGCGGCGGCACTCTTGGCGATCTCCGTGTCGCTGCCGCTCAGATCCGGCGTGAGCGAAGTCACGGTTTTGCTGGAATTGTCAATGACATACGCGCCGACCGTTTCTGCATTGCCCGCATCAATGACAAGATCACCGTATTCGCTGCCGCTGACACCGGCGTTGGACAGGCAGATCGTCACGTCCGCGTTCAGCTTTACGGGCTTCGGTTCGGAAACACTCAGGCATCCATCCTGTACATTCGCTGCGGCAGAGGCCGCAGTCAGGCCGTAGAAGCCGACCTTCAGGCCACTGTTTGTGGTAATGACCGTGCTGGCCTCAAAGGAATAGTATTCCGTATCGGAAACTGCATTGGCAGAAAGAGCGGTGAACGTTGCCGCAGCCTTTTCTGCGCGATCCGCCGTGACCTCGCCCTTCATGTCCTTGTTGTAGGTCAGAGCCTCTGCACCATTCTGCAGTTCAGCCTGTGTGTAGTATTTCGTGATGTTCTTGTGGTAACCGTAGCCGGTCGTGGCGTCGGCGTATCCAAATTCCGCAAGCCCCATCGCCGCAACGTCATAGCCAGCCGCGTCCATCAGGTTGTAAACGCCCAGACCGCGGTCGCTGTTCGCCGCAGCTGTGCCCTGCAGGAAGTTGCCGGCATCGGCCAGAATCACGTCCGCACCCGCGTTTTCGTAGGCCGTCTTTGCAGCGGCGACCTTCGCATATACGTCCACATCACCGCGGACGTTGGCGGTATAAAGGATCACGGTCTTGCCGGTGTAGTTCTCCGCCGCGAAAGCGGTGACAGAGCACAGGCTGAGAACCATGACCAATACCAGAAGAAGACTCAGTGTTTTTTTCATATTGTTTGATTCCTCTCTTTCACTCTGGAGTGTATCTGCGCAGATTTCTGCGTTTTTACCAATATAGCAAACCGCTTTGTCTGCCGCAAGCTCCCCCGGGGGTTCTGAAAAATCATTTTTGCGAAAAAACTTCCGGCGTTGCAAAAGCGCAGCCGGAAGAATTTTATTATGAAAAGCTGATTGGAATGGAACGGACGTTCAGCTCCTGTGTGGCCTTTGCAAGATCAACGTCTGTGTACCAGTCGCCGTAAAGCTGCTTGGCAAGCGCCAGCTTTGCGTATAGCATGGTCGCCTCGTCGCCCCAGAGCGCCGAGGGAGAAACCAGAATGATCTGCTGCTCCGGGAAGCGCGCCTGCGCCGAGGCACGGATGGAAGCCGCCTGCGACAGATCCGCGCATTTGAGGACGACCTGAGGCTTTTTCGCCTGTACCCAATCGTCCGTAATGTTGGGATCGTCCCGGTTTTCCGCAATATTGAACGAGCCGGTCGCTGTGATCAGATCGCAATATTGCTGGGTCACGCCGTCGGTTTCCGTTTCAAAATAGATGGAGATCTGCTGGCAGAGATAGATCTGCTGCGTCTTGTTTTGCAGTGTGAAGGTCCAGAACGCCAGCGGATCATACGTCCAATGCGCGTAGACAGTTTGGTCGTCTGTGCCGGAAAATACGGTTTCCGGCAGGATCTGTTCGCCACCCTCTATCTGCGTCCACCAGCCGTTAAAGTCATATCCCTCCCGCAGCGGAATAGGAAGCGCGCCGTAGCAGTCGCCGTCGCTGAGCGCCAGCGTCGCCTCCTTGGACTTGATCCTGCCGCCGTTCGGGTCGAGGGTCAGCGTCGCGGCGTCTCTGTGCTGCCAGTGCGCATAGAGCGTATGCGCCTGCACATCGGAGACGATTGTTTCCGGCAAAATCTGCTCTCCGCCGTCCGGCAGCGTCCACCAGCCGACAAATGCATATCCGCGCCGGACGGCCTCCGGCTGCGCGCCGTAGGGCTGACCGGGCGTAACGCTTGCGGACACGGTTGCGCTGTCGCCGCCGTTCGGATCATAGGTCACGGTAACGCCGGCTGCCAGCTGCTCGGTGTAGACTGCCGTGCCTGTCTGTGCCACAGATACGGAGGTATCCGGCTGTTCCGCCTGCGCGGTTTCATCCGGCTGCGGCGGTGTATCGGGCGGGGGCTCCTCCGCAGGAGGCTCCTCTTCCGACTCTTGCTCCGGTGGTTCAGGCTCTTCCTGCGCGGGCGGCTGCGGTTCTTCTTCCTGCGGCGGCTGCGCTTCCTGCTGCGCCTGCAGGATCGTGTCGGCCTGCGCCGGGTCTGCGATCAGGCGCACCCGGCAGGCGCACAGCGTGCCAAGGAGCGTCAGGCACAGAAAGATCAAAAATATTCGTTTCATCAAAATTCCTCGCTCTTTCACAGTGCAAGCCAGTACGTTGTCCAAAGCCGCTGCTTTTTGGAGAGCTTCTTCCAGACAAGCGACACAGCAGTCTGCAAAAACACGCGCATTTGCGTACGCTGCTGCTCGGTCATCTCGTGCGTGCTGTAAGCGGCCTCCTGCCACAGCGGGAGGATCTGCAAATACTGCGCGGCGATCTCAGGTCCCAAAATCGTTTCGATTTTCTCCGAATAGCTTGCGAACGGCACATTTTCCGGCTCCAGACCGGCAAGCCGCAGCCAGCGCAGCACATAGCGGAAGCTGGCACAGATACACGCGCGCGCATCCGCGTCCGAAAGTCCTGCCCGGTTTCGTTCCCGCTTCTTTTTCAGCCGATCCAGATAAACGGACGGCACGAACAGGAGCAGCAGCAACAGAAAAATCACCAACACCGCGCGAATGGGACGGGAAAGCGGTTTCCTGTCTCCGTCCAGTGTGCTTTGCATGGACTCCTGCCGGAACGTCGGCGGTTCGCTCTGCGGCGTTTGCTCCGCAGGCACATCCTGCTGTGCCGGAAGTTCGCCGTAAGCTGCCGTCTGAACGGCAAGCTGATCCCGCGCATGTTCCTCCCACGCCGAAAGCTGTGCGTTCTCCGTTTCCGGCAGAATCAGGCAGCCCGCAGCCAGAAGGACAAACACGGCGGCGATCGGAAGAAGCCGCCATGGACGCAGTCCGCCGTCCTGCGGCAAAAGCGTCAGCAGCAGGCAGCCTGCAAGCGCGATCAGCCAGCCGCGCTCCGGCAAAACACCGAGATACGCCATCGCACCGCAAAGTGCGGCCAGTACAAACGTCCGGCTGAACCGCCCGGGCAGCGTCAGCAGCTGCGCAAGCAGCAATCCAAGCAAAATTGCGGCCGTCTGTAAGCAGCCGGCCTGTTCCGCCTGCGGCGCGTAAACAGGGAGCTTTTCATAGAGATAAGCCTGCTGCAGCTCACTTGCGGCGAACAGCCGGTTCAGGAAAAGACAAACGCCGTCGCGCACGGACTCCAACAAAACCCACACCGCAGCACCAAGCAGCAGAAAAAGAGAAAGCTGGACGATACTTTGAATCTTTGCTTGCTTCGGCAGAAAACAGAGTGCCAACAGCAGCACCGTGTCAGCCCCCCATGCGCCGAGCAGCGTCCGGCCAAGCCCTGCCATGCTGCAGAGCGCGCCCGCGCTTGTGAGATAGACGGCGGTACAGCCGATCGCGCGGAATATGCGGTTTTCCTGTTTTGCCTGCGGCGGTCTGGTGTCAACGATCTGCATGGATCATCCTCACAATTCAAAATGGAGCGTCCCGGCGCGCAGCGCATCCGCGCGGAACGCATGAACGCGGATGCGGACTGGTTCAGCGATCTCCGGCAAAGCGCCGGCATCCGGGAAAAGAATGCTCACACAGCCGGTTTGCGCGAGATCCTCCGCCGCAGGGACGGCACTTGCTGCGATCAGTGCGATATGCGCGTAGGAAAGTGCAGGGTGCTCCTGCAGGAACGCTGCGGTACGTTCGATCTCCGGCGCACTGTGCAGCAGTGTATGCACCGTCTGCGCCAGTGCGGGCATATCAGCAATATCATGCAGTTCGCCGGCGCAAAGCAGCGTGTGCGGAAGCTCCTGCCGCAAAAGCTCCGATGAAACAGAAACCATCGTATCCAGCATAGCGTCCAGATGTTCCGGCGAAAGTGATCTCTCCGGCAAAAATACAAGCAGCAGCCGATTCATTGCCGGCAGGCCAAACTCGCGCACCATCAGCGTCCCCATTTTCTCGGACAGCTTCCAGTGGATCTGCCGGATCGGGTCTCCCGGCACATACTCGCGGATACGGAACGTCTCGCCGGGATCATTTCCTGCTTTCTGTGCGGAATAGCTCTCGCTGTCCAGTAAAACCTCCGCCGCCTGATTCAGACAGACGGACACCGGGAAGGTCTGCGGCGGAAGCAGGATCTCGGCTTGCGCAGTGCATATCCGTTTCCGGGAAAACAGGCCGAAGCTGTCAAACTCACGGACGCTCGTGCAGGAAAGGCGTACGACACCGCTGTGCGTTTCGGCAAGCTGCCACGACAGCGATGCCGGCTTTTTCCCAATGGAAAGTGGCATGACCCGTGTAGAATATTCACCGGTAAAGCTGTTTTCAGCTTCAACCGTAAGTTCAAACTGTGCCGGTATCCCGGATGAGGAAACAGTAAGCGTGCATGTCATCTGCTCACCGCGCCCCACTGTTTCCGGTGCAGAAAGTGTAATCGAAATCTGCCGCGGAACCAGTAACGATATAGCCGACAACAGCGGCAGCGCGGCGGCAAGCAGCACGCAGAGCGTTCCCGCGCTGTTTGCAAACAGATACAGCCCAAGCGCACCAGCCAGCAGAATGGCCCAGAGAACTTTACGACCTGCCATACTCAAAACGCCGCGTCCGGCATCGCAACTTCCCGCAGAAGCGCCTGCATGACGTCCTGCGCGGTGCTCTGCTGCGTCTTGGCCTGCTGGGAAAGCAGCACTCTGTGTGCGCAGACATCCGCAAAGATCTCCTGCACATCCTCCGGCAGCGTATAGTCGCGCCCATGCAGGTATGCGCAGGCCTTTGCCATTCTGGATACCGCCAGCGCACCGCGCGGGCTGATCCCGAGCCGGAGCAGCGGATGCGCGCGCGAGGCCATTGCCAGCCGCGTGATATAGTCGATGATCTTATCGTCCATCGCCACCCGGCGAACCTCCTGCTGCATGGAAACAAGCGCCGCTGCGTCCGCAGCCTGCTGTACCTGCTCCATGGGATTTTCCAGCTGCCGGTCGCGGATAAGCGTCATCTGGCTCTCGTAATCGGGATAACCAATCGTGAGCTGCACCAGAAAGCGGTCCATCTGCGCGTTTGGGAGCGGCTGTGTACCGGCCGTGCCGACCTGGTTCTGCGTAGCAATGACGCAGAACGGATCAGGCAGCGGATAGCAGATCCCGTCCACAGTGACCTGCTTTTCCTCCATGGCCTCCAAAAGCGCAGACTGCGTCTTGCTGGAGGTACGGTTGATCTCATCGCCCAGCAGCAGGTTGGTATCCGATACGATGCCCGGCACATAGCGGAACGCATTCTGCTGCTTGTCGTACATGGAAAAGCCAACGATATCCGATGGCAGAACGTCCGGAGTAAACTGGATCCGGCGGTAGCGCAGCCCAAGCGCTTTGCTGAACGCGACGGCAAGTGTCGTTTTTCCTACGCCCGGCACATCATCCAGCAGGATATGCCCGCCGCAGAGCATCGCCATCAGCACCTTTTCTACAATAGCCCGCTTGCCGGTCAATGCCTTTTGCACTTCCCGGCAGATCGCATCCAGTTTCTGATTCATTGCAGCTACATCCTTTTCGGTCGATTTTTTATATAGTAGCAAAAGATTTCTGCCTGAACAACCCCGGGGGGAGGTTGTTCAGGCAGAGAATTTCCATTACAATGAATAGCCGGGGTGATAAAATGGAGTTGTCTTCTGTCAAGCGTGCGTGCATCTGTGCGCTTTGCACGGCGCTGTGCTATGTGCTGCCGCTGGCGTTTCACGCGCTCGGCATGGGAAGCACGCTTTTGCCGATGCATCTGCCGGTTTTACTGTGCGGTCTGATCTGCGGCGCGGGCTACGGCGCGTTCTGCGGTATTGCCGGTCCGGTCGTTTCGTGCGTGCTGTCCGGTATGCCGACGGCGCTGCAGCTTGCGTCCATGGCACCGGAGCTGTGTGCCTACGGACTTTTGTGCGGGCTGCTTTACCGGCACATCCGTACCGGGAAGATCTATCCGGATCTGTATTGCGCACTGCTTCCGGCCATGCTGCTCGGCAGAGTGCTCGGCGGTCTTTGCAAAATGCTGGTTTACCTTGCCACGGCAAGGGATGGCTTTACCATGACGGTGTGGCTTACGACTTATTTCGTGCAGACACTTCCGGGAACTGTTTTGCAGATGCTTGTCATTCCAACAATCGTATTTGCACTGACACGCGCCGGTCTGATCCCGGCGAGATACCCAAGACAAAAAAGAACAGGAGAACCAACACCATGAATAAAGCTGATGTGATCGCTTTTTTTGACCGCTGTGCCCCGGAATGGGATGCCGATATGATCCGTAACGAACCTGTTATTCAGACAATTCTGGACAACGCCGACGTCTGCGCCGGTATCGATGTGCTGGACGTTGCCTGTGGAACGGGCGTGCTGATCCCGGATTATCTGAAGCGATCGGTCCGCAGTGTGACCGGCATTGATATTTCGCCGGAAATGATTCGCATTGCAAAGAAGAAATTTCCGCAGGAATCTGTGAAGCTGATCTGCGGCGATGTAGAATCGGTGCAGCTTAACAGGCAGTTCGACTGCGTCATGGTCTATAATGCGTTCCCACACTTCCCGAATCCCAAAGGGCTGATCGACCATTTGGCAGAGCTCGTACAGTCTGGCGGCAGACTCAGCATTGCGCATGGAATGAGCCGTGCCATGCTGACGCGCCACCATTCCGGCAGCGCCAGCCGCGTGTCGATCGAGCTGCCGGAGGCGGAAGCCGTTGCGCAGATGATGGACGAGGCATTCCGCGTGGACGTTGTCATTTCTGACGACACGATGTATCAGGTCTGCGGAATCAAAAAATGAGTTATAAAATGGGAATGCCCGATGCAACCGCATCGGGCATTTGTACCTATTTCTTTTTCAGCAGCGACGCCTTTACCGCGCCTTTCGGGTCTTTGACGAGCAGGATTACAAGCCAGATGATGAGACCCAGCGCAACCACGGACAAGCCGAGATAGAAGTCGTTGAGCATATCGATTGGTTCCGGCGTGAAGAACGCCCCATGCAGCTCGGCATATTCAAAAATCGCATCACCGAGCCACATAAGCGACGCGCCCCAGTACATGAGACTCAGTGTACCGAGCCGCATGGTGTTGTCCGGCGCGTGCTTGTACCATAAAATCGAGCAGATGATCGCCGCAAACACACAGGTCAGAAGTGTCATTGCATCTCCTCCTTATCGAACGGCAGGTGTCACGCCGGACTCGCGCTTGACGATCTTATCCGCGGCGAGCGCAATGCAGCCCCACGCAGCCGTGACCAGAAGTGCCATCGTCACGCCGACGGTCGCCATCTCGTGCAGCATAACTGCCGCATCCTCCGGATTTGCCGCAGCCGTCAAAAACGGGAACCAGGGTACAACTTCGCCATGCCAGATATGCTCATACGCCAGCAGCGCTGCGCCGCCCCAGAGCATATTTTTGAGCCACTTGAGCTTGCGGGAGAATGGGATCTTGCCCTCCGCCACGACCTCATTCTTCTTCTCTACCTTGGAAACCACACCCGTGACGATAGCTTCCGCAGTCGGAACCAGGAAACATGCCATTGTTTGTTCCTCCTTTTTCTTTGGCGATTTTCGCCGCTTCAGGATACCATCCAGTGTAGCGCGACGCATCGGAAAGAAAAAGCTCCCGGGGAGGTTCAAGTCAAAATGATTGTAGAAACTGTAAAACTTGCAGCCTTTATATTGTGCATTTTAGAGAAATATGACGCGATACGGAACCCCTTGGGGAGGTTCAGTTTTTTGAAAAACAGTGCGTTTTTCCGCGCAAAACCCCATGTGGGGATATGAAAACACGCGATGTGCGTACAAAAAGCATCCCCGGGGGGAGCTTCCGAATGGGCTTGCGGTCTGCTACAATACAGCCATCGGTTAATACGCTCAACCCAATCCAATCCTAAAACAAAAGCGCGGCGTTTCTTGGGGAAGAAAACGCCGTGTTTTTGTTTGGAACTGAACATCACAGGAGGAAACACCATGCATCTGGAACACGAACACGATTGCGGTCATACCCATGACCACCCGCATACACACGAACAGGAACATTCCCATGACCATTCGCACACAGCCGCGCCGCGCGATGAGCTGATTGCTCTGATGCGCTACATGGTCGGTCACAATGTTTCGCACACCAACGAACTCAAAGAGCTGGCACACAAGCTCGCCCATACCGGCGACAGCGAAGCCTGCGCGCAAATACTCGACGCAGTCCAGGATTACGAAACCGGCAATCAGAAACTCGCAGCAAGTCTGGATCAGCTTCAGAAATGAACGGCTTCCGCTAAATCTGTTGGTTTTGCCTACGTTGGATAATCCAACGCAATAAAATAAAGATATATTAAGTAAAGATATATAAATTACTGATAGAATCGATTCGATTCAGAAGCGGCGTCAGCAAGAAAAATTTTCTGCGAAAGATTATTGACAAGCATTTGTTCCAATGCCATCATGTGAAACATAGCAGGAAATCCTGCCGACAACAGAATATTCCGAAGCGCACCATAAAACGTAATGAAGGAGCGCTGCGGCCGAGAATGGCCGCAGCGCTCCTTTTGGTGCTCTTTAGGAGAAATTCGGAGGTGGAAATACACTCCCAAACAACTGAATAACCAGCAACGCGGACAACACCGCAGGTTGGGAAACGCGCACGGCGCGCGCGACGACCTCGTCGAAGCAAGCTGCGTATCTTTCGCTTTCGTGCTTACGCGGAAGCGAAAGATACGCAGTTTGTTTTGACGCAAGACAGGCTGCCGTGGCTGGGGTTGCAAGCAGTCGAGACCCCTTCCACGAGCTGTGAGAGCTGCCAAGCTCTGTCCGCGCTGTTCCCCATCGCCGGGGCGCGAGCTGCAAATACGGCGGAAAAGAAAACCATAGCGACTATTGTAACGACTACAAAAGGCAGAAATCCGAATTTCAAATTTACATAGCGACTACGGCATCCGAAGCGCAAAAATGTTGAATTTCATGGCTTGTACAAAATGAAAATCTAAAAATTCTTCTAAACAGAACGAGGATTGGTCTACGTTTTGGCTTTTCTTGCCGCGCAAGAAAAGCGCAAGCATCGCGTTTTGGTACCAAAATGCGGCTTGCAGGGAGAACCCTGACCCCAATGCCGCCTGTGGGCGGAGGACTAACGGCTGAACTGCGGCACAAGTCAGAAATGCACATCGGCGCAGCCATTCGCTCTGCGGCGTAAGGCGCGTCGTGCCGCCGTGTGCGGTCTTGCATGCCGCCCGCGCATCCGCGCAGGTCTGCGCCACGCAAACGCCACGTCCGCCCTCCGTGCGGCGCAAAAAAGCGAGGGCTGGCATCAAGCCAGCGCTCGCCTTACAAATCGAACGAAGGAGATGATCCATGACAGCGTCACGCAGCCCAACATCACCAGAAAAATCCCATCCGCCAGTGTCGCGTGCACACGATACCACGGCTGAAACACTGTGAGCATCAGCACCAAGTACACCAGAGGGATGGACAATCTCAATTTCATTGCAATACGAATCAGCAAAAGCAGCAAGTGAAGCATCATGGACAAACAGGCAGTTACCATCGGCAATCCTCCTCAAACGGTTTGTCGGATGTTAACTCTCCTGGCTGCTTTTTGTAAGTACATTTTTTGAAAATCAAATCAGGGAGGTCGTCATGAAGCAAACTACAAAACCAGCGGCCTGCCCTGATTCCGTCCGTGTCGAGCGCATTCAGATCTCACACGGACGAGCCATCCGCGTCGTCTCCGCTTTTCCAAAAAACGGAAGTCAGACAGTGAAAGAAAACTCAGGGTTTTGGCCGCGTTGGAACTTCAGCGAAAAAAGCCGGCATAAGGGCTAGACTTCTCGCGCCGCTTGGAGTATTGTGTGCTCACAATGCTCTGAGCGGTTTGACAAGAAGGAGGAAAGACAAATGTCAAACCAGAAGAAAACCGCCCTCTACTGCCGACTCAGTCAGGACGACGGCTTAGATGGCGATTCCAACAGCATCCAGAATCAAGAGTTAATATGTAAAGGGTGGTTTCTCCCACCTAATACATATGACTGCGGCTCATTTGTGGTGAATGGAACAGCAGTTGTAGGAAAGGAGAAGAAAAGTCCGTATAACCGCTGGAAATCAACACAAAAAGGAGCTAATTTTTATGAAATCTCTATTTGAGGAAATGGGCGGCACTTACCGTCAGGAGGGCGATTATCTCATTCCAAACCTTGCGCTGCCAGAGGAACCGGAATACCAGATTGGCAAGTATGGACATATGCGCCGCAGCTATCTGAAAGAACATCGCCCTATTTTCTACACAAACCTGCTCACAAACGGAACGCTGCATCGGCACCTTGCCGAGATCGACCAAGCCTGCAACGAGCGCATGGAAATCATCGTTTCTGCAATGGTGAAGCAAGAAGGCGTGACCGAAGCACTCAAAGCTGCCGATCAAATGGAATGGGTACGCCGCATGAACAGCATCCGCAGCCGCGCGGAGGAAATCGTTTTGACCGAGCTTGTATATGAATGACAAATGCCCGTTATCGGTTGCGTGGCCGATAACGGGCATTTTTACACTTTAGTTCTTTTGTTCCGTGCTGGCTACCAGACGGTCAAAGTCGCTCTGATACAGATGATCCTGAATGACGCGGTACTGCTCAAACTCGCTTTCGGCAAAGGCTTTTGCAATGGCAGCGGTGACTTTTCCCTTATTTTGCAGAATCTCTGCATCATTGAATTGCAGAAAAGCGTCCAGCTTGGAGGCCCAATCTGCCATGGTCATGGGAATATGCCGTCTGGCCTGCCGGGTAGCATAGTCCAGATACATGGTGACGATTTCGTTCAGTTCCTGCATTTCATCCATGGATAAGTAATTTTTTGCAACGGACACATCTGCCTTGACAATCTTGCCGTCAGGAGCATTCTTCCATGAGGTCAGCCCCATGTGTTCCTTGGTGTGATCGGCTCGTGCCATAATGACCTCTGCCGCTGTGCCGCCATGGACGGCATAGTGCATCTTATTCTGAACTGTGGCAAAGAAATCCTTTGTGGTCTGGCTATCGAGAGAGTAGTCCACAGCAGTGGCGTAAATATCCGTAATTTTCTGATAGAAGCGCCGTTCGCTGGCCCGAATCTCCTGAATCTCGGAAATCAGGTGATCGAAGTAGTCCTCATCAAAAATCTGCCCATTGATGAGCCTGCTCTTGTCCAGCACATACCCCTGCTTGGTGAAGGTGTCCAGCACCTTGGTTGCCCACTGGCGGAACTGCGTGGCTCTGCCGGAATTGATCCGATAGCCTACGGCTATGATGGCGGACAGAGAGTAGAACTTATAGTGATAGGTTTTTCCGTTATCCGCAACTTGTGCAAAATTTGCACAAGTTGCATCTTCGGACAATTCACCGCTTTCATATACATTTTTCAGATGCTTTGTCACAACGCTCCGGTCTACATCAAAAAGCCGTGCAATGGCCTTTTGGGTCAGCCAAACGTCGTGATCCTGTACCCGTACCTCAATGCCATCCTCATGGGCATCTTTCGTGAACACAAGGAAATCCACTGTGCTGTTGCGGATTTGCAGTTTATCCTTCTTGGCGTCTGCCATGTCGTTTCACCTCAATCTTCTTCGCTGGTTTTCTTCCCACGGCTCTTATAGACATTATACTGATTCTTGCAGCGGGGACTGCAAAAAGCGGAATTGGAGCGGCTGCTCAGGAACACCTTCTGGCAGTGCTTGCACAGCCGCAGGGGCTTCTCTCCGTCCACCAGCAGGAAGCTGAACATCATCTGGATGCCCAGCAGCAGCGAATGGAAGTCCCAATAGATGGTCGGTTTGTCCAGCAGCTCAATATGATAGCTGGGCGCAATGCCGCCGAAAGCAGCCATGCCTTTGCGATACAGATTCCGGGTATCCTCATCGATCAGGTCATAATCGTTGTAGTACAGAATAGATGTGGTCAGCGTAAAGGCCCAGTCCTTGAACTGCTGCGCCACCCAGTCATAGGCTTCAGCATACTCTCGCTGGAAGCTCATGGTTTTCGCCATGGGTTCACTCGCAAAGGTCATGGTCAGCGCCACCATCATGTTGTCGCCGGACACGCTCCATCTGGACTCAATGCCCTTCTTGACCAGATCCAGCTGGTCAAAGGGATAGAATAGCGCCAGATAGTCCTCGGTTTCCATGGATTCTGCCTTGATGAAGTGGTTTTTCGGCAGATAGACCGCCTCATAATCCATGAAGGACGGCGTGGTGGGCAGCGCTGTCATCAGGCCCAGCAGACCGTAATGGGTTACAAATTCCAGAATGGCCTTCTGCACCTCGTCCTCCGGGCTGCGGTTCATCATCAGCATTCCCACATTCAGCGCATCCAGCACGATTCCCGGCGCTTCCTTCAAGGGATTATATATGTCGGGCTTTGCCGCCTTTTCCGGCGTAATATAGCGTTTTCCGTCCTTGCCGGTCTTGATCTCATAGCGGTCATACCGCACCCAATGGGAACGGGACTGCGCAAACAGATTGTTCATGACGCTGTTCCTCTCAATTCGTAATCCATCTATATATTAACCATATTACCATTGTATCAACCGTCCTTGGCATCGTCAAGGGCGGCTTTCTTTTTTCTCGGCTTCGTTTTATTCTCCCTGCGGATCACGGCATCCTTGCCCATGGTTTGCAGCAGCGCTTCATATTCCTCCATGAACTCGCGCTCCCGCAGCGTAAAGCTATGATCGTTTTCCAGCTTTTCGCTCAGATGCTCATACATCCGCTTTTGCAGCTTTTTCTGAATGGTCATCCGCAGCTTTCGGATATTTCGGTCGGACTGCCCTCGGATGGCGGCAAGCCTTGTGGTGCTGTATTGCTTGACGAACAGGTAATACAGCACCTCCTTCTGCTCATCGCTGAGGGCGAAAAAAAGCTTGGAGAGAAAACGGTTCGCAGTCAGCTCGTGCAGCTCGTATGGACAGGAGAAGATGATGTCGAGAAAGTTTCCCTGACAGAGCTGGCGGAACCTCGGCAGATTCATCCACAGCGGGGCGATCTTCGGATCAGGTACCGCCTGAAACTCCAACGGCACATCCCCACGCAGGTTCTCATAGTCACGTTCCCGGCGCTCCCGGTTCCTGTCCAGCTTATTCCACTCGTCTACTACAGTCAGAAAGTCGGATTCTGTCCGGGCTGCTTCCTCCAGCCGCCGCAGAGCCTCTGCGCGAATTTCACGCTTGAGCCGATTCTCACTGGTGGGCGCCGCTTCTTCCTCCTCGTCCTCCAGCTCGGCATTATAGTCTCTGGGGTGTTCGTCCTGCTCCAGCTCGCTTTCCAGCTCCAGCGTACGTTCCTCTGCAAGCGCCTCCTCCAGCGTCTCGTCCACCGGCGCACCGTCAGACGCATCCTCCCAATCGGCAAAGCTGTCCTCATCCATTTTAAGACCGGTTTCCTCTATTTGCTCCTCGGCAACTTCTTCCTCATCGGAAAAATCATCATCCCACAGCAGTTCATCCTCCCACGGTTCCATGACAGCTTCACCTCCCCGAAAAAATATTTTTCTTTTTTTCAAAAACAGTTCCGATTTACACCCTGTATTTCTCCTATTAGTAGAGAAAGTAATCTTGACGCAAATTACACAGGTTACTTCTCAAAGCCATCAACGAAGAAAAGGAGGATATGGAACATGGAAAACCAACAGAAAGCCACGGTTGGCTTACAGCCAACGGAACCGGACTTATTATACCAAAAACCAACAAATTACGCAAGGAGGAAGCCTATGGAGCAAACGAAACAGGAACAGTTCATCATTCGGCGCATCGGCGGCACCACCTATAAGGTAAGGGTCGCATTCAGCGAAACAGCGGTGGAGACCATGGAGGAAAAGATTCTGCGGATGATCCGCAATGAAGGGGTTACAAATGACGGCACTTGTGCTATAATGGAAGCACCACAAATGAGCCGTCAGTCTGAAAGGAGCGCCGAATGCGCATGAAACAGACTGAGGAAAAGATCACCGCTCTGTATGAGCGGCTAAGCCGTGACGATGACAATGCCGGTGATAGCAACTCCATCGTGAATCAGAAAAAATACCTCGAAAGCTATGCCCAGCAGAGAGGCTACACCAACTGCCGCCACTATACTGATGATGGATGGAGCGGCGGCAATTTCGAGCGTCCGGCATGGAAACAGCTGGTGGCGGACATTGAAGCAGGCAAGGTGGCCCATGTCATTGTCAAGGATATGAGCCGGGCGGGGCGTGACTATCTGCAAACCGGCTTTTACACAGAGGTATTCTTCCGGCAGCATGGCGTCCACTTTGTTGCCATTGCCAACGGCGTGGACAGTGATGACCAGAACAGCAACGAGTTTGCGCCCTTCCTCAACATCATGAACGAGTGGTATCTGCGCGACCTGAGCCGCAAGCAGAAAACCGCCATTCGGGTCAAGGGGGAATCCGGCAAGCCAACCACCAACTGTGCCATCTACGGCTATAAGAAAGACCCGGAGAACAAATACCACTGGCTGATCGACGAGGAAGCGGCTGCCGTGGTGCGGCGTATCTTCCAGCTGACCATTGAGGGCAAAGGCCCCTACGACATCGCCCGCATCCTGTTTGATGACAAGATCAACACGCCTGCGGTCTACTTCGGCAAACAGAATAAGGGCATCTGGAAAAGCAAGGAGGAGTTCCCCAACCCCTATAACTGGAGCGGCTACATCGTTGGGCAGATTCTCTCCAAGCCGGAGTATATGGGGCATACGGTGAATTTCCGTTCCCACAAGCAGTCCTATAAGGATAAAAACGCCGTGATGAATCCCAAGGAAGATTGGCTGATCTTCGAGAACACCCATGAAGCCATCGTGGATGCAGAAACATGGGAGCTGGCACAGAAGCTGCGGAAAACACCACGGCGGCATGATACGCTGGGCGAGGCCAATCCGCTGACGGGGCTTGTATTCTGCGCGGACTGCGGTGCAAAGATGATGAACCATCGCTCAAGAGGCGGCACGGAGAATAATCCTTATCCGTCGGACTTTTACGATTGTTCCACCTATACGCTGGCACATCAGAAGCGCACCCATGCTTGCAGCGGACACTATATCCGCAGCAAGGTGCTGCGGGAGCTGATTCTGGAAACCATCCGGGCAGCCAGCACCTTTGCCATCTCCGACCGGGACGCCTTTCTGGAGAAGGTGCGCTCTGCCTCCCAACTGCGGCAGGCAGAAGCGGCCAAGGAAACCAAGCGGAGGCTGAACAAGGAGAAAAAGCGGATTTCCGAACTGGATACCATCATCAAGAAGCTCTATGAATCCTTTGCCGTCGGGCGCATTACCGGTGAACGCTTTGACAGTCTGCTGGCAGATTACGAAAATGAGCAGAAAGCGCTGACAGCGTCCGTCTCCGAAATGGAAACGCAGATGTCCGCCTTTGCGGAGGACACCGACCGGGCCAAGCAGTTTCTGGAGCTGGCAAAGAAGTACACGGATTTTTCCGAGCTGACCACGCCCATGATCAACGAGTTCGTGGAGAAAATCATCGTACACGCCCCGGAAAAAATCGACGGCGACCGGGTACAGGAGGTGGAGATCCACCTTCGCTTTATCGGGCAGTTTGAGCTTCCCGCACCGGAGCTGACCGAGGAAGAAATCAAGCGGCAGGAGCAGCTCAAACGGCACCGCATCAAGAGCCGGGAGCGGTATCAGAAAATCAAGGCCGGTGAACACGCTGTCGGACAGCCCTTCATGCTGACCTGCAAATGCTGCGGACAGGAATTCGCCTCCAAGCGGACAAACACCCTGTTCTGCGGTCCCAACTGCCGCTCCAAATTTTACCGGCAGGAGGCGGCGGAGAGCCGCAGCCGGGAGTGTACCTGCGAAAACTGCGGCAAGGTGTTTACCACAACGAGGTCAGATGTCAAATACTGCGGTGACGATTGCCGTTATCAGGCACAGATCAAGCGACAGGGCGTGCGGAAGAAAGCCTTGCGAGGGGCGAAGATCGAACCGGCAGTGCCGGAGAAAGAAACAAAAACAGCATAAGATAAGACGCAAATGGCGGCTTGCCCCTTAATGGGCAGGCCGCCGTTTTTTGCGCAGAAATGGAGGAACAATGAATCTTTTCGAAATTGTAAAATACGGCGTAGGCTGCCGGGAGGCGGCGGAGCGGTACGGCGTGGAGGTCAACCATTACGGCATGGCCCTTTGCCCGTTCCACAATGACCGGCATCCCAGCCTGTATGTGGCAGATGACCACTACCATTGCTTCGCTTGCGGGGAACACGGCGATGTGATCGACTTTGCCGCAAAGCTGTTCGGTTTGCCGCTCTATGAGGCGGCACAGAAGCTGGCAGCGGACTTTCACCTTACCCCGGACAAGCCGCCCAGCGCAGCGGCGCTCCACGCAAAACGCATTCAGACGGAAGCACAGCAGCTCAGGGAAAACGAGCGGCTGTGCTTTTCTGTTTTATCCGATTACGCCCATGTGCTGCGGGACTGGAAGGTGCAGTATGCGCCGCAGTCACCTGACGAGCCTGTTCACGCACGGTTCGTGGAAGCCTGCCGTAACCTCGACCGGACAGAATACTACTTAGATATTCTGTGCGCCGGGGATTCCCACGAACGTGCCGAAGTAATTCAGCAGCAGATGGCGGACGAAAAGCTGGACGGGCTGCGACGGAGGTTAGAGAAAATTCACAAGGAGGAATTGGAAGATGGATATGACACCGCAGACGTGGCCTGAGTGGTACGACGGCAGGCACATCAACGAGGTGCTGTTCTGCCAGCAGTTTTTGGAGAAACACCCCATGAAATGTGTGCGTGGGCGGCTTTTCACCGTGGACGGACTGATCGAGGATGAGGGGCAGATCGGCAATCTCATTCTGGAGGAAATCTCCGGTGTGCTGACCGCCAATCTCTCCAAGACGGTTGCGAATCTGCTGGCCAGCATCAAACTGCAAGCCTATTCGCCGCCGCTGCCCATTGAGACGGACCGCATCCACGTTGCCAACGGGACGTATTTTATGAACGGTAGCTTTACCGCCGATAAGAGCTACTGCAACAACCGGCTGACGGTCGCCTACAACCCTGACGCACCCACTCCGAAAAAGTGGCTGCAATTCCTATCAGAGCTGCTGCAACCGGAGGACATTCCAACCTTGCAGGAATTTCTCGGTTACTGCCTGCTGCCTACCACCAAGGGGCAAAAAATGCTCATGCTCATCGGCAAGGGCGGCGAGGGCAAAAGCCGCATCGGTCTGGTCATACGCTCCCTGCTGGGCGACAGCATGAACACCACCAGCATCCAGAAGGTGGAGAGCAACCGGTTCAGCCGTGCAGACTTGGAAAACAAGCTCCTGATGGTGGATGACGATATGGATATGAGCGCCCTGCCCAAGACCAATTATATCAAATCCATCGTGACCTCTGAGTGCAAGATGGACATGGAGCGCAAAGGCGTCCAGAGCTATCAGAGCCAGCTCTATGTGCGTTTTCTCTGCTTCGGAAACGGTGCGCTCACCGCCCTGCACGACAAGTCCGACGGCTTCTTTCGCCGCCAGATCGTGCTGACCACCAAAGACCGGCCCGCTGGCCGAGTGGATGATCCGTTTCTGGTGGATAAGCTGCTGCGGGAGAAGGAGGGCATCTTCCTCTGGTGTCTGGATGGTCTGCATCGGTTGATTGGGAACAACTATCAGTTCAGCATTTCCGGCAAGGCCAGAGAGAATATGGAGACGGTCAAGCGCAGCAGCAACAATGTGATCGAGTTTCTGCAATCTGAGGGCTATATCCGCTTCAAGGCCGACAGTGAAGCCAGCTCCAAGGCACTGTATGAGGCGTATCAGCGCTGGTGCGAGGACAATGCGCAAAAGCCCATGTCTGCAAATCGTCTCAGCTCGGAACTGGCGCAGAACGAGCGCCTTTACAATGTAGAGGCCACCAACAATGTCCATGTCGGTGGCAAGCGGGTGCGCGGTTTTATGGGCATTGAAGTGGTCAACCCACTGCCGTATTAAAAATGAGAACCGGACTTCAAAATTGCCGTACACGCCGTACACTCTGTACGGCATTTTTCAACTTCATCCGCAAAATACGGTTTTGCTTGTGCCTTTGGTGAAGCAATTCACAGCATCGTGTAAAATCTGCCGCTGAATCGGCGTTCGGTACACAAAACCGGCGTACAGCAGCGTACACAAGCCGTCTATGCCGTACCGAGCCGTACACGGACAGCCTATTTTAACGGCTTCAAAATCAATGCTTGTGAAATCCGTAAAGATTTTTGTCGTAGGTCGAACGCACTGCACCATCAGGTGATTTACCGAAGCGTGAATCCGCTGCTCCGGATTGCGGCATATCCTGCCGTTCTGTATGTTCTCATGCCGAACGATGAAGCCGATAGGGCGCTGCTGCGAACAGGGCATCACGGGCAGAAATCTGAGCGGATTTGCAGCACAGCGGATTTTTCACCGACAAGCACACTGGCATCACCGATACGAAAACCGATTATACGAAATTATGGAGGTAAAACCAAATGAAATCCAATCTGAGAAATGAAATCAAGTCGTACATCGTCCGTCAGGGCATGACCATGCAGGAGGTGGTCGATCTGCTGCATGACGAACACGGCTGGTCTGACAGCGTATCTAACCTGTCCAATAAGCTCCAACGGGAGTCCCTGCGCTATGTTGAAGCCGTCCAGCTTGCCGATGCGCTGGGGTACGAAATCGTTTGGCAACGGAGAAAGTGAGGAGGGATTTTTATGACAGAGGCAGAGAAGAAACTGTTGCAAGCACAGCACCGCTTGGAGGAAGCGCAGGCACGGAACCGGGTCAAGGAACGCAAGGTCCGTACCCGTAGGCTCATTCAGGAGGGTGCAATCTTGGAGAAAGTGCTGCCGGAGGTGCGGACGATGGAGCTGTCTGCGCTGGAGGATTACCTGATGCAGAAGCTGCCGCAGCACAATTGAATCCGCTGGGAGGTCTCCGGGAAACCGGGGGCCTCCTCTTTTCCTCCCGTAAGGGCGCACTTACTCACCACCCTAAAGGGCAGTGGTATTTCCTGCGGAAATCGTGCGCTCTGCGAGGCGGATGCGGCTGCTGCGGCAGCCTCCAGACAATGCCACAGCACTTGCAGGGTGCTGCTGTCATCGTCTGCGCAGGTCGCAGTTGTTTCTGCTTTGGAAACAGCTTGCACCCTGCCCGCACAAACCTGCCACCGGCAGCTTTGTTTGCGGCTATGCCCGAAGCTCATCTTCGGGGCATTTTCTCTTTTGCGAAAGAGAAACAGAAAAAGGAAGAACGAGGTGAAGAAGATATGGCGATTTATCATTTGGAAGCGAAGGTGGTCAGCCGGGGCGCAGGCCGCTCCGCAGTAGCTGCTTCTGCCTATTTGAGCTGCTCCCGCCTGTATAACGATTACGACGGGATTCAGCACGACTACACGAAAAAACAAGGGCTTGTCTGGCAGCAGATGTTTCTGCCGGAATATGCCCCACAGGAATGGCAAGACAGAGAAAAACTGTGGAACGCCGTGGAGGAAGTAGAGACAGCAAAAGACAGCAGGCTTGCCCGTGAGTTTGTTGTGGCTCTGCCCATAGAGCTAAACCGGGAACAGCAGATCGAGCTGCTGCAAGACTTTATCCGGGAGCAATTTGTGTCCGATGGAATGTGCGCCGACGCTGCCATCCACGACACCGACGGTCACAATCCCCACGCCCACATTCTCCTGACGGTGCGCCCGCTGGATGAGCAGGGACGCTGGCAGTACAAGACCGAAAAAGAATATCTCTGTATGAGAAACGGTGAAGAACGAGGCTTCACCGCCGCCGAGTTCCGGGCGGCGCAGAACGAGGGCTGGGAGAAGCAATATCCCTACAAGGTCGGCAAAAAGAAGGTCTATATGACACCGTCTGCTGCCGAGGCGCAGGGACTCATCCGGGCTGACAAGCATCCGAAGAGCACCCGCTACGGCAGACAGAACCCCATCTCCGAACGTTGGAATAGTGAGGAGCAACTTGTGACATGGCGGGCTGCATGGGCGGATGTGACCAATCTCTATCTGGAGCGCGCCGGACGGGCGGAGCGAATCGACCACCGCAGCAACGCAGCCAGAGGTCTGGATGAGCAGCCTACCATCCATGAGGGAGTGACCGCACGGGCGCTGGAGCGGAAAGGGATCATTGCTGACCGCTGCGAGATCAACCGGCAGATCAAGGCGGACAATGCCTTGCTGCGGGAGCTGAAAGCTGCGGTCAGGAAGCTGGCACAGGCGGTAAAGAACACCCTCCCGGTTATTGCCGAGGCGATGGAAAAGCTGCGGGCAAATATGATTGTTTTCCGCTATCAGCTGCGGCATATCGGCCGGGGCAGGCAGCGCATGAAAGATTATATCCACGCGGTTCAGCCGAATCTGGTGCGCTATACCGAGCTGGTTCAGGAGATTCGGGGCAAGGGCAAGGAACGCAAGTCTTTGCTTGCCCAAAAGAAGGAGACACCCCTCTATCTCATCCCGAAGCAGTGTGAACTGTCCCGCCATATTGCGGAGCTGACCGAGGAATTGGAAGAGCTGAAATCCGAGAAGGATATGCTGCTGCACTCGCTGGAATGCAGTGACGATGCCGGTATCGCTGCTGTGAAAAAGGACATTTCCACGATGGAAGCCGCACTAAAAAAGCTGTCGCAACAGGAAGAAAAGTACACGGCTGAGCTGAACGACGCTTTGCAGCAGTATGCTGATTTGAAGACGCAATCGGCAGAATTCGACCCAGACGAATTGCAGGACGCAAGGCTCGACCTGCGTCCTGCAATGGAGCGCTCTGTGGTTGACCGTGTGCAGTCTGCTTACGGAGATAAGTACGATTACTTGATGATGTACGACAGCAAGCGGGATGTTGCTGATATACTTCATGAGGAAACGGAAGCTCGCTCCATCCGTGAACATCTGCGTCAGAAACAGCAGGCACAGCAGAAGCAAAACAAGAAGAACAGCAGAGACACTTGGGAACGATAATATATATATGCTACCACATTCTTGCGCTTACCTCTATCCCAACTATTGACATAGAGCCGCACAAATTTAAAGGAGCACGGTCGTGGCTGACCGTGCTCCTTTAGCATCGCTTGCGATGCATAGTCACAGATGGAATCTGTGTCAAAGGGGTTCGAGGATTTTATCCCAGACAGGCGATTTATAAGCCCCTGCTGCGGCAGGGGCTTATAAATTTTGCATGAGTGGGTACCGCCATGCATTGCTCGTTAAGATCGTGCCCAACTTTTTTACTTACGCCGCATCGAATATTTGCGAGATAACAGCCCCTGTATATGCGCCTGCTGCACTGGCAATTAAGTTCACAAGTTCAGATTTTGCTTTTTGCTCACTTAACTTCAACAATTCATCACCACGAGGAGAACAGTCGTATGCGTTAGCACCATGTGGCGAGCCACATTTCGTCATTTCATAGGCTCACTAAAGAAGAGAAACCATTATCTCAGCTTATCGTTTCGATTTCTCCAAGCAAATCATTTTTTCCTGAGTTGCTAATTTTATCTGCAAAATTGACTTATTTATGAGGACTATCATAATCTGCACGCGCTGGAACACAAGAGCAACTTTTTGAAATAACGTACCTTTGAGGAGTCTGGACTGGCTCCTCTTTTTTGTTGCACAAATTGTGCAGGCGGTGCTTGCACAATTATCAACCTAACATCTGCATTCCATACAATCTCGATATTGTCCTCCTGTTGTTCTGCGTTATGCTTTCTCCGTGCATTTTCGTATTATTTATTCTGCCATCTGACTTCGCCCTTGGACAGAAGCGGATAACAGATCAGCTGATCTGAATCCAGATTTTCCGCATGCATGTCAACCGCTGTGATCTGATGATTATCATAAGTCGTATAATAATAAATACCTTTTGCTGTATTACAACAGGACGTGTATATCGTGATCTCATATTTGCCTTCTGTCACCTCACAGCATCCACGCTGCTGATCTACGGATCCTAAGATATGGAAGAACTGGCTTACACTCTCATCCTCTTCTTCACCGGAGATCGAATTTAATTTTGTAAAGGCAACTTTCACAAATCTTGACTGGCTGGAAAGATCTCCAGGTATTCCCATTCCACCCATTCCTCTGCTATATGCATCAAGCTGTAATACTCCTGCAAAAGTACTCTCCGGCTGTTTTCTGGATACTCCGGCATAATTATTCAGTGCAAACATCTGACTCGGGAATGGTGGATTATTGGTAAGCACTCCTACCGGATTATCATATACATGCAGCCCATCTTTCATAGACTCAACAACGATACAGGAGTCTTTGTCTGCAATGATCCAGTGAAGCTGTGCTGTCGGCAGCTGCTCACTGAATGCTGTGCCTGTCAGTCTCATTGCTGCCAGCTTCTCTCTCGCCTCTGCTACAGTAGCACACTGTGTAAGGATCCATGGGATGAACTCGAACTGTGCCACCTGGCTGACTTCTGTTTCATCTTCCGGCAAAGCTTCTTCATATGCCGCATTGCCGACAAAATTAAGACCTGCCATTCCAAGGCCTTTTTCATTAACAGCATCATAATAAAGCGGATAACCTCCTGCAACAAATGCCATTCCGATCAAAGCATAATGGCTTTTTATCTTCCCGGCAAACCGGAAATCAAATTCGTAATTTCTTGGCGTTATCGTGATCTGTTCCCCATAGGAAAATTCATAATCAAGCGTTCTGCCCATATAAAAATCTTTTGTTTTGTAAGTTGCTGCTGTACACATATCGAACACCTCTTCTTTCTGCTATAATAGTCCTGCAAACAATCTCATAAACAACTGTCCGAGCCATAAATATGCACTCCGTCCTGTGCGGTACTTTTCGGTCACTTCCCTGCATTCATTCGAGGATTTTTCTTTACACAATAACTCCATATAATTACCGGAATCAGACAAAGCCGAAAAAAGAAAGAAGATTAGGAACCGTAATAATTCTATTCAAATTTTCTTTCTGATTCACTTCACTCTGCATGTACGGTCACCTCACTTTCCTTTTTTTTAGGCATAAACCAATAAAATATAACACAAAATGCTAAAGCAAACACAACACCAAAAACATTTTGAATCACTCTAAGACTAACCGCTCCTTGTAGTCCATAAGTCTCTGCAGCAATGGCTAAAGCACCAAATGTGTTAAATACTGCCTGCCAGCCATATTGTGCTGAAAATCCTACACCGATTCCACCAAGAATTCCTATATATGCATAGATTGACGAAGGAAGCAGAAAATATAATACTGTAAAACATATAACACCTGCAATATTTCCGACAATCCTTTTACGGACTCTGTAGTGCATATCTTCCATAGACGGCAAAATCACGGACATGGCCGCAATACCAGCCCACATTGCACGTGGCATATTACAAAGTTCTGCAATGCAAAGGACAATCGGTACGCATAAAATCTGACATATCTGCCATTTTGTTCTGGAAGAAGTGATATCAAATTCTTGTATCAGATCTTTCAGATTTCTTTTATAAGTTCTGTTTTTATGATTTCGATAAAATACGAAGCAGGTAAGTGCTGCACCTAAAGCCATTCCGACTAATCGCATCTGATAGCTTTTTCCCGTAACATCATAACCATATAGCAGCAGATACCCAAGAACCAATGTAGATTGATTAAACATGAATGGATTATGGCATCCGAACAGAATCAACACAGCCAGTGCCGCAATATTTAACAGCATTCCCAATACCGGTGAAAACTGATTTGCTAAATGCGGACATACAGTCATAATTACAAAGAACAAAGCCAAAAGCATCGTAGATTGTCCGGTGTGGATCCCCAGATCCGCATTTCTAAACACCATGAGACATAATAAGACTACTACACCTACAATGCTGTTCTCATTTCCAAATAGGATGCTGAAAATACTAACAAAGAAAAAACAAAATGCCATTGTAGCAGCTATCTTCACCAGATATACCCACATATGATATAATTTTTCTTTTAGTGTTTCACTCTTTTTCAACAGGTTTTTAGAACCTGCCTGATTTAACTGCAACTCCTGATAAAATGTCATATAAATCCTCCCATCTTCTAATTTATCTTAAAACTATATAATCTCATCTTTCTGCTTTGGCAGCTCTATAACAAATCTGCATCCACCATATTCACGGTTTTCTGCTTTGATTGTTCCTCCGGCACTATCTACAATCCGTTTTACAAGTGCAAGACCTAGGCCATTTCCTTCTGCTTTATGAGATCCATCTACCTGATAGAACTTGTCAAATATTCTGGATTTTACATCATCCTCTATTCCTGGTCCTTCATCTTCCAGAATGAACTTAACAGAATCCTGTTCTTGTTTCAGAAACATCGTAATTGTCCCCTTTGAAGGGCTGAACTTAATCGCATTATCTAAAAGATTTATCCAGATATGCATAAAAAGTCCTTCATTCGCAGTATATTTAACTTCCTCCAATTCTACCTGAAAACCAATTTCTTTTTCTGTCCATTTTGTTTCCAATGAAAGAACTGCCTGGCGGATCTGTTCATCCAGACGATATTCTGTTTTTTTCATTGGTATATTCTGATTCTCTAACTTGGATAACAGCAAAATATTACCAACCAATCCGGAAAGTCTTTGGGTGTTAAATAAGATTTTTTCTACATATTTCTCTTGCTCCGGAGACAGTTCTTCTCCCTGAAGCAGCATTGTATATCCTTCAATAGCATTAATCGGGGTCTTAAACTCATGAGAAACATCAGATACAAAATTCATCTGCAGCACCTCTGTTGCACGAAGTTCTTTTGTCATAACGTTAAAACTTTGATAAGATTCTCCAACTTCTGCTATACGGCTGTTCGTTTCCAAATGCTGTTCAAAATCTCCCTGAGAAACTTCCTTCATTGCTTTACTAAGTCTGGTAATTGGTTCCAGTAACTTTGCATTAATAAAGGAAGTGATCAGCCCTGCAATCAATGTATTGAAAATCAAAAGCCAGCCAAGCACAGGTATGCTGCCCGGCAGATTAAAAAAATGATTCAAAAAAGCAAATAATAAAGCAGATATGACTGTTGAAAATACAAGTGCCAGCCAGATTGCACCAGTCAGACAGGATCGGATCCGCAATCCTTTTTCTTTCTTTTGTTCCATTATTTTTTCACCACCTTGTATCCAATTCCACGCATTGTTACGATTTCAAAATCAGGGTTATCTTTAAAACGCTCTCTGATTCTTCCTATATGTACCTCTATCGTATGTGGGTCTGCCTCCGTCTCGTATCCCCATACTTCATCCATCAACTGTTGTTTTGTAAATGTTCTGCCTGGCGAAGCTGCAAGCTTATATAAAAGCAGGAATTCTTTTTTAGGCAAAACAAGACTTTCCTTATCAGTTGTAACCGTCATTGCATCATAATCAAACTCTGTTGAACCGATCACAATTTTGTGTTCATTCAGTATCTGTGCACGGCGAAGCAGTGCTCCGACTCTTAAAACCATTTCATTCACATTTACCGGTTTTACCATATAATCGTCACTTCCCGAAAGAAATCCCTGGCGCATATCATCAAAGGAACCTTTCGCAGTGATCATAAGTACCGGTATCTGATATCCTGCTGAACGGAGTTCCGACACCAGTTCATAACCATCCATAACCGGCATCATAATATCGGAAATGATCAGATCAATATACTCTTTATCCAATATTTCTAATGCCAGTGCTCCATCCGATGCACTTTTGACCTGATATCCATTCTTCTCAAGCACTTTTTGGAATAGCTGGCTTAATTCTTTATCATCTTCTACAATTAATATTTGAAACACGATCTTCTTCCTCCTTTATCAGAACAGATATCTTGCCCATCCAAGCAGATGCTGTACCAAAAGTATGTTTCTCTGACGCTTCTTTGTCAATTCAATTGGCTCTACATGATACGGATCACGATATTCAAAAGCTTTTATATCAGAAATATTTGTAAGCCCCATCAACACACCTTGGCCTTTTTCATCTCGTAAGCCTCTTTTTACACCATACTCTAAATACAGATTTTTACTAATGCTATCATTTTGTTCACAAAAAATTGCTTGCTGTTTCATATAATTTTCCAAATTGCTCATTTGAATCGCTCCTTTCATTCTGTTACGAACTTACATACTATACTCAGATATTCTTGTTTCCAGAGCATTCAGCATTGTCTGTTCTTTTTCTTATTCTTATTCATTAGCAATACAATACAATGGAAAACTCAATTTAACCTCAACAAAATTTATTTTTATTCTAATATATGAAGGAGCTTTTCTTACTCCGTTGTATTAATCACTATTTTATTTTATCATAAGCTTCTATCATTTTTTCTTTCTGACAATTACTTAATTCAATTGCCTTGTTCGTCAAAACAAGGTATGTTCTTTCTTTTTTCATCTAATTTCCAGATAATATATCCTTTATTTTCAAGACAATAAATAGAAGAAGCCCTTTGAGAAAGGGCTTTTTCCTCTCTCAAAGGGTTTGGCAAACTGGAAGTTGTTTATTAAACCTTTTTAACCTTAACCAACAACATCATAGGTCTACGCATTTCATTACACATTCCCGGCATACCCATCATATCTGCCGGAGGCATTGCTTCCTCAATAGCCTCAATTTGAAAACCACATTTTATAAGTGGATTCAATATCTGCGTTAATGTGTGGTGCTGTTTAATTACTCGTTGACCAAGAAAATTGGTTTCTCTTTCGCCTGTGTAATAGTAATTGTCGATTGGCCAATATTTAGGTTTCCCATTTTCATCATAAATCCAATCCTCATTAACACCTGCGGTGAAAGTCGGATGTTCAATATTGAATAGGAAATACCCACCTACTTTTAATGTGCAATACACCTTTTGATAAACATTAGCTAAATTTTCGATATAGTGCAGTACCAGGTTAGAAACAACTAGGTCATAAGTATTTTCAGGATAAATGTATTCTTCAACACCGCAAACTTTATACTTGATTTTGTCATCAGAGTTATCAGCTACTGCTTTTGCAATCATTTTTTGACTACTATCAATACCAAGAATTTCAGTAGCTCCCATTTGTGCGGCATATTTGCAATGCCAACCGTAACCACATCCTAAATCCAAAACTTTTTTTCCCTGTAATTTAGGGAATAACGGTTGCAACTGATGCCACTCTCCAGCAGCTTTCAGACCATCTTTGCTTCTTCCCATTTCCGCATATGCGGCAAAAAATTCACTATTATCGTAAATATTTCTCATTGATAATTACCTCCACAACTTCTGAGTTGTTGAACTAAGCCGAGTATACCACACGCGCGGTCGAATGACCACTCATATCTATGAGAATTTGCCCGAAATGCACCCTTCTGGCACAAAGTCCAGTGCGCGGCACCTTGCCAGCGGTGGATACACTTCGGATATGAAAAAGTCCCATGCCGACACCGTGGCGGTGCAGACATGGGACTTGATGCTTTTTCGGCCTGGCCGGGCAGCCGTGACCGATCCGGACAGGCGTTTACAGAGCCTTACACGCCCGAATAGGCGGAGAAGCCGCCGTCTACGGGCAGGCAGATGCCGGGGATGAACCCGGCGGCGTCGTTGTTCAGAACGTTCGTTTCCGTAACAGATCTCCTCTTCGTTGCTTAAACTTTGCCCGCGCCCCTGTCCAGGATCTTATCGAACCGGGAGAAGAAGGTAGCGGCGGTGACGGCGGCGGCGATGATGTCGCTGACCGGCTCGGCCAGGAAGACGCCGAACACCGGGTCTGCGACCACATGCGGCAGGATGAAGATAAGGGGGATGAGCAGGATCAGCTTGCGCAGGCAGGCCAGCAGCAGGCTGACCTTGGCCTGACCCAGCGCCATAAAGCTCTGCTGGCAGGCGATCTGGATGCCCAGCGAGAAGATGCCGGCCATGTAGATGCGCATGGCCCAGGTGGTGTACTGGATCAGGGCGGCGTCCGAGGTGAAGATGCCGGCGACCACACCGGGCACCAGCATCATCAGCACCCAGAAGATGGCCGTGTAGCCGAAGCAGACCAGAAGCTGGAAGCGGAAGGCCTCCTTGACGCGCTCTTTCTTGCCTGCACCGAAGTTGAAGCTCATCACCGGCTGGCCGCCCTGGCAGACGCCGGAGACCGGCATACTGGCCAGCTGGGAAACGCTGGTAATGACCGTCATTGCGCCCACGGCCACGTCGCCGCCGTAGCGGGCCAGGCTGGAGCTGAAGCTGATCGAGAGCAGGCTCTCGGTGGACATCATGACGAAGGTGGAGATGCCCAGCGCCAGGACGGGCAGCACGATCTTCCCTTCGGGCTTGAGGTACTCTTTCTTCAGCCGGAGGGTGGTCTTGGGGCCGGTGAGGAAACGGATGATCCAGATGGCACCCACAGCCTGGCTGAGCACGGTGGCGATGGCAGCACCCCGCACCCCCAGACCAAAGAGGAAGATGAGGATGGGGTCGAGCACGATGTTGATGACCGCACCGATGACGGTGGTCAGCATACTGATCTTGGCAAAGCCCTGTGCGGTGATGAAGGGGTTCATGCCCAGCACGATGAGGACGCAGACCGAGCCGAGGATGTAGATGCGGCTGTACGCCAGCGCATAGGGCAGGGTGGCGTCGCTGGCACCGAACATCCGCAGCAGGGCCGGTGCAGCAGCGTAAAACACGACGGTCAGCAGCGCCGAGAAGATCAGCAGCATGGTGAAGCTGTTGCTGACGATCTTTTCCGCCTGGTCTTTGTCGCCCTGGCCCATGGCGATGGCGGTGCGGGGCGCACCACCGGCACCGATGAGCATCGCAAAGGCGTTCAGCAGCATCAGGATGGGGGTGAACAGGCCCACGCCGGTCAGCGCGGCTGCGCCGATGCCGGGGATATGGCCGATGTAGATACGGTCCACGATGTTATACAGCAGGTTGACGATCTGGGCCACCACGGCCGGGATCATCAGCTGGAGCAGCAGCTTTTTGACGCTGCCGGTGCCCATATCTCCTTGTTTTTTCTGTGTTTGTGCCATTGGTTTCTCCTTGCATGAAAAGGGCGGCCAGCACCTGAAAAGAGGTGCTGGCCACCGCATATTTTAATACGACAGGCCGAAATTCAACTCATAGTAATTGCCGGCGGCGTCACGGTAAGCGTAAGCCTTGCCGTTTTCGTCCTTCATGCAGTCGGGCATGTAGGCATCCTTGGCGTAGCCGGGCACATCGTTGGGGCTGATGCAGACGCCGTCTGCATTGACGGCCAGCACTTCGTCGCCCTTGGGCAGGGTCAGCGGCAGCTTGCCGACCGGGGCAAAGCGGCCGAACAGGACGTCCAGCGTTGCGGAGGGGTAGGTATCGAAGCCGACGGTCAGCGCATCGGAGACTTTTTCGATGCTGCCGACTTCCCAGGCCAGCGGGCAGTTGATGTTGGAAACGACCTTGCCGCCGTGTGCGTGGACCGCTTCAGCGATGCCGAGGATGCGGCTGGCACCGACCAGCGTGGTCTCCTGATGGGTCTCGGCGGTGGGCTTGCCGCTTTCATCCACGTTGCAGACGGTCTTGCCTTCGCAGATGTCCAGCTCCAGATAGCCCGGCGTTGCATTGAAGTATGCACCGGACTGCGGGCTGACCATCAGCAGGGCGACATCGGCCTCGGCGGGGTCGGCCACCAGCGTGACATTGCCCAGCATCTCGCGCAGGGCCTTGGTGGCAGCTTCGCCGGCCTCGGCGCTCTTGCCGAAGGCCTCGGCGTAGACCTTGCAGCCGTCCTTCAGGGGCAGGGTGCCGTCGTTCTTCAGCAGGACGACGCTCTCGCGGTGGACGCGGCTGGCCTCTTCCCAGTCGGCCTTGGTGGCCACGACCTCGGCAGCCTTCCGGGGGTCTGCATAGGGGTCTTCGAACATGCCCTGACGGAACAGCTCGGTCAGGGTGCGGCGGACGGCGCGGTTCAGGCTCTCGTCGGTCAGGACAAGGTCTTCCTTCCGGAAGCCTGCGGGCACTTCGTGGGTGTCGTAGTAGCCGTTGGTAGCACGGGCGTAGCTCTCCTCGCCGAACGCATTGTCCAGCAGACCGGAGATCAGGTCCACGCCGCTCTGGGTGACGGCGTAGCCGATGCGCTCCGGCTCATCCAGCATATCGACGCCCCAGCACATGTTGTGGACGATGCCGGTGTCGGAGTTGATGTAGCCCTTGAAGCCCATCTGGCTGCGGAGCATCCCGTCGATGAAGACCTTGTTGTAGGCGAAGCCATAGGGATTCAGCGCGATGGGGTTGCCCTCGAAGTCCTCCTGCGGGGCGCTCTTCTCAGCGGACGGCTTGGAGTAGTAGGGCATGATGGACTCGGCGTTGTGGCGGATGGCCGCACGGAAGGCCGGGATGTGGTACTTCTGCAAGGAACCGGGGGTGGCGTAGATGTTCCACTGACCGGCTGCATAGTGGGGGTCGAAGCCGTTCTCACGGGCACCGCCGCCGGGGAAGTGCTTCACGGTCACGGACACGCCGTCCGGGGTGACGCCGTTGCTGCCGCCCTGGATGCCGGGGATGAGGTGGTCGAAGATCTCCTCGATCAGCTCCGGGTCCTCGCCGAAGGTGCCGAAGGTGCGCTGCCAACGAGGGTCGGTGACGCAGTCGGCCATGTACATGTAGCCCTTCTTCAGGCCGCAGGCGTTCCACTCGCGGCGGATGGTGTCGGCGAACTTGTCGATGATGTCGATGCGGGCGGTGCCCTTGACGGCCGCTGCGATGCCCAGAGTGCCGGGCCAGGTGGCGAAGACACCGGCGGCATCGTTCATGCCGAAGACGACCTCGCCGTTCTCGTTGCGGCTGTTGGACATGACCTGCATGGGCACGAAGTGCTCACAGGTCTCGGTCAGGTATTGCAGCTGGTTCAGATAGTCGGCCAGATCTTCGGGGGTGGGGTTCTCGCGCAGGATGACGTGGCGGTTGAAGCACTTTTTGACCATGTCGGAGGTGCTGGGCAGCGCCTGATGGCCGAAGATGCTGTCGGAAACGTCCACCGGTGCCTCATCCAGCAGGCCGGAGTCATCGCCCACAGGCTTGTGGCCGTTGGCAGCCAGACGGGGCGAGGGGTACTTGGGGCCCATCCGCCAGTCCGAGGTGAACAGCTGGCCGATCTTCTCGCTGGTGGTCAGGGTCTGGACATAGGCTTTGGCGCGCTCTTCAGGGGCAAGGCGCCAGTCGTTGACGGCGCTGACGGTGCCGGTGCCGTCGATATCCTTGAAATAGAGGCCGTCCTGTTCGATGACCCGGCGCTCTACCGTGCCGATGGTGGGGCCGTTTGCGTTGACATAGCGCTGGACGCGCTGGGATGCTTTCGTTGCCATGTGATTTCTCCTTTTTATTTTACGCCGTCTGCGGTGGGGTTCGTGATACCTATATTATAATGGCAGACCCCAGAAAGGGATTAGAAAAATTTTTGGAAAAATCCGCACTTTCCTAATATTCTTTTCCATGCAGGTCCATGCAGGCGGAGAAAACTGGCAATGTGCTGTACTAGTATATCAATGCCATGTGCAATTTGACCAATAGGTTTTTATAAAGTTGTGAAAATTGCTTCAAAATAGTAAAATCGTCCTGTTTTACCTCAAAATATTACTAACAGAATTTCAAAATATCGTTCATAATAAGGACATAAAGTCCCGATGTGCCGCACAGTGGCAGGTGCGGTTTTCCAATGGGGCAAAAACGGAGAACGCCTGTTTACAAATTAAGGAGAGAAAACGAAATGGCAAAAACGAGAAGTCTGCCGGATAAGTACTACGACAAAGACTACGAGCACAACGGCATCCACCGCGTTCCGATGTGGCGCATCGCATGCTTTGCACTGAACAACACGGCTACCAACCTGTACATGATGATGATGGGTTACGCTACCTACTACCTGATGGGCTGGGTCGGCGTCGGCATGATGCTGGCCTCTTCCCTGAGCATGATCATGCGCATCTGGGACGGTGTCACCGACCCGTTCGTGGGCTTCATGGTCGATAAGACCAACGGCAAGTTCGGCAAGAACCGCCCGTTCATCATCATCGGCAACATCATTCTGGCCGTGACCAGCTTCATCCTGTTCCACGTCACCCACCAGCTGCCGCAGGCAGTCCGCTTCCCCTTCTACGTTGTGGTCCTGATGATCTACTATCTGGGCTACACCTGCCAGTGCGTCGTTACCAAGTCTGCACAGTCCTGCATGACCAACGACCCCAAGCAGCGCCCCATGTTCGCTTCCTTCGACGGCGTGTTCAACACCGTTCTGTTCGCTGGTCTGGCGGTTGTGTTTGCGAATATGGCAAACAGCTACAAGGATGTCGGCGGCTATGCTTCCACCCAGTTCTTCCACAGCCTGTGGGTCATGACCGCCATCGTTTCCGGTATCTTCACCCTGCTGGCTGTCATCGCCATCACCCCGAAGGACCGTTCGGAGTTCTTTGGCACCGGCAAGCCGGTCAAGGTCGGCCTGAAGGATTACTGGGATACCCTGAAGAACAACCGCGCCATCCAGATGCTGGTCCTGTCCGCATCTACCGATAAGCTGGGCTCCTCTGCCCGTACCAGCGCTGTCTCCGTTGCTATGTTCGCCTGTATCGCCGGTTCTACCGTTCTGCAGGGCAACGTGACCGCTCTGACCACCATCCCCAGCGTCATCGTCACCTTCCTGGCCATCTCTCTGGTGGCTACCAAGTTCGGCCAGCGCAAGGCTATGATCATCGGCTCCGTCGGCGGTCTGGTCGTCAACGCTCTGACCATCGCCCTGTGGCTGCTGGGCGACCCCACCACCATGACCTCTGACCCCGCTAAGGGCACCCTGAACTGGGGCTACTTCCTGATCCTCCACGTCCTGCTGAGCATTGCTTACGCAGGCTTCCAGGGCATCTCCGGCAACATCGTCATCCCCATGACTGCGGACTGCGCCGACTACGAGGTCTATCGCTCCGGCAAGTACGTCCCCGGCCTGATGGGCACCCTGTTCAGCTTCGTTGATAAGCTGGTCTCCTCCTTCGCACCCATGATCGCCGGTGTCATGTTCACCATCTGCGGCTTCGCTGACCACAACCCCGTTGAGGGCGACGTGGCTACCATGAAGCTCCGCATCGGCTGCGCCTTCTGCTACAGCGGCGTCATCATGATCGGCCTGCTGTGCAACCTGATCGCCATGAAGTTCTATCCCCTGACCAAGGAGAAGATGGCTGAGATCCAGGACGAAGTTGCTGCCATCAAGATGAAGGCAATGGCTGAAAACGCATAATCCAAGCTGCCACGCTTTCTGATTCTGCGGAAATTACATCCCATGGGGAAGACCGCTCACCGGCCAAGTGCGCAGTGGGCGGCTTTCCCGATTTTATGAGACAAAGACAGAGGTACGACAATGGCAAATACCCAATGGACAAAAGACCCCGACCACGGTTTTATCTGGAATTCCATCGAACATTACTTCTATTGGAAGGAAAACCGCCAGCGCCATGAGGTGAACCGGAAAAAGTATCTCCGCCTTTGCATTCTGGGGGCCTTTGGGGCGCACCAGTTCTACGCTAAGCGCCCGGTTTTGGGGGTGCTGTATCTGGCCACCTTCTGGACCGGCTTCTCGGCAGCTATGACCATCGTGGATGCTGTCATCGCGGCCCCCATGAAGCCGGACGAGAACGGCAGCATCTGGCTGTGACCCCCACCTCTTCTGAGCGGTTCCGCCGGGACCGGAAAGGTACAGTTCTATGAGCAACGTTTTGCAGACCCTGTTCAACACCAATCACGAGCTGCCTGATCTGCAGGTCATCGTGATTCTGGCCATCCTTGCGATCGTTGCACCCTCGGTGGCCAAGTATCTTCATCAGCGGCGTTCCAGCGGCAGCACCAAGACCTCTGCCGCCTCGGCAAAGCCCCGCGCTCAGCACAAGAAAAAGCGCTGAGCGGCTGAACGTTCTACGACATTTCCCTCTATTCATTCATCTCATTTACCTCCTTTCTTTTCGAAGAAACACCAAAAGCCCGCAGCGAATGCTGCGGGCTTTTGGCGTTGCGGCTCTCCCCTCTCAGGCACTCTGGAAGGGCGGACAGGGTGCGCAGCCGCTGCCCGTTCCGGCGGAGCCCGGCAGCCTGCGCGAAGACGAGACCTTGTTCGTCCAGCACAGCCAGCACCGGCCTGCCAAGGCCTCTCCCTCCGGGAGAGGTGGCAGCGCTTGCGCTGACGGAGAGGGCCGTGTGTGAAAGAAGCTGCCGCCGAACAGGACGACAAAATGCCCCGGCAGGTGCTGCACAGCATCTGCCGGGGCGGTTTTATGGGGCTTTAACTTTGGGGAACGCTCAGACCTTCTTGATCTTGATGAGCTGTGCGTTCAGGCTTTCCAGGAAGCCATCGGGCAGAGCCATGACGTTGCCCAGATTCTCCGGGGACATGGTCTTCAACATATCCCACATACCGGCGCCGGGCTTCACATCAAAGTTGGTGGTCAGCTTCACGACCTTGGCAACGAGGGCGAAGGCTTCGGGGGACTTGGAGACTTCTTCCATGTTGTCCTTGATGCTGTAGTAGCCTTCCGGGAACTCCATGGGAGCCTTGAGGTCCAGATCCAGGCTGCCGACCTGCTTGAACCAGTTGGCAACGCCCTCCTGACGCTCGTTGAACTCCGGCAGAGTGTAGTAAGCGGGCTCCTCGGCGACCTTCTCCAGGGTGATGGAATCCTTCACATCGCCGGCCACAGCCAGGATGGTGTTGAAGCCTTCGTTCAGCGCAACGTCGAACTTGAAGACGCGGTGCGCGGTCTGCTGGCCGACTTCCTTGCCGTTGACGTACAGAACGACGGTGTCCTGGTTGGAGTAGACCTTGATCTCGGTGGTCTCGCCTGCGCGCTGTGCGTGGCGGCGGCCAGCGATGTGGACCATCGGGGTCTGGGTCCAGTAAGCCTGATAGACAAAGTAGCTGTCCTTCTTGGTCTTGCGGTCCATGGTGACGAGGCCCTTGTTGTTGCGGCCGCTCACGCCGCCCTCGTTACGGGCAGCGCAGCCGAAGTCGAACATGTTCCAGACGTGGGAAGCCCACACCCAGGGACGGTCCTCGAAGACCTGTGCCATGTGCTCGTGGTACAGTGCCTGATACTCCTCGGTGTAGTCCTTGCACTCCGGCGTGTTGCTGTGCCAGTTGATGATGCCCTCGCAGCCGTACTCGGAAACGCCGATGCAGATGTCGGGGTGGTCGGCGTGGAACTTGTCCAGCCAGGGGCCGTTCTGCTCCATCTTGCCGCCGTACCAGCCGAAGTAGTGGTTGTAGCTCTCCAGGTCGGTGATGTGGTGCATGGGGCCGTCCACGGGGGTGTGAGAAACGTGTGCAATGGTGGTCAGGCGGGTCGGGTCAAGCTCCTTGCAGAGCTTTTCCAGATCGTGGTGGGTGTCCACCAGCTCCTGAGAGATGCCGCCGATCAGGATCTCGTTGGAGATGCCCCAGAACATGATGGAGGGGTGGTTGTAGTTCTGGATGATGAGCTCCTTCATCTCCTCCATGACGTGGGTGTGTGCACCCTCGCCCTTCTTGAAGACGCTGATGAAGGGGATCTCAGCCCAGACGGCGAAACCGATCTCGTCGCAGGCATCGTAGAAGTCCTGGCTGTGCTGATAGTGTGCCAGACGGATGGTGTTGGCGCCCAGCTCCTTGATGAGCAGGGCGTCGTCATAGTGCTCCTCGGCGGTCAGAGCGTTGCCCTCGAACACGCGGTCCTGATGGCGGGAAACGCCGCGCAGCGGGGTGGGCACACCGTTGATGGAGAAGCCTTCGTTGGGCGTGACCTTGAAGGAACGGACACCGACGTTGGCGCAGATCTCATCGACGGCCTCGTTGTTGCGCTGCAGGGTCGCAGTGACGGTGTACAGATTGGGCTCGTCCATGCTCCACAGCTGTGCATCGGGCACGTAGATGGTGACTTCGGTCTCGGCAGAGCCGCGGACAGCGGAAGCGACCTCGCGGCCGAAGCAGTCCTCGATGCTGTACAGAACGGTCAGGTCGTCAGCGGGGTTGGTGACGAAGCTCTTGATGGTGAAGTTTGCACCGCCGTCCTCCGTGGGGACCGGGGTGACCATGATGCCGGGGCCGCCGTAGTAGTCCAGATCAAAGTGTGCATTGGGCACGCTGATCAGGTTGACGCCGCGGTACAGGCCGCCGTAGAAGGTGAAGTCGGCGGAAGCGGGGTACATGGACGGGGTGTCCTCGTTGGAGACCTCGATGGTCAGCTCGTTCTCGCCTTCGTGGCACAGATCGGTGACATCGGCACGGAAGATGGAGAAGCCGCCCTCATGGGTGGTGGCGACCGTGCCGTTGACCTTCACGGTGGCGTTCAGCGCAGCAGCGAGCACCTCAACATAGGTGCGGCCGCCCTCACGGGGCTGCTTGGGCTGCTCGAAGGTGCGGGTGTAAACGCCGGTGGTGCGCAGGTAGCTGCCGTTGCCGTCGTTGCCATCCACAGCGTTCCAGGTGTGGGGCAGGTTGACCTGCTCCGTCACATGGTCGCCCTTGGGGAAGGACAGGGTCCAGTTTTCGTTCAAGGAAATGATCTCTCTCATTGATACGACTCCTTCTCAGTTTTTTCTCTGTGTGGGTCTGCGGTGCAGACCTCGTTGTGAGATTAGTATATCACAGGAAGCCTCCGGAACGTTTGTACAAAATCGCGTCAAAATAGTAATATTTTGTGAAAATTCCAACGACCGGCCCGCTTTTGTGCAGAAGAAAACGGCCCCGGCAGCTGCCGGAGCCGTTTTCAGGCTTGCATCAGATCCCGCATTCGTCCAGGATGCCGCGCAGGGTGTCTGCGGACTTCCGGAGGTCAGCGGATTCCTTCTCGCTCAGTGCGATGGGGACCAGCTCTTCGAGGCCGTCGGCACCCACCACGGCGGGCATGCTCAGAACGACATTGTCCACGCCGAAGTCGCCGTGCATCATCGAGGAGATGGGCAGGATGGACTTCTCGTCCCGGATGATGACCTCGCAGATGCGCTTGACGGCCATGGCGACGCCGTAGTAGGTGGCGCGCTTCTTCTCAATGATCTCGTAGGCGCTGTTCTTGACCTTCTCCGCGATATTCTCCTGCGACTTGTCGTGGTTGTAGTGGCCGCGCATCTCGCAGAAATCGTCCAGCGCGATGCCGGAGACGTTGGCGCTGCTCCAGGCCGCGATCTCGCTGTCGCCGTGCTCGCCGATGATGAAGGCATGGACGCTCTTGCTGTCCACGGACAGGTGCTCGCCCAGCTGATACTTCAGGCGGGCGGTGTCCAGCACGGTGCCGGAGCCGATGACCCGGTGCTCCGGGAAGCCGGACAGCTTGATGGCGGCATAGGTCAGGATGTCCACCGGGTTCGCCACCACCAGCAGGATGCCGCGGCATTCCCGCTTGGCGATCTCCGGGATGATGCTCTTGAAGATGTTCAGGTTCTTGTGCACGAGGTCCAGCCGGGTCTCGCCGGGCTTCTGGCCTGCGCCTGCCGTGATGACGATGATGGCAGCGTCCACGATGTCATCGTAGGTGCCGGCATAGATCTTCATGTTGCCCACAAAGGGGATGCCGTGGCTGATGTCCATGGCTTCGCCTTCGGCCTTGGCGTGGTCTGCGTCGATCAGGACGATCTCCGAAAACAGCTTGCTCTGCATCAGCGCAAAGGCGGACGCCGAGCCGACGAAGCCGCAGCCGATGACGGCGATCTTGCGTAAATTGACGTTGTTCATAGGTTGCTTTCCCTCTTCTGCCGCCCACGGCGGCTCCATTCATTCCAAAACCTCTCCCGCCGGGAGAAGCTGCCAGGCTAAATCGTTAAACTTTTGCCAAGCTCGGATACATTACCAAAAATCACGGCATCTGTCAAGTGCATGCGCAACGACGCCGCTGCTTTTTCACAGGATGCCGCACAGCCTTTGAAAATATACCCGGCAGACGCAGAAGAAAACCAGTTGACGGAAAGCGGGAACTTTGTTATAATAATAGGGCTATCAAGCGGCTTTGGCAGCTTCTGCCCGCCGCTCCGAAGCGCGAAGTGAATAGGGAGATGTATCGAAGTGGTCGTAACGAGAACGACTCGAAATCGTTTTGTCCTTAACCGGGCACGTGGGTTCGAATCCCACCATCTCCGCCAACAAAAGGCATCAGCTCAGGCTGGTGCCTTTTTTGCGGCTAAGATGGTGCGGATGAGAACAGGGCGGCGATTTTCGATGTGCAGCACAAATCCATCAGCCTCCCAAAAGTGCCCATCC
>URAZ01000017.1 GCA_900545925.1 uncultured Eubacteriales bacterium | reverse complement strand
GGTGGTAACAGCTATGAGAATTCCAATGATTCCGTACAGAAATTGTTTGCTGAGGCCGAAAAGTATCTCGGTTATCCGTATGTATTCGGCGGTTCTTCCCCTGAAACTAGCTTTGATTGCTCTGGTTTTGTTTGCTATTCTCTTAATCATTCTGGCGTATATTCCATCGGAAGAACAACGGCGCAGGGCTTATATGATGCTTGCACTCCTGTTGATCGCTTTGATGCTAAGCCCGGTGACCTGGTCTTTTTCACTGGTACTTATGATTGCGCTGATACTGTATCGCATGTAGGCATTTACGCCGGTGACGGGAAAATGCTGCATTGTGGAGACCCAATTCAATACACGTCTATTGATACTTCGTACTGGCAAGCTCATTTCTATGCTTTTGGCCGACTTTCTTATAATGTTGACTTGGTTCGCCCATATTTTGTATCTCTTCATTCTTCGTCTAGCTGGGATCGTGAGTGGTCGAATATCTATGAAGTGTATGTTACCGATTCTGACGGTAGCTCTATCAACTTTAGCATGAACAGAGATATGGCCGTTATCACTATTTGTCAGTATGATTATTCTGATGGTAAATGGTGGGGGTATACACAAGTTTCGGCTTCTGATAATTATACTCTATCTACTGCTTCTTTGCCTGTTCGACAATATAACTCAGAGGGTAAGCCTTATCTGATTTGTGCTTATATTGAAGATTCTGACGGTGTATTAGTTTGCTCGAAGCCTATTGCTGTCATTGACCCACGCTATTATTCGGGAACTTTTAGTCAACTGAAATTTGTTCAGACTTATAGTTGTTTCCCCGGCTCTAATATTTGGCCTTCTACATTCTATGGGGGTGTCGATGGTGAGTAACTTTAATGATCTTGCCGGCTTTGGCGCTTTCATGGTCTCCCTTTGGGAGCTGCTGCCCGACATTGTGCGCGGTCTGATTCTCGCCGTTGCAGCGCTGTTCGTCATTATCGGCGTGATTCAGCTGATTGATTAGGGGGTGAAGTTGTGTTTGCCGCTCTGTTCTCTTGGATGCCTCCCGCGCTAAAAGTCCTTGCCATTGCTGCCGTTTCCTTCTTTGGCTTTATCGTTGTTGTGAAACTGGTACGCATTATCATTGCGTTCGTGTCTGACGCTGTTGCGCTTTTGAAATCCTTCATACCATTTATTTAGGGGTGAAATTATGTCAACTGATTTATTGCAGCTTCTCGGCGCGTGGCTCTCAAATTCATGGAACGTGATAGAATCCTTTACCATCCCCGGAACAACGTTTTCCCTCGGTGTGCTTCTGCTCGGTTCGTCCGTGGCCGTCGCAAGCGTCGGTCTGCTTGGCAAGCTGTTCGGCTCGTTTCGCGGCGGTTCGCAGCGCGGCGGCAATAATGGAAATATCAAGGTAAATGAAAAAAGGAAGGACGATACAAAATGAAACGGATTGTACTTGCTCTGTGCGTGGTGCTGCTGCTTGCGCTGCCTATTCTCGCCGTTGAACCGCTGACCGATTTGGAACTGGCAAGCGCTTCATACGATGCAGAAAATGACCGCTTCCTGTACAATGGTCAGTGGTATGACGGTTCTGGGTATCCGATCTATACGCCGGAAGTCTCCACAACTGAAATTGAAGATAATACTTCAAATACTACAGCTGAAGCCGAAGCTGACACGGAAGGGGAGACGAAAACAGATTCCGATGAAATGCCCACGCCCGCGCCCGATGATGCCGCTCTCATTCATCAGGAAGATACCTCCGGCAATACTCAGGTCAATGTGTTTGCAATTCAGACCGATGATGAAACAGGCGGTGCATGGATTCAGGGCGGCTCTGGTGAATCCCTGACCGAAAAGTTGTTCGGTGAGTACATGCCGTATAACGCTTCCGGTATTGCGTCTGTAGACTGGGCGTGGATTGCCGACGTTGTACTTTTCGCAATTCTCGTCCTATGCTTCTTCAAGATCGTTGCGGGGGTGATGAAACGTGTCTGAAATGCTTGACTTCAATGTTCAGATGCTCGGGAAGCTTGCCGACTGGCTGCTTTCTGAACCGATTGTATATTTTGTAGGAATGGTGTTGATGTGCTTTGTTGTTGGCGTTGTGCTTAACTTTATACGTTCTTGCCGCCTTTGAAACGTTACGTAGCAGTAGGAATACTGATATTGTAAAGAAAAACAATGAAAGGAAGTGAATGAAAATGACTGAAATTCTCTCGTCCATTGGCTCTATCTTCACGTCTGCTATCGGCTGGGCGGGTAAGGTCGGTGAAACCGTTGTCGGTACGCCGCTCCTTCTCCTGTTCTGCGCAATCCCCCTTGTCGGCCTCGGTGTCGGCCTGTTCAAGCGTCTGCTGAACGTCTAATCTCAGAAAAACATGATATGAAAGGATGATGAATTATGGAAGGTGCTGCAACTGTTACGATTGCAACGCTGCTTTCGTCTATCGGTGAGGTCTTTACCTCGGCTATCGGCTGGGCTGGTACGGTCGGTTCTACCATCGTCAGCACGCCGATTCTGCTGCTGTTCTGCGCAATTCCGCTTGTCGGTCTTGGCGTCGGTCTGTTCAAGCGGCTGCTGAACGTCTGACCGTTTCCCGGTGGGGTGCGATTCTCCCTCGCACCTCACCTTTTCTATATTGAAAATTAAGATTCAAGAGGTACAAACATGGATGATAACGAATTTTCTTTTATTAAAAACCTGATAGGGGATACGCATGATGAAGAAGCTCCTGCACCTGTTCAAGAAATGCCTCCGTCGCATACTCCGCGTTACTCGGCGCGTCATAAGAAGTCTTTTCTATCGTTTCTCAAGAAAGGCCCTCAGAAAGCTGCTAGGAAGCGTCTGCCGCCTCAGATAGTCAGTATTTATTTCGGTGTCCCCGGAAGCGGTAAAACCACATACGCCGCATATCTGGCGCGTCATGATATCAGGCGCGGTATTCCTGTCTGGTCGAATGTTCCCATTACCGGCTGTTATCAGCTTGACCCGAAAACCGATATTGGTACATATATGATCACTGGCGGTCGCGTTATCATTGATGAAGCCGGCATCGAATACAATAACCGTGATTTCAAGGACTTTTCCAAAAAATCACTGTACTTTTACAAATACCATCGGCATTACCAGCTTGCCATCGACGTTTTCAGTCAGGGCTTTGACGATATGGACAAAAAGATTCGGACGCTTGCGCAAAAGCTTTATGTCGTGAAAAAAGGGCTGCTGCCGTGGTTTATCCATCGGCGGCAGATCAAGAAGCGCGTCGGCATTAACGATATGTCGAAGGAAATTATTGACGAATATTATTTTGTCCCGTGGTCGACAAAAATCATTTTCTCGCCGCCGCTTTGGAAGATGTTCAACACGATTTCACGCGAAGAATATCCGCAAAAGCAATGGAAAAAATGGTAAAAAGCACCCGTGCGCAGCATATGCGCGCACGGGTGCTTTCTTATACATATTCATAGGAATCAAGTGTTTTTTGTAACCGCTCAAGGTCTTTCATGATTTCCTTAATCATCTTTTCTTCGTTTTTGTCGGTGATTCCATCATCCTTCATGCTTGCCATTTTTAACCCAAGCTTGAAATTTTGAATGGTCGCTTTCATGCTGATACACTGTTGCGCAATGTACGTATTTTCGCATTTCTTCATTCTTTATCCCTCTTGCATTAGATTTGATTATTGATATTCAAAAATATCAATAATACCTTTTCAATTCTAAATTTCATAAACAATATCGAAGATTTTGTTTATATCTTTCGTTGCTTCAATCTTACAATATTTATTTGATTCTGTCAATGAAAAGGGGAGAGGGGCTTTCGCCCCTCTGTCATACTTCCAATTCAAACGGGATATCGCAATCCCCGCATACCACATTGACCGCTCGTGTCGCTCTGATGATCGTTTTGCACTTCGGACATACATATTTCCTGCTGTTGCTCTTTGGCTTTGTGGTTTCCGTTCCGTCTTCACCCGTGGACTTGCCTTTTCTGCCGCCGCTGATCGAGGAGGGGAATGATGCACGATTCATCATAATATCTTCCCATCCCTTATTGATGATGTAATCAATCAGTTCCTCGGTCGGCTTCGTGACTGTCCAGCCGTATTTTTCGTGATGCTCAATCGTCAGCATATGCTTTTGTGCTTCATCCCGGAATTTCTTATTGTGATACGTTCCGCCTCGGCTGCAATCCTGTATTTCGTGCTGCAAGTTGTAAAGATGAACCATTTCATGCAGCATAGTCGCAGCGACTTCTTCAATCGGCCTTTGCAGCGTCCCTGCCGCGATGTTAAGTTCACGCTGGTGCTCGTCTTTAACGCTCCATGCCTTGCCAACGGTCACATGACCGTATGCCGTGGGCGTGTCCTGAATCGTAATAACAGGTTCTTCCAATTCCCCGTTGAAGCTGTCCGCATTCAGCGCCCTGAAAATCTTTTCTAAATATCCTGCCGTTCTGCTCGTTCTGACTGTCTGTTTCATTGTACGCACTCCCTTTATCATAATAAAAAGTCAGGCTTGCCGGAATCGCGGGGGCGATTTCGGTTGCCCGCCGTGCGGACGGGACATTTTCGTCTGTCAAGTTGACCGTGGAATAAATCCAGTGCGCGCACTGGTTTTATGCCGCGAAAGCTGCTTGACAGATGAATATTTCCCGTCGCAGCCGTCCGCAGGACACAATATTCTCCCGTATGACAGTCTTCCGGTTTCCGGGGAAGTGGGTATAAAAATGACAGTTCCATTACAATAACATAACAGCACTGTCTTGAATTTTAATATTCAAAAATTAGTTTGGAATTCATCGATTTTACTTTAAGATAAATTCATATTTCATTAAAAAAGTTCTTGACATTCCGCTTGAGCCGAGTATAATAAAAATCAAGATGAACGTCACAAATCTGAATCAGCTATGAAGTTCAGACGAGTGAACGCTACAAAACCGTTTTTTTGTTGAGGCTTCAATTTTGACCTTGAACGCCGCCGTTGGGGAAGGGCTACACTTTAGCCTTTTTAATTGGCCCTTTCACAACGCAACAAAATAAAGATTTTGTTGCGTTGCAGGAAAAGATATGCTATAATAGCATTATCAAGGATGCTCTAAAGGAGTTTTATGTATGCAGCCGTATTCTGAATGTCCGCAGGTGCTGCGGGACTTTTTATCGTATCATGAATCTATCAAGGGTCAATCACGGCGTACGGTTTCGGAATATCATCTGGATCTGCGGATGTTTCTTCGGTTTCTGACGCTGATGCGCAAGGAACTTCCGTATCAGACGCCGCTTGATGAGATCGACATCAAATGGATCGACGCACCCGTTCTCGATACGGTGTCATCGTCTGAGGTGTTTGATTTTCTGTCCTATCTCACAAACGACCGTCAGAACCGTGAAGGCCCGGCTGATGTCGGAATCGCTGCCGCTGCCCGTGCGCGGAAGCTGTCGGCTATCAAGGCGTTCTATAAGTACCTGACCATCAGCACCAAGCAGATCCAGAACAATCCGGTCAAGGACATCGAATTCCCCAAAATTCGCCGCAGCCTGCCGAAATACCTGACACTGGAAGAATCTACCGCGCTCTTGAAATCTGTCGATGGGCCGAATAAAAACCGGGACTTTGCAATTCTGATGCTGTTTCTGAACTGCGGTATCCGCCGCTCGGAACTGGTTGGGCTGAATCTTACGGACGTCTATGAGGATCGTATCCGTGTCGTCGGCAAGGGCAACAAGGAAAGAATTGTCTACATGGGTTCTTCCTGCCGGAAAGCCATCGACCGGTATCTGGATGAGCGGAAACAGATCGTGCTGACAGACAATAAAGCGCTCTTTGGCTCACGGGATAAAAACCGTATCAGTGTTTCTGCCGTGCATCGTCTGGTCAAAAAGCACCTGCTGGAATCTGGGCTTGACGCGTCGCAGTTTTCCGCGCATAAGCTGCGGCACACAGCCGCAACGCTGATGCTGGCGAACGGCGTTGACCTGAAAACGCTGCAGGAGGTTCTGGGGCACGAAAATCTGAATACGACGCAGATCTACACGCACATTGAAAACACAGATAAGAAAATCGCGGCAGAGGCCAATCCCCTTTCCAAGCTGAAGCTATAAAAATTGAAACGCAGGCAGTACACAGCTGAAGCGATGCACTGCCTGCTCAGTTTGTTATTCCGTATGTGCGAAAGTTGCCCCAAGGCTGGTATAAAACCCCAGCGCCTGGTACATTGCCTCATCGCACGGAGCACAGCATACAGTTAAACTCGTGATGCCGTTTTCTCTGCACCAGTTTTGTGCTGCCCTCGCCAGCATTCGTGCAATTCCCTTGCCGCGGAAGGCGGGTTCAATGTAAAAATCTTCATATACACCCGTATTCGAGCAGGAAAAAGTCGAATAGTATGCAGCGACGCTGCACATGCCTACGGCACGATAGCCGCGCTTGGCCATGAAGAATGTAATTCTCCCCTCTCGGACGGCCTGCTGAAGCTGTTTCTGCTGGAATTTTATAAGTGTTTCCTCGCCGATTTCGCGCTTGAAGCCGTTTTCCAGCTTCAAAAGCTGCCAATCGGTGGGATCGTTCAAAAGTTCCACGGTGAATGGCACTGCCTCTGCGGGCGGAAGGAGCATCAGCGGCTCGCCCCATTCGTCAACGCCGTTTTCAACGAATCCAATGCGTCTCCAGAACCGGAGACGGCGTTCGTCTCCGCCGTAATTCAGTTCAGCGTAGCGTGCGCCGCGCGCCTTTGCCCAGTCCAGAAGAACAGCAGCGCATGCTCGGCCTGTTCCATTGCCTCGGAATTCCGGGTAGACGCAGAATTCCATGATAAAGCACTTTCCATCCTCGGAAGTGAAAATCACCGGCAGTGCAAAGCCAATGTCCTGTCCGTTCCGCTGAAAGAACAGATAATAGCAGTTGTCTTGCGGCCGGTTGTGAACGTGTTCAATCTGCGCACGGTATTCCGCATCATTCAAAAAATGCTTGAGGCTTTCGTCCTTCGGGTTAGGAAAAATATCACGCTCGTGGTAGCTGTGAAGCTGCTCCCAAAAGGCTGCAGTATCGGTTTTTGAATTTGCTTCACGAATGGTAATCTGGTTTTTCATGCTGTTTCCTCCAAAATTTGATTCGGAGGGTTAGGAAGTGTGAACCCTCCATACACGTTTCATTTTCATAAAAAACCACCCTTTCTGTTTCATTTTTCACGCAAATTTGCCTGCTGCCGCTATTATAGCAGGAGATTCACCGTATTGCAAGCAATAGAAAAACCAGACAATGCGCAGTCGCACTGCCTGGTTTTACTTTACGATCAACCGCCCAGATAGGCTTTTTTAATAGAATCGCTTTCAAGAAGTTCTTTTCCGGAGCCGGAGAGCGTGATCTTGCCGGTTTCCAGAACGTAGGCACGATTGGCAACCTGAAGAGCCATCTGTGCATTCTGCTCGACAAGCAGGATCGTCGCGCCGGCCTTGTGGAGTTCCTGGATAATATCGAATATCTGCTCGACCAGAATCGGGGCCAGGCCCATAGACGGCTCGTCCAGCATCAGAAGCTTCGGCTCTGACATCATGGCGCGGCCCATGGCAAGCATCTGCTGTTCGCCGCCGGAGAGCGTACCGCTGATCTGCTTGCTGCGCTCCTTCAGGCGCGGGAAAAGTTCATATACATGCTCAAGATTGCCCTCAATGGAGCTGTTCGGGCGGGTATATGCGCCCATTTCGAGGTTTTCTTCGACGGTCATGTGCGCGAACACGCGGCGACCCTCTGGGCACTGCGCAAGGCCAAGCTGTACGATCTTGTTGGGGGCCATGTTGTTGATCGGCGTACCCATAAACTCGATCGTGCCCGTCTTCGCGCGAAGCAGGCCGGAAATCGTGTTCAAAACAGTACTCTTGCCTGCGCCGTTTGCGCCGATCAGCGTGACGATCTCGCCCTCGTTGACCTCGAGAGAAACGCCCTTGACCGCATGAATTGCGCCATAGTAGACATGAAGATCATTGACGGAAAGCAGCATATCTCAGCCCTCCTTCTTTTTGCCGAGGTACGCTTCGATAACGGCCGGATTGGCCTGAATATCGTTCGGCGTGCCCTTTGCGATGATTTTGCCGAAGTTCAAAACGCAGATGCCCTCACAGATGCCCATAACAAGGTTCATATCATGCTCGATCAGCATGATTGCGATGCCAAAGGTATCACGAATCTTTACAATATTCTCCATAAGTTCACTCGTTTCGGACGGGTTCATGCCGGCTGCAGGCTCGTCCAGCAGCAACAGGCACGGATTCGTCGCCAGTGCGCGGACAATCTCCAACCGGCGCTGCGCGCCATACGGCAGGCTGCCCGCCAGGTGATCTGCCACATTTTCCATGTTGAAAATGCTCAGCAGTTCCAGCGCACGCTCCTTTGCAATGCGCTCGCGTCTCCAATACTCCGGCAGGCGGAGAATGGCGGAGGCGGCGGAATATTTCATTTCATTGTTCAGGCCGATCAAAACGTTGTCCAGCACCGTCAGATTGCGGAACAGGCGGATATTCTGGAAAGTTCGCCCAATACCCATGTGGTTGACCTCGACCGTGCTCTTCCCTTCTGTTGAAACGCCGTCCAGAAGAATAGAGCCGCGGGTCGGCTTGTACACGTTGGTCAGCAGATTGAAAATCGTCGTCTTGCCTGCGCCGTTCGGGCCGATCAGGCCGGTGATCTCCGTGCGGCCGATGGCGAGGTTGAAGTCGGCAACGGCGGTCAGACCGCCGAAGTCAATGCCAAGGTGGCGCGTTTCCAGAATCGGAGGCTTGCCGATGTCACGTTCCGTCAGCAGGTTCGTGTACGGCTGCGGAACAAGCTTGGGCTGTGGATTGACCCATTTGTTACTCATTGTCTGCCGCCTCCTTCTTTGGATTATCTGTGCGTCCGGTCAGCCGGTTCAGGAAGGTTTCAAGGCTGCGGGAAAGCGAGAAATCGTAGCTGCCGAGCAGTCCCTTCGGCCGGAAGATCATCATCACGACAAGTGCCAGAGAGTATACGACCATGCGGTAATCCGAGAACGAACGCAGCAGCTCCGGCAGGATGGTGAGCACCGTTGCCGACAGGATCGAACCCAGCATGGAGCCCATGCCGCCAAGCACGACCATGACCAGAATTTCAATGGACTTCATGAACTTGAATGTCGAGGGATACAGAGAGCCGATATAGCCTGCGTACAGGCAGCCCGCGATACCGGCCAGCATGGCGGATACGACAAAGGCGAACGTCTTATAATAAGTCGTTTGTACGCCAACGCTCTCGGACGCGATCTCGTCTTCACGGATGGACAAAATCGCGCGGCCATGGCGGGATTTCATAATTGTGTGGATGATATAGCAGCACACGACCACACAGATGAACACCAGCGTAAATGAGGAATACTTCGGGATGCGCTTTAGACCGGCTGCACCGTATGTAAAATCTTTGCCGATCACAGAGTCGATGTTCGTCAGAATGACGCGGATGATCTCGCCGAAGCCCAGTGTGATAATCGCCAGATAGTCACCGCGAAGACGCAGTGCCGGGATGCCAATCAGAATACCGAAGATACCGGCAACCACTGCACTGATCAGCAGCGCCAGAAGGATATAGGGAATAGCGGCACCTGTATCACCGGATTTCAGAAGTTCCTGCACCGGAACGGCCTTCATGAAAATGCCGCCTGCGTATGCACCGACCGCCATAAAGCCTGCATGTCCAAGAGGCAGCTGGCCCAGATAGCCGGTTGCAATGTTCAATGAAGTCGCAAGAATGATATTGATGCCGACAGTGATGAGAATGCCGCTCCAATAGTTTGTGATGGTTCCGTTCTGAATGAGCGTAAACAGTACAAGCCACAGCGCAAGAATCAATACAAGATTGATCAGATACCGCAGCGGCATGGGAATGCGGATGGCAGATCGTGTTTTCTTCATAGTCCGTCTCCCCTTCCTTACACTTTTTCCGTCTGCGGACGGCCAAGAATACCGGTCGGCTTGACCAGCAGAACGACGATCAGAATTGCGAACACGACGCCGTCCTTCCAGATGGAAAGGCCAACTGCCGAAACGAGCGCTTCGAGAAGACCAATGGCAAAGCCGCCGATCATCGCGCCGGGGATCGAGCCGATACCGCCGAGGACGGCGGCAACGAACGCCTTCAGGCCCAGCATAGAGCCCATCGTGGGCGACGCCTGCTGATAGGCGCACAGATACAAGACAGAGCCGATACCGGCAAGCGCCGAACCGATGGCGAACGTAAAGGAGATCGTTCTGTTCAGGCTGATGCCCATCAGTTGTGCCGCGCCCATATCCTCAGACACGGCGCGCATGGCCTTGCCGAGCTTCGTCTTCTGCACAACGACGGTCAGGGCAGCCATGGCAATGATAGTCACAATAATGGTCAACAGCGCTGCGTTGCTGATGGTCACAGAGCCGAGCGAGATATTGCCCGGAACAATGGGATCCATGCTCTTCGTATCGGAGCCAAAGAGCAGCTGCGCGCCGTTTTCCAGAAGGAACGAGATACCGATCGCAGTGATGAGCAGGCTCAGTCTCGGCGCCTTGCGCAGCGGCGTATAGGCGACCTTTTCAATCACAACGCCGAGGAGCGTGCTGGTAATGACCGCGATGATAACAGATACGATGGGGTGCAGATGGAAGTTCGTCATGGCGTAAAAGGCGACATATGCGCCGACCATGATGATGTCGCCGTGCGCGAAGTTCAAAAGCAGGATAATACCGTAGACCATGCTGTAGCCAAGTGCCACCAGCGCGTAGATCGAGCCTGTCTGGAGGCCATTGAACAGCTGCGAGAGCAGCAGGGACAGGTTCATGTTGATACCTCACTTTCCTTCTCTTTTGCGCCACACCCGATGGACGGCGCCAAGCACGCTTGGAACCGTCCATCCGATGTCCGCCGTGGACAGGTACGGAGATATCCTCCGTACCTGTCCGGCTGGTTCTGCTGTTTATCCGGCAGGAACCGATAAATTCTTACTGATTATAGCGTGTTTCTCTGCGTGATGCAATGGAAATCAGCAGATTTTAGTACATTTCCTGATAGACTTCGTCGCCGCCGGTCAACTCGATGATGGCAACGGGCTTGATGGGGTTGTTGTACTCGTCGAAGGAATAGGAGCCGGTGATGCCCTCAGTGCCGTTCATGTTCTTGATGGCGTCAATGACAGCCTGCTTGTATTCTTCCGTGCCGGCAGTCAGGCCCTGCTCTTCGGCAGCCTTCAGACCTTCGCAGATCAGCATGGCAGCATCATATGCCAGAGGCGCAAACATGTTGGGGATTTCATCAACGTTGTAAGCAGCTTTGAAATCCTCTTCAAACTGCTTGACGGAATCGGTGCCAGGTGCATAGCCAGAGCAATAGACAGAGCCTTCGAGGTCTTCTGCAGAAGCGTAGTTCTTGACGGAGCCGAAGCCGTCACCGCCCATGAAAACTGCGTCGCAGCCAGCCGCGCGGGCTGCCGTGATGGCAAGACCAGCCTCAGCGTAGTAAATGGGAGCGAAGACAACGTCGGGATCGGCAGCGGCGATGTTGGTCATCTGGGCCTTGAAGTCCTTATCGCCCTCGGCAAATGCCTCGGTGTCGACGATCTCCAGGCCAAGCTCGGCAGCCTTTGCCACGAACGCGTTCATCAGGCCCTCGGAGTAGTCGTTGCCGGTCTGATAGAAGACAGCAGCGGTCTTGGCGCTCAGCTTTTCAACGGCGTAGTTTGCCATCTTTTCGCCCTGATACGGGTCGATGAAGCAGGCGCGGAAGACGTTGGGACGGATCTCGCTTTCGGGGTCAGCCGGGTCGATGACGGTGACGCCGGTAGCGGTTGCGGAAGCGGTAACCTGCGGCATGTTGTCCTCGTAGGTCGCGTCGGCCAGTGCAATGGTCGTGCCAGTCAGTGTAGCGCCAAAGACAGCGGTGATGCCGTTATCGCAGGCGAGGTTGTATGCGTTGACAGCCTCAACGCCGTCGCCCTTGTCGTCGTATTCCAGAACCTTGACCTGCTTGCCGTTGATGCCGCCATTGGCGTTCAGCTGATTGATATAGAGCATTGCGCCGTCACGGACGGGCTGGCCGTACTGGGCATAGTCGCCGGTCGTGTTGCTGATGAGAGCGATGACGATCTCGCCGCCGTCAGAGGACGTGTTGGAAGCATCGGTAGACGCAGGTGTATCCGTGGTGGCGGACTTAGAACCGCAGGCTGTCAGGCAGCCCAGCAGCATCACGACTGCCAGAACGAGGCTTACGAGTTTCATTGCTTTTTTCATTTTCATTTACCTCACTTTTGTTGTTTTTGCTGGTTTTGTTATTCAAAAAGCGGCTCTGCAAAAAGCAAAGCCGCTTTGAATGCCTAATCGATTCCGACCCTTCAGGCCGCCTCAGGAATCCAAATGCTATTGCCTTTTGCGCGTTTGAAATCGTTCATCATAAGAAGCATTCCATTTACAAGGCCCCATGCCAGTACCAGAAGTACCAGCAGGCCAATAATGGAGAATACGCGAATGCAAATGGATACAAGCACCAGAATGGAAATAAAAAAGGACACTGCCAGAATGGCAGTGTCCTTGCAGACTGCGGCAGAATCAGCCGTGCATGCAGATGCTGCACAGCAAGTAGCCGATGCGCAGCTGGACGCATCGGAACAAGCAGTATTCTGCTTTGCCGTGAACTGCATCATGTTGCGCACCTCCTTGAAATGATGGGCTCATTATACCCGCATACTTTAGCGATGTCAAGTGCTGAAATATGAAAATTGCCTCAAATTTCGAGTTTTCTTTTGTTGAACTTTCACAACTTCAATTCCTGATTCCTGACAAGTGCCCGCGTGCAGAAAACAGATGTGTACATTTCCGCTGATTTGCTCTGCATTTTGCGGTTCAGGCTTGCATTTTATGCCGCTGTCTGGTATCTTATAGACATTCTTGGCGGATCTCCGTCAATTAAGGTGTGTGATTACAATGGAAAAGAGAAAACGTCGCTGGGGCGACCGGAAGGACGGCGTGCTGCTGCGCGATCTGGACGGCATGCACTTTATCACGCCGCTGATTTACCCGAACCGCTGCGACAATGAGGCCTATATCAGAGAGACGATCGACCTCACCAATATGAACGCGTTTCTCAAAAAGAAAAACGAGTCGGAGACAGAGTTCCCCTACACCATGTTCCATATCATCGTAGCGGGGCTTGTCAAAACGATCACGCTTCGGCCAAAGATGAACCGGTTCATTGCCAACAAGAACTTCTATCAGCGCAATGAAGTGTCTATGTCTTTTGTCGTCAAAAAGCAGTTTGCGGACGAAGCTGCGGAGGCACTGGCCGTTATTCACGCGAAGGACGAGTCCAATGTCGAATCCATTCATGAGGATCTTCGTCATCAGATCCTTGACTGCAAGGATGTGCATAAGGTTGATTCCTCGACCGACAACATGGATTTCTTCAACCATATGCCGCGCTTCCTTGGCAAGTTCCTGGTCTGGATCCTGACGCGTCTGGATATCCACGGCTGGATACCCGCCAGCATCATTGAGACAGACCCGTATTATACGACGTGTGTGATCTCCAATCTTGGCTCCATTAAGCTCAACTGCGGCTATCATCATCTGACGAACTGGGGCACCTGCTCCGTGTTCTGCATCATCGGCGAAAAGTCGAAGCGTCCGGTCTATCACGAGGACGGCACGATCGAAATGCGCGAAATGCTCGATCTGGGCCTCACCATCGACGAGCGTCTGGCAGACGGCTATTATTACTCCAAGACCATCCGCCTGCTCAAGACGCTGCTGGAAAACCCGGAGCTGCTGGAAACACCGGCCAATCAGGAAGTGGAATATTGATTTTGGTGCGCGCTGCATACGCAGCGCGCATTTTTAATCCAGATGCACGACCGGGCTGCAAATGGCTTCCATGCACTGCGCTGTTTCCATGCCGAAATTGCCGCGCCGCGCAAAATCCGCGACGGAGATCATGCCGGTCAGCTTTCCGTTCTGCGTAACCGGCAGTCTGCGCAGCTGTGCGCGGGACATAAGCCGCGCGGCCTTTGCCGCGTCCTCCCCTGCCTCGATGGACAAAACGCCTGCGGACATGACCTCACTCACGCGCATCTGCTCCGCCGGTTTCCCTGCTGCGACGCAGCGCAGCACAACGTCGCGGTCGGTTAGCACCCCGCAGAGACGCCCGTTTTCTCCCTGAACCGGCAAAAAGCCGAGATTATACCGGCTCATGAGCCGTGCGGCGACGGAAACCGGTTCCTGCGCACCGACGCTGACGACATTTCTGGACATACAATCCTTGATCTTCATAAGACCCTCCATTACTAAAAACTCCGGCAGCAAACGCTGCCGGAGTTTCTGCGTTTATGGAAATTGTAGCCGGGACTGTCGGCTGTTAAACAGCTTATTTACCCTGCAGCTTGCGGTCGATGGCTTCCGCAGCCTTTTTGCCTGCGCCCATGGCCAGAATGACAGTCGCAGCGCCGGTAACGGCATCGCCGCCTGCAAAGACGTTTTCACGGGTGGACATTTCGTTCTCGTCAACGATGATACCACCCTTTTTGTTCGTCTCAAGGCCAGGCGTGGTGGAGCGGATCAGCGGGTTCGGAGACGTGCCAAGAGACATGATGACCATATCGACATCCAGCACGAATTCGCTGCCCTCAACGGGAATCGGACGGCGGCGGCCGGATGCGTCAGGCTCGCCAAGTTCCATCTTGATGCACTTCACGCCGCATACACGGCCATCCTCACCGCCGAGAATCTCGGTCGGGTTGGTGAGCGTCAGGAACTCGATGCCCTCTTCCTTCGCATGGTGCTGCTCTTCCAGTCTGGCGGGCATTTCGGCCTCGCCGCGGCGGTAGACGATGTACACCTTATCGGTACCCATACGCTTTGCACAGCGGGCGGCATCCATCGCAACGTTGCCGCCGCCGACAATAGCCGCTGCCTTGGAGTGCAGGATCGGCGTGTCGCTCTCTTCGAGATACGCCTTCATCAGATTGATACGGGTCAGATACTCGTTTGCTGAGCAAACGCCCTTGAGGGACTCGCCGGGGATGTGCATGAACATCGGAAGACCTGCGCCGGAGCCGATAAACACAGCCTTGAAGCCCATCTCAAACAACTCGTCGATGGACAGGACCTTGCCGATGACCATATCGGTCATGACTTCAACGCCCTGCGCCTTCAGTTTTTCAACCTCATTGGCAACGATAGCCTTCGGCAGACGGAACTCCGGAATACCGTAGACCAGAACGCCACCGGCAGTGTGCAGCGCTTCAAACAGGGACACCGCATAGCCCTTCTTGGCAAGCAGCGACGCGCAGGTCAGACCGGACGGGCCGGAGCCGACGACAGCGACCTTGATGCCATTGGACTCGGCTTTTTTCGGCATGGCGTTGATATTCTCGCGGTACCAGTCGGCGACAAAGCGCTCTAGACGGCCGATTGCCACCGGCTCGCCCTTGTTGCCGCGGACGCACTTGGATTCGCACTGCGTCTCCTGCGGACAGACACGGCCGGAAAGGGCGGGCAGCGCATTGGTATCGGTGATGATCTCATAAGCCTTTTCAAAGTTGCCCTCAGCAACTTCATGGATAAACTTCGGGATATGAATATTAACCGGGCAGCCCTCAACACAGTGCGGTTTTTTGCACTGTAGGCAGCGCTTGGCCTCGTTAATGGCCATTTCAGCGGTATAGCCCAGCGTGACTTCCTTGAAATTTTTGTTGCGGACGTTCGGATCCTGCTCCGGCATCGGAGTCTTGGTAGCCTGCATATTAGCCATCATGATGATTCCCTCCCCTTACTTGATGAGTTCTTCGCCCATCTTCTGGATGCGGCAGATATGAGTCTTGCGCTCTTCTGCTTCTCTTTCGCGGTAGACACTGTTGCGGCTCATGAGTTCGTCATAATCGACCTTATGTCCGTCAAAGTCCGGGCCATCGACACAAGCAAACTTCACCTCGCCGCCAACCGTGACGCGACAGCCGCCGCACATGCCGGTGCCGTCAACCATGATCGGGTTCAGCGAGACGACCGTTTTGACGCCGAACGGCTCGGTCGTCTTGGAGACAAACTTCATCATCGGGATCGGGCCGATGGCGAGAACTTCGTCATAGTGAATGCCAGACTCGAGCAACTGCTGCAGCTTGACGGTCACGAAACCGTGCTCGCCATAGGAGCCGTCGTCGGTCATGAGATACAGATGGTCACAGGCCTGCTTGAACTCGTCTTCGAGAATGACGATGTCCTTGTTACGGAAGCCAACGATCACATCCGTCTCGACACCTGCTTCTTTAAACGCCTTTGCGGACGGATATGCGATTGCACAACCGACGCCGCCGCCAACTACGCACACGCGCTTTTTGCCTTCAACGTCCGTCGGCTTACCGAGTGGGCCGACAAAGTCCTGAATATAATCGCCCTCGTTCAGACTGCCAAGCATTTCGGTGGACAGGCCAACCTTCTGGAAAATGATCGCAACCGTCCCCTTCTCGCGGTCATAACCCGCAATCGTCAGCGGCACGCGCTCCGATTTCTCGTCTACACGGAAAATGATAAACTGACCGGCCTTTGCCTTGCGGGCAACGAACGGAGCTTCAATCTCCATATACGTTACGGCAGCGTTCAGTTCCTTCTTGCGCACGATTTTGTACATAACTTGTTCATCCCTTCAAATCATCAGTAATTTCTTGTTCGTTCTGATAATCCAACGTTATTAGTATAACACATCTTCCATTCTGTTGTAAACAAGAAAATCGATAAAAAAATACCGATACATGCCATGTTCTGAATTAACTTATATCATTTATGATATATTGCATCTGAATTCGGAATGAATTACAACATTGTCGGAACGAACGTTTTTCCATAAAAATCCTGATACCAGTGTGGAGGGTGCAGCAGGCGCAGGCTCCGGCTGAAGCCCAGCAAGAAATGCAAGCGTTCCAATCAGCTGCTCCGGCGTATGCGTTATTTGCAGTGCACCGAGATCCAGCGATTTTTCCCGCTTGCTCAGCCGCCTCCCGTCCGGCGCAAGCAGAAGCGGGACATGATAATACGCAGGCGTTGGGAACCCGAGCGTCTTTTGCAGCCACATCTGGCGCGGCACAGAACTCAGCAGATCGCGTCCTCGGACAATCTCAGTGACGCCGCCCGCCGCATCGTCGGTCACAACTGCCAGCTGATAGGCGTATACGCCGTCTGAACGGCGGATGATAAAGTCGCCGCAGTCCTGCACAAGATTCTCGGTATATTCACCTTGCAGACCATCCTGCACTGTTATGACCGTATTCGGAACGATCACGCGCCATGCAGGTTTTCTCGTTTTCGCCGCGCGCTCTGCATCTGTCAATGTCCGGCAGGTTCCGGCGTAGATCACATTGCCGTCCGATGCGTGCGGTGCGGAGGCTGCGTGCAGTTCGGCGCGGGAGCAATAGCACGGATAGACCAGTCCAAACGCGCGCAGCCGTTCAAATTCTGCATGATAGGCATCAGCACGTTTGGACTGCGGCGTCTGTTCCGCGTCCCAGTCCAGGCCGAGCCAGTCCAGATCACGCTTAAGTGTTTCAATGTACTCCAGCCTGCACCGGTCTGGGTCCAGATCTTCAATCCGCAGCAGCATTCGTCCGTTCCGGCTTCGCACGGAGAGCCACGCCAGAAGCGCGGAAAACACGTTTCCGAGGTGCATCCTGCCGCTGGGGCTGGGTGCAAAACGTCCGGTCAGCATATCGGTCTGTCCTCCTTGAAAAAACGGCAGGGACACCCCTGCCGTTTGTATTTATAATTGATAAACACGGCGATATTCTTCATAATAACGCTCGTACATATCGGATTTGAGTTCCTTCAGGCTATTCAGGTATTCATGCGTATCAAACGAATCCGATTCCAACTCAATCAGTGCGACTGCGATATTGGAACAATGATCCGCAACACGTTCATAATTGGTCAGTAGATCATTGAACACAAAGCCCTGTCCCAAGGTGCAAAGTCCTTTTTGCAGACGATCAACATGGTGAAGCTTCATTTCGTCACAAAGATTGTCGATTAACTCCTCAAGCGGCTCGACGCGGGCAGCAAGCTGCAGATCATTGTTGACGAACGACCGAATCGCTGTGGACAGGATCTCTGTCAGTGCAGCCTCCATGACTTCCAGTTCATGTGCAGCAGCTTCGGAGAAGGACAGTTTTTTCTGGTGCAGTTCTTTTGCACCCTCTGCAATATTCAGCGCGTGGTCGGAAATTCGCTCAAAATCGGAGATCGTGTGCAGGAACTTGGATACCTCCGCGTTCTGTTTCGCGGTCATTTCACGTTCTGTGACCTTGACCAGATAGGTACCGAGTTTGTCCTCATACCGGTCAACAGAGCCTTCCAAATCCTCGACCAGTTTGAACCGCTCGTCGGAATAGCCGTGCAGCAGCGCAACTGCCTCAACAAAGTTGCGCTTGGCCTCCTCTGCCATCGCATTGATGGTCAGACGGCTTTGTTCAATGGCAAGCGCGGGGTGCTGAATGAAGCGTTCTTCAAGCCGCATTGCTTCCGGCTCGACCGCTTTTTGCTGCGGCTTTTCGCGCACCAGAAAATTGACGGTTTTTTCGATCTGCCGCGTAAACGGCAAAAGCCCAACGACCTTAATAAAGCGGAACACCGTATTGACAAGTGCAATGGAAACACTGGTCATAATGCGATCCGCAAATGGGAACCGGATCAGCGCATCAAGCGTATAATAAATCGCTGCAAACAGGATTACGCCTGTGACTTCGGCGACCAGATAAACCATGGCCGTTCGTTTACCGTCAACAGACGCGCCGATCGCAGAAAGAAGCACCGGCATGGCTGCGCCGATGGCAATGCCCATGATGATGGGGAGCGCAATGGAGAAATCAATGATGCCGGTCGATGCAAGTGCCTGTAAAATGCCGACTGCGGCGGATGCAGATTGCAGGACGCAGGTAAACAGCGTGCCGAAAAGGATACCAAGAAACGGATTGGAGAAGGAAGTCAAAATACGAATAAAGGTCGGGTCGTCGCGCAGCGGCGAAACTGCGGAAGACATTGTAGACATACCGAACATCAAAACCGCAAAACCCATCAAAATATCGCCGACATGTTTCTTTGCCGGATTTTTCGCCGTCATGCGCAGGACAATGCCAATTACGGAGATCACGCCCGTGAGTGTCGCTGTGGAAAATAGGTCGAGCCAGCCACCGGTCGAACCAATGTCAGAAAGGCAGATGATCCACCCTGTGATGGACGTGCCCAGGATCGCGCCCAGCACAATGGAGATTGCCTGCCGTACCTTCATCATGCCGGAGTTGACAAAGCCGACGATCATGACTGAGGTAGCCGAAGAAGACTGAATCACAGCCGTCACGCCGGCGCCCAACAGGAATCCCTTGATGGGATTACCGGTCAGCCGGTACAGAATCAACTCCAGCTTATTGCCTGCGACCTGCTTCAGTCCGTCTCCCATCAGAGCCATACCGAACAAAAACAGTGCGATACCGCTCAACAGCGAGATTACATTTGAAATACCCACGCGTAACATCCTCTCTGTTTGTTAATTGTATGTTAAAGAACGAATCTTAAATGTTTTGCACAATTTTTCTTAAATTCATGTTAAATCTTGCTTTTCCTTTACATTTCACATAAAATTAACACAAAGAGGAACGACGATTTTACATTTCTGCTTTATTGTATTCGCAAAAGGAGTGGTTCAGATGATCTATTTACTGGAAGACGACGATTCTATCCGCAAGCTAGTGCTCTACGGACTGGACAGCCAAGGCTTTCAGGCAAAAGGGTTTGCACTTCCCTCGGAATTCTGGCGTGCCATGGACACGGAACTTCCAGAACTTGTATTGCTTGACATTATGCTGCCGGAAGAGGATGGACTGAGTATCCTGAAAAAGCTGCGGGCCCGCCCGGCGACCAAACGGCTGCCCATCATTATGCTGACGGCAAAAAATTCGGAATATGACCGTGTGATTGGTCTGGACCATGGCGCGGACGACTTTGTTTCCAAACCATTTTCCATGCTGGAACTCATTGCACGCATCCGCGCAGTTCTAAGGCGGGCAGAGCCAGTGCAGACAAGCGGAGATTTCTCTCTTGGCCTGTTGTTTGTCTCTCCGGACCGGCACGAGGTCAAGGTCGGGGGTAAGGATGTAACGCTTACCAACAAGGAATTTGAACTGTTGTGCCTGCTGCTGCGCAATAAGGGCATTGTTTTGACGCGTGCGACGCTGATGGATCGCGTCTGGGGCTTTGAATCCGAACGGGAAAACCGGACGCTGGATGTGCATATCCGGACACTGCGCGTCAAGCTTGGTGAAGCAGGCAGTTATATTGAGACTGTACGCGGCATCGGTTACAAGATCGGAGGCGATGGTGTATGACGGCCAAGATTTTCCGAAACGCATTTTTGATTGGATTTACAGTTTTACTTGCCTGCATTTTGCTGTTTTTCTTTATTATGTACTCGAACTATCAGGCGCAGGCATACGATATTCTGGAAGTGGAAGCTGAGCATATTTCAGAAGGGATGCAGATTTGCGGCGGCAAGGAGTATCTCGATGCAATGCAGTCCGGCGAGCGCATCACATGGATCGCGCCGGACGGTTCCGTTCTCTATGACAATATGGCGGATGCAGATACGATGGAGAACCACCTCCAACGTCCAGAGGTACAGGAAGCGTTTGAAACTGGAAGCGGCCGCTCTGACCGCTATTCCTCTACAATTCTGGAAAAGAACAATTACTACGCACTGCTGCTGAAGGACGGAACAGTTCTCCGTGTAGCCGGAAAACAGACAAGTGTGGCCGCGATGGCGCTGATGCTGGTGCAGCCGTCCTTATGGATCGTTGTTCTGGTGCTGGTTCTGTGCGGATTGCTTGCTATGCGGCTTGCCAAACAGATCGTGCGCCCGATCAATGCTATCAATCCCGATAACCCAAACGCGACACCGACTTATCCAGAACTTCAGCCTCTGATTTCCCGCTTGCAGGAGCAGAATCGCACCATTCGGACGCAGCTGAGCGAATTATCGACACGCCAGCGTGAGTTTGACGCAATCACAGAAAACATGCGCGAAGGTTTTCTGATTGTCGATGACAAATGCAATATCCTTTCGAGCAATCGCAGCGCACTGCGTCTACTGGGGATAGACGGCACACAAAAGCCTGAAAACCTGCATCAAGTGGTTTGCTCCAGCGAACTTCTGGCGTTGGTTGACGCTGCGCTGGACGGAACGCGCGGAGATGAGGAACTTTCCTTCAGCGGCGGCACATGGCAGCTGTTCGCCAATCCGGTCATTACCGGCAACCGTGTGACGGGTGCAATCGTGATCTTCATGGATGTGACAGAGCGGGAGCAGCGCGAGGCACTGCGGCGCGAATTTTCTGCTAACGTTTCGCATGAACTCAAGACACCTCTTACCTCCATCACCGGCTTTGCTGAACTCATGAAGGAGGGCATGGTTCCGAAAGAAAAAATGCAGGAATTTTCCGGCGATATCTATCGTGAGTCCCGCCGCCTAATTGATCTGGTAGACGACATCATTCAGCTTTCCCGGTTGGACGAGGGCACGGCGAACTTCACAAAAACATCGGTTGATCTGTATGTGCTGGCAGGCAGCGTGATTGAGAGTCTTCGTCCTGTCGCGCAGCGACAGGATATCACGCTTACCCTTTCCGGACAGCATGCTGTGATTCCGGGCGTTGAGCAGCTTTTGCAGGAAATGATCTATAATTTGTGCGACAACGCAATCAAATATAACGTTCCGGGCGGCAATGTTGCCATTTCCGTCTGGCAGAATGGGCCGACGACAACACTCTCCGTCGTAGATACTGGCATTGGTATTCCCTACGCCGACCAAAGCCGTGTATTTGAGCGATTTTACCGCGTCGATAAAAGTCATTCCAAGGAGGTTGGCGGCACCGGTCTTGGCCTTTCCATCGTCAAGCATGCCGCACAGTACCACGGCGCGAAGATTGAACTCAAGAGCGACCCCGGTAAGGGCACGGCGATCGCTGTCAACTTTACCGCTGCAAAAAAATCGTGAAATCTGATAGGGCCGCTGCTCTGGCAGCGGCCCTGTTCGTACATTTTCCCGATCCTGCCTGAATCGCCTATTTTTCGCTTGCATCACGGTTTTTTATCCGGTAAAATACCGGTATCTATTCTTTGGAGGCGTTTTATGCATGAATTGACGTTTGCTGCCGCCGCGCTGATGCTCTGTGTCGCGGCTGGCTCTTATCTGGCAGGTTGCTGCAACGGCGCAATCATCACTTCCTTCCTGTTTTATAAGGACGATATCCGCAAGCATGGCAGCCATAACGCCGGACTGACCAATTTCTACCGTGTTTACGGCGGAAAATTTGCAGTTTGTGTCATTCTGGTCGATATGCTCAAGGCGTTTGTCGCGGTAAAACTTGGTTCGGTCGTATTTGACGCGTATCTCGGACTTCGACTGGAGGGCGAGTACTTTTCCGCCCTGTTTTGCGTAATCGGGCATATCTTTCCTGCGTTTTATTCTTTTAAGGGCGGCAAGGGCATTCTTTGCAGCGGAACGCTCCTTCTGCTGCTGGACTGGCGCATTGCAGCGGTCGGTTGGGGACTGTTTGCGCTTTTGTGGCTTACAACGCGATATGTTTCGCTCGGCTCTGTATCGGGCGCAGCCAGCTTTCCAATCACGACTCTGATCTTCTGCCGCAGTAACTGGACGGTATTCGTGCTGTCGCTTCTGATTGCAGTCCTTGTGATTTGGGCACACCGGGAAAATATCGGCCGTCTGCTGCACGGCACGGAGTCCAGATTCCGTTGGCATACGGACGCACCTTGAATAAATCGAGCGCTTTTTAGACAGAGAGGTTTTCCATGATCATCGACTTTCACACGCATACATTCCCAGACCAGATCGCAGCCTCAGCCATTGCGCGCCTGTCCAACAATGCGCATATTGAGGCGCACTCCAACGGCACAGCGGGCGGCCTGCTGCTGGCTGAGCGGGCGGCCGGTGTTGACCGTTCAATCATTCTTCCGGTTGCAACGAAGCCAGAGCAGGTTCATCACATCAATGACGCTGCTGCCGCGCACAACGAGCACGCCTTTGTTACAAATATGTTCTCCTTTGCCTGCATCCACCCGGAGTATGCGGACTGGAAGCAGGAACTTGACCGCATTGCGGCGCGGAATATGCGCGGAATCAAAATTCACCCGGCCTATCAACAGACTGATCTGGACGATCCGAAATATCTGCGCATTTTAGAACGTGCAGGTGAACTTGGGCTGATCGTTGTGACGCATGCCGGTCTGGACATCGGGTTTCCCGGCTGCCTGTGCTGCACGCCGGAAAAAGCAAGAAACGCGCTCAAGCAGGCTGGCCCTGTAACGCTGGTGCTGGCCCATATGGGCGGCTGGCGCTGCTGGGACGAAGTTCCGGAATTGCTTGCAGACACCACGGCTCTGCTGGATACATCGTTTTCGCTCTGCCCTTCGGATACGGCGAACGATGAGCATCAATGGCTCTCCGATGAAGCGTTTGTGCGTCTTATACGCACGTTTAGTGCGGAGCGAATTCTGTTCGGCACAGACAGTCCATGGACAGACCCGCAGACAGAACTGCGGCACATCCGCGCACTACCCCTCTCGGATAAAGAAAAAGCCGCCATCCTCGGTGGAAACGCCAAGCGGCTGCTGCGGATCTGAATGCTGCGCATACACAAAAAACAGAGAAAACCGTTTGTGGTTTTCCCTGTTTTTTTAACTTACTCTTTATTTTATGTACACAGCACTGCCGCACAGCGGGCGGTATCCGGTTGACGGATCCAGCAGGAATGCTTTTACGGCTGCAATCTCTCCTGTACCGCATGCCAGATGCAGTGTCAGCGTACTCTGGCCCTGCGCTTTCAGACCGATGTACTGTCCGTTTGCCGCGATCTGTCTTCCATTCCTATCGTATGCCGTGCACAGGAGCCAGCCCGACATGGCGGACTGCGTTTTGTTCTCAATCAGGATCGCAGCGTCAGCTTCGCTTCCGCCGCTGACGGAACGGAACTGCATCCGGATCCCGGAGGCCTCTCTTGGAATGTTCGTCCGGATCGTAAGCGTCTCAGAGTCTGCCCGGTTTCCGGCAGAATCAAGCGCGCAGACTGTTACGGCAAGCGTCTGCTCACCGAATACACCCTGGAACTGAGCCGTCCACACAGCATCAGCCTCTGTCATCGGGACAGTCCAACTCTGGCCGTCCTCTTCGGAAATCTGAAGCCATGCCGAAGAAACCGCGTTGTCGTCCTGAATGCGGGCGGAGATCGACAGTTCTGCCGCGCTGAGAACCGTCTGCTTCGGATATTGGATTGCAGAGATCACAGGCGGCGTATTATCGACCGTGAATGTAAACGTATACGGAACCGCATTTGCGTTTCCAAGCGTATCAGAGGCCTGGAAATACGCAGTATGCTCCCCGGCGCTCAGTGGGACTGTGATCTTGCAGAGGAATTCGCCGGTCGTTTCGTTGTAATGATCCGCAAGGTTTGCTTCCGTTACCAGTGGCTCCTGCTCATCCAGCCAGAATTTGAATTTCTGGATTCCGCTCAAGTCGCTGACGAGGGCGGAAATGGTCGGCGTGGCTGTTTGGTCGGTCGTTGCGAAATCTGTGATCAGCGGAGCGGCGTTATCTGTTGCCAGAATATATTCACCGTTTTTGACAACGGAAACGGTGACTGACTTTGCAGTCTTGTCCTGACGGCTCTGCGGCTGGCAGATGTAAATATTCCGCTCAGTGTCAAAGTAATAGATATATACGTTCGCGTCTGCGCCAGCATTTGCGGCAGCCAGCATGTCGTCCGTGTAGCGGAGCGTCAGTTCCACCGGCTTTTGCGCCAGTGTCTTGTCCGGAACTTCCTCCTGCATCTCCTTATCCGTATAGACTGTGAGAGAATACGGCTCGCCCAGCGTAATCGCGATTGCAGCATTGCTCACCGGCTCAGCAGCGTCCGTCAGAGACATGATCGCAAAACTCTCTGCCTGTGCGCCGGTCTGTGCCTTCTTTACGGACGAAACCTGCGCAACCCAGCTATCGACGGTTCCCTTTACAGAAATATACTGTTCATGCAGACCTTTCTTGATCTCGGAGCATGTGCTGCTGATCTTTTCATTGATGATGCTACAGATCGCCTGAATGGGCTCTGCAACCAGATTAAGCGCACCCTTTTTCTGCGCGTCGATCTCATCTCTGGGCACTTCATCCTGAGAGAGCCTGTAATACACACCGTCTTTCCGGCAGCCTGTCTCCGTCTCATAGCTGAACGATCGGATTGCACCCGCAGACAGCTTGAGTTTTCCACCAATGAATATCTTGATGCCGATTGGGATCTTGATATCGATAGAACTGGTTTCTTTCTTTTTGACAGACAGCGCTGCATCGTATTTCCCGTCTAAAATCGTCCGTATAGCATCCTCCAGCTTTACAATTCCCAACAGTCCAGTTTTGCCCGTTGTAAATTTGGCCAGATTCTGATTCTCCTGCTGAAGCCGGATCGCCTCGTCACCAGAGATCGTGTACGTCTGGCTCTCTCCAACAGCTTCCTTTGCAAAGCCGAGGCTGCTCTTCTCTGCACTGTCGTATGTAAAAGAAATCTTGGATAACACGTCATTCTTTCGCTCGGCGCTGACTGCGTATGAGATGATACTATCTACCCCAAACATACCAAGCGGTGAATTGATAAGCGGAAGCAGTGCCGATTTGATGTGCATGTCTGCCTCGATCTTGGTTGTGAAGCCATTTGTCTGTTTCAGTAGGTCAAGTTCTGTTTCGTGCGAGATAGCCGTCCCGCCGCCAACACTGAACAGACTGCTTTCACCACCGTCGCCATCACTACAATTTGCGGATGCGTCTGCAGACAGCGAGATTTCTGTCTCACCCGTCAGAACTGTAGCATCGTTGTAGCCATTGAGTTCAGCAAAGAGTTCGTACAGTAGCATTGATTGATTCACAGATTGCAGCATACCGTGGATCAGGAAATACCCCAGTTTTTGCTGCTGTTCCAGATTCGTTGGATCGTAGTTTTCAATCTGAACACCACGCTCATACTTGACTGCACTTCCAACCTCACCAGATACGCTGATAAGCTTATAATCCAGTCCGAGCGCGTCCGCCTGAATGCCTGTATCAAGCTTCATGCCTTTTGAAAAAGACTGCTGATACGATGCCTTGACGGAGCGGCTGCCGTCTTCATAAGTTTCCTTGATTTTTGTTTTTCCACCCAAGCCAAGCGATTCCGTCAGATCGATCAGTTTCGCCTTTGCAGATGCCGCCCCCAACTCTCCGCCAGCGCCAATACCAATGGAAGCACCGAGTTCGATGCCGGAATAAATCGTTGCCTCCTGTGAATAGGAGAATTTCTTGACACGCACCGGAAGTGCATGGATATTTCCGGAAATCTTTTTCGCGCCGTCTACAAACATTGAGAGCATGATCGTCTGCACTGTCGCATCGCTTGCAGTCAGTCTCGGAGTGACGACCAGAAAAACGCCATTTCCGTCCGTGACGCTGCCGCCGGACGTGCTGCTGCCGTCATCCATGAGGAATTGAAGCTCCACATTTTTCCCGGCAACCGGCGCTCCCAGACTGTCCAGCAGCCGGAATCTGGCATACCCGTAACCAGCCCCATTTACCACGATATCACCAAGCGGAAGATATTCGATCGAATACACGCCTTCTTCCGCAGGTGTCCATGCTTCCAATTTAAACCCGTTCCATGTGCCAGCGGCAGCGTCATAAGCTTCGCTGTCAGTCCATCCACGCTTTCCTTGGATATAATATATTGTGACTGAAGATGGGCAATCATCGAACGCTTGATAGTACGATGTTGGAGCATCGCCTAAAAATATTATTCTCTCCAGGCGAGTGCTTCCAGTAAACAATAAATTTCTAAGTGTCGTCACACTGGCTGGGATTGTCACGCTCACAAGATTGCTGCAGCTTTGAAAAGCGCCAAGGCCAATGCTCTCTACGCCATCCGGTATTGTCACATTTGTAAGGCCATCGTTTCCAGAAAATGCAAACATTCCGATGCCCGTTACGCTATCCGGGATTATGGTGGTTTTACACCCATTTATCAGCACGTTGCTATTTGTCTCAATGATCGCATTGCAGCCGTTTCTGCTGTCGTATACAGGATTATCGGGTGAAACCACGATACTTGTGAGATTTTTCCCAGAGAATATACTATTTTCAATGCTTGTTACGCTAGCCGGAATCGTCACACTCGTGAGACTGTCACAGCCCGAAAATGCTAACTGAGCAATGCTTGTTACACTGTTTGGAATTGTCACACCCGTGAGACTGTCACAACCCCCAAATGCTGAATTAGCGATGCTTGTTACACTGTTTGGAATCGTTACGCTCGTGAGACTGTCACAGCCCGAAAACACAGCAGATTCAATCTTTGTTAAGCTGTTTGGGATTGTCACACTGGTAAGGCCACTCCGCGAAAAAGCACCGCTCTCAATACTTGTCACGCTGTCTGGAATCTCTACGGTTGTCAGTTTTTTACAGCTCGAAAAAGCGTATTCACCTATACTTGTCACGCTGTCTGGAATCACTACATTTTCTAAGCAACTACAGTACCAAAACGCAACGCTTCCAATCCTCGTCACGCCATTTTCGATGACAGCTGTTTTTGCTTTATTCCACCACGGGCAGCGGTCTGAAGAAAAATCAAAGTCTTTCATTTTTCCTTTTCCGCTGATCGTCAGAGTACCTGCTGAATCCAGCGTCCAGGTCAGGTTTGTCCCATCTCCTTCTCCGCCGCAGTAGCCGGAATCGACGATATCCGCCGCGAAGATCTCCGCTGTCAGCGCAGCCAGCATGCACAGGGCTAGCGCGAGCGCGGTGAGTCTGCGGAACTGTCCAGAATGCTTTTTCATGCTTTGCTCCTCTTTCTTCTTATTTTTTCTTTAGCAAATACTACCCGATTTGATTGTACACAGAAAATTCCTTCTTTGCAACCGATTTATAGAAAAAGAGAGAAAATCTGTGAAGATTTTCTCCCTTCATGGCAGTTCTCTCTGAGATCAGGAGCCGGCTTTTTTATCCATTTTCCAGACTCATCGTTGCAAAAGCATTCAAATCCTGCCCGGCGCGTTTTCCGGCCAGATATTCGTAATAGCCCTGTGCGCCGATCATGGCGCCGTTATCGCCGCAGAGACTGAGTGGGGGCATACACAGGCGGATGCCGAGCCGCTGCGTCTCGCGCGTGAACTCACCCCGGATGCGGGAATTGGCCGCGACGCCGCCCGCGATGGCAAGTGTTTGATAGCCTGTTTCCTTTAATGCCTGCATTGTCCTTGGTACCAGCATATCGCTGACTGCTTTGGAAAACGATGCACACAGAGACGGAATATCCAGTGCTTCGCCGCGCTGCTCATGTGTGTGAATGAGGTTCAGTGCTGCGGTTTTCAATCCCGAGAAAGACATGTCCAGCGGATTTCCGCTGAGTTTTGTGTGCGGCATAGGATATTTGGTTTCATCGCCGCTCTGTGCCGCTTTGTCCAGCGCTGCGCCTCCTGGATATGGCATGCCAATCACGCGTGCAATCTTGTCAAAGCACTCCCCTGCCGCGTCGTCACGCGTTGTACCCAGAATGCGGAATTTTGTGTAATTCTGCACGTCAACAATCAGCGTATGCCCGCCAGAAACGACAAGGCACAAAAACGGAGGCTCCAGATCGGGGTACGCCAGATAATTAGCCGCAATGTGCCCGCGGATATGGTGAACCGGAACAAGCGGTACACCGAGACTGTACGCTGCTGCCTTTGCAAAATTCACGCCAACCAGTACCGCGCCGATCAGCCCCGGCGCATAGGTCACAGCGATTGCGTCGATTTCCTGCCGCGTCATGGACGCGCGCGCGAGCGCCTCATCTGCCAGCGCATAAATCGCTTCGATGTGCTTGCGCGAAGCCAACTCCGGCACGACGCCACCATAGAGACGGTGCAGTGCGACCTGCGAGGCAATGCAATCTGTCAAAACTGTTCTTCCGTCCTCTACAACAGCGACGGCGGTTTCGTCGCAGGAGGATTCCACGGAGAGAATTCTCATTTCAGTTCCTTTCTGAGAATGCGCGCATCCTCTTTGGGGTGTTGGTAATAGTTTTTCCGCAGTCCGATCTGCTCAAAGCCGAGCGAGGCATAGAGTGCGATTGCAGGCAAGTTGGAATCCCGGACTTCAAGCGTCAGGCTCGTTGCCAGCATTTGTTTTTTCAGCGCCTCACACAGCGCGAGAACGAGTGCCCGGCCAATACCGTGCCGACGGTAATCCGGATGCACAGCAACGTTCATCATATCGGATTCACCCAGAACCGTCTGGCTGCCGATATAGCCCGTGACGATATCTCCATCCATGGCGCAAAGCCAGAGGCTCAACGGATTCTGCAATTCATGCGCAAGAATCGATTCCGGCCACGGGTCGGAAAAGCAGGACGTCTCCAGTGCAGCGATCTGTGCAAGCTGCTCTGCTTCCATCGGTGTTATGGCGATTTCTCTCGTCATTTTCATTTCGCCTCGTACCAACTTGCGCCGGACTTTGCCTCCGCCAGCAACGGAACGTTCAGACGCACAACGTTTTCCATCTCAGCAGTCACGATTTTTTTGACCTGCTCCGCCTCCTTGATCGGACATTCAACGATCAATTCATCGTGAACCTGCAAAACAAGACGTGCCTTGAGTTTTTGCTTTCTGAGCGCAGCGTCAACACGGATCATGGCCAGCTTGATAATATCAGCTGCCGTACCCTGAATGGGCGTGTTAAGCGCAACGCGCTCACCGAAGGAACGAATATTGAAGTTGCTGCTTTTGAGTTCCGACAACTCGCGGCGGCGGCCGAAAAGTGTGGTCACATAGCCGTCACGTTTTGCCTGCTCGACAATTTCGTGCATATAAGTTCGGACGCCTGCATAATGTGCCAGATAATTGTCAATATACTGCCGCGCTTCCTTGCGTGTAACGCCAATGTCTTCTGAGAGCGAAAACTCCGAAATTCCATATACAATGCCAAAATTGACAGCCTTTGCGTGGCGGCGCATAAGCGGCGTGACCTGCTCCGGCTCCACCCCAAAGACCTGTGCGGCGGTTGCAGTATGGATATCAAAGCCGGACCGGAATGCTTCCTGCATGGTCTTGTCATCTGCGATATGCGCCAGCACACGCAGTTCAATCTGACTGTAATCCGCATCGACGAAGACACAGCCGTCGCTGGGAACAAACATCCTGCGGATCTCACTGCCAAGTTCCGTGCGGATGGGAATATTCTGCAGATTTGGGTCTGTCGAGGACAAGCGGCCTGTAGCTGTGACCATGTTCTGGAATGTAGTGTGGATGCGTCCGTCGTCGGCAATTTGCTTAACAAGGCCATCCGCATAGGTGCTTTTCAGCTTCGTCATAGCGCGGTAATCAAGGATCGCTTCAATGATTGGATGCTTGCCCTTGAGTTTTTCAAGCACATCTGCGTTTGTTGAGTAGCCGCTCTTGGTTTTTTTACCTGCTGGCAGGCATAGTTCGTCGAAAAGGACTTCTCCAAGCTGTTTGGTAGAATTGATGTTGAATTCCCGCCCGGCAAAGCTGAAAATGGTCTGTTGAGCCGCTTCAATGCGGCTTTGCAGCATGTTTCCAAATGAGATCAGCGCCATCTGGTCAGCCTTGACACCGATACATTCCATTTCAGCCAGCACCCGACAGAGCGGCAATTCAATCTCATAATAGAGTTTTTCCATACCGTTCTGCGCAAGCTTTTCCGGCAGCGCGTCATACAGCGCTGAGATCGCAGCTGCCTCCGCAAGTCGATTGCACACGCGCGCAGCCTCTTCACCAACTTCTTCCTTGTCTGCGCGGCCGATCTCAAAGCCAAGCTGATGTATAACCACGCGGTCAAGTTCATAGCTGCCCTGTGTTGCATCCAGATCATAAGCAGCCAGCGCGGTATCAAAAATAAACCCATCTGCCGGATATCCCAGTTCCAGCAAGCGGCGCATAAGCGGCTTGCAGTCATGCACGACTTTCTTCACAGACGCGCCGAGCAGAGTTGACATAAAACTTCTGCTTTTCAGTGCTTCATGGCCAAAATAATAGCCAGATTCCCCTGTGACAACAGCAATTCCAGATAAGTCTGATTCGGTAGCTAAAGTTACATAATGTTCTTTCTGAAAGGATGCTGCAAGCGCCTCGGCACGGGCAGCATCATATACCGCTTCGCTTGTGCAGATGCCCTCAAGGCTTCCGTTCTCCGCTGCTTCCTGCGGCGCGTGCAGGCCGTACCGGGAAATCAGACGCGTAAACTCCAGGCGTGTGAACAACCTGTACAATGCAGCCTCGTCATATGGCTGCACGAGACATGCTTCCGGCGAAAACGCAATCGGCGCTTCGCAGCGGATTGTTGCTAAATCGTAAGAGAGATAGGCACTATCCTTCCCCTGTTCAAGCTTTGCGCGCAGCTTTTCCTTGATTGCGTCCAAATGCGCATACACGCCGTCCAGCGTGCCATAATCCAGCAGAAGCTGCGTTGCCGTTTTCGGGCCGACGCCCGCAACGCCTGGAATATTGTCCGAACTGTCACCCATGAGGGCTTTCAGGTCGATCAGATGGATCGGGTCAAAGCCATATTCCTCGCGGAATTTTGCAGGGTCATAATTGACCGCGACGGTCTGAGACAGCTTGGACGAGACAAGCTTAACCGTCACATGCTCGTCGATCAGCTGTAAGGAATCCCGGTCTCCGGTGACGATCACGCAGTTCCAGCCCGCATGGCTGCACCGCTTTCCGATCGTACCGATCACGTCATCAGCTTCCCAGCCCTCGCACTCAAAAATTGGAATCTGCATGGCCCGCAGAACGTCCTTCATGACAGGCATCTGCATAGCAAGTTCATCAGGCATGGGATGGCGCGTAGCCTTGTATCCGTCGTATTGCAAATGGCGGAATGTCGGTGCCTTGAGATCGAACGCGACGCAGAGCGCGTCTGGCTGTTCCTCTGCGCGGAGTTTCTCAAGAATATTCAAAAACCCGTAAATTGCGTTAGTAAAGAACCCATCCTTGGTTGTCAGTGCGCGGACACCGTAATAGGCACGGTTAATGACGCTGTTTCCATCGAGAACCATCAGCTTCATGGGCGTAAACTCCTTTGCATTTCTGTATTTAGTTTATCACATTTCTGTCTTTCTTTCAAGAAAGGCGCTTCACAGGTTGACGGTTTCCTGAAAAAACACTATACTGAATAAAAACGAAAAGGAGCGTATCGATATGATCTACTCTTCAAAGGACATGGAATCCCGCGCTGTTCTGGATACGGTAGCAAAGGTCTGCGCTGCTGCGCGTACAGCCCCGAAGACCAGAGGCATGGATGGGCTTGTAACCTGCGTTTTAACGGGAGATGAGAAAACACAACTGGCTGCGCATATGCGAAAGCTGGCTGATGAACTGAAGTATGCGTTTTTCAGCCGCGACGCAGACAACCTCGACGCAGCCGACGCCGTTGTGCTTTTTGGAATGGAAGAAGTGCGGCGTGGACTTGACGCAGGCTGTCAGTACTGTCATTTTAAAAGCTGCGCCGACTGTGCAAAGCAAGATGGTCTGTGCGCGTGGGACGCCGTTGACGTCGGCATCGCCATTGGTTCCGCTGTTTCTGCCGCAGCTGATGCGCGTGTAGACAGCCGTGTGATGTTCTCTGTCGGCCGTGCAGCAAAAAGCCTCGGCCTGCTTGGTGAAAAAGCAACGCTGGTTCTCGGCCTTCCCCTCAGCGTAAGCGGAAAATCCCCGTTTTTCGACCGAAAGCCAAAGAAATAAACCACCGCAAGCTGCGCGTTGGCTAGGTGTAATGTTATATCGCCATCACATATACCTGACAGGGATTCCATTCATCCCATAATGTCGGAAATACCTCAAATTCCTGAAAGCCGAGTGACAGGTAAAACTGATTTGTGCGGTCATATTCCTCGTATTTTCCCATCTGTACAGTTTTTACCTGCATAAAAGAATAACCGGCTTTGCCTGCTGCTTCTTTTGCACTTTGAAACAGTTCCCGTCCAATCCCCTGGCGATGGTATTCCTTTAAGACGCCCATAACGTATAATTCAACGGTAGCCGTTCCTGTTTCTTTCAGATATAAAAAACCAACGGGCTTGTCTGCGTCATAGGCGCAGAAGAATTGTTTATCGCCGCTTTCTGTGATGTAATCCTCCCTTGCCTCTGGGATACCGAACCATTCCGGAAGCGCTTCCAGAATGCTCCGCGTCACAGCCTGTTTTTCGGTGCTGTTTGTCAGCTGGCATATTTTCATTAGCTACTCCTGTAAATTCAGATTGGATAATCTTTTGATGCGCAAACCCGGAGCAAATGCTCCGGGTTTTGTTTGCTCAGATGTGCTTCCACTTTACACCGCCAGGGATATCGGTGATTTCAACGCCCTGCGACTTAAGTTCATCGCGGATACGGTCGGCCTCGGCAAAGTTCTTGGCTTTCTTCGCATCGTAGCGCGCCTGGATCTGCGCGGTCACAGCGGGATCATCATTGCCGTCCTCGCAGAAGATGGAATACGCGCCTGCGGCGGGCTTTTCCGCCGCATTGCGCTTGCGGATCTCATCAGCCTTTTTGCACAAGTCAAGGCTCAGCACCTTGTCAAAGTCATCAAGAACAAACAGTTTCGTTGCATCGCTGGTCTTATACTTGAGCACGTCATACAGAGCTGTAATGGCGAGAGACGTGTTGAGGTCGTTGCCGAGCGCAGCGTTGAATTTTTCTCGCAGAACCGCCACAGCATCTTCGTCAATCTCTCCATCGCCGGGCTTCAATGCGGCGATCTTGGTCAGTAGCTTCTGATACGTTCCTGCAGCATTGTCGAGGTTATCCCATGTGAAGACCAGATTACGGCGGTAGTGGCTCTGCAGGCAGAACAGGCGGTAGCACAATGGGTCATAACCCTTCTGTTCGAGCAGGGACACCGTCAAAAATTCGCCCTTCGATTTGGACATTTTGCCGCTGGCAGTATTCAGGTGCATAACGTGCATCCAGTAATTGCACCAGTGGTGGCCAATATAGCTTTCCGACTGCGCAATTTCGTTCGTATGGTGCGGGAAGGCATTGTCGATGCCGCCGCAGTGGATATCGAGGTGCTCGCCCAGATATTTGAGCGAAATGCCGGTACATTCGATGTGCCAGCCCGGATAGCCAACGCCCCACGGAGAATCCCACTTGAGCGCCTGATCTTCAAACTTGGATTTTGTGAACCAGAGCACAAAGTCGTTCTTGTTGCGCTTGTTCGTATCCTCCTCGACGCCCTCGCGGACGCCGACGGCGAGGTCTTCTTCCTTGTGATCGTTGAAAATATAGTATTTTTCAAGCTTAGATGTGTCAAAGTATACATTGCCGCCCTCAATGTAGGCATAGCCTGTGTCGAGAAGCTTGGTAATGATCTTGATATACTCATCAATGCAGCCGGTAGCTGGCTGAACAACGTCGGGCTTCTTGATGTTCAGCTTGCGGCAGTCGTCAAAAAAAGCGTCAGTGTAGAACTTGGCAATCTCCATGACAGTTTTATGCTCGCGGCGGGCGCCCTTGAGCATCTTGTCTTCTCCCTCATCCGCGTCGGAGGTCAGATGGCCGACGTCTGTGATGTTCATGACGCGCTTCACGGGATAGCCCGCGTAGCGGAGGTATTTTTCCAGCACATCCTCCATGATATAGCTACGCAAATTGCCAATATGCGCAAAGTGATAGACCGTCGGGCCGCAGGTATACATTTTGACCAGCTTCGGGTCATAGGGGACAAATTCTTCCTTTTTGTGTGTGGCAGAGTTGTAAAGATACATCGTCAAGTCTCCTTTTTTGTATCGTTGATCTGTTCTTCCAGCAGCGCCATGCGGCGCTTGAGTTCCTCGATTTCCAGCATGACCGGGTCGGGTGTGTGGATATGGTCAAGCTTATCGCCGCAAAGTCGGACGATTCGGCCCGGAACGCCGACGACCGTCGCTCCCTCCGGTACTTCACGCAGCACCACAGCGTTTGCCGCGATGCGGGCGTTGTTACCAACACGGAACGGGCCCAGCACCTTTGCGCCAGAGCCGACCATGACGTTATTGCCAAGCGTCGGATGGCGCTTGCCGACGTCCTTGCCTGTGCCGCCGAGCGTTACGCCCTGATAGAGCAGACAATCGTCCCCAATTTCGGCAGTCTCGCCGATCACAATGCCGGTCCCGTGGTCAATGACCAGCCGACGGCCGATGGTCGCACCGGGGTGGATCTCAATCCCAGTCCACATCTTTGACCACTGTGAGATTGCGCGGGCGATGAAAAAGCATCGCCGTCGGTAAAACCAGTGCGCGATCCGGTAGTCAATCGTCGCGTGCAGACCGTTATACAACAGCATAACCTCAATAGCCGAACGCGCGGCGGGGTCGTTTTTCTTATATGCCCGGATATCCTCCAATAAATGCAAAGACAGTTCCTCCAATATAAAACCCGCCTCCTGAATTGCTCAAGAGGCGGGTTAAAAAACTCGCGGTTCCACTCTGATTTCTTGCTCTGGCTGTAACGTCAGCCTCAACGGGGTCTCCCCTCGCTCCCGAACGCACATTCCCGCACTATCTTTGCCTCCGTTTGCAGCCGACGGCGGAGACTCTCTGAAAAAGTAAAACTGCGGTACTCTTTTCGATCAACGCGATATTGAATTTTCTTGGGAAATCATATCATTGGAACGGAAAAAAGTCAAGCCTGAGTCAAGCTTTCTTCCCAAGGCCGAGGCAGGCCCAGTTTTTGCAGAAATACTCCACCCCCGAATAGACTGTCGTGGCCAAAATCACGATATTCACAATCAGGTCCAGTGTCGAGAGGTTTGGCAGCACCATCATGGCGATCAGGCCTACCATCGTGCAGGAGGTCTTGATCTTACCGCTCCATCCGGCGGCAATTACAGTTCCATTGCTGGCCGCGACCATGCGCAGGCCGCTGATGGCAAACTCGCGCGCGATCACGATGAACACGACCCAGGACGGCATCCGGCCCCAGCCGACGAAAATCATCATGCAGGCCGTCACCAGCAGCTTATCGGCCAGCGGGTCGAGGAATTTGCCGAAATCGCTGACCTGATTGTAGTGGCGGGCAATATAGCCGTCCAAAAAATCGGAAATGCTGGCGATCACAAAGACCGCAACAGCGGCCCAGCGCAGCCAGTCCGCGCCGTTCGCCGACAGCAGCATCAGAACCATGTAGACCGGGATCAGCACTACACGGACAAGGGTAATTTTACTCGCAGTCGTCATTGTATTCTTCCTCCAGTACGCCGACAAGCTCTCCGTCGTAGGTATCCAACACATGGATGTCTACAAAATCGCCGGTCTTGATATGTTTTTCCGCTGTGAACCAGATCTTCCCGTCGATGTCGGGAGAATCGGCATAGGTTCTGCCGTAATAGCTGTCCTCGTCCGGGTCATAGCCCTCGCAGAGCACCTGCATGACCTGACCGACACAGGACTCGTTATAGTCGTCCATAATGCGCGACTGAATCTCTGCAACCTGCTCTGCGCGCTGCTTGGCGATCTCGGTATCAGGATATTCCATTTCGGCTGCGCGTGTGCCCTCTTCCGGTGAAAATGCAAACGCACCCACGCGCTCAAGCTTATATTCCTTCAGGAAGTCGCAAAGCTGCTCGAATTCTTCCTCGCCTTCGCCGGGAAGACCGGTAATGAGGCTCGTGCGGAGCACAAGGCCGGGGATCTCATGGCGGAGCTTTGTGAACAGCTGCCGGACATATTCGCCGTTGCCGCGCCGGTTCATTTTACGCAGGATCTCGTCGTTGATATGCTGGATGGGAATATCCAGATATTTGACGATCTTCGGCTCGTTTGCCAGAACGTCGATCAGCTCCTGCGACATTTCATCGGGATAGAGATAATGTACCCGGACCCAGACCAGCCCGTCGATTTTGCAGAGCCTGCGCAGCAGCTCCGCAAGCTTCCGCTCGCCGTAGAGATCGAGGCCGTAGCGGCTGGTGTCCTGCGCCACAACGATCAATTCTTTCACGCCGTCGGCTGCAAGTTGCTCTGCTTCCTTTACCAGTTCCTCCATCGGGCGGCTGCGAAGCTTGCCGCGAAGCTTTGGAATGACGCAGTACGCGCAGTGATTGTCGCAGCCCTCCGCGATTTTCAGATAAGCATAATATTCCGGTGTTGTGAGAATCCGGCCGTCTTCCGACTGGGCGGCGTTGATGTCGTCGAAGCGCTTGTAACGCTTGCCAGACAAAACCTGTCCAACGGCATTCGCAACATCGTAATAAGAACCGGTTCCAAGGACACCATCAACTTCCGGCAATTCCTTCAAAATTTCTTCCTGATAGCGTTGGGCCAAACAGCCAGTCACAAGAATCTTCTGGATTCTGCCCTCTGCCTTCAGCTGCGCCATGGCCAGAATGTTGTCGATAGCCTCTGTCTTGGCGGACTCAATAAAGCCGCAGGTGTTGACAATAACGAGTTCTGCGCCGTCCGGGTCGGGGCTGATCTCATAGCCTGCCTGCCGCAGCAGCCAGAGCATATGTTCGGCATTGACCTGATTTTTGGCGCAGCCAAGCGAGATCATGCCTATCGTATGAGTCATGATATGTCGTCCTCCGTGATTTCTTCCAGTTCCAGTCCGACACGGTAGCGCCGAAGACCAGATTGGATGTCCTTCCAGCTGTGACCGCGCCGAATCAGCGCGTCCACAGTTCGTTTTACTTCTTTTTCGTCCGGGACTTTTCCCTGCCAGCGGCGGAGCAGGAAACGGTCGATGGCATCGTCCATTTCCGGCAATTCCGCAAGCGCCTCATCCCAGAATTCCTGCGGAATACCCTTCTCATATAGAATATTCTTAATGCGGCTCTTTCCGTAGCCCTTTGCTGCGGCGCTTGCAACAAGCTGACGAGCCGTTTCCCGGTCGTCGAGCAGATGAAGTTCTTTGAGCCAGCCGACAGCCTCCTGTGCGTCAGCTGCTTCCTCGCCCTTTTGGACAAGCCGTTTCTGAAGTTCCTTTTCAGATACGCCGGCAGCTGCGACAATGCGAACGGCCCGGGCCTTTGCAGACGCTTTTCCGGCAGCCGTCAGCAGCGCCTGATAGTCTTCGTCCGTCAGGTCCATCCCGCTGTACAGGCCGAAGTCTGCAAGCAGATACGGCTGCGTTTTTAATACGGAATCATCGTCAAAGACAAGCTTGACGCGCTTTGACTGCGGCAGTTCCTGAATGGCAAGCAGGCGCATCAGTCGTCATTAAAATCGTCAGCCGAAACGCTTACCGGCTTTGCAGCCGCGGATGCAGGCGGTTTCGCGTTCTTGCCCTGCAGCTTCCACATATTATCGCGGATAGACTGCTCAATGCGGTCGGCAACATCGGGATGGTCAATGAGATACTGTTTTGCCGAATCGCGGCCTTGCCCGATGCGCTCGTCGCCTATGGAGAACCAGCTGCCACTCTTGTTGATGAGTTCCAGCTGTACTGCAAGATCGACCATCTCACCCCATTTGGAGATGCCTTCGCCGTACATAATATCGAAATAAGCCTCTTTGAAGGGAGGCGCGCATTTATTCTTGACGATCTTGGCGCGTGTACGGTTGCCAATGACCTCGGAGCCGTTTTTGATGGCCTCTGTGCGGCGGATGTCGATACGGACAGAAGCATAGAACTTCAGCGCGTTGCCGCCAGTTGTCGTCTCAGGGTTGCCGTACATGACTCCGATTTTCATACGCAGCTGGTTGATGAAGATCACGACGCAGTTTGTCTTGGAGATATTGCCGGCTAGCTTACGCAGTGCCTGCGACATGAGCCGCGCCTGCAGGCCGACGAATGTATCACCCATTTCACCCTCGATTTCCGCACGGGGCGTCAGCGCCGCGACAGAGTCAACAACCACGACGTCAACCGCGCCGGAGCGCACGAGTGCATCGGTAATCTCCAACGCCTGCTCACCGGTATCCGGCTGGGAAACCAGCATGGAATCAATATCTACGCCGATGCGGGCAGCATAATCCGGATCCAGCGCATGCTCGGCATCTACGAATGCGACCTCACCGCCACGTTTCTGCGCCTGTGCGACAATATGCAGCGCCAGCGTCGTCTTACCGGAGGATTCCGGCCCGTAGATCTCGATAATTCTGCCCTTGGGCACGCCGCCTATACCGAGCGCGGCATCAAGTGCCAGAGAGCCGGTTGGGATTGCATCGACCTGGAGATCAGGCCGGTCACCCAGACGCATAACCGCGCCCTTGCCGAAGTTTTTCTCGATTTGCCGGATAGCAGTATCAAGAGCCTGTTTCTTGTCGTTATTGGGAGTCTGATCGGCTGTTTTTTTCTTTTCCATCGTCTCAGTTCCTTCCTCTTTTGTGTATAGACTTACTATAACACATTGTTTGGGAAAAATCAAACGTTTGTTTTATTTCTTTTTCCCTCTGACAGCGCGGACAACGCCGCGCAAATCTTTCCGCAGAACAATATCCGTATATCCGTATTCCTGAAGAATCATAGATACGGCCATATGCTGTCCAAGGCCAAATTCAAAGCAGAGGTATCCGCCGTCTGCCAGCAGATGGGTAAAGTTTTCTACGACGGCGCGGTAAAACGCCAGCCCGTCTTTCCCGCCGTCCAGCGCAAGGGCAGGCTCGTATTCCTTTACGGACGGCTCCAGCCGCGCCATTTCTTCGCTCGTCACATACGGTGGATTGCAGACCAGCGCGTCAAGTGTGCCGACAAAACTAGGTCCTCGCTTCCGTGCATCCAGCCCGACCGCTGTCACACGGTTCATAAGCTTCAGCCGCTTGATGTTGCGCTTGGCAACCGCCAACGCGGGGCGCGAGATATCTGCAAGTGTCACATGGGCATCAGGCAGCTGGTGTGCAATGGCGAGGCCGATACAGCCGCTGCCACAGCAAAGATCCAGTACACGCGGTTCTGTTCTGCCGCGCAGGACATCGAGCGCAAGATCAGTAACCGCCATGGTGTCATCGCGCGGGATGAGCACATCCGGCGTGACCTCCAGTGATATTCCATAGAAATCCCATTGTCCGAGGATATAAGGCAGCGGTTCATGTGCAAGCATGCGGTTTACATACCCATTCAACTTATCCTCGATCTGTTCGCTGGCGTATAAGTTCGAGTCTGCAAGCACGGCCGTCACGGATTTTTCAGAGGCAAATGCCAACAGTTCCCGTGCAGCCATGGAGGCATTCTCCCCTTCCGATGGCAGCAGCGTCCGGCGGGCCTGAAGATAGAGGTCGCCGTACTTCTTTACCATCGGTCAGTACCAGCCTCGTCCGGAATGACGAGTTTCAGCGCCTCAATAGCAACTTCCAGCATGGAATCATCCGGCTCGTTGGTCGTAAAGTGTTGGGACCACATACCGGGTGCAGAAAGCGCGCGCGTCAGGCCATTGTCATGGCGGCCGACAAAACGATTGCACTCATAGCTGATCGACACGACGAACGGCAGGAGTGCAAGCCGGATAAGCATACGGACAAGCATATTGCTGGTCGGGAAAACAGCGCTTACGAGCGCAAAAAGCAAAATCGAAATCGCAACGACAACAAACAGGAAGCTTGTGCCGCAGCGCGGATGCAGGCGGGTCATGCCGCGGCAGTTTTCAACTGTCAGCGGAAGCTGCGCTTCATAGCAGCGGATGGTCTTATGCTCTGCACCGTGATAGGAAAAGACGCGCTTCATGTCCTTCATCCGGGAAATCAGGATCATATAGCCCATAAAAATTGCGATGCGAATGACGCCCTCAATCAGACTACGGATGACAGCATTATGGATCCAGCGGTCAAAAATACCGCTCAAAAGTGTCGGCAGCAGGAAGAACAGGCCGACAGAAAACAGAACGCCGAGAAACACAGAAAAGGACACAACTGCTTTTTCCAGCTTCTCACTGCCAAGCTTCTGCTCCAGCCACTGTTCAAATTTGGATGGCTGTGCATCGGCCTCATCTTCCGGAAAGAACTCCGCCGAATACATGAGTGCTTTCACGCCAGACACCATAGACGAAGCAAAATTCACTACGCCGCGGATCAGTGGCCATTTGGCAATACCGGTGCGCTTTTTAAGCGGCTCGACCTTTTTGACAAGGCCCTCTGGGCCGCGCACGACGATAGAACGCTTGTCCGGCCCCTGCATCATAATGCCTTCAATCAGTGCCTGACCGCCGATGAGTGTTTTAAATTTTTCCTGACTGACAGGATTGTTTTCTTTTTTCATGCAAACCTCTTATTCTTCCCCAGTGGGGATGCTGATCGTAACAAGCGTGCCGCCGCCCTCCGCATTTTCCAGTGTCAGCATTCCGCCGTGCATGGTAACGATCTCCTCGCAGACGGCAAGTCCGATGCCGCTGCCGCGGGCTTTAGAACTGCCTTTATAAAATTTCAGCTTGACGCGCGGAAGTTCTTCTTCCGGAATACCGGGCCCATAATCCCGGATGCGGATGACAACAGAAGTTCCTTCATGTGCGATGGATGCGTCGATACGCTTGCCCTCGCCACCGTGTTTGGCTGCGTTGTCAAGAATGTTCAAAAACACCTGACGCATACGCGCAACGTCGCACGGAATCTCTGGAATCTCCTCATCGCAGCCGTCATAGTGCAGACAGATTCCCTCCTGCTTGAGCCGGTTGCCGTACATAAAGACCGTATCTTCAAATTCCGCCAGAACATCAGCCGTTTCGACATGGAGTGTAAACCGCCCGTCCTGCATTCGCGTGAATTCCAGCAGTTCCTCGACCATACCGGTAAGTCGCTTGGCCTCACGCGCAATGATCACAACGCCGCGCCGCGTCTCCGCGTCCAGATTTTCGGATGTCAGAAGCGTTTCACCCCAGCCGGAGATGGCCGTAAGCGGCGTGCGCAGTTCGTGCGACACAGAGGAAATAAATTCCGTCTGCGTTTTCTCCGCTTGACCAATCTTGACGGACATATCATTGATGGTACCAACCAACTCGCCGATCTCGTCGTCATACTGACCGGGGATCTGCACGCCGTAGGAGCCGGCGGCAATGCGCTTGGCTGTCGCGTTGATCTGCGAGACGGGCACCAGAATGGACTTGATAAAAAAGCTGCTCAGGAAGAAGATCGAGCCAATAAACAGCAGGCCGATCGTGATGGCAATCAGTGCGATCATCAGGATCTGAAGATCCGCATTGCGCAAACTTGTTACATAGCGCAGCACGCCGATCACTTCGCCGTTTGTATAGATCATCGGACTGGAAACGGCCAGAATGCGCTCCCCTGTCAGCGGGTTTCTACCCTTGTAGTGCCGGATCTGCTGGCTGTCGATCGCCTGCTGAATCTCGGGCGTCGAGGCAGAACGTCCGGCGAATTTTCCATAGGAGGAAGCGACAAGCTTTCCATTCGCAGAAATAAATTGCAGTTCCAGCCGGTCCTTTTCTTCAAAGGTCTGTGCAAATTTGATACAGGACTGATAATATTCCTTGTAACTCTGTGAGATGTAATTGCTGAAAAAATCGGTCGTTGTTTTCGCCTTGTTTTCAAGGCCGGAGCGAAGGTTAGTGTCGTAATACGCCGCTACAGAAAACACTACACCAAACACACAGGCTGCGACCAGCAGCATAATCACGCCTACGTTATTGACGAACCAGCGCCGCTCAATGCCGGACAGGCGTTTCTTTTTCTTCAAAAAGCCTCACCTCGCGCCTTATGCGCCCCACTTGTAACCAAAGCCCCAGACCGTTGTAATGTAGGTCGGATTTGCGGTGTCGTCCTCGATCTTAATGCGCAGGCGGCGGATGTTCACGTCAACGATCTTGAGTTCGCCGTCATAGTCCCGGCCCCAGACCGCAGCAAGAATATCCTCACGAGAAAGTGCCCGTCCTGGATTCTGCATGAACAGCTTGACGATGGCGTATTCCACCTGCGTTAGCTTGATGCGGCGGCTGTCCTTATCCAGCGTCCGGTTGCGTGTATTCAAAACGAAGGGGCCGTGCTTGAGTTCGATTTGATTAGAAGACCCGTCTGAATCAATACGGCGGTACAGCGCGTCGATGCGTGCGGTCAATTCCGCTGGACTAAAGGGTTTGGTCATATAGTCGTCTGCGCCTGTCATCAAGCCGGTGATCTTGTCCATCTCCTGGCTCCTTGCAGTTAACATAATAATACCGATTTTTTTATCTGTCGCCCGGATGTTGCGGCAGACCTCAAATCCGTCGATGCCTGGCAGCATAATATCGAGGATCGCAACGCCGACATCTGGATTGACCTTCAGCAACTCCAGCGCCTCTTCACCGGTTCCGGCCTCCACGACCTCATATCCAGCGCGCTTAAGATTGATGACCACAAAGCTTCGGATGCTGACCTCGTCTTCCAAAATCAAAACCTTTTTCATTCTGTTTTGCTCCTCACGTCTCTCCCGAATTCCAATCAATATGAATAAAGTGGAACATGTCCTTTAGTCTGTCTTCCGACAGTTCGGAAGCCCACTTTCCTGTTCCAAGCTTTGCTGCATAGGCAACATCGCCCTTCTCGGCCAGAATCAATCTGCCGTCTGCGGATGCGAACTCATACCGGTTTTCACCGGAAAACTCATAGACTGTAAAAATCAAATCGCCGCGCCGTCCATTTTTCCACTGCGAAAACGCATAGCCGCGCACGCCATCCGTCTCTGCGCTGCGCGTGATGCAGAACTGGTTCTGCCAGCTGTCTGGAAGCTTCAAAAACCACCCACCAGAAAAACTGTGATAGGTCGTCAGCTTTGGAAGGCTGCGCCCTTCCATATCAAGGTTATACCAGCTGATTGCTGCATCATTTTCATCAGATCCCTCTGCTGTCGGAAGCGGCAGGATCTGCGGCAGTTCAATCAGTCCATCTTCGTCAATATCAGCGGCATAGACATAATAACTGCGAACAGTGGAAACCGCACTTTCTGCCTCATGTGCAGTAACGTTTCTGAAAGTACCGTCCTGAAAGGCAAACACGTCGGTCACAAGGCTGTTATTTTCATATGCGCTTGCAACAAAGACAGCGGGAACATCCTTCATCAGATTCCCACTCAAAATGCGTTTGACTTGGGATGCGCCAGCAGTCAGATACGCTTCCGGTTCGCGTTCCAGCTGCCCGTCCTTCCAGTGATAGAGTTCTGCAACACCCTGCGGCTGCTCTGCGTCAAAGCGGAGAATAAAAATATCTTTCTGCCCATCGCTGTCAAGATCGGCTACGCGGTATTCCGAATAGTTGGCGTTCATCAGTTCGGACACATGGCCGTCTGCGTAGGAATAAGCGCCGAGCGATTGCAGAACATCGGTGGACAGCTGCCAGCCGATGACAAGTTCGATCCCTGGTCGATCTGTCAGCTGTACATATTCCACGCTTGCAAAGCTGGTGCCATCGCCCTCAATCACATCTGTCAGGTGATAGTCTCCGTCTGCGTGAGAAAAGATACAGGCTCTGAGCGGCTTGTCTCCTGCTGCTTTCAAAAATGCAATCGCTTCGTCCATGCCATCGCCGTCGAGATCGGCCAGCTGCACAGACTGCTGGTTTACACCGGACACCGGCGCGGCATAGGAAGCATTTTGGCTGGTCAGGACTTTTTCAATCGCAAGTTCCAGCCGGTCATACTCGTCAGAATGCCGCGGCAGCGTATATAACTCGTCAACTGTTTTGACAAAGCATCCTGTCAGCAGCAGTGTCAACGCCGCAGAAAGCAACGCAAGTCCCAGCTGTTTCCTGCGCAATCGCCCCAACTCCTTTTCAACTCTTTATAGTATAACATGTCAAGTTACAAAAGTGTAGCGAATTTGTAAAAAACAAGACTACTTCACAACTACATTTTTTTCGCCAAGCTGTTCTCGCAGTTCCTGCAGCATTCGCTCGTCCAGCGCACATGCTCCGCCCATCCGTGCACCAGTATCGGCGAAGTAAATGACAGCCCGTGCCCTTCCGGGGAACATTTTCAGGATTGGCAAGACCTTTTTTGCAGATTTCTGCCCGGAATTCTCGATTTTCAGATAGACAGTATGCGCCTGTGCCGCTGCCTGACGAGCAGTCTGCGCAGCATCAAGATCCTTCATGTCCCCAACCTGTATCACGCGGTTCACAACCATCTGCGGCGGTTTTTCATCGCGCACAGAGATGCGCCCATTCAGGATAACAGCGGCGTTTTCATAGAGAAGTGAACCATATTGGTTCAAAATCGTGGAGAATGTCAAAAGTTCCATGGAACCGGTGTCGTCCTCCACTGTGACGTATGCCATCATGGAGCCGGAGCGCGTGGTCTTCATCTTGATTGCCTCCACGATTCCAGCGATATTCACAATCTGCTCATCCTGATAGGTCTCGTCGCCATTTTCAAAGCACTCAAGAATCTCGCCGATAGGCACAACATCCATGCCGCGCAGCAGAGGGCGGTACTCGTCCATCGGGTGGCCAGATAGATACAGGCCTGTTGTCTGCTTTTCCAGATTCATTTTCTCCTGTACACTCATTTCTGGAATATCCGGCACCTGCACAGCAGGCATAACGGCGGCGCTGTCCTCGCCGGACAGCAGATCGAACAAGCCCATTTGACCGTCGATGTTTTTATTTTTCCGGCTGGCAGCAGCGTCGAGCACTAGTTCGTAAATGCGCAGCATCTGGGCACGGTTGAGTCCAAAACTGTCGCAGGCGCCTGCCTTGATGAGATTTTCCAGCGCGCGCTTGTTCAGATCTGTCCCGTACATACGGGAGGCAAAATCCTCAAGACTGGTGAACTTTCCACCCTGTTCGCGCTCGTTCATGACCTTCTGAATAAAGCCGCGTCCGATATTCTTGATCGCCGCCAGACCGAAACGGATTCCGCCTGGCACAACAGTGAAGTTATCATTGGATTCATTGATATCCGGCGGCAGCAGCGCAATACCCATCGCACGGCACTCGGAAATATACTCAGAAATCTTGACTGAACTGCCCAGCACTGACGTCATGAGCGCCGCCATATACTCACGCGGGTAATAGCATTTGAACCACGCAGTCTGGTACGCGATCACCGCATAGCAGACGGAATGCGCCTTGTTGAACGCGTAGTTCGCAAAATCATACATCTCATTATAGATTGCTTCCGCCGTCTGTTCTGGGATGCCGTTTGCAACGCAGCCGGTGATATTACGCGAGGCATCGCCTCGGATGAAGGCCCCGCGCTCTTTTTCGATGTCCTTGGCCTTTTTCTTGCTCATGGCGCGGCGCACCATGTCCGCCTGTCCAAGCGAATATCCGGCAAGCTTCCGGAATATCTCGATGACCTGCTCCTGATAAAGAATACAGCCGTAGGTAACGGAAAGGATAGGCTTCAGCATCGGGTGCTTGTACTTGACAAGCGACGGATCCTGCTTGCAGGCGATCAGACGCGGAATCGATTCCATCGGACCGGGACGGTAGGCTGCAACGATGATGGAGAGATCTTCAATCGACTGCGGCTTCAGGCCCATGCACACGCCCGTCATGCCGGTCGATTCCATCTGAAATACGCCGGCCGTTCTGCCCTGCGTGAGCATGTCCATGACCTTGGGGTCGTTGTCCGTCACGCGGGACATGGAGAAATCCGGCTCCGTCTTCCGGATATCGCGGATCGCGTCGTCAATGACGGTGATGTTTCGCAAGCCGAGGAAGTCCATTTTGAGAAGCCCCAGTTCCTCCAGCGTCGTCATGGTGTATTCCGTGACAATGGTTCCATCATTTGTTGCGAGGGGCACATAATTGTAGACTGGCAGCTTGGTAATGACCACGCCTGCCGCATGTGTCGAGGTATTGCGCGGCATGCCCTCAAGAGCCATGGCCGTATCGACAAGTTCCTTGACGCGCGCATCGCCGTCATACATCTGCCTTAGCTGTGAGGACTGCTTCAGCGCGTCCTTGAGCGTGATGTGAAGCGTGGTCGGCACGAGCTTTGCAACGGCATCTGTTTCGGCAAATGTGAAGTTCATGACCCGGCCTACATCGCGGATGGCAGCTCGTGCCGCCATGGTGCCGAACGTGACGATCTGTGCGACATGATCCTCGCCGTATTTCTGCCGGACATAGTCAACGACCTCTCCTCGTCTGGTATCCCCAAAATCCATGTCGATATCCGGCATGGTCACACGAGCTGGATTTAAGAAGCGCTCGAAATACAGGCCGTATTTCATCGGATCAATCTCGGTGATATGCAAGCAATAGGTCACCATGGAGCCAGCGGCGCTGCCGCGTCCAGGCCCAACGGGAATCCCGGCAGATTTGGCAAAGCGTACAAAATCCCACACGATTAGGAAATAGTCCGTAAAGCCCATTTTCTCAATCATGTCGATCTCATATTCCAGCTGCTGCATGTATTCCGGATGCGCCGTGCCGTACAGTTCATCAAAGCCTTCCCGGCAAAGCTGCTTAAGATAGGAAAGACTCGTTACCCCCTCCGGAAGCTTGAATTCCGGCAGGAAGTACTTACCGAATGTGAATTCCACATTGCATCGCTCTGCAATCTGGACGGTATTTTCAAACGCTTCCGGCACATCCGGGAAGAGGCTGCGCAGTTCTTCTTCACTCTTGAGATAGAATTCTTCCGTCTCAAATTTCATACGGTTCGGGTCGTCTACCGTCTTGCCAGTCTGGATGCAGAGCAGCACATCCTGCATTTTTGCGTCTGATTTGCGCAGGTAATGCGCATCGTTCGTCACTACGAGCGGCAGGCCCAGCTTGTCCGCAAGCTTGCGGATCTGTCCGTTGACCGTTCTCTGCTCAGGAATGCCGTGATCCTGCAATTCCAGATAAAAGTGCTCTGGGCCGAAGATCTCCGCATATTCGCGCGCAGCCTGCTCTGCTGCATCCAGGTCTTCCTGCATGATTGCCTGAGGGATACGGCCCGCAAGGCATGCTGAGAGCGCAATCAGTCCCTCGTGGTGCTCCCGCAGCAGATCCATATCCACGCGCGGACGGTTATAAAAACCCTCGGTAAAGCCGAGCGAAACCATATAGCTGAGGTTTCGATAGCCAATTTCGTTTTCACAGAGCAGAACCAGATGATATGGCTCCTTATCAATGCCATGAACCTTATCAAAGTGTGTTCGGCGCGCAACATAGACCTCGCAGCCGATAATGGGCTTGATCCCGGCTTTTTTTGCTGCGCGGTAAAAATCAATCGTGCCATACATGACGCCATGGTCGGTCAGGGCAATGGCGTCCTGACCGAGTTCCTGCACCCGGTCCATCATAGAGCCGATGCGACAGGCTCCGTCAAGCAGGCTGTATTCGCTGTGAACATGCAGATGCACAAAGGCCATGGCGTTTTCTCCTCTCAGCTTTCGTCCGCAAGCGCAACAAGCTTGCGCATGCGGTGGTTCATTGCAGACTTGGAAACAGGCGGGGTCTGCATGGAAGCAAGTTCCTGCAATGTCGCCTCCGGATTTTCAAGCCGAAGTTTCGCTGTCTCACGAAGCTTCAGCGGCAGATCGTTGAGTTGGCCGCGTTTTTGAAGCTTTTTGATTGCTGCGACCTGCTCCATCGACGCATCTACGACTTTGGTCAGATTTGCTGTTTCACAGTTGACGCGGCGATTAACGCCATTGCGAAGATCCTTTTCGACCTTTGCTTCCATCACTCCCATTGCGCACACCGGCGCACCGATTGCGGTCAGAAAGTCCTCAATCATATCACTCTGCTTGAAATACAGAATGCTGTTTCCGCTGCGTGTTGTCTCCTTTGGGGCAAATCCGGCATCCAGCAACAGCGTGTACGTTTCGCGGCTGACCTTATAGTGGGAGGTCGTCAGTTCCAGATGATACCGCTTTGCAGGATCTGTAACAGACCCACCGGACAAAAACGCGCCGCGCAAAAACGCCAGCCGTTCCTCGTCCTCTTCCAGCATGCCGTAATTCACATGCAGTGTCACATCTCTGGCCGCTGACAGGCCAAACTGTGCAAACATTTTATGGATTTTCCCCTGTGATTCCATGACAAAAAGCAGCTTTCCGGTATCTTCCTCCGGCTCCTGATCAAAGGAAAAGCCGAAAACCTTTTTCATGAGACGCGGCAGGCGTTCTGCCAGATCGCGGGATTCCGTTGTAATGCGGACAAACTCAGATGTAAACGCATTGCAATAGAGTAAAATGCCATACAGTTCGGCAGCGGCCTCCATTTTTCGATTGATCGGCAGCCGACACAATTCCTGCTTGACGTTGGATGAGAAAGACATAACGGCGTTCACCTCCTCTTGTTCTTCAGGTTCTAAATTCACGCCATACAGACAAAATCGCACGCGCCAGAGCGTCAGAGTTATGGCGGATATAACGTCCTGGCTCCAGAAGCGGGAACGTGCGCACGGCAAGCCCCATCTGTTCCAGATCCTCACGGCGCAGTTCAAGCTGCGACACGCCTTCCTTTGCGTACGGCTCCATAATCTCCGGCGGCACGGGTTCATCATTTGCAATGCACACGTCCATTACGCCTGGGCCTGCGTGTTCCAGGATTGCACGGACATGATCGTCGGCGTCATAGCCGTCTGTCTCGCCATCCTGCGTCATGATATTCAACACATAAATCTTCAATGCTCTGCTCTGCCGGACGGCATCTGCGATGCCACCGACCAGAAAGTTCGGAATAATGCTGGTATACAGGCTTCCTGGGCCGATCACGACAATATCTGCATCGCGGATAGCCCGAACACTCTCCGGCAGAGCAGTCGGGCGTTCCGGTACAAGGCGTACCTTACGGATGCGGGAATTATTGATTTTTTTTGCGTAAAAGATTTTGCTTTCGCCGAGTGTACGGCTGCCGTCGTGAAATTCAGCTTCCAGACGCACGTCCTGATTTGTAACGGGAAGAACGCGGCCGGTAATGGCCAGAACATCTCCCATGCGGTGAACCGCTTCGTCGAACGAGCCGGAAATGCCGTTCATCGCCGCCAGAAACAGATTGCCAAAACTCTGCCCGGCAAGGCTTCCGTCAGTAAAGCGGTAATTGAGCAGCTGCTGCATGGTTGGTTCCGTGTTGGCAAGCGCCATGATGCAGTTGCGGATATCACCCGGTGGAAGCATGCCGAGATCCTCCCGGAGCATACCGGAGCCGCCGCCGTCGTCCGCTACGGTGACGATGGCTGTAATATTCTTCGTATAGGTTTTCAGACCCCGCAGCATGGCGGATAGCCCATGACCGCCGCCGATTGCGGCAATGCGCGGCTGCCTGCGGTGCGGCTCATAGAGCCGGATTTGTTCTGTAAATTCTGTCACGTTGCTCACCTTCTGCCCATATCACGGTGGCTGAGCGTGGCCGCGTAGCCTTTCTTGGATACGAACTCAAACAGTTCTTTTGCAATGCAAACGCTCCGGTGCTTGCCGCCTGTGCAGCCAACGGCGATCACAAGATCCGTTTTACCCTCGTCCAGATAGTTAGGCAGCAGGAACGACAGCAGATCCTCGGTTTTTGCCACAAAGTCCAGCGTCTGCTGGTATTTGAATACAAAATTCTTCACAGGCTCGTCCAGCCCGGTCTGCTGCTTCAGTTCAGGGATATAATACGGGTTCGGCAAAAACCGCACATCGAAGACCAGATCAGCTTCCAGCGGCAGACCATATTTGAAGCCGAACGACACGACACGCACGTCCATCGAATGCTCCCGCATCCCGCCCGCAACCAAATCGATCAGCTGGCCGCGCAGTTTGCCTGTAGAAAGATTAGACGTATCAATGATTGCGCTGGCGCGGTTGCGCACAGGAGCCAACAGTTCCCGTTCCCGCGCGATGGCGTTTTCAAGCGTGGAGCCGTCCTTCATGAGCGGGTGCAGACGGCGCGTTTCCTTATAACGCTTAATAATGACCGCTGTGGACGCCTCGATATAGTAGATGGAATATTGCAAGTGCATGTCATCTAGCTTCTGCAGCGCCTGAAACAGGGCGTCAAACGTCATGCTTGCGCGGATATCCGTTACAAGCGCGACCTTCTCATACCGTCCCTTTGTTGCCAGACACAGCTGTGCAAACTGTGGGATCATCTCCGCCGGCATATTGTCAACACAGTAAAATCCGAGATCCTCAAGGTCGGACGCGGCCTTGCTCTTTCCTGCGCCGGACATGCCGGAAATGATAACAAACTGCATAGTTTTCTCCTTTTACCAGATCCGAACCTCCGGCTCAAGCCGGACACCGGATGTCTCCCATACACGGGACTGCACCATTGCAATCGTCTTCTTTATATCTTCAGCCGTTGCACCACCGGTATTCACAATAAATCCCGCATGCTTTTTTGATACCCCCGCGCCGCCGACTCCACAGCCCTTGAGTCCGGCTTGTTCGATGAGCGGGCCTGCAAAATACCCGGTCGGACGCTTGAACGTGCTTCCGGCGGATGGCAATTCCAGCGGCTGCGAGGCCTTGCGCTTTTTCATCAGCGTGCGCATCGTTTGTCCAATCGTCTCCGGGTCTCCCGGCTGCAAACGCAAAACAGCTTTGACGATCACACATGGCAGCGTCTGATAGACGCTCGTGCGATAGGCAAATGCCGATTCCTCGCCGGACAGCATTTTCTCTTCTCCGCCCATGGTCAAAACAGTCACGGATTCCACGATTTGCTTCATTTCTCCGCCGTAAGCGCCCGCGTTCATAAACACGCCGCCGCCAAGTGTTCCCGGAATGCCATGGGCAAATTCCAGCCCGGTCAGCGCGTGGTTCTTGGCAAAGACAGCCGCTTTCGCCATGCTTTCGCCTGCAAAAACTTCCATCCTTGTCTTATCCAGAAGACGGATGCTTGTCAGTGCGTCCTTCAGGCAGATGACGATCGCCTGCAGTCCCTCGTCTGGGGCCAGCACATTTGTCCCGGCACCTAAGATATACGGTGTGATTCCATGCGCCGAAGCGGTTTGCAGCAGCGGTTTTAGTTCCTCCACAGTCTTGGGAAACACCATGACTGCGGCGGGCCCGCCGATACGGAAGGATGTGTGCCGGCTCAGCGGCTCCAGAAGCCGAAACTCTGCCGTTTTGCAGCTTTGAATGATGGTCTGCTGAAGTTCGGAACTCCACATAAACGCCTCCGGGTGGATAATTTTTTTATCGGTTTTTTATCATATCACATCTCAAATAAAAATAAAAGAGGAACCAGCCAGCCGGTTCCTCTTTTCGGTGGTTTCTTTGGTTCAGTCGTCATTGCGGGCCGTAAAGTATTTGCTCATCTGTTCAGTAAATTCTACGGCAGCATTATAACCCATACGCTTCTGACGGTTGTTCATGGCGGCGACCTCAAAAATCACGGCAAGATTTCGGCCCGGCGTAATAGGCACCGTAATGGACGGAACCTTGACATCCAGAATCTCCGTATACTGCGTCTCCATGCCGAGACGGTCATAGGCCTCGCCGTCACGCCAAGGCACCATATTGATGATCAGGTCAATGTTGGAACTCTCCTTAACTGCGCCCATACCGAACAGCTTTGCAACATTGATGACACCGATGCCGCGCAGTTCGATATAATGCTTCAAAACCGGGGGTGCGGATCCGACTAATTCATGCGGCGACACCTTTTTAATCTCGACTGCATCGTCCGCAATGAGTCGATGGCCGCGTTTGACAAGTTCGATAGCCGTCTCGCTCTTACCGATACCGCTGTCGCCGTTGATGAGAATGCCTTCGCCGTAGATCTCGACCAGAACACCGTGGCGCGTGACGCGCGGAGCAAGCGAACTTTTCAGATAGGTGATAAGGCTCGAAACGATATAGGATGTTGTATCCTTTGTTCCAAGAACTGTAACGTCGTACTTTTTCGCCATTTCAAGGCATTCCGGCATGGGCTCAAACCCGCGTGCGAAAATCAGTGCCGGGCATTTATAGGACAGGAAGTGGTCAAAAATAATGATCCGTTCTTCCGGCGTGAGTTTTTGCAGATAAGCCGTCTCCACTGTGCCGCAGACATAGACGCGCATCGGCTCATAATGGTCGAAAAAGCCTGCCAGATGAAGGCCCGGACGGCTGATATCATCAACGGTCACATGGATCTTGTCAAAATCCGTTGACCGGTAGAAAAAGTCAAGCTTGAATTCCGAAACGAGTTCGGACAGCAGGACCGTATAGGTACTTGCCACACAATCACCTCTATTTTAGGATACTCTGATTATACCCGTTTTGCCCAGGTTTCGCAACAGGGAAAATCCTTTGTCGTCCCGGCGCGATTTTTTCGGATTTTTCCGAAAAAAGTTCTTGCAATTTCCAACGCAATCTGCTAATATATTTGTCGGCGCTTTATAGCGTCCAACATTGATTTTCCAAGCGGCAAGGAGGTGCATCCGATGGCAAAATGCGATATCTGCGGCAAGGGCGTAACATTCGGTATCAAGGTCTCCCATTCTCACAGACGTGCGAACCGTGCATGGAAGCCCAACGTCAAACGTGTCAAGGCAATCGTTGACGGTACTCCGCGCCATGTATATGTCTGCACAAGATGCCTGCGTTCCAACAAGGTTGAGCGTGCGATCTGATCGAAGACAAGCCAAAGAGCAAGCCAGATGGCTTGCTCTTTTTCGTTGCCCAAAGGCTCCCCTTGGGCTCAAGGGGAGCTGGTGCGAAGCGCCTGAGGGGATTCGAATGCAGAAAATTCAGGAGCACTCTGAGCCTTGCAGGCTATCCTACCCACTTCAGCTGTTGCAACCCCAATATTGTTTCCGGGCACAAAAAGCGTGATTCTCTGTCCGATGGATTCGTCTGCTTCGAAAAACCGCACTCTGTTTATGTACTTATCCTTCTGATTTCCTGATATGCTGCCTGATTTCAGCTTCGTGCTTTTGGCAATAGGCATAGCTGTTCCGCATAAACTCTCTGATAGACTGGCTTCTGTACATGGTATCCAATGTATCCAAAATTGGCCTATCATCTATCATCATATCAAAGAAATACGGATAGATACAGCCGCCATTCTCTCTTGGAAAGTATGGGTTGATAGAACTGAGGCGTTCATCTTTCATTACAGATTCAACTACCATCTCACTTAAAATCCATTTAAGAGATGGACGTTCGTATTCATCGTAATCATCCCTGAATAGTTCGTTCCACACATAGAACCAAACAAAGTGTATGATTTCATGTATTCCGCCACCGATCGCGCCGCGTTCGCTGTTCAGAAAGAATGTGTCGTAACAGTGCTCTTTCAGAAAGCGGGGTTCGATCGGATTCAGGCTTACATTACACCGTATGTCATCAAACAAGTTGGCACAATCCACACCAAAAGCATCCGATAAAGCCGCAGTAATTTGCGGTTTGCAGACTTTCCAATGGTGCGCGTATAAAGCAGCCTTTTCGTTGATCGTATTCTCTGATTCAGCGTAAACAGTGCGCATTGTCCGTGCAATATATTCTGTTCGTTCATCGAATGACAGGCCCGCAGCATAGACCTTGTCCAACTGCGGATAGAAATGGTACAACGGTTCAGACCAAAAGGCCGATTCCTCTTCGGCCTGAAAATCCATCATTCGCTGGATCATATAATCAGCACCGGGATTTACAAACGTGATTTCCATGCTCCCTCCGTTCATCCTTCGAATCTCAGTAGTTTTACGATGCTCTCAAACGTTTTGTCTTACCGGTATACACCCAGAGTTGTACTTTTTATCAGACGTGCAGATAGCCTTTGATAGTTTTGAGCGTATTCAGAACGCCGTCCATGTGGCTGCGCTCATAGCCATGGCTGGCATAGACGCCGGAGCCGATGAGGCCGTGGCGGATGTCATAGCCCGCGCGGAGCGTCGCTTCGACGTCGGAGCCGTAGTACGGATAGACGTCAACGGCATAGTCTGCACCCTCGCGCTTTGCCGCGTCGATAAGCTTGCCGACGACGGCGTAGCTGTACGGGCCGCCGGAATCCTTGGCGCAGATGGATACCTGCCGCTCTGTGCAGGCAAGACCGTCACCTACGCAGCCCATATCGACGCTGATGGACTCCGTTACACCCTCCGGCACAGAAGCCGAACCGCCGAAGCCGACCTCTTCATAGACGGTCACATGGACATAGATGCGGCGCAGCAGCGTCTTCTTTTCATCGCGTAGATATTTCGCAAAACCGAGCAGAATACCGACAGAAAGCTTATCGTCGAGAAATCGGCTTTTGATATAGCCAGAGTCTGTCACACGCGTGCGCGGGTCGAAGCAGACGATATCGCCGGTTTCAATGCCAAGCGCGCGAGTTTCTTCTGCGGAAGAAACGTTCTCGTCCAGCAGAATCTCGGTCGTGTCAAAGGTGCGGTTTGTTTTTGCATATTCACCGTTGACATGGACAGAAGCATTGCAGAGTTGAAGTGTGCCTTCATAGACCTTGCCAGAACGCGTATAGACGCGCACGTTTTCTGTTTCTCCGTTTTCCGCACGCATGCCTCCAAGACTCGTCACGCGCAGGTGACCATTGGCCTTGACCTCCGCGACCATCGCGCCGAGTGTATCCATGTGCGCCTGCAAAAGCAGCCCGCCCTCCCTGGATTCCTTGCCGCCGAGGTCGATCAAAATACCGCCTTTTTCTGTTTTCTGCGCGGCAAAGCCGAGCGATGTAAACGCCTCCTGCACCCACTCAGCCGCTTTGTCCGTAAAGCCCGTCGGGCTGTCGATTGCAAGCAGCTGGACTGCCTTTTCCACTGCGTATCGCGCATAGTTCTGTTCCATTGTTTCCAACTCCCTTCTTAAATTCTTGATCTGCAAAAGCCCGGCAGTGCTATGCTTCTGCCGGGCTTTAAAATTACATGTCTTCCTTGTCGCCCTTCTGCCGGATTGTGATCTTGATGGGCGTACCGGTCAAGCCAAAGACCGCGCGGATCTGGTTTTCGAGATACCGCTGGTAGGAAAAATGGAAAAGACGGCTGTCGTTGCAGAAGAAGACAAAATGCGGCGGCTTGACGCCGACCTGCGTGATATAGTAGATCTTCAGCCGGCGACCCTTGTCCGTGGGCGGCTGAACGCGCGCGGTTGCGTCTTCCAGAATGTTATTGAGCATGCCAGTTGTGATGCGCATGCTGTTCTGGTTGGAAACAGCGACAATCATGTCAAACAGCTTATCAACGCGCTGGCCAGTCAGCGCCGAGATGAACACGACCGGCGCATAGGTCATATAGCTGAGGTCACGGCGAATCTCTGCTGTCTTCTCGTCCATGGTGTTCGTGTCCTTTTCGACCGTATCCCACTTGTTGACAACAATAATGCAGGCCTTCCCTGCCTCGTGAGCCAGTCCTGCAACCTTGGTATCCTGCTCAGTCACACCCTCGTTGGCGTCGATCAGGATGAGGCACACGTCCGCGCGCTCAATGGCAGCAATGGAGCGAAGATTGGAGTATTTCTCGACCGCGTCATCAACCTTTGACTTGCGGCGCATACCCGCAGTATCGATAAACAGGAATTTTCCGGAATCATTTTCAAAATAGCTGTCGATGGCGTCGCGCGTCGTACCCGCAATATTAGAGACGATCACGCGCTCCTCGCCGAGAATCTTATTGAGCAGGCTCGACTTGCCGACGTTCGGCTTGCCGATGATTGCGACCTTGATAACATCTTCGTCATATGCCTCTCCATCGTCTGGCGGGAAGTTTTCGACACACGCGTCGAGCAGATCACCCGTGCCGTGACCGTGGACGGCGGAAACCTCGATGGGGTCGCCGAGGCCAAGCGCATAGAATTCATACGCGTCCGGGTTCGCGTGGCCGGTCTGGTCGCACTTGTTGACGGCCAGCACGACCGGCTTTTTCGACCGCTTGAGCATGGACGCGACTTCCGCATCCGCCGCGGTCAAGCCGACTGTTACATCGACGACCATGATGATGACCGTGGCCGTCTCAATGGCGATCTCCGCCTGCCGGCGCATAAACTTCAGCATTTCGTTATTCGTACCGGGCTCGATGCCGCCGGTATCGACAAGCGCAAACCCGCGGCCATTCCACTCGCATTCGCCGTAAATACGGTCGCGGGTGACGCCGGGGGTATCCTCGACGATTGCCATGCGCTTGCCGGTCAGTTTGTTAAAAAGCATCGACTTGCCGACGTTCGGCCGGCCGACGATGGCTACGATGGGCTTCGACATGGTAGGCCCTCCTTTCAGGATAAGAAAAGAGGAAGGCAGACAGCCTCCCTCTCATCTCTTTCAGCGAAATCACTTAGCTTCAACAGAAATGACTTCACGGCCATTGTAGTAGCCGCAAGCCTTACAGGCTCTGTGAGGCAGGCGGGGCTCGCCGCACTTCGGGCAAGCGACGACGCCGGGGATCGCCAGCTTCCAGTGGGAACTGCGTCTCTTATCTCTTCTTGCGCGGGATACTTTTCTCTTGGGTACTGCCATGTGGTACACCTCCTTGGTCTAAATGCCCGAAGGCACATTATCTACTTATTTATCCAGTAACTGCTGTAAAACAGCAAAACGGGAATCAGATTCTTTTCTGCAGCCGCACGGCCCTTCATTGAGGTTTTTACCGCAGCGGAAGCAAACACCCTTGCAGTCGGGCCTGCACAGAAGCTGGCTGTCCATGTTGAGGACAAAGGCAGTCGTAATGATGTCGGTCAGATCGGCGCAACCGTCGTGGATACCAAATACCCACTCGTCCTCCGCCTGCTCCAACTCTTCTTCTGAAACCAGAACAGCGTGGATAGGGATCTGTACCGCACGCGTGAACTCGCTGGCGCAGCGGTCGCACACGCCGTGCAGCGTCGTGGTGAGTTCGCCGGTAAGTTCGAGAACGCCCGCCGTATTGCGAACCTTGCCATAGGCCAGAACTGGCTTAGACGCAGGCTTGCAGCTGCCGAAAACAAGGTCGGACAGATTTTCGTGCGTTTCAAACGGAAGACTTGCGCCGGGCGTTACAAGAATCGGCTTTAGATCCAGCAGCATAGCGTCCTCCAATCCATAATCGTGCGATGAATATTATATCGAATAGTTGCAGGGAAGTCAAATACTTTTTCACAAATTTTTCGTTCTTTTTCGCTGACACTGGATTCTTTACAGAAAGGACACTGCGTGATAAAATGAAATGTAGATTATTTGCTTAATTTGTATGGAGATCACCATGAAAGAATTCACCATTACACAGAACGATGCCGGGCAGCGGCTTGACCGCTGGATTGCAAAAGCCATTCCCCTGCTTCCCGCCTCGCTGGCACAGAAATACATTCGGCTCAAACGCATCAAATTGAATGGCAAGCGCGCAGAGCGCGATACACGGCTAATCACCGGAGATACACTGCAATTATACATCAACGACGAGTTTTTTGATACCCCAAAAGAAGAAAATGCCTATCTTACCGTCGCCGCGCCGAAACTACACATCGTCTATGAAGACGAAAATATTCTTCTGGTAGACAAAAAGCCTGGACAGGCTGTTCATCCGCATGACGGTGCAGAATACGGAAAAACGCTGATCGATCACATTCAGGCGTATCTCTATGCCAAACGAGAGTGGCGGCCCAGAGAAGAGCACGCCTTTACCCCGGCGCTCTGCAATCGCATCGACCGTAACACCGGCGGCATTGTCATCGCCGCAAAGAATGCAGAAGCGCTTCGCATTCTGAATCAGAAAATCAAAGATCGTGAAATCGATAAGCGGTATTTGTGCATTGTTCACGGCGCACCGCGCCCGGCCGCCGGAAGGCTTGAGGGGCAGCTGTTCAAGGATGCGAAAGAAAACCGCGTCTACATCACGAAAACTCCGCAGAAGGGCTCGAAGACTTGCGTTACATTATATAAAACCCTCCAAAGCAGAAATGGACTGAGTCTCGTCGAGTGCGAACTTGTGACTGGCCGTACCCATCAGATCCGCGCGCAGATGGCCGCCGCGGGATGGCCGCTGCTGGGCGACGGCAAATATGGAAAGCTTGACAAGCGCTATGATCGGAAATTTCAGGCGTTGTATTCTTACAAGCTGACGTTCTGTTTTAAAACAGATGCCGGAATCTTGTCCTATCTCAATGGCAAAACGTTTCAGGTTGCATCTGTCGATTTCGTACAGGAATACTTTACATAATTCATCAATTTTTTTATTTTCTCCAAAGTTGGAAGAACTTTCAAAACGTTCTTCCAACTTTTTTGCAAATTTCTTCGTTTTGATATTGACAAAAGCCCCCCTGCCCGATATATTCAATCCAGTATGTTTCGGGCATCTTCAGCAAGATCCGACGCATACAAATTTTTTTGAAATGGGGGAGGATACATGTCCAAAGAGCTCATTCGCCTCACGAATCTCACTATGACATTCGAGGACGGAGAGACGATTCTCGACAACATCAATCTGTACATCAACAACAAGGAATTCCTCACATTGCTGGGGCCCAGCGGCTGCGGAAAGACGACCATGCTCCGGATTATCGGCGGCTTTTTGACGCCTACATCCGGCGATGTGCTGTTCAACGGCAAGCGGATCAACGATCTGCCCGCCTATCAGCGCAAGATCAACACAGTCTTCCAACGCTACGCGCTGTTTCCGCATCTGGACGTGTACGACAATATCGCCTTCGGCCTGCGTATTGCAAAGGTCAAGGAGGATGAGATCGACGAACGCGTAACCGAGATGTTGGAGATTGTCAGCCTGAAGGGCTTTGAAAACCGCAAAGTGACGAGCCTGTCCGGCGGCCAGCAGCAGCGTGTGGCGATTGCTCGCGCGCTGGTCAACCGTCCGCAGGTGCTGCTGCTCGACGAGCCTTTGGGCGCGCTTGATCTGCGCCTGCGCAAGGACATGCAGAATGAACTGAAGAACATCCAGCAGCGAATGGGAATTACATTTATATATGTCACACACGATCAGGAAGAAGCCCTGACTATGTCCGACACCATTGTCGTCATGAACAAGGGTAAGATTCAGCAGATTGGCCGGCCGGAGGATATCTACAATGAACCGAAGAACGCGTTTGTCGCGGATTTCATCGGCGAGTCCAATATTCTCGACGGCGTGATGCTGGAGGATTACGTCGTCAAGTTCTTCGGCCGCAAGTTCCAGTGCGTGGACAAGGGCTTTGCCCCCAACGAGCCGGTTGACGTCGTCATCCGTCCGGAAGACGTCGATATCGTCCCGCCGGAGCAGGGCCATCTGTGCGGCACCGTCACCTCCGTTACCTTCAAGGGCGTCCACTACGACACCATTGTCGATTTCAAGGGCTTCAAGTGGCTCATTCAGACCACGGATTACTGCCCTGTTGACGCGTACATCGGCATTCGCCTCAATCCTGAGGATATCCATATCATGCACAAGAGCGAGTACTCCGGCCTCTACGGCGACTACTCCTCCTACAGCGCGGAATATGACGAGATTGCCGACGCCTCGGAGGAAGAAGACGATGAAGAATAACAACAAACTTCTCGCCTGCCCATATATCATCTGGATGATTTTATTCACAATCATCCCGCTGGGTATCGTCTTCTATTATGCACTGACAGATTCCATTACCGGTCAGTTCACGCTTGCCAATCTTTCCGGCATGGGCACGTATCTGCCGATCTTCCTGCGCTCGATCTGGCTGAGCCTGTTCGCTTCTCTCATCTGCCTGCTGATTGGCTATCCGGTCGCGTATTTCATCGCGCAGTGCAGGCCCCTTACGCAGCGGTTCCTCGAAATGCTCATCATGCTTCCCATGTGCATGAGCTTTCTGCTCCGCACACTGGCCTGGGTCGGCATGCTGGAGGATACCGGCATCCTCAATACGCTTCTGCAGCGCATCGGCATCGGCCCGCTGCCGCTCATCCGAACGAACGGCGCTGTCATCCTCGGCATGGTGTATAACTATCTGCCGTACATGATCCTGCCGCTCTACACGGTCATCATGAAGATCGACAACCGGCTGATCGAGGCCGCGCTTGACCTCGGCTGCCGCCCGTCGCAGGTGTTCTCCAAGGTCATCCTGCCGCTGTCCGGCCCCGGCATTCTGTCGGGCCTCACGATGGTCTTCGTCCCTGCTGTCTCGACCTTCTATATTTCTCAGAAGCTCGGCTCCACCGGCACGACGCTCATCGGCGACGTGATCGAGTCCCAGTTCAAGACCGCATATAACCCGAACCTCGGCGCGGCCATGAGTCTGGTTCTGATGATTTTGATCTTTATCTGTGTTGCCATCATGAATCGCTTCGGCGAGGGCGACGGAGAGGAGGTCATCAAGGTATGAAACACTTTAACCGCACCATTACCGTTCTGGTGTTCATCTTCCTGTATATCCCGATGATCGTTCTGGCTGTGGCTTCATTCAATACCGGCACCGACATCGCCAGCTTCAAGGGCTTCACGTTCCGGCAGTACGCCAATCTGTTCCGTGACGGCACACTCCTGACGCTGCTGCGCAACTCCGTGATCATCGCGCTGCTGGCAACGCTCATTTCGACCATCGTCGGCACGATGGCCGCCGTCGGCATCCACAGCATGAAGGGCCGGCTCCGCTCTGCCGTCATGACCATGACGAACATCCCCATGACGAACCCGGATATCGTCACCGGTGTCGCGCTGGCGCTGCTGTTCGCGTTCGCGGGGACGATCCTGAAGACCAACTCCGTGCTCGGATTCTGGACGCTTCTCATTGCGCACATCACGTTCAATCTTCCGTATGTCATTTTGAACGTCATGCCGAAGCTCCAGCAGATGGACAAGGATCTGGTCGAGGCCGCGCTCGACCTCGGCTGCACGCCGTTCCAGTCGTTCACCAAGGTCGTCATTCATGAGATCATGCCCGGCATCATCTCCGGCGCGCTCATGGCGTTCACGATGAGTCTGGACGATTTCGTCATTTCGTATTTTGTCACCGGCTCCAGCTTTATTACGCTCCCGGTCGAGATCTACAACTATACGAAAAAGCCCATCCAGCCGAAGATCTACGCGCTGTTCACGCTGATGTTCATCGTGATCCTTGTTCTGATGGTCGTCATGAACCTGCTGCAGGCCAAGTCCGAAAAAAACCGGCAGCAGCCTAGGAGGGCCCGCGTATGAAAAAACGTGTTTTTTCCGTTCTGCTGGCGCTCGTTCTGATGCTCTGTGCCGTTCCCCTGCCCGTGCATGCCGCCGCCAATGAGATCACGGTCTACAACTGGGGCCAGTACATTTCCGACGGCACGGACGACAGCCTTGACGTGATCAAAGCGTTTGAGGAAGAGACGGGCATCAAGGTCAATTATCTGACGTTCGACTCCAACGAGTCCATGTACACCAAGCTCAAGACTGGCGGCACGACATTTGACGTCATCATTCCGTCCGATTACATGATCGCCAAGCTCATTTCCGAGGACATGCTCGAGCCGCTGGACTTCTCCAATATTCCGAACTATGAATATATCGACGAAGCCTTCCGCGACCAGGCGTATGACCCAGAGAACACCTACTCCGTCCCTTATACCTGGGGCACGGTTGGCTTGATCTATAATAAGAATTATGTTTCGGACGAGGATGCGGAAAGCTGGTCCTGCCTGTGGAACTCCAAGTATCAGGGCAAACTTCTGATGTTTGATAACCCGCGCGATGCGTTCGCCATTGCAGAATCCATGCTGGGCTACAGCTTCAACACAGAAGACGAGCAGGAACTCAAAAACTGTGCTGATCTGCTGGCTACACAGTCCCCTGTCCTTCAGGGTTATGTTATGGACCAAATCTTTGACCGCATGGAGCGCGGCGAGGCTTGGGCAGCCCCCTATTACGCAGGTGACTATCTGACTATGGTAGAAGAAAACCCAGATCTTGGTTTCAGCCACCCGAAGGAGGGCTTCAACATCTTCATCGATGCCATGTGCATCCCGAAAGGCTGCCAGAACAAGGAGGGGGCGGAGGCATTTATCAACTTCCTCTGCCGCCCGGAGATCTCTGCCGCCAATTTGGATTACATCGGCTACTCCACCCCGGAGACTGCCGCAAAAGACTATCTGGATGAGGACGTGACGTCCAGCCCCGTCTCCTATCCGGATGATGAAACGCTTGCGCGCAGTGAATCGTTTGCTGAACTCGGCGTGGGGGCCACGCAAACCATGAATGACCTGTGGCTTTCCGTCAAAACCTCAACGTCGAACACGACGCTGTACCTTGTCCTGACAATCACTGCAATCGCGGCAGTGATCCTGTTTTTCCTGATATCCGGCATTATAAAGCGACGCAAAAAGGCCCGTCGCTGCCGCAAGTGGAGGCAGACATAAAAATTAAAAGCCGGAGCAGATTTTTCTGCTCCGGCTGTCTTTTAATCAGCCATGCCATACGCCTGTTCAAAAAGCTGGTAGAATGGAAGCAGGAACCGGAAACCCTCCTTGAGCCACTCCGTTAATTCCGGACTGCTGCTGCGCGCGTCGAACGAATGCATGCTTTCAATGGAAAACGAGCGCATATTATAAAGCCTTCCAACCGGTTCTCCGGCGTGACCTTTTAGCCTTGCGTAACTGGGGCCGGAAAGCGCAAATATCTGTTGCGCGTCCAACTGCTGCAGCAGCTTTTCCGCACGCTTTGGGTCGTTGTCAAGAAGTCTCCGCAGCTGCACGCCGGACGCTGACGGCATCCACCAGCCCACACCGCAGCCATAGCCATCCGCGCCAACCTGAAACCAGAAGCACGGCGCTTCACCGCGGTTTTCAATCGCGTTCTGGAACGAAAACCAGATATGATCGTTGAGTGGCCCGCGTCCGAACAGCCGCCGCGCATCGCGGTAAATACGCGAAATGTGCACATTTAGGTGCAAATCTGGATACTGTTTCTGAAACCAGTCGTAGAGTTCTCCTGCCAGCGCTTTTGTCGGTGTCATGACCGCATCCTGAAATTCCTGCTTGTGCTCTGCAAACCACGCCCGGTCATTGTTGAACCGGATGCCCCAGAATACATCGACTGTCTGGTCGGTATAGCCTGTAAACATATCTTTTACTCCTTGTGATTACGGAGATAGGCCAGATAGCCCTCCAGTATCAGACTGGCGGCTACGGCATCGACCGCATTTTTTCGCTTTTTTCCATGATAATTGTTTTCGCTTAAAATCTGATGCGCTTCAATCGTCGTGCGGCGCTCATCCCATAAAATAGGTTTCATACCGGTTATCTGCTCCAGAAGCGCGGCAAAATCGCGGTAAAGCGATGCGCGCGGCCCTTCTGTGCCGTCCATATTGCGCGGGAAGCCCATCACGAGGCGCTCCGCGCCGCTTTCCCGGAACATCCGCACCACTTCTTCCGCCGTCTTTTCCGGCTTCCACGAGTGGATCACCGCCGTCTGGCCGGTCATCCAGCCAAGCGCGTCTGAAATAGCTACGCCGGTCCGCGCATCGCCGTAGTCGATTGCCATGATCTTCATATGTTTATATGTTTTCTCCTTGCTTTTATGCTTATTTTCTACACTATAGCAGATTTTTTTTCGTCTTGCAATTCGTGCAAAAAATTTCCCGCGTTTTTCGCAAAAAATTGTTGACCTACAAAGGTTTTTATGATAATATGACTTCACCTGTGAAAAAAGGGTTTTCTTTTTTTGCGCCCATTTTTCAAGCTGCGGGACGCCATGTAGTTTCGGCGTCATCTAAATTTTCAATAGCCGCAGTTTTGCAGGGAGGCAAGTATTAAGGAGGTGCCGAACATGCGAGTTAAGATCACGCTCAGATGCAATGAATGCAAGCAGAGAAACTACAACACCATGAAGAACAAGAAAAACGACCCCGACCGTATCGAACTGAAAAAGTATTGCAGATTCTGCAAGAAGCAGACCGTGCACAGTGAGACGAAGTAACACATCGGACAAGCAGAAAGGGTGAACATCATGGCAGAAGCGAAAAAGGAAAACTTCTTTGCCCGCACTGGCAAGCGTCTCAGCCGCTGGTTCCGTGAAATGAAGAGCGAGCTGAAGAAAGTCGTATGGCCGACAAAGAGCCAGATGGTCAACAACACCGTCATTGTTCTGGTGTGCACACTGATCGTCGGCATTTGCATCTGGGTCTTCGATGCTGTGGGCGGCGTCGTCGTCAACGGTATCATTACCCTGGTCAGAGGCTAAAGCATGGCGGAAGCAGCAAAATGGTATGTTGTGCATACCTATTCCGGCTACGAAAACACCGTCAAGGCTACCATCGAGAAAACCATTGAGACCCGTCATCTCGAAGATTTGATCCACATTGTCTCCATCCCGATGGAAACTGTGACCGAGATCACCGACAACGGGCCAAAAACGTACGACCGCAAGGTATTTCCGGGCTACGTTCTCATCAAGATGATCATGTCCGACGAGGCATGGTACATCGTCAAAAATGTCCGCGGCGTGACCGGCTTTGTCGGTTCTGGCACAAAGCCGACTCCCCTTACGGAAGAGGAAGTGCAGCAGCTGGGCATTGAAAAGCACGAGATCGTGGTTGCGTACTCTGAAGGCGACAGCGTCCGTATTAACGACGGCCCGCTGACCTCCTTCATCGGAACTGTCGATCAGATCGATATCGAAAAGAACAAGGTTCGCGTCATCGTCTCCATGTTCGGGCGCGAAACGCCGGTCGAGTTGGAACTCGACCAGGTCGAACTGGTCAACGACTGACTCCGCAGGAACGCGGAACGTGGGAGGGGCTTGACCCCCGCCAAATATACGCGCGTGCGCGCGTATCACCACATTTATTCAGGAGGTGCTCATCATGGCACAGAAAGTAACAGGCTATATCAAGCTGCAGATCCCCGCTGCAAAGGCAACTGCGTCGCCCCCTGTCGGCCCGGCTCTCGGCCAGCATGGCGTCAACATTTCCCAGTTTATCAAGGAATTCAACGAGCGTACCAAGGATCAGGCTGGTTTTAAGATCCCGGTCGTTATCACGGTTTACGCTGACCGTTCCTTCTCCTTTGTCACCAAGACCCCCCCGACCCCGACCCTCATTCTGAAGACTCTGGGCATCGAAAAGGGCTCCGGCGTACCCAACAAGGATAAGGTTGCTACCATCACCAAGGCACAGGTCAAGGAAATTGCCGAACGCAAGATGCCCGACCTGACCGCAAACACCATCGAAGCCGCTATGAGCCAGGTTGCAGGCACTTGCCGCAGCATGGGCATTGTGGTCGTCGATTGAGTTTAACCGTAATAACAGCTTGACCGAGGTATATCGGCAACAGGCCGAGCCTCATAAATATGTGGGAGGAATCATTCCGAATCACCACTAAGGAGGAAATTACATTGTTTAGAGGTAAAAAGTATAAGGACAGTGCGAAACTGATCGACCGCTCCACGCAGTACGAAGTTCCCGCTGCTATGGATCTTGTTGTAAAGACCGCTTCCGCCAAGTTCGACGAGACTGTTGAAGTTCATATCAAACTCGGCGTTGATTCCCGTCATGCTGACCAGCAGGTTCGCGGTGCCATCGTTCTCCCGAACGGCACCGGCAAGACCCGCAAGGTTCTCGTGTTCGCCAAGGACGCAAAACTCGACGAGGCCAAGGAGGCCGGCGCTGACTTCGCAGGCGGCATGGAACTCGTTGAGAAGATCCAGAAAGAAAACTGGTTTGATTTCGATGTCGTCGTTGCTACCCCGGATATGATGGGTATCGTCGGTCGTCTCGGTAAGGTTCTCGGCCCGAAGGGCCTCATGCCTTCTCCCAAGGCTGGCACTGTGACCCCCAACGTCACCGCTGCCGTCAAGGAAATTAAAGCCGGTAAGATCGAGTACCGTCTCGACAAGACCAACATCATCCACTGCCCCATCGGCAAGGCTTCCTTCGGCCCCGAAAAACTCGCTGAGAACTTCAACGCTCTCATGGGCGCCGTCATCAAGGCAAAGCCGGCCGCTGCAAAGGGCCAGTATATCAGAAGCTGCACCGTTGCCAGCACCATGGGCCCCGGCATCAAGGTTGCTACCACCAAGATCTAAAAAATAGCTCTTGACATTCGCGCAGATTCTGCTATAATATACAAGCTGCCAAAGACAGCAGGAGATAGTTTATCGTAACAGGGTTCACCCTTCCTGCCGAGGTTCCGCACAAATGGTAACATTTTTGTGTCCTCACGTCTTTGGCGTGAGGACATTTTATTTTCAGAGGTGACATTCATGCCCAACGCAAAGGTACTTGAAAGCAAGAAAACCGTCGTTGATGCTCTGTCTGAGAAAATTCAGAACGCTACTTCTGCTGTTTTTGTAGACTACAAGGGCATCACCGTCGCGCAGGATACCGAGCTTCGCAATCAGTTCCGTGCTGCGGGAGTCGAGTACGCTGTCGTCAAGAACACTCTGACCCGGTTTGCTGCCAATAAGGCAGGCTACACTGAGTTCGACGAACTTCTCAACGGCACCACGTCCATGGCTTCCACCACCGATGATCCCATTGCACCGGCTCGCGTCGTCTGCGAATTCGCAAAGAAAAACAAGAACGTCGTCAAGATCAAGGGCGGCATGGTTGAAGGTAAGGTTCTGTCTGTTGAAGAACTCATGTCCTTCGGCGAACTGCCCTCCAAGAACGCACTTGTTGCACAGGTTCTCGGCACGTTCCTCGCGCCCATCTCCTCTCTGGCAGTTGTCCTGAACCAGATTCTGGAGCAGAAGGGCGGCGCTCCTGCGGAAGAAGTTCCCGCAGAGGCTTAATCCATCAATCAATAAAATTTCGACTGAAACATTTTACTGAACAATTTACTGGAGGTAACTACAATGGCATCCGAAAAGATTACTGCTATGATCGAAGAAGTTAAGACCCTCACCGTTCTTGAACTGGCTGAACTGGTTCATGCTCTGGAAGAGGAATTCGGCGTTTCCGCCGCTGCCGCTGCTGTCGCCGCTCCCGCTGCCGGTGCTGCTGCCGCTGAGGAAGAGAAGACTGAGTTCGACGTCGTTCTGAAGGCTGCTGGCGCCAACAAGATTGCTGTCATCAAGGTTGTCCGTGCTCTGACCGGCCTGGGCCTGAAGGAAGCCAAGGAACTCGTCGATGGCGCTCCGAAGAACCTCAAGGAAGGCGTCTCCAAGGACGAGGCTGAGAAGATCGCTGCCGAACTCAAGGAAGCTGGCGCAGAGGTCGAGGTCAAGTAAGTTTACTTGTTGTTCATCCAAAAACCGGACTGCACGGGTGCAGTCCGGTTTTTTTCAGTTTAAAAAACGACATTAATGACGACGCAAAATAACGCACCAACTGCTGTTGGGATTACAGCGGACAGCAATGTCCACCAGATACTCCCTGTCTCACGTTTGATAGAAAGCAATGTAGTGCTGCACGGCCAGTGAAACACACAGAAAATAAGGCAGCAGATAGCTGTTTTTCCGGTTATGCCGTAGTTTATCAACTGCATGGCAGCGTCCAGCCCCTGTGCACCGCTCAGCGTATTCTGCTGTGTAAGCAACATCAGGATCACGGGAATTGCAAGTTCATTCGCCGGAATTGCAAATAGGAACCCCAGAAGAATCGCACCGTTCATGCCCATCAACTGTCCAACTCCATCCAGCGCATGTGCAATCCATTGCAGCAGGCTCTTTCCGCCCATCTGCCACACGCCAAACACCCACAGGAGCAATCCCGCAGGCGCAGCAACCAGCAACGCGCGAGAAAGAACATGTAGTGTCTTTACGAATATCGCGTCATTCAGGATCTTTTTCAGCCGCGGACGGCGATACGCAGGAAGTTCCAGAACAAACGGAGCACTGCTTTTTCTGCGCAGCGCTTTTCCGATGGCCGCCGAAACGAGTAAACTTCCGCTTGCGCCCACGCAGACTGCCGCTAGCAGGATCAACGCCAGCAGAACGCTGTTTTCATGCCTCAGCAGGACTGTTCCCATTGTCAGAAGCATCGGAAACCGGCCATTACACGGAATCATCGCATTCGTGCAGGCCGCGATCAGCTTTTCCTCGCGTGTTGTCATGATTCTGCATCCTGTTACACCGACTGCGTTACATCCCAGCCCCATGCACATCGTCAGGGCCTGACGGCCAGAGGTGCCGCAGCGCGCAAATTTGTGGTCGGTCAGGAATGAGGCGCGTGGAAGATATCCTGCGTCCTCCAGAACGGAAAACAGGAAAAAGAAAATTGCTGCAGGCGGCAGCATGACGGCTGTGACGCGCGCCGTCGTTGCATAGATGCCATTTATCAGCGCATCTGTAAGCCGCTGCGGACAGTGTGAACAGGCACGAATTAAAACCTGCTGCAGCCAGTCAAATCCGTTTTGCAACCATATTGAAAAAACATTGCTGCCTTCCAATGTCAGCCAGAATAAAATGGCCAGCAAAAAAAGAAATACGGCAGTGCCAGTATATTTTCCTGTCAGGATTCGATCTATTCGTATGTTGCGCTGTGAACCTCCGTTGCCTGTTGTTTGAACAACCTCTGCTGCAAGCTGCCTTGCATGGCGGACACAGTCAGCAGGTGTAAATTGGTCTGACAGATGCGTCGTACTTGTAATATAGCCGTCCGTCACGTCGCGAATCGTTTGCTGCAGACGGCGGATATCCTCCGCATTGCTTGCGCATGTACCAACGACAGGTACACCCAGCAGCATTTGTAGTGCACGAAGATCAATCTGGATTCCTCTTGCCTGCGCTTCATCCATTAGATTGACACATATGACCAGCTTTCTGCACCGCAACATCAACTGAAGCGCAAGCGACAGGCTTCGGGCAAGGCACGTCGCATCACAGACAGCAATTACGCAGGCATCTGTATGCGTATACAGATATTCCGCTGCAATGCGCTCCTCCTCTGATCCAGTTTTCAGCGAGTATGCCCCCGGAAGATCTGTTACGTCATATGTCTGCGCTGCGTAAGAGTATGTGCCGTGTGCAACTGCGACCGTCTTCCCTGGCCAGTTTCCTGTATGCTGATGCAGTCCGGTAAGCGCGTTGAAAATGCTGCTCTTTCCTACATTTGGATTTCCAGCCAGTGCAATGGGATATGGCTTAGTTTCCTTCCGGCTCATCTGACCGCCTCCACAATAATCTGTGCCGCATCCGTTTTCCGCAGTGCAAATACAGCGCCGCCGATCTCATATGCCACAGGCGACGCATGCGGTGCGCGATACAGGCAGCTGAGTTCTGTGTCAGGCAGCAGCCCCAGTTCTTCCATGCGCGACTTTGCATCATCCGGCATCAAAATTTCGCGCAGAATCCCGCGCTGCCCCGGACGCAGCGCATCCAAGCCCACCCGCTGTTTTTCCATGGGCGCCACTCCCCTTTCCGTTCTTCCGGTTTCTAATCCAGAATATACAGAAAAGCGCGATTTTGTGACAGCGCCATTGTTTTTGCCGCGGCTGCGTGGTATACTGGCTTAAGAATTTACTCGAGGTGTACTATGCTTCATAATTATCACACGCACACGTTCCGCAACCACCACACCATTGGAACGGAGCGCGAATATATTGAGTCTGCTATAAAAAACGGTTTCAGAACGCTAGGTTTTTCCGAGCATGCGCCATACCGGTTTCCGGATGGCTATATCTCTTATTTTCATATGTTTCCAGAGGATCTGGAGAACTATATCCAGACACTGCTGGCGCTGAAAGCAGAATACGCCGGACGCATTGAGATCCTGATTGGCTATGAGGCAGAGTTTTATCCCCTTTTTTTTGACGATTTTCTCAGGCGTATCACGCAGTATCCCGTTGACTATCTGCTGCTCGGCCAGCACTATATCCACAATGAGATCGATGGCGCCTATGTCTACGAACCGACGGACGATCCCAAAGTATTGAAAGCTTATGTGGATCAGTGTATTGCAGGGCTGGACACCGGTTTGTATACCTATCTGGCACATCCGGATTTGATCAACTTCACCGGCGCCGAAACGCTCTACCGCAAGGAGATGGAGCGATTGTGTCTCGCTGCAAAGGAGCGGAACATTCCGTTGGAACTCAACCTTCTGGGCCTGCGCGCAAACCGTATCTACCCTTCGGCACGCTTCTTCCATATTGCGAAAGCCTGCGACAGCACGATTGTGGTTGGTATCGATGCGCACGACCCAAACTGCTTCTTTCAGCCGGACTCGTTTGCGCCGTATCAAGCACTTCTTTCGGAATGCGGGCTTGCCATAACAGACAATATCACGCTCCGCCCCGTCCACAGATAATTGTCTCGATTGGAATATATTTTGTATCTGTGCAAAAACTAGAGAAAATTTGATCTGGTGAGGTGCAGGTATGAAAATTGCCTTTTTCGATGCCAAGCCGTATGACCGTCCGGGTTTTGACGCATACACAGCTGGGACGGGGCTGGAAATGAAGTATTTTGAGACAAAGCTGAACGAAGATACTGTTTCGTTGGCAAGCGGGTTTGACGGCGTATGTGTATTCGTCAATGATACGCTGAATGATGCCGTTGTTCGTGAATTGCATGCGTTTGGAGTCAGAGTGATCGCCCTGCGGTGTGCGGGATTCAACAATGTAGATATCCGAGCATGTTTCGGGAAAATCCGGGTATTCCGTGTCCCTGCGTACTCACCTTACGCTGTGGCAGAGCATGCAATGGCACTGCTGCTCACAGTCAACCGGCATACCAATAAGGCTTATATCCGCACCCGTGATTTTAATTTCAGCCTTTCCGGTCTTACCGGATTTGATCTGCACGGCAAGACAGTCGGCATTGTGGGAACCGGCAAAATCGGACGCACGTTTTCCAAGATCTGCAAGGGCTTCGGTATGCGGATTCTGGCATATGACAAATTTCCATCCCCTGATAATGGGTTATCCTATGTGCCGCTGCTGGAACTGCTGGCGCAGGCGGATGTGGTTTCGCTCCACTGCCCGCTGACTAGCGAGACACAGCATATGATTGACGCTGCCGCTATTGCTGGAATGAAGCCAGGCGTCGTGATCGTCAACACCTCCAGAGGTGCGCTGATCGACACAGAAGCGCTTATTGACGGACTTAAAAGCCGTAGGATCGGCGCTGCGTGCCTGGATGTTTACGAGGAGGAGAGCGACCTGTTCTACGAGGATCGCTCGGACAGCATTATTGAAGACGATGTGCTGGTGCGGCTGATTTCGATGCCCAATGTGATTGTCACGTCTCATCAAGCATTTTTAACTCGAGAGGCGCTGAATAACATTGCGGCGACAACGGTAGACAATTTGCTGAAATTCAAGCGCGGCGAAGCTGCATCGGATACCGAAGTCTGTTATCGCTGCGTGCAATAACCCCCGCTTAAGATGTAAAAACCGCGCTGGGCCTCCCAGCGCGGTCATTTTATCTATTCAATTTTCTTTCGGCAACTTTCACGATTCTCCAATATTGCCCATGCAATCAGGAAAAACGGCGTTGACAAGCACATGGAAATGCCGAAGAATGCCTGCATACAATACCCGAGTACCGCGCTGCCGCAGATGAGAATTGCAGGTTCCTCGCCTGCCGTTCTGACAAATCGAACAGCAGAGTATCCGAGTGCGGCCAGCCAGCAGAGAAGTGCAAAAATCCCCTGATTTGCAAGGATATTCAGATACTCGTTATGTGCCGTATCGATTCCGGAACGGCGCATAATATTCGTTGCCTCATCATAACGCTCGAAATACGCCGTGATGCGATGGGACAGCGTATCTGGACCGCCGCCAAACAGCGGCCGTTCCTTCACTGCCTGCCAGACGTTTTTCCAGATGAAGACTCGTCCGGAGCCGAATTCGTCTTCTGCACGCCCTTGCAAGATCTCATGCGCTTCGCCGAGCATCCCAGGCAATCCTGGGAGCAAAAGTATCGCAAAAAAAGCTGTTGCCAGACTGCATCCGATCGTAATCGCCGCTGCGCGGCGCTTTTTTTCACCCAACGCCAGCGGAAGCGGCAGGACAAGACCCGCCGCAATGCCGAGCAGTCCAGCAGAAACATCCATCCAGATACTGACGGTCACACAAAGTGCCAGCGGCACAAGCAGCCAGTGGCGCCGAAGCTTCCATGCCCCATAGAAGAACGCAGGAACAGCTACGCACATCACAGCTGCCAACAGGTCCGTGTTGCCAATCGTCCCGAGATATGCCCCACTGTAGGCTGTTCCAGCGTCGGAATAACTCAGTCCATTCGGATACAGACCAAGCGGGTTTCCACCTGCCAGCTGCCAGAGCGACAGCAGACAGCACAGGCTCATTGCCGCTCCAAAAACGTCAAGCAGCCATTTTTTCGGACGTGCAAGCCGTCCAAGCAGCAGGAAGATTACACCATACAGCGCAAGCGTCAAAAATCCCTCTCGTCGGAAAAGGCCGAGCCATGTGTCTTTGCGCCATGGTGAAAGCAGTGAGGAGAGTAGGCTGCACAGCACATAGCCTAGCATCAGCCATTCTGCGGGCCTAACGGCACGCAACAGTTCACGAAATGGAACCGTTCTAATCTGCCGCATTACGAGTAGTTCCAGATACAGCAATGCGTTGGTTGCACAGTAGCCGATTGTCAAAATCAGAAACAATCGATATTTTGCTGCCGTGATCTTTGTATATCCGTCCGTTCCCGGCCAGAGGAGAAACACGCTCAGCATCAGTGCAAGATAGACATCCGTGACCCCTCCGAATAAATGGTGGTCAGTTCTTGCTTTGTTTTTCATTCGCGTTCAAAGGCAGCCTGCAGCGCACCGCAGAGCGGCAGACATGCGGAGGAGTCTGTCAAAAGGAAGACCTTTGCATATGACGGCACTTTAGACGTACTGGCGGCGAGAGTCAACTCATTCACGCCAGTGTCCGCTGCAATGATCTTCTGAATAGAAAGTCCCTCTAACACACCTTCGCTGTCAAACAGAGCCAACAGGCAGGTGAAATCCGTTCTTGCTTCCGGGGTTCCAGCGTGCATGTCGCTCACGTCCACATCCAGCAGATATTGTGTCTGTCCGCCGACCGTATCGGCCCGCAGCGTTCCGGCGAAAGCCGCAGCGGAACTGGTTCGACTCAGCGTTGTGGGCCGAACGTCCGCAACGGCAATGCGGCTGCCGTCGTCATCAAGAAATACGGCGTCCAACAGATCAATCTTGCCGGGCACAGCGTTTTGAATTGTGATTTTTAAAAGCGTGATTTGGTCTGCAACCGGCGTTGCCGAGGCAAAGCTAGCGCGGATTCTGCCAGGTTCCGCATTGATCTGGCAGTTGCTCTCTGGCTCCGCCTGCGCAGAAAGGGACTGAGCATAAGTCAGTGTAAAGCTTCCGCCGCAGACGACGCCGCGCCCTTGCAGAATGACGGACACAACTGCTGAGCCGTCTGCCTGGATTGCGCCGCCGACGGCCCACAGCTTGGGTGCGCGGTCAGACGGGAGTACAACATCGACGCTGCCATCTTCTGCGGACGCATCAAGCGGCTTCCCATCCGTGTCGTACATGCGCACGTTCGTCAGCGTGACGGCAGACGTCTCTCCCGCCGTACCGACCGTTCGGAACATGGCTGCACAAAGTTCTCCTGCGGAAATCGGCTGCTTGCCGCTGAAGCTGACGTGAACCGTTCCTAGTTCCGGCTCATTCCATGTCAAAAGATCTGCTGACGGGTGCAGCTTCAGAACAGCGGTCAGCTGCAAGCAGGAGGGGTCATATTGCAGCGTAAAATTCCCGCCTGCCGGAGATAACGTTCCTTCCAGCTTAATCGCCATGCGGACGGACTGCCGCTCTGCCGTCTGTTCACGGCTGAGGATCAGCCGGGCGGTGCTGCGGGAAACAGTTCCGTTTTCTACAGCAGCCACAACGGAAGCGCCGTTTTCGCCGTACAGGCGAAGGTTTTTCAAAGAAACGGAACTGCCGCCTTCTGGCGTCGCTTTGGAAATGCGGAATTGCAGCGTACACAAGTCTGTATTCTCCAGTACAGCTGTCGATACGAATGCCATGAGCAGCAGACCAGGCTGTTCATGATTGAAGACGCACATTGCGCCTTCCACGCCGCTCCATTGGAGCAGTTCGATCTCTGCCGAGTCGTAGGCAAGTTCAAATCTGCCGCTGTTCACACTGCCGGTCAGACGGACCTGTACGGAAACTGTTTCGCCTGCACGGCCGCTGACCGAAGTGACCGTAAGCACGCGGCCCGCAGCCTGCGCGAATGGCGTGCAGAGTGTAATCAGCAGCATCAGGGCGAGAAGCAATGGGAAAAGTCTTTTTTTCATAGCGCTGCCCCCGTCAGTTGAGGTTCGGGATGAGTCTTGCGTCGTAGCGCAGGATCAGAATCGCGTCGCCTGCATCGACCAGACCGTCATGGTTGACATCTGCAGCAGCTTCCTGCTCCGGCGTGAGCGTAATGAGACCCACGGATGCACGCAGGCAGAGCAGCGCGTCGGCAGCGTCGATATAGCCGTCGCCGTTTACGTCACCAAGCTGCGCGGCGGCGGTAACGATGATTTTGATCTCGGCAGAATAGCCGCCATCAACCGTTGTAGCGGTGATTGTTGTTTCGCCGACGGACAGGGCCGTTACGATGCCCGTGCGGGAGACGGTCGCGGTCTGCTCGTCGCTGCTGACCCAGGTCAGGTTTTTGACGGTCGCGTCGTCCGGGGCGATGATGGGCTGGAGCGTGACGGTGCTGCCCATCATGAGCGTATGCGTCGGCTCGTCAAACCGGATGCCGGTCACGCGGACGCGTTCGGGCTGGACGGTCACGATGCAGCTGGCGCGGTAGTCCTCCGCTGCCGCCGTTACGACGGTAACGCCCGCAGAAAGCGGCGTGACCTTGCCGTCCTGACTGACGGTGGCGGCAGTCTGGTTGCTGGACGTCCAGCGGATGATTGCTTCTGTGCCCTCCGGTTTCAGCGTCGCGGTCAGCTGTTCGGCCTCTTCTCCGGCGTAAAGCGTCAGTGTGTACCGGTCGAGCGAGACGCCGGTCAGGCCGGACTCACCGGGCTGTTCGCCGGTGACGGTGATGGTGACAGACGAAGTGCATTCGCCAACACTCGCCGTGATCACCGCTTCTCCCTGTCCAACAGCGACGACCTTGCCGTTGGAGAGCACACGCAGGACGGAGGTGTCAGAGCTTTCCCAGGAAACGCGGCCAATGTAATCATTCGGGGTTACAGCTGCTTCCAGCTGCATGGAGCTGCCTACGGAAAGAGACTGCGGCGCATTGGAAATTGAAATACCTGACAGCGGATTTTCCGACCAGATAACATGCGTGACCGCCTCGACCCGTTTTTCATCGCCTTCCGGGTATCCGTTGGAGAAGACAATGTCTGCGCTCCCCTCCGGGGTGTTGGGTGCAGTCAGGTATCCCGTTCCTAAATTGTATGTCAGATTTTCGACTTTGGATTCGACCGACAAGACTATATCCGGGCTGAACCACACATCAAGGAATACGGATTCATTCGGGC
>URAZ01000016.1 GCA_900545925.1 uncultured Eubacteriales bacterium | reverse complement strand
CGGGCCTCGGGCTTTTTCTGGTTGCGCACGCCCTCGGCGATCGCACCGTGGATGGAGCCGACGGCGACGCTCAGCCAATCGCACTTCGTCTCTTCCGCAAACTGCTTCGCCTCTCCGAGATCGGTAAAGCCCTTCTTCGTGCGGAACACTTCCTCATAGTCAAGGTTCACGCCGTTGCCCTCATGGCCCATGACGGAGCCAAGCTCTGCTTCACAGGCAATATCATGCGCATGGGCAAACGCGGCCACTTCCTTGGTGACTGCAATATTCTCCGCAAGCGGCAGGCGGCTGCCGTCAACCATGACCGACTGATAGCCGGCCTTCGCGGCACGCTCAAGAATCGGCATATAATCGACACGCTTGTGATCCTCATCGATCACAGGCACATGATCCAGATGCAGCAGGGTGTATTTGGGGTCGTAATACCTGAAATACTCCTCCGCAACGGCCTCTGGGCTCTGCGCCTCAAACTTTTCCCACTCCAGACGCGCGACCTGCACCATGGCAATGGTCTTTTCGTCAATAATCGCCTGAATGACGGGCTTTGCCATCGGCAGGTGCGGAATATTGAATGCCGGAACAATGGTATGATGCTGCCATGCCTGCTTGACTGCTTCTTGTGCGTTCATAATGCATTTGTCTCCTTTTTATTTTGCCTGATTCAGAATTGTCTGCCACTGATCGTCATTTTCGATCATGGTCAGACGCACACCGTAGCACTTGCTTTCTCCCGGCTCGAGGAATTTGAGCCGGCCCGTGCTGCGCATCACGTCACGCCCATCGGGGTAGCAGTTGCCCGGCTCCAGGCCCATGACGTAGTCCTTGTAGCCCATCATCTTCCACTGCGTGAAGCAGTCGAGGCTCGACGAATCGAACTGTATCTGCAGACCATAGCCGCGTGCATGGTTGTAAATTGCCGCCATACCGGGCTTGCCCTTGAACTCGTGGTAATAGCACTGCTCCTCAAAGCCTGGCGTCGGGGTGAGCACCTTGTTCCAGGTGTCAATGTCCTCTGCTGCATGCTCGTTGCGGGGCAGAACCTCCGCCGCAGGGATGCAGAGCTCGGCGTCCTCAGAAAGCATGGGATAGCCCATGTTCATATGGTACAAGAGCATCACCGGCGTGCATTCGGCGCCGATGTTTTCAATTTTATCCTCGATTGTGATCTCGTTTTTCAGCTTCGAGCACGTGATGGTGCGCGTCATCAGAAGCTTTTCCGCAAAGATCTGCGCATGGCGCATGGTCGCCTTGATCCAGATCTTTTCCTCATCCATATCCCACAGGATATGCTCTGCCGGGATATTGTCAATTGCGCCGTGCAGCGGCAGCTCCTGTCCCTCGTCGGTACATGGCGAGCCGACAGCCAGCAGACCGCACGTGGTCAGAAAGCCCGCTGTAAAGTTCTTGAGCCATCCGGCCTGCTTGTCATCGTAATAGGCCGGGTCAACGTAGCCGTTGACCGAGAAAAAGCCGCAGTTCTGGCCATGCAGGCTCAGTCTTGCGATATCTGCGCAGCGGTCCGCCGAAACGGTAAATTCCAGCCCCAGGCCGTTTTTCACCTGCAGAAGCCGCATGCCGTCGCCCTTGCCGCCGGCCAGCCGGTATTCCTCCACACCGAACAGCTGCGACTCATGGCCGTAATATGCGCGTTCGTTCATTTGAGTACTCCTTGATAGCGTATGGTGAGGGGACTGCGGCTTGCAGCCCCCTCGAATTGGAATGATCAATCTTTCTTTGCAAGCTGTTTGTCCATATCCCAGAACGACATGCAGACGATGCTAATCAGGCTCATCACGATTGGTACTGCAAAGCGCAGAATGACCTCTGCTGTAATTGCCGATGCAGGCTGCACCGTCAGTGCGCCTTCATACTTGCCAATGGCAAGTCCCCAGCCGATGAATGCAGAGGCAAGGCCCGTGCCGATCTTGATACCGACGGAGTTGACCGCCGTTACAAGGCCCTCATATCGCGCGCCGCTTTTGCGCTCAAAATACTCGATGATATCCGGCGCGAAGGTAAACAGGCCGGAAACATACGGAGCAAGGCCGAGACCGTTAAATGCTGTCGCTACAAAGACCAGAATCGCATTGCGGCTTCCGATCAGGCCGAGCACACAGCCTGCAATCGCGATGCAGGAGCCTGCCAGCATAACAGCGCGCTTGCCATGCTTTTTGAACAGCTTCGGTGAAATCGAAATACCAATGACAACTGCAAAGACGTCGACCAACGCGATGATCGAATACAGATCGGCGCTGCCCAGCACATCACGGGCATAGTACACAGATGTTGCAAGCGTCATGCCGTTGAGAATGTAGGTCACAATGAACACCAGAACGGACAGATAAAAATATTTACTGTGCAGCAGCATCCGGATGCCGGCTTTCAGATCAGGCGTTTCCTTTTTCACTTCCGTTTTTTCGTCATAGCAGGAGATCTTCTCCTTGCAGCCAAAGAAACAGATGGTCTCAAAAACAAGACAGAGCAGGCTGTACACCAGCGCGGTGGTCGTCCATGCGGACTGCACCTTTTCTCCGCCGAATCCGGCCAGCAGCTTCGGCGTCAGGATCGCAAGGATCAGACCCGCCAGGAACGCGAAAACGCCGCGCAGCGAGCTGACCTTGTTGCGGTCCTCGCCCGTCAGACTGATGCGGGAGAGCATGGCATGATAGCTGAGGTTGTTGACTGTATAAGCCACGACCGTCAGCAGGAAATAGCTCACAATGATCCAGCCGAGCTTTGCACCGTTGGACAGCGTTCCCGGCACGTTGAATACCAGAAGCTGAATGCCGACCAGCGGAATAATGCTGCCGCCAAACCATGGCTTTGCCTTGCCCATCTTCGTTCTGGTCTTTTCCAGCATCATGCCCATCAGGATGTCGCTGACGCCGTCAAAAATGCGGCAAACAAGCATGATTGTGCCAACAAGCGCGGCAGACATCAAAACGCTGTCCGTGTAATACAGCGTCAGGAACGAGGAGATAAAGGTCCAGACGAAGTTGGAGCCAAGATCTCCGAGGGCGTACGCCAGCTTTTCACCGCCGCTGGTCACGCCAAAGGGACGTTCTTTCGTTTTCATGTGTTTCCTCCTTCTTTTTCTTAGGCTCAGATTTTCCGGGCCTGTAATTCTTCAAATTCCTCCATGATCGCCGCATACCGCCGTGCGATCTCCTCTTCATCCCAGCCCTTTCGGAGCAGCGCTCCGTGGATGTTTGTTGCATTCCAGAGCTCCTGCAGCGTCTTATCCGGTGCATAGGCCAGCGCAACGGCCGCAAGCGTTTCCATGTCGTCCTCCATGATGCGGTTCACAATCTCCAGCGCCTGGCGGTCTTTCACAAGCGCGCCAATGGCAGTGCGGCCGGAAAGCCCGAACGGGTCGCGGCAGCGCACACGCACGGACGCTGTCAGCCGGATATCCTCTGCGGAGATGCCGAGCAGCAGCTCAAAACGTCCCGGCTGAACGATCCATTCGCCGAAGTCCGCATACCAACCGGCAAAGTCTTCCTTTTTCAGTGTCAGCGTAACCGTTTTTTCTTCTCCGGGCTGCAAATACACCTTGCAGAACGCCTTCAATTCCTTTTCCGGACGGTCATAGCAGCACGCCCCGTCATGCACATAGAGCTGTACGACCTCGCTGCCTGCCATGGCTCCGGTATTTTTGACGTTCACCTGCACAGCAAGCGGTTCGTCGTCGATGCGGACGCTTTCGGGCACGCACAGATCAGACAGCGCAAAGCGGGTATAGCTCAGGCCGTGTCCGAATGGGTACAATGGCCGAATGTGCCGCGCGTCATACCAGCGGTAGCCGACATAGATCCCTTCTCCGTGCCAGACTTCCTTGTTTTCGCCGCCGTAGTTCTTGTAGCTCGGGCAGTCATAATAATGGCGGGGCCATGTCAGAGGAAGATGGCCGGACGGATTGACAAGCCCAAACAAAATATCCGCTGTGACCTTTCCGCTCATCATACCTGCAAAGAACGGGCAGACGATCGCGCTGACACGCGATTCATACGCAGAAAGATCGACCGGTCCGGTCGCGTTCACGATCAGGATGAGCTTGCCGCCAGCCGCTTCCGCTTCTTTTAATGCGCGTTCCAGTTCCAGCCGGTCGTCCTCATCCATGTCCATTGTCAGCCGGTCGGCGCCCTCGCAGGCGTCTGCACCGACCGTGACGATCCAGTATTTTGTTTCTTTCCCGGCAACCTCATATCGAACATGTTCCGTACCTGACAGTTCACATGCCCTGTCATACGGATTTGTGCCCAGATCAGTAGAAGCGGCAACACTCGCCGGGATCAGGACAAAGTCCTTACTGCGCTTGCCGCAGAAGACAACGTCCGTCGTTTTATCAAGCGGCAGCACGCCATCGTTTTTCAGCAGCACGACGCTTTCCCTTGCGGCCATCTCCGCCGCTTCATAAGCCTCCTGAAGATGGAACTCCGGGTATTTCCCCGTAAATGCCGTCGATCCAAGCGTGACGCGCAGAATGTTCCGGATCGCTGTGTCCAGTTTTTCCTCTGGAAGCCGACCAGAGTTTACAGCGTCCACGATATTCCGGATGCCTAGTGGCCCCGGCATCGTCAGATCGGTACCGGCAGCAATGGCGGAGGGAACATCATAAGAAGCGCCCCAATCGGATACGACAAAGCCGTCAAAGCCCCATTCCTCGCGCAGAACCTTTGTCAGCAGCCATTCATTCATCGCGCACGGAATGCCGTTCAGTTTGTTATAGGCAGACATGACCGTCTTTGCGCCCGCTTTCAGGCAGGCATGGAACGCAGGAAAATAGATCTCGCGCAGCGCACGTTCAGACACGCGCTCGTTGACACCCAAACGGTCTTTCTCCTGGCTGTTGGCTGCGAAGTGCTTCACATCAGCAAGCAAACCGGTCGATTGGATGCCGCGCGCCATACCGGCGGCGATCTCGCCGAGCAGCTTCGGATCCTCGGAATAGCTCTCCGACAGGCGCCCTGCAAGCGGATCGCGGTGAATGTTGATGCACGGACCGAGGATCATGTCGATGCCATGGCTTCCAATCTCACGTGCAACCGTTTTCCCGCACAATTCCGCGATTTCAGGGTTCCACGTGCAGCCAAGCGCAATGGCCGGCGGATAGCAGCCGTCCTCGCGCTTCTGCTTTGGAGCGCCGGACGCCGCCTGCGCAGCCATCCGCTTTTTCAGCTCTGCAAGTGCAAGAAGAAGGCCACCCATATAGCCGTTCTTCTCACGGTCAAGCGGCGTTCCGTTTTTTTCCGCCTCCGCTGAAAGCTGCTGATAGATCGCCTCGCCCAGATATTCACGCAGATTGAGTCCTGTGCAGGTATCGATCATGTAAATGGGAGGAATTCCGTATTTCGGCATTGCCGCCGAGCGGAACGGCGAGCTGCCCTGTATCATCTCCGCTTTTTCTTCCAATGTCATCTCTGACAGGATCGATTCTATAGATTGAATATCCTTGAGTTGTGTTGCCATTTTCTCAACCTCCTTGATCTTCTGTTATTTTATCGGGAACACCGATCGCCTCCTATCATAGTTGTGATGCCTTTACCATATTTGTGACATTGTTTCATTTTTGTCAATTATGTCGATAATTTGAGGATAATTTTTGTGCAAAACATAAAAGCCGCATCCGGCATGGATGTGGCTTTCACGTTTAACAATTATGTTTCTCTGAAAATCCGCCGGTATTCCTGCGGCGTCGTGCCAGTTTCGGCCTTGAACGACTCTGTAAAATGACTTTGTGAGGAAAAGCCGAGATAGCGGCTGATATCAAGAATGCTCCGCTCAGAATGACGCAGCAGCTTTTTCGCTGTTTTGATTCTGTTATCGCGGATAAACGCACACAGGCTGATGCCTTCAACAGCCTTGAACGTGCGGGAAAGATACTCGCGGCTGATGCCCAGCGCCTGTGCAAGCTGCCCCGTGCGGATCGGCTCATGCGCATGCTGATGGATATACTCCTTCGCCTGCTGAACGATCGGATGATAGGTCCGTTGGCGATATTCCGCAATAAAATCACCGAGCTTATACAGGCTTGCATGCGCATGGCAGATCACATCGTTGACAGTAGCGGCTTCCTCAATCAGCTGAATACAGACGTCGGCGGCCGTAAACGCAAGCTCCGATTCCACAATCCGATCCAGCATGGCAAACTGGATGATCGCTGAGATCAGGCAAATCACAAGATCCTTTGCAGAGCGAAGCTTCTCCTTTGACAGTACGCCGTAGCGAAAGGGCTTCTCACCATTCAAAAGCCGTGCAAGCTCCTGCTTGTCGTTTTTCTTAACGCTCTCGTAGATCAGGTAGCCCCACTCAAAAGAATTGTGTAAAAAGCCGGACTCCTGCCGCAGAAATTGCACCTGCGTAAAGCGCTGCTCAAAGCTCCGGATATAGGCGTCCAGATAGGAATCCGAAACATGAACCGATTCCAGCTGGGCGCTCTGCGCATATTGCAGTACGGCTTCCGTGCTGTTTCCCTTTCTCATCCTCTGCACCTTTCAACAAAACGTGTACGCGCCGCTTCCGACTTTGTGTGCTACGCCGTTCCACAAAACCGCTGCCGTTGTGTTGGGCGGTATCCTGACCTGAAGCGATGCGCCGTCTTTTCTGACTGCGATTTCTCCGGCCTCGCACACAAATGTGCGCGCCCAGTCGAAGGGTACATCCTCCAGTGGTGCAATGCGTAATTCCGAAAAGCCCGGTTTTGCCGCGTCAATGCCGCAAAGCCTTCTGCAGAGCCAATCGTCTACGCAGCCGAACGCATAGTGATCGAAGCTGCATTTCTGCGGCTCGCCCTGTTCGCTGAGCGCAAACCAGTTTTCCCATATCGCAGTCGCACCCTGCTCCACCTCAAATAACCACGACGGCTGCTTCGTCTGCATCAGGATGCGCAGCGCCGCCTCCGCTCCGTAGAGGGCTTCCGCAACATCCAGCAGAAACGGCGTTGCGAGAAACCCCGTGCCGACACAATCATCCGCATCATCCAGCAGCGTTCTGAGCTGCGCGGTAAACTGCGGATACAGTGCCTCAGGCACAAGCCCGAATGCAAAGGCCAGTACGTATGCCCCCATCAAATGCTTCGGCAGATGCCCCGGCGTTAAAAGCCCATCCACGATTGCCTGCTTCATGTGCTCAGCATAATCAGAATATTCAGAATATTCCGCACGGTTCAATAGAAAACAGATTTCCGCAAACAAGCGCAGCGTCCGATAGCCAAAGAAGGGCGCGATATAGCTCGCGCTTTCCTTGCAGACCTCCAAGCCCTCCGACGGCTGACCGGGGATCAGCCATTCACCGAAGTGAAAGCCCGTATTCCAAAGCCAGCGGTCTGTATTCTCCGGCAGTTCGCTTCCCCGGCGTGTGTTTGCGGTATGAACGATATAGTCGCACCAGCGCTTCATCGGCTTAAAATACCGCCGGAGCACATCAAGATTCCCTGTTGCCCGGTAAAGCGTATATGGAACCCATACGATCGCGTCGCTCCAGCCCGCAACACCCGGCAGCCCCGTATCGCCAAACGCAGCCGCAAATTGTGCAGACCCCTTTTCGTACAACGCCGTGAGCGGAGAAATGATCGGCAGCACACCGTTTTCCCGCTGCTCGGCAGCAAGCCCATCCAGCCAGCTGAGCAAAAATGGCGTCATTTCCTCGTTGCGTATCGCTGTAGGTGCATAGATCAGGATATCGCCCGTCCAGCCGGCCTTTTCACGCGTCGGGCAGTCGGTCGGAATGGAGAGCATGTTGTTTTTCTGTGAGTAGCGGATGTTTTGATACAATCTGTTCAGCCGTGCGTCGGAGCAGGAGAAGCTTCCCGCGTTTTCCTTTGGCGTTGACAGTAAAACAGCAGTAAAATCATCCTTGCTGACCTCTTTCATTCCGCGCACGCGGATATAGCGAAACCCGTGAAAGGTGAATATCGCTTCATATAAACGCGGGATCCCGTCAGATACCAGAACGTCACACTGCCGGATGGCGGACGCGGAAAAGTAATTCCCGGCCTTGTCCACAGCCTCGGTGTATTCAAATTGCAGCTGCGTTCCGCGCGGCGCGTCAATCCGGATCCTCGCCCGTCCGCAGATGATCTGCCCAAAATCCACAAGCGTATCGCCCTCTGGCGTTTGCAGGATCGCCTTGGCCGGAAGCTTCTCGACAGCCTGTACCGGATCGACAGGCTGCGCACGGAGCTGGGTGTAGCCATAATCCCTGATTGCGACTGCCCGCGGCGCGCCCTCCTCGCGCGTCAGATCCAGCTTTTCTCCCATAAAAAGGTCTGTGAACACAATTTGGCTTGTCCGCACCGTTTCACTGCCGTCAGAACTCAGAATCCCGTTCCTGCCGTCCGCAAGTGTATAGTGAAGCTGGAACAGGACAGCTGGGGCTTCGTGCGGCGTATCCATATTGACCGCTGTTTGCGGGCAGAAGAACCAGCCGTCGCCGACCAGCATTTCCAGTGTATTTGCTCCCTTGCGCAGAAACGCTGTTACGTCATAGCACTGGTAATTCAAGCTATGATTGTACGGTGTAAACTCCGGCGCCAGCTCCCGTTCGTCCGGCCGCTGCCCGTTCACCGACACGCGATAACAGCCGTAAGCCGTTGCGTACAGGCGCGCCTTGCAAACCTGCTCCGGCAATATAAAGCTGCGGCTGAAAATAACAGCGGGGTTCTCCACGCCATAGGTAAAAAGCGGGATCTCCTGCCGCGGGATCGTGCTTTCGATCCACTTTGCCTGCCAATTCTCTGCAACTGAAAATCCTGTTTCAAACTCACCGTCCGCGCACGCGGCTTCACCGGAATTGCCCCAAACGGTAAGATGCCATGTGTAAGCGGTGCAGGCCCTCAGCGGTTCTCCATCATAACGGATGAAGCTCTGCAGACGGCTTTCACGTTCTCCACTGTCCCAAACTGTTTTTCCGCCCTCCGCGACGCAAATGCGATAGCGCTTCTGCAAAATATTCTGTCTGTCACTTTCGATCCGCCACGAAAACTCCGGCGCTCCGTCAATTCCAAGCGGGTTCTGCCGATGATTGACCCGCAGATGTGTCAGCTTCATGATTATCCTCCTTTTCCGGCAAACGTTCCGAATACAAGCTCCTCCACCTTTTTACTGATGTACGATCCCGCGCCGTCCAGATCCGAGCGGTTCAGCATCAGAACGCAGTTCAAATCGTCTGCCGGACTGACAAAAAAGTGTGTACCGAACGCACCGCTCCACCCATACGTTCCTTTTGTGGCAGCGCTGCCGCCGCGAACGGGATCCTGCCGTATCTTTACGCCCAGTCCCCAGACGAAGCCCGGCTCTGGTTCCAGATGTTTCACGGGCGCTTCTGTGCGCAAAAGCTGAACCGTTTCCGGCTTGAGTATCTGAACGCCGTGATAGCTGCCGCCGTTTTGCAGCATTTCGGCAAACGCGCCATAGTCGTCCAGCGCTGCATACAGTCCGCCCGCCCCGCAGATATAGCGTTCTCCAAAGTGAAATTTCTTCGGCAAATCCTCTTTGCTGCCCGTCACATCCACAAGCTTTCCGTTCTTTCGGCAGTAGACATGTACCAGCCGCTTTTTCTGCTCCTCATTCAGATGAAACGCTGTATCCCGCATACCAAGCGGCTCGAAGATGTTCGTTTTATAATACTGCGCAGCATCCATACCGGAAACGACTTCGATCACGCGCGCCAGCATGTCAAACCCGGCCAGCGGCGAATATCCCGTGCCGCATCCGGGCTGAAAATCCAGCGGGTATTGCGCATACCGCTCCGCCTGTGCCGCAAGATCGACCCGCTCCCGACGGTCTTTCAGCATGGCAAGCAGACCGACCATTCCCTGCTCCAGCCCCGAGGAATGGGACAGCAGATCGCGGATCGTGATCTCCCGCTCTGCCGGAACCGTTTTTACTCGTTCCATCCGGAAAAACAGCGCTTTTTGCAGAAGCTCTCCCATTTTCACGCCGTCATGCCAGCGGTATCGCGCGTCAGCCGCAACGCGCGGCTTCGCAAACGACGGAATAAACAGGGAAAGGGGATCGTCAAGATTCAGCTTTCCGGCCTCCATCAGCTGCAAAATGCCGACGGCCGTGACGCATTTGGTCATGGACATCATGCGGAAAATCGAATTCTCCTGAATCGGCGTTCTGGCCGCCTTGTCAGCATATCCCCAGCAGTTCCGGTAAACCGTCTGTCCATGCTGCCGCACCAGCAGTGACGCTCCGGCAATTTCTTCATTCTGGACATACCGCTCCATAACCTCGGAGATCTGTTCTTCTCTCATCTGCATTCCTCCACATTTTCAAACGCGCCAAGCGCATCGTCAATTTTTGAAATTGCCTTTTCGGACACCTTTGCAAGCTGAAACAAGTTTCTGAGACTCACTGTGTCCATAAAGAAACCCACCTGTTTTTTTGCAGCCTGATACAGCAGATACTGGATCGGAAACTTCTTTTGCAGCAATTCGCCCGTCCTTGGGTTTGCAAAAATCTTGCGGCAGGAGTTTCTCGTCGACAATACCGCCGCATGCGCATCCTGATACTCCGCGCAGTCCCTGATCGAAACATATCGTCCGCTTGTAAGCTCCTCGACCCAGCCCAGACTGTCATCCATCCAATTTCCGACACGTGCGCAAAACAGCGGCCCCGCCGCGCCTGTTTCCGCGCCAAGGCGGAAGCCATGCAGGCCATAGCCATAAATATGCGCCTCATAATCCACGAAGTGCCTTTCAAACGCCTCGATCAATTTTGTAGTATTTTCGATCGGGACGATCCAGTCGTTGCGGGACGACGCCAGAAAAACCGGGCAGGTGGTTTCATTGACCAGTTCGCTGGTATCCGGAGCATCCGGCAGGCAATAGGCAAGCGTCTTCCGAATCGCAAGCCCATAGCAGGAGATCACCGCATACGGCCGGTTTTTTGCGGAAGACGCAGCCGCGGTGACCAGATGCCCGCCCGCCGACAGGCCGACCGCTATCACGCGGGCGACGCAAATATGCAGTTCCTCCTGATGTGCCGTCAGGTATTCCATCGCCGCTTCAAAATCCTCCAGCGGATTCGGCCAGCCGCTGTCTTTTCCGACGGAATATCGAAGAATAAACGCCGTATAGCCGCGCTTGTTATAGGCCTTTGCGATCGGCGCACCCTCAGACTCATCGCAGTTTCGATACGCTCCGCCGGGGCAGATCAGAAAGCAGGGCTTTTTCGAATCTTCGCTTGCAGGCCACAGGGACAGCGTCACATCCCGCATCGAATTGAGCACTACGGTTTTCTTCTTCATGGCGTTTGCATCTCCTGTCCTGCATATGTCTGAATGATTGTCCGGAAACCGAAGTTGTCTGGGAGTTCCTGCATTCCCCGGCGAATCCACTCGTCGATCAGACCGTACAGGGCGCCTGCCAGCAGTGCGCGGGAATAGCCCTCCAGTTCGTCCCTGGCAGATTCCGGCGCGCAGCAAGCAAAGATATGCTCCTTGATAATATGGGAAACACCGTTTTCATACAAAAGCTGCACCAGCCGTTTGTTTTTTCGATACTGCTCCAGCAGCTCCGACCAGAAACTCTCGCTCATTGCTGCGCTGTCCTTTTTCTTAAAATCCGCCCACCAGTCGTCTGTGCAGCGAATAAAGTGCTGAAGCAGGATCTGTTCCATCGAATCAAAATTCCGATAGAAGGACACGCGGCTCACGCCGGCTTTTTCACAAAGCTCAGAAATATTGATCTGTGCAAGCGGTTTTTGCTCCATCATCAGCAGCAACGCCTGTGTTAAGCTTTCCACAACAGCGTCGTGTGCCTCATTTTTTCTTGCCATATCTGTTACACTCCCGTATGTTTTGTTGCAGTTCGCATCAGAATCAATCTTTTCTCTTTTCAAACCAGAGAATTGGTGCTACATTTGTAACAGTTACAAGTGTAGCACATAGAACGCATTTGTCAAGAGGGGATGGTTTTTTGCATTTTTCATCAGACACAAAGCTTTGGGAGCTTGAGGCGGCTTTTCCGGCGATGAAGGGCCAGTTCATCTCCGGTGGGGATTTCCTTACCGGAAGCAATGCCGAAAAAACGCTTGCGCAGCTCCATAGCGAACAACCGGCATGGGGGCCGGAAGACATTCTTTACGGTTTGGAGAATCTGCATCGGGTTTCAGACAGCAAGGTTCAGCTTGTATGGCCGCTTCCGCATGCGTCGCTTGTCTATCTGCCCGCCGCGAAAAAACAGCATACCGCGTTCGCTGTTCTGGCCGCAGGCGGGGCCTATGGCGCGGTCTGCACAATGGTCGAGGCCATGCCGGTCGCAGCCCGGTTAAACGCGCTCGGCTTTGACTGCTTCTGCCTGAACTACCGCACTGCCGTACCGGAAAGCTTTGTGTCCGGTCTGATGCCGCAGCCGCTGGATGATCTTGCTGACGCGCTTCGCCTGATCGCGGAAAACCGAACTGTGTTTGATGTCGATCCGATGCAGTACCTCCTGTTCGGTTTCTCCGCAGGCGGACATCTGGCAAGCCTCTGGGGAACATGCGCGCTGGGCGCCCGGCATTATGGCCTCCCGCAGCCGCTGCTGCTGGCGCTTGCTTACCCACTTATCAGCATGGCGCAGTATCCGGCAAGCCCGGTCAGGGATTATCTCTGCAAGGGGCTGTTCGGAAGTGACTATTCTTCGGAGCAGCTGAACCGATACGACGCCGGGAAAAACATGGACGCAGGCTATCCAAAAACCTATCTTGTCCGCGCGCTGGACGACAGCACGGTTCCACCGGACAATGCCGCAGAGTTCCTGCGTGCGTTATCCTGCTATCAGGTTCCATGCCGTCTGCGGCAGGCAGAAGCCGGCGCTCATGGCTTTGGCCTCGGCAGCCGGACGCCGCTTTCCGGTTGGATCGATGACGCCGTTCTTTTTTTGGAGGAATCGACTTGAAGGAACGAGATAATATTCTTTTTTATGACACTGCATCGCTCTTTCCGACGCCTGACATCCAAAGCCGTGCAGAAGCCGACTGGTTACAGCAGGCGCTTCAAAAGCGTTTCCCCGATGAGGCGCTGCAGGTTCAGTCCGTCCATTGTAATGATACCGGGATCTATCGCCGCGGTTTGAGAAAAATTACAAACCTCCCCGCGTTTATAGACATCCGGTTGGCACACAAAACCGGACGGCATACCGAGTACATTACCGTTTGGGTCCCTGTTCGCTGGAATGACCGGTTCATCGGCACCGGAGGCGGAGGCACCGCCACCGGCGGTGAGCAGTATATTACCCGCCCAAACAATACCTCGCGCGGCATGACGCTGCCATTTGCGGTCATGAACGGATTTGCCGCTGCAACGACGGACGCGGCAAACCGGGAAAAGGAATGGGCTCTGGACAGGGAATCTGGCACACTCGACATGGAGCGGCTTGAAAACTGGCACGGAAGAAGCACGCATTTCATGACGCTGGCCGGGAAAGCCGTCTGCGAACTGCTCCACGGCCGTCAGGTGCAGTATTCATACTTTCACGGCGGAAGCGGCGGCGGCAGGCAGGCAATGGTACTGGCACAGGAGTATCCTTCGGATTATAATGGGATCTGGGCATCATGTCCGGCAATCAACTGGACCAGCTTCCTGCCGGAGGGTCTGTGGCCGGTCGCAGTCATGAACAGCGAGCGGCATATTCTTTCCGAGCGGCGCATCCGGCAGTTTATGGAGGCCGCGCAGAACAGCGCCGGCGGACAGGATGCCTATTACCGCCGTCTGTCTCCCGTGGCGTTTGACCCAGTTACCCTTGTCGGCACAAACGGCATCACCGAAGCAGATGCACGCATCATGAAGCAGCTCTGGGATGGGCCGACGGATGAGGCTGGGAATCGCCTTTGGTACGGATTCCGCCCCGGCGTCCTGTTCTGGAACAAGGTCATCCCAATCGGGGCATTTTACTACACGCTTTCCGGCAAACCGCGACCGTTTTTTCTCAGCACCTACTATCTGCGCTGGGTCACGAAAAATCCAAAGCAGACGTTTGAATCGCTCACGGTTCCGCAGTATCGATCCCTGCACCGGCAGAGCGTGACTGAGCTGGCCCGTTTTTCTGCCGACAGTGCTGATCTGCATCCATTTGCTGCGCATGGCGGCAAGCTGATGATCGACCATGGGATCGATGACCCGCTCATTCCGGTGGACGGAACACTGGATTACTGCCGAAGAATGCTCTCCGAGGTCGGTGCGGACAAGGCAGAAAAGTTCTTCCGCCTTTATATCACGCCGGGCGACGGGCATGGAAGCTGCCGGTGGCACGCGCCCGGGATCACAGAAAAAGACGGCATGCAGGCGCTGATCGCGTGGGTCGAAACAGGCTCTGCGCCGCAGGCGCTCCGTACCGTGCAGGTAGGGAAACACGGCGATACCCTCCGCACAGATAAGGCGCTCCCATACACGATTCAGAATCATGAGGAGGATGAGGCATGAAAACGAAAAAAACGTCCGTCAATCGGGAAACCTGGCAGACAACCCGTTCGGAACGGCTGAATTATTATATCGGCGACCTTGGCCGCACGCTGGAGGGGTATATTGTCACGGCATTTATGACGCTGTTTCTGCTCTTTCAGGGCATCAATCTGGTCAAGATCTCCGCTGCTATTTTAATCGTCAAAATCATTGACGCCTGCGACGATGTGATCTTTGGATTCCTGATCGACAAGCTGAACATCCGCAACAACCGGCTGCTGGGAAAGCTGGCCGGAGAGGGAAAATACCTGCCGTGGTACCGCGCAACATTTTTCCTTTTCCCGATCTTTACCGTGATTTTCTTCCTGATGCCGCAGGAGGCGTCTGACGCGCTGAAAATCGGCTGGTTCATGGTTACATATCTGCTCTACGATCTGTCCTATACGCTCGTAGAGGTTCCGATGAACTCCATGATCGTCTCTCTGACTGACAACGTCGATGAACGCAACAGCATTTTGCAATTCAAGGGGATTTTGTCCGGTATCTTTACGGTTCTCGCCGGTGTCGTCTGGATGTTCCTCGTCAGCGAGCACGTTGGCCTTTCCATGCGTGCCGTCGCGATCGTTTCCTCCGTGATCTTCTTTATTATGATGCTGCCGCTGGCAACAAAGGTAAAAGAGCACAACGTCGAGCTGAAAAATGCCGAAAACGAACAGGAAACACAGCATTACACGTTCCGGGATATGCTCGAGTGTATCAAAACGAACAAGTATATGGCCATCATCCTGTTGAGCACCCTGATCTTCAGCGGGCTTCAGACCGGCAGCGCTCTCGGTACCTATGCCTCCTATTATCTCTACGGAGATTCGATGATCCTCGTGATCCCAATCGCCATTGCGTTTGTCCCGCAGCTGATCGCGCAGCTGAATACCGAGCGGCTCTGCCGCCGGTTTGGAAAGAAAAAGGTATTTATGGTCTGCGGTCTCTCCGGCGCGCTGATCTATTCGCTGATTTACTTTGCCGGATATCGTAATTTCGTGTTGATCACAATCCTGCTTGTTTTACAGGCCGCACCCGGCAATGTTTCCAACATTGCCAAAACTTTCTTCACGCCGGATACAATCGAATACACGCGCTATAAGACAGGCAAGGACTGCTCCGGCATCTTCTTTTCGCTGAACGCTTTCCTGAACAAGCTCACGGCAAGCATATCGTCCTCCCTTGGCTTGTTCATCCTCGGTTTGTCCAGTTGGATCGCTGTTGAGGCAGACAGCTTTGAGGAGCTTGCTGCGCTGAATGTCGTTCAGCCGCAGAGCGCACTGAATACGCTCTGGATTGTCTATATGCTGATCCCTGCGATCGGCACCATCCTCGGCGTTGCCGTTATGTCCCTGTACAAGCTGCGTGACAAGGATGCAGCGCTCATGGCCAAATGCAACGCCGGTGAGATCAGCCGCGCCGAGTGTGAGGCGCAGCTGTCGCGCAAGTACTGAATCTTATAACCAAGCTGCTTTGTACCAAGAGTAATTCCATTTATTTCACGAATGTATACGCCGCTCTGCAAAATCAGCTCGATCGGTGGAATTGATCAGCGGTTCCTCGTAAATTGAGCAATGGGACCGCCCGGATTGAGCAGTCCCACCTCTCAGGTTGAATATGGACAGCACAAAACTGTCAAGGTAGCCCAACCGCCTTGAGTGACAGGCTCTTGTCTCGAAGGTGAAAATTCGCCATGACCGTATAGCCCCGATTCTTGTTTACGCGATAGACTGCCACAGAAATCACCTTGCCATCTTGGGAAGCAGTTCTTCACCGCACTTTTTCTGAAACTTCACTCGGATGAGATCCTTATCACAGGCCTTCAGGTCTGGAAGCAGCTTCAGCAGAGGAACTGCCTCCGTGCAATTGTCAACATTCCCGGCAGACAGCAAAAAAGCCACAGGCCGCAGGTCTTTTCCAACGATGGCATGAATTTTCGTGTTCAGACCTCCGCGTGTTTTGCCGATGCTGCTTGATGTCTGACTTTTGCTCGCTTTCTTATTCCACGACCTGCCTGCACGGATGCTTTGATCGACGTTGAATCCATGCTCAGCTCCGCGCCAGTGCCTGGGGCCGCGCAGAGCTCGAAGATCTTTTTCAGGGTTCCATCGTCCCGCCAACGGCAGAAGCAGCTGTACACAGTCTGATGCGGACCGAATCTTGCAGGAAGATCGCTCCAGCGCGCACCGCTGCGGGCAAGCCACAGGATGCCATTGAGATGCGCGCGAATATCCTTCTGCGGGCGACCGGTATGCGAGATCGGGATAAGCGGCCGGATCAGTTCCCATTCCTTATCGGTAAGTTCATAACGACGGGCTTTCATGCTTGTCACTTCTTTCTGCCCTTGTCTTACCACTTATTTGTGTCTTTTTTCTTGTACGCTTCGCTATTTTTGACTTTTCAGATACGCCCTAGGAAGTAGTCACATACGCCGTCAGGCATATAAATCGGATTGAGAAATGACGCGAGGCAGGACGCAAGCGCGATTGGAAGCACAACCTCCTTCAAGAAGACTTTGATAGCACCCACTATATCCTCCTTCTGCCGGAAGTGTGCAGCGGCACCCTCTGGCTTGCTTGATTATTGTGAAAGTCCTTTGTTTTCGGTCAAAAAAGAAGGGACTAAGCCAGAATGCCTTGAGTTTCAAGGCCTTTCTGATTTAGTCCTATTATCGCACAATAATCTTTTACGATGATCGTGTCGATCAGGCCTTCTTCCACCATTTTCTGCATCTGCTGAATGCCTTTCCGCTGGAAGGTAGTACCGGATACGCCGTCATCGGCTGCTATACAGAAAGGACTAGGGTGTATCTGAAAACTCATGATGTGACCGGCAGTGAGGGATTTTTGCGTTGCGCAAGACATTTTTTCGCAGGAATACTGACGTATTTCAAGGAAAAATGACGCGGCGCACCGCAAAAAGGCCCGCTGTCCGGGTGCGTTGGGAGTTTTCAGATACACCCTAATAAATTCACGCCGCGCAGGACTCCCGGCACAAGGTTTCCAGCAAAGCTTCAATATCATCGGCAAGGTTCAGCCGGATATCCATGCGCCCGTCCGGGTAGATGGTGACGGAGTGCAGCAGTTCGATTGAGATTTCCCTGGTCAGCGCCGTAATCACGGCATAGCTCTTGAACTGCTCGATTACAGCATTGCTGCCGTCGTCGCTGCCGCTTATTTTGTGCTCCAGCTCCAGGACCGTGCAGAACCGTGTGAGAAATATCCTCCGCCTGCACCGTCAGAGCTTTCTTCTGCGCCGCGAAGCTCTCGCGGGAGCGGTCGCCCTCTACCAGTCCTTCATAGAGGTTTCGCAGCCGCTTGTCAAGCTGGGCTTTCCGACTCTGGAGGGTCTGCAACTGTCGCTGCGCCTGTTTGCGGTCAAGCTGTCGCGGCTCCTGTCTTGTTTGCAGGAACCGGTCTATGCTGACGGCGTATTGAGCGTAGACCTGTATTGATTGATCCCGGTTCCCTGCGCTTCCTCAAACATCTTCGCCAGCTCTGTACCGCTCTCCTGCATTCCTCGCTTCATCCATTCCACGATCCATCCGTAGAGCATATAGGCGATAGAGGATTTGAGGTAGGCAATGGCATTGGGCATCTCCGGGGTGATCTCCGACTGCTTCAGCAGCGTTTGCAGCACGATATCCGAAAGCCCGGCTTGATACAGCGCCAGACAAAAGTCGGAATGCTCCTTGTAAAAATCCAGCAACGAAATAAGTAGCTCATTGGGAGCGGCGTGCTCCGCGGTGTCATAGCTCTGCTTCCACTGTGCCGTCAGCCGGTCATTCTCCTGCCGCAGTACATCTTCCTTGTCCGTAAAATTGCGGTAGAAAGAAGCTCTGCCTACCTGCGCCGTGCTTACCAAGGCACTGATGGAAATATCGGCAAAGGGCTGCTCCTGCATCATGTTCAGAAGTGCTCTAAGAATCTGATTGCGGACATAGGTGTTCTTCTCCTGATTGTTCATGGGCTGATACATCTCCTTGTGCTTTGTCTCATTTTTGCTGAGACAATTGACTCATCAATAATTATACGATACACTTGTCTCATCAAAAAGTCAAGGAGATACTTTATGACACTGACAACAAAACGAGTTTTGATCCTTTCCGCAATCCTCCTGATCGGCTTCGTTCTGGGACGATTGGCGGTGCGAGCGCTGATGAACCTGCTGTTGGGCGGCACGCTGTTTGGAGGGAATGTTCTGTGAACAAGGTAAAAAGAGGAAAGAAGGTGCGGGCTGTGTCGGTCGGAGTTGGTATTTTGGCATTTTTGCTGGCCTTTTGTGCAGGCGCTGTCAGCAAGTTCGCCATTCAGCCCGGTTGGGCAAAGGAATACAGCGTAAAATGGAGCGATGAGCTCGGCACGCTGAAAGAGGATCTGCCTTACGGCGATGGAGACGCCAACAAGTTTGACCTGTATCTGCCGAAGGACAGCGGAAAATCCCATTACGGTCTGGCTGTCTATCTCCACGCAGGCGGCTTTACCTCCGGGGACAAATCCGGCGACCGGGAGATGCTGGCATGGCTCTGCTCCAAGGGTTATGTGGCGGCAGGCATCAACTACACGCTCCGCACAGACACGAATACCGCCAGCGTCCTGAGCCAGTCTGAGGAAATCAAAGCAGCCATCCCCGAGGTGATCAAAGCCGCTGCAAAGGAGGGCTATCCCATTGATAAAATGACCGTCGCCGGCGGCTCCGCAGGTCATGCACTTGCGATGATCTATGCCTACCGCGACGGGAAGGACGCGCCTGTGCCGGTGGTGTTCACCTTTGGCGCAGTAGGCCCGTCCAGCTTCGTGGCGGAGGACTGGGGAATTTTCGGTGTGGGACTGGACAGCGAAGAATCCAGAGCTGCCGGTGCAGTGCTGTTCAGCGTGATGAGCGGACAGGAGATCACGCCGGAGGAAATGGCAGACGGTTCCTATCTGTCAAAGGTTCACGCCATCTCTGCTGCGGATTATGTGTCGGAGAATCCCGTGCCAACCGTAGTGGCCTATGGAGCCTGCGACAAGGTGCAGCCTTTTCTTGCCTCCAAGCGGCTGGAAGCGGCCCTACAAGAGAGCGGCGCCGACTATCGCTATTTTGTGATGGAACACTCCGGCCACGGCTTGCAGAATGACAATCGGATTTACGCCGCCTATATGAAAGAAGTGGAGGCGTATTTAGAGAAGTATATGGGGTAAGTAAATTGAAAATCACAGATAACGCGGAAAGGCTGCCGCCATCTTCTCGGGTTGCATCTGCGCGAAGCAGCCGAAAGCTACATTCCAATTATAGGCAATAGGTGAGAGATACGCTGGAATTCAAATCTACGGGCGTTGAAAGAAAAAAATTTCCTGTTATCGGGATGGCTTAAAAATCAACGGTCCTCTGTTCTTACCCAAAACGCATAAAAATGAGAGACTGCCAATCGCAATTGTCTGTCATGAATTTATGGCAAACCAATTGTGTTTCTTTCCCTACCGACAGGCCGCTGCTGCGGCAGTCCTGTATTCGTGCCGCCCACGCCTGCAGCTTCGCACGGTGCTTCAACTCTGCGCTTGTCATCTTGATATTCTCCAGTAACGATAGTAACGGAACCTTGTACAACGTTCCGTTACTATTGTCTCATGCGTAGCCAGCCGCCCTCTGCTTTGGCGCCTACTATTCCCTGTCAAAAAGGAACTGCCTCTAACGATTTTAAAAATCATTCAGAGGCAGTTTTGCTCACTTCGGATCAAATAGCGCCGAGCGGACAACTTCAAATGGAATTCTCGGATAGCGGCCCGGGTAATTCCGGTTGGATTGGATCATGCCCAGCACCATATTGGCAAACATCACGGAAATTGCGACAGGGTCGCCTTGTCTGATCTCGCCCTTATCCTGTCCCTCCCGGACAAGCGGCATGATGCTGCAAAAAACAACGTCGGGACTTTCACCAAGGATCCGAAAATGCTCTTTGCTCATACTGGTGCGCGTCAGAATGGCCACCTCCAGATGCGGCCGCGTTTTGGGACTTTTCTGCCACGCGCGGCGGATGACCATGTCTGTATAGATCTTTTCCAATGTACGAATAGGGGAGTCCTCTACGCGCTCAAACACGACCGGTTCTGTCATGCTGTCCTCCCACTCCTGCAGGAGCGCCTGATAGATCGCATCCTTTGACGGAAAGTACTTAAAAATCAGCCCTTCGCTGCAGCCCAGCGCTTCAGCGAGCTGTTTTGTCGTTACGCCGTCATAGCCATATTCATAAAACAGGCCGCATGCGGTATTCAATATCTGCTCCCGCCTTGCAGCCGCATCCATCCTTATGTTTTTCTGTACGCCTGTATCCGCCATTGCTCCGCTCCTGTCTGTGTTTGTGTTCATTATAGCGTATTTTCTCCGGACATGCAAGTGTGCAGGAAGTAAGTGTATATTTACTTTTTATTTTTCGCATTCATTTTGTTATCAAAATTATCAGTGTATTATTATCATATCTATTTTCAACAAAACATTTTGCATGTTTTTGTGCGTATAATAGAAATTGAGTGATTACTTACTTATGTTCTTGCGTTCAAAATAATTCGTGTTATACTTGTTTCATCAGCCGGTGCAGAAATACCGGCAAAAATAGAAATGAGGGTTTGACATGAAAAAATTCCTTGCATGGCTGCTCGCCTGCGTGATGCTTCTGAGCCTCGCGGCCTGCGCCAAAACGCAAACGCCTGCTGAAGAACCTGCGGATGCTCCCGCTCAGCAGGAGCCGGCAGAAGAAACGCCCGCTCAGGACGAAGCCGCTGCCGAAGAAGTGACCGGCTGGACCGGCGATATTTCCCACATTGTCGTCACCTATCTGACGACCGGCGTTACTCCGCCCGCACTGGAAGAAGTACAGGATGCCGTCAACGCCATCACAACGAAAGAGATCGGCGTTGAGATCGAGCTCCGTCCGATGTCCGCCTATGACGCGCTGGCACAGCTTTCTGTGCAGGTTGCCGGCGGCGATGATCTGGATCTGGTCATGCTGCTTCTGCAGAGCGTCAAGGCATGGACCGATCAGGGCCTTCTGGAGCCGCTGGACGATTATCTCGCCGCTGACGCGCCTTACATCTCTGAATTCCGCAAAACCGTGGACATCTGTGCAGGCACCTACACAGACGGCAAGGCATACGGCGTCACGCCGATCCCGCAGTCGTTCGGCAACAGCGCGGGCTTTGTTGTGGCCAAGGATTATCTGGATGAAATCGGATTTGAGCACGAAGTAGACAAGGTCTACACGCTGGACGAGGTTCACGACGTTCTTGCCGCGATCAAGGAAAAGCATCCAGAAATGTATCCCAACGGCACGCTTGCCCAGGGCACCGGCTCTATGGCCGGCATGTCCGCGCTGACCGTTGATCTGCTCGGCGCAAACGACTGCTCCGGCGCGCTGATCGGCACAGACAGCACAGAAATTGTAAACCTTTTTGCAACGCCTGAATATGAACAGTATGTCCGCACCATGCGCCAGTGGTACGAAGAAGGCCTCAGCTATCCTGACGCAGCTGTTACAAGCTCTACGGTTACCGAGCTTGTCGCCAGCGGCACGATCGCAGGCTATTTCATGAGCGGCCATCCGTCCGTTTTGTCCGATGTTGCCGGACACAAAATGGTCGCGCTGCGCACAACAGAACCCGGCATTATTTCCTCCGGTTCGACTGGCTCGTTCTGGGCGCTTCCCATCACCTGCTCCGACCCGGACGCTGCGATCCGCTTCCTCGATTACGTCTGCTCCAACCACGAAATCTCCAATCTTCTCATGATGGGCATCGAGGGTGAGCACTACGTTGTTACAGATGCGGAAAACAATATCATCGGCTTCCCCGAGGGGGTTGATGCTGCAACCAGCACCTATTATAACCAGCTTGGCGTTTGGGGTGACCGCCGCTACGAATACGTCTGGAGCGAAGCACAGTCGCAGAAGGTTCTGGAACCGTATTCCGAAATTGCCATGCAGAACCAGACACAGGCCGTCGGCTATGCCTACGACGCAACGGCCATGACGACACAGATCTCCGTGATTCAAAGCGTGATCGCAGAATACTGCCGCGCACTGGAGGCCGGCAGCGTCGATGTTGACACGGTTCTTCCCGAGTTTATTTCCCGCCTCGAAGCGGCAGGGATCAACGAGGTCATTGCCGATAATCAGGCGCAGTTCGACGCCTGGAGAGCCGCAAAGTAAATCTGTAAGGAGAAAGCGGGCTGCTTCGGCAGCCCCCTTTCTGTAAGAGGTGCCTGTAAATGAAAACAGCAATCAAAATCAAGCCCGAAAAATACACCTTCCGGCGATCCGTTCCCATCTATCTGATGCTCCTGCCGGGCCTTGCGTACCTGATCATCAACAATTATCTGCCCATGGCCGGTATCGTCGTTGCGTTCAAAAAGCTCAACTTCAAGCTCGGTATCTTCGGCAGTCCGTGGAACGGTCTGGACAATTTCAGATTTCTTTTTGCTTCCGGAAGCGTCGGTACGATGCTGCGGAACACGATCTGCTACAATCTCGCGTTCATCGTGCTCGGCACGATCATTCCGATCACAGTTGCCATTTTGCTCAATGAGATCCGCAGCAAAGCCATGGCCCGCGTTTATCAGACCAGCATTCTTTTACCGTATCTCATGAGCTATGTCGTTGTCAGCTATTTGGCCTATGCGTTTTTGAGCGTGGACACCGGCTTTATCAATAAAGTCCTCATTCCGCTGTTCGGGCGTGAAAAAGCCGTTTTGTTTTATCAGGAAAAGAAATACTGGCCGTTTATTTTGACCTTTGTACACCTGTGGAAGGGGCTGGGCTTCTCCACCGTCGTATATCTTGCCTCTATCGTGGGAATCAGCCCGGAGCTTTATGAGGCTGCGCGCATGGATGGCGCGAGCAAATGGCAGCAGATACGGAACGTAACGCTCCCCAATCTGGTTCCCACGGCAATTACGCTTTTCATTCTGAGCGTCGGCAAAATCTTCTTCTCTGATTTTGGACTGTTCTATCAGGTGCCGCGCAATTCCGGTATGCTTTTCAGCGCGACGCAGACCATCGACACCTATGTCTATAACGCCCTGATGGTGAATAATAATATCGCGCTTTCCAGCGCGGCGAGCGTTTTGCAGTCGCTTTGCGGTGTCGTGTGCATCCTGCTCGCAAACTGGGTCGTGCGCAAAATCAGCGAAGAAAACGCAATGTTCTGAGGTGGCAGTATGAAATTAAAGAAAAAAGAAGATCTCGGTATCCGCATCGGCGGTCACATTGTTTTGGTGCTGCTTACCGCGCTTGCGATTCTCCCGTTCTGGCTGCTGATCTCCGCATCCTTCTCTGACCCTGCCTATGCCACCCGCGAAGGCTATCGCTTCTTTCCGGCAGAGCTCAGTCTGGAGGCGTATCAGTATATCTTTCAGCAGTGGGCGCAGATCGGCAGGGCCTACGGGGTCACGATCCTTGTTACTGTGCTCGGTACGGTCTGCAGCCTGTTTCTGGTCAGCACCTACGCTTACGCGCTGACAAAAGACCGTGTACGCGGAGTCAAACTTGCATTTGCTCTCTGCTTTATTCCCATGCTCTTTAACGGCGGCGTCGTTTCACAATATCTCATTTACAGCAATATACTGAAAATCAAAAACACGCTGTTTGCCCTGATCGTTCCGAATCTTCTGTTTAACGGGTTCAGCGTCATTCTGGTCCGGAATTACTTCAAAACCAACATTCCAGCGGAGCTGCTTGACGCGGCGGAGCTGGACGGCGCGGGTCAATTCTACATTTTCCGCAAGATGGTTCTGCCCATGTCCACCCCGATTCTTGCGACCATCGGACTGATCACCGCAGTGAGCTACTGGAACGACTGGACAAATGGGCTTTATTATGTTACGGACGCAAAGCTGTTCAGCATCCAGCAGCTTCTGAATGAAATGAATAACAACATTGCATTTCTGGCGAATAACGCAAAAGATCTCGGGGGTATTGACCTTGGTGCGATCCCAAGCGCAACGATCCGGCTGGCGATCGCAGTTGTCGCGATCCTTCCTGTTTTGATCGCGTACCCATTCTTCCAGAAATTCTTTGCCAAGGGCATTGCCATCGGCGCAGTCAAGGGCTGAGAGAGGAACGTTCATGGAATTATCAAACATTCAAATCAATCACTTGCGTACGCCGATAGGCTTCGATTTGTTCTGCTCTTTCAGCGTCAGCTACACGCTTGAACATACACGCGGAAAAACACAGACCTCGGTTCACTTTATGCTTACCCGCGCCTGCGACAATACAGTGGTCTACGACAGCGGAAAACTGACGCAGGTACTCCCAGCCTATCCGCTTGCAGCAGCGCTTTCGCCGCGCACACGCTACCGGCTGACGATCCATGCGGAAACGGACGCCGATGAACGTGCGGAAGCAGAGAGCTGGTTTGAAACCGGGAAAATGGACGAGCCATGGCATGCCCAGTGGATCGGTGCGGCAGATGACTGTACATCATTTTGTGCGGAAACGCAGATCTTCGTTTCCGACTTGAAACGCGCACGGCTGTACGTTGGCTGCGCCGGTTTGTATACGCTGTATATCAACGACCAGCGCGTCGGTACGGAATATCTGACCCCATACTGCAACGCTTACGACGCATGGATGCAGGTCATCACGCATGATGTGACCGAATATCTGCGTGAGGGTCAAAATACGCTCCGCTTCACGCTGGGAAGCGGCTGGTACAAGGGCCGCTTTTCCCTCATGAACCGGGAAAATATCTACGGCGACCGGCTTGCCGTGATCGCAGAACTTGTCCTGACGCACTCAGACGACAGCGAGGAGCGGATCGTCACGGATGAACGCTGGCGGGTTTTCTCCTCGGAATATACGCAAAACGGGATCTACGACGGCGTCCATATCGATACCGGCCTGCCGCCGCAGCAAAAAGCGCTCCGCATTTTCTCCATTCCAAAGGGGCTTCTGCACGACCGGCTCAGTCCCCCAGTCACAGTCCAGCAGGAGATCAAGCCCGTTCGCGCGTTTCATACGCCTGCGGGCGCGTTCTGTCTGGACTTTGGGCAGAACCTCGCCGGGCTTATTCGTGTTGACACCGCACAATTTCCGGCCGTGGATTTTCGTCTGCGTTTTTTTGAAACGCTGGATCCTGACGGCAACGTCTACACAAAAAACCTCCGCACCGCAAAACAGGAGCTTGTCTATCGTTCAAACGGCGAAGCGCGGACGATTGTGCCGGAATTCACCTATTACGGCTTCCGCTATGTCTGGCTCGATGCCGATACCGAGCTTCCGCCCGATGCATTTACGGCGCTTGTTCTTCACAGCGAAATGCCGGAGGTCGGTACGCTGCACACCTCCAATCCGACTTTGAACCGGCTGATCGAAAACATCGAATGGGGTCAGCGCGGAAACTTCGTCGATCTTCCGACCGACTGTCCGCAGCGCGATGAGCGCCTCGGCTGGACCGGCGATGCGCAGATTTTCAGTGGTGCGTCCCTCTTTTCACGGAACTGCGCAGCCTTTTGGGAAAAATTCATGTTCGATCTGCGCTGTGAACAGGAAAAGAATGCGGATGGTCATGTGCCCGTTACCGTTCCCACATTTGTTGGCAAAGGTGATCACGCTACTATGAACGCCGGCCTTGCCGGATGGGGCGACGCCGCGGCGATCATCCCGTGGAATCTTTATCTGCATACCGGTGATCTGGCTCAGCTTCGCCGGCAGTATCCCGCCATGCTGGACTGGTGCCGGTATATCCGCTCCTGCGATACCGGCAATCACCTTTGGGACAACGGTTTTCAGCTTGGCGACTGGCTCGCGCTTGACACGCCGGAAACAGTCAAATTCGGTCAAACGCCGGAAGCGCTGGTTGCCAGCAGCTATTATCTGTACTCTGTTACGCTGACAGCCAAGGCCGCAAACGCGCTGGGCGATACCGAAACGCAGGCAGAGCTGGAGTCGCTTGCAGACAAGATCCGCGATGCGATCCGGAAGGAATTCGTTACAGCGGGCGGCCGCATCGCCGGCGGCACGCAGACGGCGGACGTTCTGGCGCTGTATCTGGGCTTTGCCGCAAACCGTGAAAAAACCGCCGCAGATCTGCACGACAAGATCATGCGCAAAGCAAACGGGCATCTGAATACAGGTTTCATCGGGACGGCCTACCTTTGTCATGCACTGAGTGAATCCGGCTGCAGCAATCTTGCCTATTCACTGCTGCTGTCACGCGAATATCCCGGCTGGCTTTATGAGGTAGAACACGGCGCGACAACGATCTGGGAACGCTGGAATGGCATCCATCCCGACGGAGCACTTGCCGATCCTGAAATGAACTCCTTTAACCATTACGCAAACGGTGCTATACTGGAATGGATGTATCGCCATATGGCAGGCTTGCAGCCCATCGAGGCCGCTCCGGGCTTCCAGCAAATTCGTTATGCACCGCAGCCCAACGGCCGCCTGCAATTCTGCAGGTCCAAACTTTTCACGCCATTTGGCCTGTATACGAGCAATTGGGAGATCACTGCAGACGTGCTTTGCTTCAGTCTGCGCATTCCCTGCTCCTGCACAGCGGAGTTGGTTCTGCCGGATGCACCGCCCGTTATCCACATCAACGAAGCCGCGCATCCCTATATGCCCGGCATGGCGCTTTCATCCGGAACCTACCGGATCGTCTACGAGCCAACGCGCTGCTATTATATGCGCTATAATCTGGACACACCCGCACAGGTCGTTTTTTCCAATGAAAAGCTGCTTGTACCGCTGCTTCAAATCGTTCCGCAGGCTGCTTCCGTTCCGCCGATTCTTTCCGCAACTGCACACGGGAGCATCCGTGCGCTTCTTGACGCTTCTGGTATTTCCATAAACGACGCACAGCAAAAAGCGCTTGAATCCGCATGGGCCGTGATCCATCAATGGGATCTGTGAAAAGGAGGCGGCAATGGCACAACTCTTTCATGCTGTAATCGCAGAAAATACTTGCCTGATTTCCGACGACAGCTTCGGCACGGATCTTGCATTTGGCAAACCGACTGCAAATTCCTATCTGATCGTTGGGGAAAGCCGCGCGCTGCTGTTCGATTTGGCTGTTCCCGCACCGGGTCTTCGCCAGTATGCGCAATCGCTTGCCCAAAAGCCGCTTTTGACGGTTATCAGCCATGGGCATCCCGATCATATTTATCACATGGAGGATTTTGACGTGCTCTGGCTAAATCGGGCAGACTGGGATTTCCCGCTTTGCGCATTGGCCGGTGCAGAGCTTCCGAAAAAGTGTCCGCAGCTGTGCGATGTGCCGGATGGAATGCAATTTGATCTCGGCGGACGGATTCTGGATGTGATCGCGATTCCCGGTCATACGATGGGAAGCATCCTCCTGTTCGACCGGCAGACCGGCATTCTGTTCTCCGGCGATACGGTTGCAAGGCGTCTGCTGTACGGCCTGACCGGCTGCCCGCCCCTTTCCCTGTTTTGTAACGATTTGCAAAGGCTTCAGCAGCTGCCGATCCGGAATATTTATTCCGCGCATGACAGGGCGGCGCTGCCGCCGGACTATCCGTCATATATGTCGCGGATGCTGCAGACAAAACTGTCAGCCGCGGCAGAAACATGGCAATACCCCGGCTTTCCGCTGATGCGGCGCCTGGTGACCGGCGACGAAGCCTCACCGGATTACTTTGATGCAGCAGTACCCGACGCACGTTTTCAGGAGGAAAATACGCATGCGATATAACAGTTTTCATCCTGGACAGGTCTGGCTCGATACAAATGGAAAGCGGATTCACGCGCATGGCGGCTCGATTTTATATGAAAACGGCCGGTATTACTGGTACGGCGAAAACAAAGAAAAAACAACTGGGGAAAACGGTATCTGGCATTGGGGCATCCGCTGCTATGTTTCGGATGATCTTTACAACTGGGAAGATCTTGGGCTGATCATTCCACCGGAGCCGGATGATCCTGCCTCCACGCTGCACCCAAGCCGCTGCGTGGATCGTCCGCATATCCTTCATAATGCCTGCACGGGGAAGTACGTCTGCTGGCTCAAGGTCATGTTCACCGACGGCACGCAGCGCTGCACGATTTTGGTTGCGGATCAGCTTCTAGGACCCTACACGAAACTACAAGAGGGGCTTTTACCACTTGGCATGAGCGCGGGTGATTTTGACCTTGCTGTCGCGGACGATGGAAAAGCGTATTATTACTTTGAGCGCGTGCATTCCGAACTGATCTGCGCCGACCTGACAGACGACTATACCGGTCTGACCGGTTATTACAGCACCCACTTCCCGCATCTCGGCCCGCCATATACCAGAGAAGCACCTGCGCATTTTATGCGGCTCGGAAAGCACTATCTTCTGACTTCCGGCACCACCGGGTATCTCCCCAACCCCTCGGAGCTTGCCGTTGCCGACAGTTGGCATGGTCCCTACCGTGTGCTGGGTGATCCGCACCCGTCCGATGAAAGCCGCACCTCGTTTCACTCGCAGGTTTCGTCCGTTTTCAAGGTTCCGGGCAAAAAGGATCTTTATATTGCCTGTGCAGACCGCTGGCTCCCGGAGAAAATGGATCTTCCCTATGAAACCTACCGCAGAATCTTCGCGCATCTGTTCCACAGTGATCCTAACACGAAAGCTCTGCTGCTTCAGAAAGAAGATATCCCCAATACCGGCCCGGATAACACCTCTCTCGCCGATTATGTCTGGCTTCCGCTCCGTTTTGACGGAGAAATGGCCTATATAGACTGGCTGGATGAGTGGAAAATTGAAGACTACGAGTAAAGAAGCAGCGTTCCAAGCTCAATTCGAGCCGGGAACGCTGCCGTATGTCCATCAGAAATCCAAATCAAGCCGCTTTCCGAAATCGCAGGCCGTTTGCCCGCACGGACAGTTCCTGCGACAGAAGGCGCAGCGTTTCAAATTCATCGTCGAGGCCGTCAAGCTCCCGGCGGAGAATTTCTTCGTAGTGCTGCTTCTTCTGCTCCAGCGTGGCAATTTTGTTGACCCACCGCTCCATGACGCTGGGGCTGCGGCTGCCGCTCTGGATGAGATAGTCGGCCTTCTCCTGATACAGCGCGATCTCCTTCTTGACGGCGGAATAAAATTCCTCCGTCATTTTGTCGCGCTGCTTGACGTCATCAATGATGTAAAAGCTGTTGACGCTCAAGGAGTTGTCGTTCTGATTCATCGCGCTGAGCTGCTCAATGAACGTTTCAAACGTATCCACTTTGTCCATGTGCTGTCGAGGGATGAAATAGAGGTGCCCGGTCGAGCTGACCTTGGTGGCTTCCAGCATCCGCAGATAGTTCAGGCAGATCGTCTCGATCTGTCTGCGGTTCGCGCAGACCTGGTAAAGCTCAAACAGTTCCTCTGCCCGGCGGCAATAGTTCAGGGGATCAATGTCGGCGTCAAAGCCGATGTTGTCATACCCAAACCGATTATCGCGCCGGTCATAGAAGATGTTTGCCAGCTTTTCATACTGATTTGTTCGCTGGTTGAGCGTTTCCTTGACCAGCTCACGGGAATAGACGTCCTCGGTGTGCGCATTGTCGCGGCAGTAGACCGCGTAGATATGATGCGCACCGGGACTTTTTACCGTGATCCGGTCTTTGATATCGCCCGTCGCGGAACGAAACGCATCCGACACGGAAATTCGCTTGCTGCTGGAATACGGGATGCTCAGATCCTCACAGAGCTGCGCCAGCACCTCCTTCTCCACCAGAATATTGGCAAGTGAGAAATAGAGGAATTTGCCCAGCACGGAGGCCTTATCGCCGTTGGCTGCGCCAAGGATGTCCTGAAAATTCGTAATATTTGTCATGTGCATTTCCTTTCTAAGCCGTCTTTCGTTTCGTCCAGTCCAGCAGATAATCGTCCACGCCCTTGAATCGCGGGTTCCACGTACATTGATAGTACCGGATGCCCGGGATCGACTGCACCTTGCGGCGCAGGGTGCCGATCGCCTGCCGGACCTGCGGATTTATAAACTGATCCATGTCCATGGCCTCCATGACCTCCGTGACGCCAAGCGACTGGAGCGTTTCCCGCAGTCCCTTGTGGGCGTTCACGCCGCCGAGACACACAAAGAGCGCATTATTTGCAAAATAGCTCGCAATATCGCCCTTAAGCGGCCCCTCGGTGAGATAGGCACGCTTCTGCGTCGTGTCGCCGGTGACGTGAATCCAGGAATAGCTGCGAGTGCCGTTTTCCATGCGGCTTGACCGACTGGACAGCCAGCGGTATTTTCGCGCCGCATCGCCGTCCAGCCGGAGCTTCATGCCCTGAATCAGGCCGTCCTTGTTCCGTACCGGAATGAGGAACCCATTTGCACCTGCCAGCGTCCATGTTCCGTCCTTTGTATAAAAACCGGGCAGTCCGTGCAATTCATGATCGCACTGGAGCATGGATGCCAGCAAACGCCGTTCGGATTCCGTTTCCGGCATGGACTTATAGCCGTTGCGGGCAATGATCGCATCCGGGAGTCCTCGTTCATGGAGATTTTCTCTGTGCCGGTCGGAGAGCGTCAGGAGGGACAGCATTTCCGAATAGGCCGCATGGCGCTGCTTTAGCGCATACGGCTCCCGGCTCGTTGTGTTTGGGGAGCTGGGCTGCAAGGGCAGCTTATACACGTTGCTCTTTGCAGCCAGCTCCAAGTATGCTTCTTTGTTTGTCAGACCGTTCAGCCGCGCATACAGCGTCACGCTGTTGCCGCTTGCACCGCAGAGATTGCAGCGGTACTGATCGGTTCTCGTGTTCAGACTCAGATGATATTTGCCGGTTCCGTGGTCACCGCAGAAGGGGCAGCTTGCCTCAACTTCCTCGCTGTGAAGCGTTCGGTCGTTGAGGACAAGCCCGCACCGTCTGGCGGCTTCCAGGATCGGCAGCTTCTGATAGGCCAGACGGCGCGCCCCCTTTCTGAAAAGTAAGGTTACGCCGCCTTCGGCATTGCAGTGCTGCCAGCCCGCACGGAAAGCTCCGCGTTACGGACGCATTTGGCGAGGATCATCTGACTGGTCGGACGGATGTTGCTGAGATCGTCCACAGATTCCATGTTGTCGAAGAATACAGGGTAATTACGGCCTGTGAGCCGCTTCACCAGCTCCGACACTTCCGCGCCGGCCCGGATCTTCTCAGAGAGCGAGAGCCGATCGTAGCGGCGGCCGTTGTAGGTAAAGCGGAACACATCCTTTAATTCGCCGGTCGTCTTGACCACATCGTAGAGCGAGATCTTCACGCGGTTCAGCGCGAGTTTGGAGAATGTCATCTCCGCGCGCTTGCTCATGTAAAGGATCACGTCTTTTATAACAATCTTTTTCTCTGTGATCTCCTGCTCAATTCTGTGGATCCGTTCGTCAAAATCCTCCGGCGCGGCGCTCAGAACCTGCTGCGCGGCGGCAAGCTGTACCCGGCAGTCTTCCAGCGATGCCTTGCACTCGGCAAGGCGTTCACTGTCCGCGGGACTCAGCGTGCCGCATTCGATACTGGCCGTCAGGTTCTGGATGCGTGCGCGAAGCTGCTCCAAGGTCTGCTGGCGCTGCATATTCTGCTGCGCGGCATTCTCCTGAAGCTGCTCCCGTTTCTGATTCAGCGCGTCGATCTCAGACTGGTATCTGACCAGATCATCCGCCTTGAATTGCTCGAATGTACTTTGACTTTTCTGCTCCAGCTCCTGAAGCTCCGCGATCTGACCTTTCAGCTGTGTGCCGTCGGCAGCGATTTTCTCCGTTTCCGCCTGTAAAGCCTGACGGAACGCCGGATATTCCTGCTGCGAGAGGACACGGCGGCAGACCGGGCAGCTTGTGCCCGGCTGAAAGCGCTTCAAAAGCGCGGCGTTCTGCTGATAACGCTTTCCAAGCGCCTGCACCTTTGCCGTATCCTCCGTCAGCGGGCCTGTGTATTTTGGCTGGTAGACCTCGGACGACCGAGCACCCAGCTTTGCATGAAATTCTTGCAGCTTCGCGTCCAGTTCCGCTGTATCCGGCGTTTCCGGTGCTTCGCCGGAAAGCTCCTCGTACTGCTCGCTGGCCTGCACGAGCTGCTCCTGCAAGTCCTCCAAATTGACATTTTCAAACCGCCGCGTCTCCAGCGATGCGATCTCCCTCTGCAAGTCCTGTATCTGCGCGTTCAGTTCAGCGGACAGTTCTTTGCTGCTCTGCCGCTGCTTCTGCGCGAGATCCAGCTTGCCGCTCAGGTAGACCGCGTTCTGTTCCAGTTCCCGGATCTCCTCCCGGCGATTCTTGAGAAATGTCTCAGGGGATGGAAGCTGTACACCGGACAATCGCTGCTGCGTCTGCGCATTGAGCAAGGATAACACGTCGGCCTGCGGAATGGGCGGCAAATACCGCTCCAGCAGCTTTTTTCCATCCTCGCCGAGTTCTTCAATGAAGTACAGGGGATTGAAAATGGAGAGAAACACATCCCGTTCACCGAACATCTCGTTGAGATCCGTCTGCCGGATGGCGTAGCCGTCGTAGGTGATGCTCGTGCGATCCTTCTGCCGGCTGCGGGTCAGCTCATGCGCTCTGCCGGTATCATCCGTAAAGCGCATCGTGATCTGCAAGTCCGGGTTCGTCTCGTTGTGCAGCCGGTCAATGCCGCGCTCCCCGAAAAAGGGAAGTCCTGTGACGGCAAACGCGATCGCGTCCGCCAGACTGGATTTGCCGCGGCCGTTGCCGCCGGTCACAACGGTCGGATTGCCGACCGCGATCTCGGTCGGTGCTTCATAGCACTTGAAGCCGGAGACGGTCATGCTGATGATCTGAAAGCCTTTGATCTTTTCCATTTTGCTTACTGACACCTCCTATTACGCTGCCTGCTGCACGACCTGATAGCCGTCCAGCGTATAAAATGCGACGTTTCCCTGTTTGCGCATGGTGATCTGCGCGTCATAGAGCTGCGCACCGGGCACGAGCATCGGATGGCTGCCCTGCGCGTAGACCTTCGCCTGCTTGCCCTCTGCGTTTTGCAGAACGGCGCAGACCAACGGCTGACCGGACATATCCTGCTGGCTGCTCACAGACAACACAACGTACTGGCAGACCTGCCGCGCCGTAAACGGAAGCGGCTGCTGTACTTGCTGCGGCTGCTGCGATGGTTGCTGCGGCGCTTGCTGCTGCGTCTGCGGCATGGCCGTCGGCGCTGTATTCTGCGCCTGTTGTCCAGCCTGTCCGTCGCGCTTATAGCTGAGCTGTGCCTGTGCTGCGCCCGGAGATGTGGGAAGCTGATGCAGCTTATCCAGCAGTTCCAGATACGCGGCATTCAATTTTGGGCGCTCGGTATCGCAGATCACATAGGAGTTGCCCTTCTGCTCGATCTTGACCCAGAGCGGCTTTGTCATCTTGTAGAGGACACGTCCAATGCCCCATTGCACGGCGGAGCGTTTCATGGAGTCGGACAAGCCGCCCTTGATGGGCTCAATGTCGGAATCCTCCGCGCCGTCCCACTTTGTAATGAAGCCTTTGCCCTCAAAATAGATGGAAATGCCGCAGATCTGCGCGTCCTTCTTCCCGTTTCCGTGCCACGGCTTGTAGTCGTTGTACCAGTTCTCCGGTCCCACGACCTCATCCAAGCGGTCCTGAATGGCGCGGTTTGTGACATACGGAATGGCAAGGCCGCTGGTCTTATCTTTCGACGTCACTTGAATCCGCCACTCCAGATCCTCCGGCGCAAATGGCCGGGCCAGCTCTTCCCGGATGGTTTTTGCGTCTTTTGCCATACGTTACCCTCCAATAAAGTCTTTCAAGGTCTTTCCGTTGGGGATCAGCACATCGGAATAGTAATACGACGAGTCTTTGTCCTTGAGATGCTCCAAAAGATCGCGGTATTGCATCCCCAGCTTGTTGTTCAGTGCATTGAAGCTGTGATCTCCATTTGGGATGGACAGCAGGAATGTCGGCAAGCTGGCAAGTGCGTGCGGCGTTTTGTACTGGGGCAGCGTATTGCAGCCAATACAAATGCGCCCATCGCTGCCACTGACATTGGAAAACAGATAGCGGAACATCGCCGTTTCCGGCGTCAGCCGCTCATCCGCAGTAACCCCCAGCCTGCATTCGCTGACTTTTCCATCTGTGTCAACACGAAATGCGAATACCAATCTTGGCAATGGAAAGTTTGGATATGGCGTTTCATGATAGCTGATGTCCGCATACAGACGCGGATACCGCAGGCAGTATGACTTGCCTTCGTTCGGATGAATCCCGACATGGAAGCAACCCGGCGGCAAAAAGCCACTGCTGAGATACTGACGCTGGCTGATTTTGATGCAGTCCAGCAAGGCATCCTCCTGCACTTCTTTGCAGGTCACGATTCCATCTGTATACGTTTCGATCAGGATCTGCCCATTATCCGGGATAATACGGATCCGCAGTTCGTCCTTTTTCATGCCGCCTCCAATTCCGGAACATACGCTGTCTTAGCGGCGCGTTCCACTTTAAGCAGGGTTTCCAACTTTCGTACCTCCTCTGTGTACCATGCGTCAATGGCAAGCAGCGCTTCCAGCAGCTCATACTCGCCATGAAAATAGCAGTCTGTTTCCACCATGACGCCGCTCGACCATTTGGAGCTGATTTTCATCTGATAGCCCCAGCCCATACCACCGCTGCACCCGCAGGAATATAATTCCGCAGCTAACTTCTGTTCCGCTTTTTTGACGTAGGGGTTTTCTGAAAGCCTCATGCTGTGAAGGCTTCCATATTCCCGGATCAGGCGGTAATACTGCATCATGCTGCGGAAGCTGAAATACCAGTGATTTACTTCGTAGTCATCATTAAATTTTTCGTCCATGTAGTCTGTAGCCGCAGCCAGAAGATCATAATAGATCTCGAACAGATCATCTTCGGAATGCGTGACGCCTATCTCCAGCAGCCGGTCCAGCTTTCCATATTCATAGAATAAATGGGCTGCACGGATCGTTTCTACCGCATAGGCGATTTCCTCATAGTCTGCCATCTGTACCTCCTTCAGCAAAAGCGCCTAGCCGCTGCTGCTTTTGGTTTGGCTGCGCGCAGGATATCCTGCAAACGAAGCAGCCGATTCAGCCGTTCTTCTTCGTCTGACAGCATACCGCGCAGAGCGTCGAGATCTTCCTCGGTAAAAGCGCTAAAATCCAGATCGGCGAACATGACCTTGTGTTTCTCCCGAAGCGGCGCGAAAATGTGCGTCAGAACGTAGGCAGAAACCTCATTATGCTCGACAGGCGTATGCGGAAGAACCGCTAATTCCTGCACGAGCATGGAAAGATCAATCTTCATCCGCTTTCTCCCATACCAGCTTCACCACGCAGATGGCATAGTCCTTCATATTGCAGAGAATTTTCTTATGTTCTGCCTCATTCAGATACGACCGGCCTTCCCGCAGGAAATAGATCCCGCAGTCCGGCATCAGCTCTCCAAACATGCTGGCGATGTGCCACTCCATGTGGGAACGCGCTTCGGCGGTGTTGCCCTTGAGGTAGGCGGTGCACATCTTTGTATCGCCGATGGTCTGCTCGTTCCCGATCTCCAGATGCTCCATGAAGCCGTCCAGATGCGCCTTTGCGCGCTCATCCAACTGATGCTTCGCAGATGCGTAGAAGTACAGGAACAGCGCCGGTTCGTTTCTGCCCAGAATGACGCTGTATGGACTGGACACTTTCTGTCCCCATGCGCCGCCGGACGGTTCGAAGCGCGTGCAGAGCTTTCCCATCTGCGGGACGATCCGCTCCGTGACCTGCTGCCAGACAGCTTCGCGTGCCGCCCGGTCATCTGCTTCTGTGACGGGTGCAACAATTGCAAGATTTGCAGTTAACATAATTCCTCCTAACTCAGCGCCAGAAATCCGTTTGGCGTCAGGACGTTGAAGATCATCTTGTTGCTGACGACCTCTCGCACCTCTGTGCCGGTATGATTTCCGTGCCGGTCAAACTGTTCTTCACGTTCTACATTTTTGACTTTCACAATACGGCCCTTGATGATGTGCGGAGTATCGCATTCGATCAGTCCGTTGATCATCCCGGAGCCGCCGATGAGACCAATCTGTCCAATGGAAAGGGGCAGAAGCGGATGCTTTTCCGTGCTGTCCAGCGCGCTTTTTGCATGCAGCAGCCGTGTAAAGCTGCCGGAGCGCGTCAGCTGGCGTTCCAGCTCCTTCTCGTTGAACCGTTCGCCGCGAAAAGCCTCGACGGTTTTTGTTACGGCGGGCAGCGCGTAGCGGTTTTCCTCCAGCTCCGTGACACACGGAATTTTCTCCGGAACCAGCGTCTGTGCGCCCAGCCGGTCAGCCGTTTCATCGTCTTCCGTCGGCTTTCTCCGAAGCCCCAGCACGACCGCCTGATGGAATCTGGCAAACTCGCCGCTTGTAAATTTCCAGACGGAAAGGTCGGAAAAGTTCTCCGCGAGGATTTTACAGATATCCGGCGTCAGCCGATAATACGGCACGATGTAGATGAGCAGGCCGCTCAGCATGAGCGTCCGGATGCTCTGCACCAGAAACTGCTTTTCGCTGCGCACCCGGCTGCCGCCCTCGGTCAGAACGGACAGATACGGTGGATTCAGAAACAGCACATGGAACGCCTCACGGCTGATCTGGCTGTGAAAGAAGCTGCCAAAGCCGACGCGATGGAGTCTGGTTTGCGCTTCCTCCGCGCGGTGTTCGTCCAGCTCCATGCCGTAGGTGTAGCAGTTGTTGCCGTTGGCAAGCTGCCGAAGGGCCTTGCCGCAGCCGCAGCAGGGGTCGAGCAGATTTGTCGTCACGCCCTCCGGAAACGCGATCCCGCGCAGGATGTGCGTGATATTTTCCGGGTCTGTCGGATAGTAGCCCATACGGACATGATTCATCAGCCGCCCGATCACCGCCGCGTTGACGGTATCCGTCTGCGGCAGCGACTTTGCAAAGCCGGTCAGGACTTCATACACAGGCTTGTACGCTCTGGACATGAGATCAAAGCGGCGTAACCCTGCTTGAAGCTGCCCGGTTTTTCCTGCCAGCGCGGTTTCCTCCAATTCCAGAAGATTCCGCTGTGCATCGCCGAACGCCGCAAGAAGCGCATCTCTCGTTTTCTGCAATTCCAGATAGTACGCATACGCACGCTGCGGCTGCGCCGTGCGGTATTTCTCCACACCGGCGCGGCACTTCAGAAGGCGCTGGCTGCCGCGCAGAATGCTCTCTGCCGTCTGCCGGAGCTGTTCCAAGGCATAAAAGGAGCGTTTGGGTTCCTTCTGCAATTCCTGTTCCATCCTTCCTGACCTCACGCCGCTGGCTGAATGCTCTCAGCCGCAAAGTCAAAGACCGGTGCGTTTTCTTCCGGCGTGCCGGGGAGAATGCGCATCGTGTAGCCTTTGCTTCGCAGCAGCTTGAACGTGCCGATCATGCGTTGAAGCTCAAAGTCGTCCGCATCATTTGCATCGTTCTCGCAGGCGGCTTTTTCCGCCGCCTGCTGAGCAAGCACCTCCTGCACAATTTTTGCGATGTTGGCTTTCATTTCGGTATCTTCCGGCGTGTCAGACGGTTCTTCCGCTTCCGTGCGCGGCTTCTCAAACCTGCCCTGCGGACGGCTTGCCGTCAGGCGCAGCCAGAAGGTGCGCAGCATGGAAAGAAGCAGCGTCAGGAGCATCCCACGCGGCTTCGGCGTCAGATGCACGATCTCATCTGCGTCCGCTTCGCCGATCTCACTGACCGCCACGGTCAGGCTGGGAGCCTTGACATAGTTAGCGGAGAAGAAACGGGAAACAGCGGCGCTTTCCGAGATCATGGCCTCGTTGCAGCTGACGCGCTGCGCCAGCAGTCTCCGGCAGATGACCGTGCCGCATTCCAGCTCCGTCACATTCACGACGTCTGCGGAAACCTCACCGGCGGTAAGAAATCCTCTGCCGGAAATATGTTTCGCTTTCAAGCCGTTCGTGACGTGCAGATGCCCATGGACGATCACATCGTCCGTGACAAGCGTTTCATAGTTGTACGTCGCACCGGCGGGGATATAGACTGTTTTCATGTTCAAAATCCTTTCTTTTTTACGCTGCCTTTTTTCTTGATTTTTGTAGTGTCGCACGCATATTGACAGAGCCCGTTGCAAACGTGATCTGCCGCACGCGCGTTTCTCCGACGGTCAGGATGTTGTAGATCATGTCCACGACGGCGGTAGCCGCTGTGATGTTGGCGGCGATGCTCTGCGGCGCGGAAACAGACGCCTCGGCGCAGCTCAGCTCCGTCGGGAATTTGTCTGTGTCCTGCAAAACCTCCGGGAACGCCGCTCCGACGGGCCGGTAAAACGTGCGCCCGCCGCTGCGGATGCCGCAGACGATCTGCCCGGTGTGCATGCCGTTGCCGCTGTCGATGTAGATGAGATCATCCAGCTTGTAAAAGACCTCGTGGCAGAGTTTTCGGCTCTTGTTGTTGTCCACCGCGCCGATGAGGATCACCAGCTCTTTGACGGTTGGCGAATTCCAGTACGGCCCGGTCGGGAACGACCGCGCTTGCAGCATGGAAAGAAGCCGCTCGCCGGACTCAATAAATTCCGGCACATACTCCGTTTCCATTCCGAATACGGAGGAATACCGCTCCGCCAGCACCTTTGCCTTGTTTTCCCCAAGGTCAGCCGGTGTGAAGTTCTGGCGAACGAGATTCTTTTCCTCCACGATATCCCCGTCACAGATGATAAAGCGGACAGGCCGTTCCAGCGCGTACAAAAGCCGGTACAGATGCGGCGCGATATGTCCGCCGGTGCCTCCGGCTCCCAGCATGACGATCTTTACGGGGCGGTTCTCTGCAAACTTCATCCCGCACCTCCAAGCAATCCGCCCAGAAACGAGCGCACGCCCGCGAAGTGTGCGGACGGCGGTTTCGGGAGTTCTGGAAGCTGATGGACGACCTTGTCGTTCCATCCCGCGGGAAAGCCGCTGCCCACTCCTTCAAGCACCAAGCTGGGCTCGATGGGGACGAAGCTGCCGCCGCAGGAAATGCGTGCGGAGATCTCCGGGAAGAAGCGATCCAGACGGCCGATCACGAGATACAGCCGCGTGCCGCGCTCGTCCTGATCGTCGATAGCTGAAAAGACTGCCTTCATGCTGTTGTGCGAGTGAATGTCCGCGTAGTACAGATATCGCGTATCGTCCGGAAGATCTTCGTCCGTCAGCCGAACCGTGACACGATCCTTGGTAACGCGCTGCTTCGGCACGAACGGAATGAATTTCTGTTCTTTCCGATCCCAGTAGATACGGACAAGGGCTTCAAACTCCGCGCCCGATTCCATCTGACTTCTGAAAAAGCCAATGATGGCGCGCAAAAGCTCCTGCGGAATGCGAGGAAGAGCCGGACGAAAGCCGGCTCTTACCTCTGAAAACTCCGTGATCTTGTGTTTGGGCGCGATAAACTCGCCGAGCTCGCTCCGGCGCATCTCATACGTCTGCCCGTCCCGCGAGGGGATGAGGCAGATGACCTTGTTGGACGCGCGCGCAGCTTCCAGCGTCGGGAATACACCCTTGTAGTCCGCGATGCCCTTCTTCTGCATCCGGATCTGCGGCTTCACGACGCACTCTGGGTCCTTGATCTTACCTTTTTTCAGGCTGTCCAGGAACGCTTTGGATTTCTCGATCTCCGCTTTCATGGCCGCGATGGTGTCTGTCTTGGGCGCGGAAACGGACTTTGTAACATCTCCGTACCGTACCTGCCATGTGACAGCCGACGCATCCTCCAATTCGGGGAAATCATCCGCCTTCTGGATACGCAGGGCCTCGAAGGTCATATCTGCGTCCGTGATCTGCTCTCTGGCGCCGCCGTACTGAAAAACGGGCGGCTTGTCAAAGAGCGACAGTTGTGTTTGGGGTCTTGGCGCAAGGCTGTTGACCGGGGCTGCTTCTGGGATGGGGTCGCTTTCTGCGCTTGTAAACGCCGAAAAGAGTTCCAGAGGCTGTTTTTCTTCTGCCGGTACTTCCTGCGTCTTTGCAGGGAGCGTCTGTTCCGGCTCGGGCTGGGGCTTGGCTTCTTCTGCCAAAGTTGGCGCGGGAGGAGGCGGTGCGGGTTCATCCGAGCTTCCACCAAAGATCTTCTCTACGTCAAATTCCTCCTCATCGTCCAGAAGCGTAAAGCCGCCGAAAGTGTTTTCTGTGTCTGTCATGCTGTGTCTCCCTTCATTTTTGTGTCCGGACGCAAAAAGACCGCAACTGCCAAACGGCAATTACGGTCTTATGAGTCCATTATTTCATTCCATGTCCTGCGCGCGGAACCGGGGGCATACCTGTCCCCAAGTTTTCACCTCCGCCCTGAAATAGCTCCGCCCTTGATCTGCTCTGACCTAGAATACAGGAGTATTGTAGCACATGGCATTCTCGGTGAAAACTTGTGAGATATTAAAGAATCTCTTGCTTTTTCAAAATTATGTAGCTTCAATCCCTGGCAAAGAAAGAAGCCTGTCTGTTTCAGCTTCAATCAGTGCGCGGAAATATGCAGATGGGTTTGCTCCGAAATCTGGTTTTACTCTGACGTTTTGCTTTTCCTGAATCAATTCAATTATCTGATTATACTCCCTTTTAGGCAATACGGAAAACAAAACTCCGTTCAATCGATAAGGGCCATTTGTGTTTATGAAGATTTGTTTCAATAAACTATCATTTGTCGCGAACAGGAAATCTCTGTCATAGCGTTCAGGTTCTGAATATAAAGTACTCCAATTTGTCAGATAGGATATATCCCAAGCCTGGTTTTCGCAGCCTGAAATAATTGCCTTAAGGCGATTCGAGTTTGCGTGCTTTGGGGCTTTTATCTTCGACTGATTTGTGAAAAGCATTGCCGCATAAACCAATAAATACTCACTGGTTAAGAGATTATCATATAGCCACAAATAAAAATCGCGTATCTTTTCCAACGGAGTTGCATCGTTGTTACGGTATAGCCACACCAAATGAAGGAGGGATGCGACGGCCATTTCATAGTGATCACCGGCATCAGAATAGTCCACAGATATGCCATATGCCGCTTTCTCTGAGAACGTAATTGGAGGAATTTCAGTCAATCGTCCTGTTGCAACTTGTAGCCATGTTTGTGAAGGGTACTGATCAAACACGTCAAAAAAGCGCTGCAATTCAAACAATGCAGCTGATTGAGAATGACGCTGAGATGCTCGCTCCCGCACCGCCAGCCCAGCGCTAATGTCTATGCCGCATAATCTTGACCACGTCATAAGAACACCAATACGCTTTGCTTCGGCGCTTTGTATGTGCCCTTCTTTGCAAAATTGTAATAGACTGCTTAAAATGTTTCTATCTATGAATAAACTGAACGGTTTCGTTTCCAGCGAGCGAAAAAAATCCTGTGAATTGAATCTCCCTGCTGGGGCTAAGGTCGGATGAAATACCATCTGCTGGCGATGGAGTTCCTGCCAAATGTATATATACTCATTATCAGAAATGTTCAAAATGTCCGTCATGCTTTTTATTCCCTTTTATATGGCTTGAGATATAGCGGATTGTTTCGGATAACGAGCATTTAATTACTTTTTGAAAACAATGACGTTAAATAATTTACGAATGCACTACATGCCACCAACATAAACTTTGCTTCGTCAAAGGTCGCACCTGCACCACCAAGTTGTCCGGCATGGCGAATTCCTGAACTATCGCTGGTATATCCGTATAGTTTATCGAATGCAGTTTTTAAAGCCGGGTGAATTATTATGCCGTGTGCTTCCAGCTTTTTTAGTGCATCTCCTAATGTTGCCGACTTTCCGAGAATAATGGAGCACATTCGCTCAATCGCGGTGATGCTTTCTTTAATGGAATTTTGGTAATCTGGAGTTGTTCTATCCGCAAGGAGACCCGTGGCTTTCTTAAAATGCTGCTGTATTTCTTGAAACTCTGAGTTAAGCGCGGATTCGATTGCAGTTTGTTCAATTTCATCAGTTATCGGCATAATTGTATCTCCTACAAATCTATACCCGACATATTCGCGTTCAAATGTTCTGTTATAAATTTGTATGACGTTTGAGCATACGGGGTCAGGAAGCATTCTTCCACAATGCTCCAATACTTGCCGCGCGATGTATTCAATTAAGGTCAAAACAGAGTCATAGTTGTCTGCACGAATGGTCGAATATATTATTTCTTCGACATAGGTTCCATCATAACTGGCTGACCAGATAACTTCTTGAGTATAAACTTCAGACAGAGTATTTTTCAAAAAAGATTGATAATACGACAAATTACTGTTCTGTAAAGCATTGATAATGACTCTTGTTGCATTTATAATAGCCGTTCGAGTACGGGAATCAAACTCCGTAGACTGCAAAGCACAATTCTCAACTTTAATTCCATTTCTATCAGAAAAACCGCCTCGAAGCTGTACTTCAAACTTCGGTGTATTGGTCACCATAGTTTATTCCTCCTGTAGCCTATTTTAAGTCACTTAAACCGCTATATCCTTATTGAAATGATAGCACATTCCATTACAAAATAAAAGCAGTAACGGCATTGACATATTTCGCAGGACTCCCCGTAATTCATGACCTGATTTCAGAACATCTTAGACTTCCTGTTTCTTATTTTCCCGTCGAACGCGAAGCACAGAAGACCTTCCGCGCAGCGATTCTGAAAACGAAAGCCATGCTAAAAAGAAAAACATAAAAAATGAAGCAGACAAGCCAATATTGCGGCCTGCCTGCTTCTGCGCTATTAGGTATTCAATGCTTTCATTAAATCGGCTACTGTATCAAACGGCCCGTACATTTTATCGGTTTCTGCTGTCTCGCATTCGGAAGCAGTGTTCTCGATTTCAGTACAAACCTTATTGGCTGAACCCTCATCGCGCTCGGAAACTGTTGTTCTGCTTTCAAAGCGTGGGGGCTGTGTGTCAAATTGGCTTTCTTTCATAACTTTTTTCCCTCGATTTGCTGTATTTATTTCATCATACATGATTGAATTGCAGTCTGCAAGCGCTGTTATCATACTCGCTGGGAAACCAAACCTCTTACAATCTCATCACCGGCCAGCTCGCTGGTTCGATAGATCTTCTGACAAAACGGCGTCAGGCTGAACTCCATACCGGGATTGCCCGCGTCCAGCAGGATGCCGGTCACGGTGAATTTTCGGGCAGCCTGCTCCTTATGGAGTTTTGCCAGATAGTCCTCCGGCAGCTCACACAGGCCGTCGGTAAGAAAGACAATGTCGGCATTCTCAAAGCCGGTGTCCATGAGTTGGATCACCTCATCCAAGGGCCGCTCAAAATCCGTACCGCCGTCGAGGAATGTCTCGGCGGCATTCATCTTATCCTGCATGGAATACTGCCCAGACAGAAAAACGTCCACCTTGCACGAGGAAGAACCGGCAAAATGAATGAGTGCGAATTTGCGCCGGTTTTCTGCGGCAATGTCTAAAAGCGTCAGCGCTACGGCCTTGCCCCACGCGGCAGCATCGCCGCACGTGGAGCCGGATTCGTCGAGGCAGCAGATCATATCACCCATGCCCTTGTGGATGGGTTCACGCCTGCGGTACTGTTTGAGCCGCCGCTGCTGATATTTCTTCACAAACAACGGAACCGTCTGCGGCGAGGCAAGCATGGCGAACTCTGAGCCAATGGCGCGGGAAAGATCATTGCCCAACTCCAGCGCATAGGTTTCTCCACGCCCGTAGGCGTAGCCGTTGCGCTTGCCCTGCGCGAAAATCTCACGAAACCGGCCAAGGTGCTTTGAGATATCCAACAGCGTGGGATTCCGCCGAACCTTTTGAAGAAGCTCGGTGTTCACCGCATTTTTCTCCATCGTGCCGGCATCATCACTCCATGCGCCGAGGATTATCTGAACTTCCTTTGCCTTTTCCGCAGCCGCATCGACGGCGGCAGAAATGCTTTCAGATATAGCGGCTTTGTTTTGCCGTGCTGTGGTATCTACCATCTTTGCAACGGCTTCGGCCTGCTGCGTTTTGCTTTCCGCCTGATTCGCCGCGTCGATCACTGCCTGCTCCAGCGTGGGATTCTGCACAGAATCCCGCATCTGCTCCAAAAGCTCCGTGAGCTTCTGCTGCGCCTGGTTCCGCGCCGCTTGCAGTTTTTCAAGCGTTTTCAGTGCACCGTCCTCGCCGCCAAGCTCTGGCAGCAGATCATCCAGCTGCGCGCCGATCTTTGTCGTAAACTCGGACGCAGCCTCGTAAGCAGGCAGCTCCCGTCCCTCGCAGATCGACTTGATCGCGGGATAGTCCGCATCCTCGGTCGCATGGTCAAGCAGCTTCGCATTGAATTTCTGTGCCTCGGCCGTAAGTTTCTCTGTGTCATTCCGTTTGGGAAACAACGAATAGAACGACTGAAAAATATCTCTGGACAACGCGGGGAAGCTGTGCAGCTTGGGCGTGGCCTCCTGCTGGATGGCCTCCATGCTCTCATCGTCTTTACTCAGATCACGATAAATGCAGTCTTCCAGCTTGGAGCTTTGCAGAATACGGTCTGTTTTCTGTGCTGTGGGTATTCCGGCATACTGAAAATTGCCCCAGCGGGAATCCAGTACGCTTTGTAATGTGCGGAAATATTTCTTCATCATATACCTCCATAGAAAAGGCAGGGTGGGAAGATCCCACCCTGCACTGTCAGTTTAATAGTTCCCACCAAAGTTCGGCACAAAGCCGCCGGGCTGTGCGCTGCCAAAGTTGGGCGTAAAGCTGCCTGCCTGCGCAGGCGCACCGAAGCCCTGCGTGGGTGCAGGGGCAGAACCGCCGTCATCTTCCTTCTTGCTGTCGCCAAAATAGATGTTTTCCGCAAGAATTTCCGCCGTGCGGCGCTTGTTGCCGTCTTTGTCCTCCCAGTTCCGGATCTGCAAACGTCCGGACACAATTGCCATGCGTCCTTTTGCAAAATACTTTGCCGCAAACTCAGCGGTATTGCGCCACGCAACGACATCAAGAAAATCCGTTTCTCTTTGCCCATCCTGCGAGAAGTCGCGGTCTACCGCCACGGTAAACGATGTGACGGAAACGCCGGAAGCTGTTTTCCGAAGCTCCGGATCGCGCGTGAGTCTGCCCATAACTACAATGTGATTCAGCATAATTGTTCCTCCGTATTTTTTTGATGTTTGTCTTTTACTGCAAGGCTGCCAGCTGCTCCAGCGGCGTATAAGTAAAGCCAATGGCCTCATGCGCTGCCTTGCTGATGCGTTCCAGTTCGGAAAGCAGTCCGTCCGTAAGCGCCTTTTCGCTGTCAGACGCAGCATTTGCAGCCATCTCGGTCTGCATCTGGTAGAGCCGCACCAGCTCGCCGCGGAATTTGCGGAGCGCGGCCTGCTTTGTGCGTACGTTTTCCGCTGCACCGCAGGCGCTGTCGAAATCGTCCTTTGCGTCCTGTGCCATAGCAAGAAGATCATTAACCTTTTCCTGCATGGGGTTGACACACAGGCGCTCCAGCGTGCCGGTTACAAACTCGCGGTCGCTCGGCTGCTGCCAGAAATAGTTCCGCAGCACCAGAAGATCCGTCGATGTGACCTCCGTATGTCCCTCCAGCCATGCCTTTGCCTGCGCAATAGAAAAATAGCTGAGGAATTTTCGGTCGGACACGGGGATTTGGGCACGCAGCGCGCAAAGCACGTCGTCCATCAGGTCGTGGATGCTGTCCGGTACCTGAATGGCTGCGACTTCCTGTTGCATGGCGTGCAGCTCCTCCAGCGAGATCGTCGCATGGACTGCGCCGAACGAGCCGCCGAGCTTGTCTTTCAGGATCGCAAGTCGATGTGACTTCTCCGAAATATTTTCCGTGACGACCTTCAATTCCAGCCGGTCATAGAGCGCCGAGAGGATCTTTTCCTCCGGGTCATTGAAATTCGGAATTTCGTTGGACGCGGCGAAAACGGAGATCGTCGGAATGGGATAGGTCCGGCCTTCATTGGTGTATTTTCGCTCGTTGAGCGCCGTCAGAAGTGCGTTCAGAACGCCGTCATTGCATTTGAAGATCTCATCCAGAAACACAATGTCGGCCTCCGGGAGTTTGCCCGCGGTCTGTACGACCGGTTCACAAGGATGCAGCGCGGCGATGGCTTTGCGATAGGCATCCAGCTTGCCGCCGATCTCTGCCAGCTTCTCGAATGTCGCTGCCTCATTTTTCATCTTCGGCAGACCATTCAGGAAGCTCTGCAAATCAAAGCGCAGGTTCTGGTAAATCCCATCACCCTCGAACGCAGATTCCGGCACCGAGCCGGGGATCAGGCTGGAAAGATCAAGCCGTCCAAAGAGCTGTTCTTCATCCGTCTGCTTGGAAAGGAGCCGTTCAAACTGCTTCGCGCCTGTGATGCGGCTGCGAAAAGCGTTGATCGCGTAGCTCTTTGCCTGACCGGGATCGCCCAGGATAAACAGGTTCTTCCGTGTCAGAAGGGCAATGGCAATCAGTTCGACCAGTTCTTCACGCTCCGCAACAGAGGCATTTACATCGGCCATGACAGCCAGCATTTTATCTCGTAAGCTCATGCGGCGGCCCTCATGCGGTAAACATCCAGCGAGATCACATTGCTGTGCGCTGTTTTCTGAAGCTCCATGCGGAGCTGCGCGAAGATATGCTGCTCCAGATCGCCTTTTTCCGGGTCATACAACATGACCGCCCGGATGAGCCGCAGCGCAAGCTGCTGGTACACGTCATCTGTGTCCAGCTTTGCCGCGCGGATGAGCGCGCGGTTCTGCTTCATCACGGCCTTGATGCACCACAGATGGTTTTCCACGATGGCGTTTCTCTGAGAAATGGTGAAATTGTTTTTCATGGTCTTTCTCCTTCGTGTTTTGGGAGGCGAGCGCCTCCGAGTGTTGTTTTGTCAGGCGGATGCCTTTTTCTGTTCTCTGCGGTTCTGTCTGGCGCGTTCGGCGTCAAACATCGGGGCCGGGATGAATCCGTCCAGCGTCTTATAGAGGATGACGGACTGTACGCCGTCGAAGACCTCCACGACCTGATGCAATCCCAGATGCACGTTCAGAAGCTCCTCCACAGGTGTTGTCCGCGCCTGCTTCTGGAACGCATATGCGTCCAGATCAAGCTGCCGCACCTCGGAGAGCGTGTATCTGGATGCCGTGGGGGCGATCTCCCGTCCGAGAGATTTGCAGAGATTTTCGTGCATGAGCCAGCTCTCCGTGCTGGCAAAATCATAGATACGCACCAAGCTCGGCCGGATGCGCTTCTTGCACCAGTCCGGAACGCGGAGCATCTTGTGCCAGCGTTTTAGTAAGCGCGGCTTTTTCTTCTTGGTACAGTAGGCTTCTCCAAACTGCACCACCACGCCGCCGAGCTGACCGGGGTTTCGGCCTCTGTACTCGAAAACGTGATCGCAGTCTGTGCATACGGGAACCTTGGGCCGGATCTTCATACGACATTCTCCTTACTTTTTATCCATTTTGGCCCGGCAGAGGTCGATCACGCGCTGGCAGGTATCAATTTCAAATCCACCGATGTGCGTATCCTCCTCTGAGAGCTTTAATTCTCGTGCCAGCCACTGATAGGCTTTCGTTCGGCTGATGTGCTGCTTCTGCCAGTAGGCGTCGAACACCTGATGGGCTTCGATGCGCTTGAGCCGCAGAATCTCATTCGCCACATCGCCGAGCGGCCGCGTGGTACCCTTGTGGCAGCCAACACGGGCATTGCAGTTCTGGCACTGATACAGATATTCGTTCTGCATTCCAAGCCGTTCCGTCGAGCTGCCATAGACATCAGCAGCCGGAACGAGCCGGATGATCCCACCGCAGTAGCGGCAGATGGTCGGTTTCTTCAAATAGGCGTGTCCTCCTTTTTTATGCCGCCTCCTTGCGCGGCTTTTTTGTCTTTTGTGGCTTTGCTTCAATGGCTTTCGGTTCACGCACCGCCATCTGGAAGCAGACAAGCTCGTCTGTTTTGAGAAGCAGCGCACTGTGCTGCACGACCTCCAGCATGAGCGTTCCGTTCAGCGCTTTCAGGCACTCCATGAGCTGCGCCGGATTGTACCAGTACACGCCCACAGGCTCGCCGCTCAGCGCGACCACGTCCATAGCCGTCTCCGAAATGCCATATTCGCTCTCGCAGCGAACAGTCAGCCGGCTTCCTGCAAAGGACAGGGAAAAACGGTTCTGCGTGCCGGTGACGCTCAGGGCTTGCAAAATGGTATCGCGGAGCAGGGCGGCGTCGGTCAGGACAGTAAACTGCTGCTTCAGATTGGACAGCACCTGCGACACGGCAAGATATGGTCCTTCCATAATTCGCGCGGCGAACGAGAAGTTCTCTTTCGTGAACACAATGGTTTTTCCGGTCGTACCGACCTGCAATTTCTCGCGGTTGTCCACCAGCGCCGCCAGCTTCTCCAGAGAGGCGGCCGGGATCAGAAAACTGATATTCCCGCGGCTCTCACGGTCGCCCTTGGCGGACGCAATGCGGAAGCTGTCTGTGCTGACCGCCTGCAGACCTTCCGCGCCGAAGATCAGGTTCACGCATTTGAGCATGGGCCGGGTCGTATCCTCGGAAACGGCAAACGCCGTTCGTTTGGTCAGCGACGGAATGCCGCTCACAGGCACGGTTGCCGCCGGGCAGGGAATCTCCATGCGCGGGTATTGTGCCGCGTCCATAACGGGAATGGCATATTCCGCGTTCCCGGAGGAAACAACGAGCTTTCCGTTTTTCATCTGAAACGTCACGCGCTCGCCATCCAGCAGGCGCAGCATTCCGGAAAGAAGCGGTGCTTTGACAACAACGCTGCCCTCATTCTCAATCTGTGCGGGGAGCTGCTGCTCCAATGCAATTTCCAGATTCCCCGACGCGACGGTGAGCGTCTCCTGCGATGCCTGCAAATACGCGCATTGCAGAATTTCAATCGTGGAGACTCTGGGCGCAATGCGCTCGGCGTTTTGCGCCGCGGCAAGCAGCTCTGTTCGGTTGACGGTGAATTTCATGACATCCTCCTTTTTACGCAACGAAATCGAATAGGCTCAGCTGGTTTTCCACCTGCTGCGTTTTCTTCGTCCGTTTGGCTTTCTGCTGCTCGAGCTGCACCATGGCGGCTTGCAGCTTTTCTTCCTGCTCCGCCGTAAGCACGCGCTTGGGCAGTTCAATCCTTTCAGGCACGGGCTTCAGCGGCAAAGACATTTCTTCGGCGGGTACTTCTGGTACTTCTCTGTCCGGATTCTCAAACGCCATCTTCCTGAACGCTGCCGCAATATCCTCCACATTGTCGCGGATGCCGAGCATCAGCTCCTTCGCCATCTGAGAGGTCATGTCCTGTACGTCGCTCATTGCGGCAAGCCCTTCCTCAGAGAAGTTTCCTTCAATGAGACCGGCGACCGCCAGCTTCGAGGCCATGAGCTTCAGACATTTCTGCTGCATGGTGTCCTCGTAGTAGAGCATATAGACCTTGACTGCGGGCGCTTTCTGGTTGATGCGCCAGCTTCGGCGCGACGCCTGCCGCAGCGTAAAGAGCTTGTAGCCCATACTGTAAAACACCAGCGTCGTAAAGGCGTTGAGGTCTAAGCCTGTTTCCACCAGAGATGGGTTTACGATCAGCACCTGCATTCCGGCAGCGAGCTTTTTCCGCACCCAGTCCTCACGGTCAGTGGTCTTGATCTTGTCAGTCAAGATTTCCGCGCGATAGCCTTCGTCCGCCAGCAGCTTTTTGAGCTTCTGCTGCGAATCCGTGCGCACCCAGCTTGTGTAGATGAGCGCACGCTCCCCGTTCTGGATGGCAGCTCTTACAATCTCCAGCGTCCGCTGTTCCTTTTCTCCGAGCGTGTCTGCGTCCCCGATGTTCTCTGGTTCGACGATGGGTACATCGCTGTCTGGGTAAAAGATGGGCTTCTGGTCATATGGCTGATCCGGATAGACGGTCAGCAGATTCAGATACGCGGAAAGGATCTTTTTTGCCGCGCGGCGGTCTGTTCGTAAAACCTGTACAAGCTTATGCTCGATCCGCTTGTACTCCGTCTCTACCGCCTCGGTCATTTCACAGGCAATTGGAATTTCCTCGTAGCTGGGGAGCGCCTTGCCCATATCGGACAGTGACAAAAACGCCGTCTTTTCCAGCAGAAACCTCGAAAACACCAGCGGCGAAACGCCCGGAAGCTGGCGCGTCCGAACGCCGCTTTTCTGCGATCTGCGCTTTGCTGCGTAGCTTTCATCGGCTTCGGTGTAGGTTGTTTCCACAACGCCATACTCCGTGTTGAACAGCGCAGGCCTTTCATGCGGCTTTCCGTCCGCCAGCATCAGCTGCGCCGACGTGCGGTAGAGCAGATGAAAAATACCGGAGCTGTAGCCGTTGATGAGCGTGGCCGTCATGCCGATAACCTTTTTTGCCGTGCCGAACAGTTCTGCCATCGCGTCGCCCTGGCCGCTGTCGTTGTTGTACTCGTGCAGCTCATCCACGATGAGGCCGTCAAGCCTGCCACGATATCGCTTCTTGATGTACGAGCTGAGCGGATACCGCCGGCACGCGCCGCGCGTCGGGAAGTATCCGTCCGGGTTTTCGCGAAGCGCCTGCAAGGCGTCCAGTGCAGCGGGGTTCTTCGTCTTCTGCATGGCATGGACTGCCAGCTTCCGATGTACCCAACCATATTCCGGGATCTTGACCCACGGAGAAGGTACGCTTGGATTTACCGCCGTCCACAAGGGACTTTCGCAATTCATACATTGATGATTGCGCCGGTTTTCCATGCGGAATGCCTCCGGCTTTGCGGCCGTCCAGCCGTCCGTGTCGTCGCTGCTTGGCAGCTCTATGATTCCCCCGCAGTTGGGACAGCGGAACGCACCTTTCCGCGCGTCAAAAAGCACAGCCGGGCGGCGCATATAACCGTCTCTGGCCTTTTCCTTGCTGATAACGGCGTAGATGCTTTTGTCGCCCTGCTGGTACTGCGCGTACAGGCTGTCCAGCTCTGTAATGCTGCGGACGATGACTCCTGAGGTGTCCGGCAGCGTTTCGGCAATTTCGCGCACCCACTTCTTCGCGACGTGCGACGGGCAGAGGATGATGTTGAACGTCTTTTTCCGTTTCTGCGCCTGATACGCGGCCAGTGCCGTTGCGCCGATCTTCGTCTTGCCGCTTCCGCACTCTGCCACGATGAACGCAGACTTTCCCTCCGAGAGCTTGCGCTTGACCGATTCCGCGACGGCAAGCTGCGCCGGGTAAAGGCTGTAGCCCGCGTGTGCGCGGATATAGTCGTTGATGCGCAAAATCTCCGGGGAAAGCTGCTCCGCGGCGGGGTCAAAGAGCGGCTGAAACTGCTCACGGATTCTTTCTGCGACAGTCACGCCGAACGCAGACAGATAGCTGGTGACGGAATGGACGCTGTCAAAGCCGTGTGGATCTTGAAGCGTTCCAGGAATACGAATTGCGCTGGCTTTTAAGCCGTCCTCCAGTACCTTGACGATATTGGCGTCGTCCTTTTTGCACAGCAGCAGCCACGCCTCCAGCCGTTCCCGAATGGAAATGACACGTAGCGGCCTGAGTATCCCGCGCCGCCGCAGTTCGTCCAGAACGTAGTCCTGAAACTCCGGGATAAGCGGCACAGCCGTTTTCCGGTCCAGCGCTTCAAACAGCGCCTGCCGGTCTCCGGCCGGACAAAAAAGGATGCACTTTCTCGGCGGCAGCTCTACATTTGTCTGACCGTCCGCCTGTGCATCTTCGTCCTTTTTTGCCGCAGTGTCCGCATCGTCCAGCGAGAGGATGGTCGCCTCGGCGTAAATTCCGTCGTGGCTCAGATGGCATTCGTACTTCTTTGGTTCGCAGGCGAGCATGGCTGGTTCACCGGCAAATTCCGTTTCCAGCGTCGCGCCGGCGTAGATCGCGTCCGACATGGCGCGAACCATCTCCGGGTACCCGCCGAAGCGGATCGCCCGAAGACGCTGCTCACGCCCATCCGGTTCAAGAATGATCGTGTCCGCATACGCGCTGAGACGGATCTCCTGCTTGGGATTGTAATAGCTGATTGGCATTAACCGGCTCTTGTCGAGCATTCATGGTTTCACTCCTTCCATCGTTTTTGGGACACAAAAAGACCGTAACTGCCAAGCGGCAATTACGGTCTTATAGGTCCTGTTGTATTTTGGTATTCACTGGCCTGCGCACGGAACCGGGGCATACTTCGCCCCGAGAAATCACCTCCGCCCTCAAACTGCTCCGCCCTGATACTGCTCTGACCTGGAATACAGATTTATTGTAGCGCAGCAGCAGACAGGCGCAAACTTGCGGATTACTCAAGTGTTGTATCGCATAACCGCTTTCTCCGTGCTGCCCGACGAATCCAGCTTGCGGCTCTGCGCTGCTCCGTATCGTCATAATAAGCGATCATGTCCGATGCCGACGCAAGATAGCACAGCTTCCGCGTCAACCCGATCCGTCCGGGCCAGAGCCAGCAGCCCTGCGGGTACAGCGTGTGCAGATAGTCAAGCTCCGGCTCTGCCGGTCTCTCTTTTCGCAGTCCGCACAGGATCACTGTATAGTCCAGCAGCGGATAGTCCTGCTGCACGCGCCGGATTACGCGGAGCGCAAGCCGCTCAAACGGCCCGAAATAGCCAAGAACAAACGCGGAAACATGCTCCTGCTCAATCAGCGTACGAAGCCGCAGCTCCAAACGCTCCTCATTCAAATTTCTGATCGTCTGATCTCCAATCAGCGCGCAGATCATAGCTGCTTCCCTCCTCTCCCATTTCAACAGGACGATTGTCTGCTTATTATAAAGCGCATGTGCCGTATATTTTGGCGTATTGCACAATACAATTATATAACGCTCTATAAATAAGTCAATCGCTTTATATACGAAGCTGAGCCAAGACGCCGCAGCTTCTATAATTTTCACAGAAGGGGGCGTTTACTATGAGCAAAGACGAAATCAGCTTCAAAAATCGGGATCGGTTCATCCAGATGGGCATTGCAATCTCCTCTCTGCGGAAGATGCGCGGGATGTCACAGGAACAGTTAGCCGAAAAAGCAAGCATCAGCCGCTCTCATCTGAGCGCGATCGAAGCACCGAATATGGTCCGTGCGTTCTCCATGGAAGCGTTCTTTAACATCGCCGACGCGCTTGATGTAACGCCTGAGGAGCTGATCCAGATCGCATTCTTGCAGGATAAGATTTTGAAAAGAAATACTTAAAGAAATTTGATTTTGATAAGCAAATCGGCTATACTGGATAGCAGAGTCCAAGCCTCGAAAGGAGCAACTGTCATGGATCAAATGCAAAACCGCAGGATTGCTGCTGTCAAGGCAGCCGACGCGATCAATGCGATTGAAGGCGTTCCGGTTTCCGATTATGCAAAGACGCTCTCTGCTTGTTGGGCAAAGGGTGAAATCACAGATCAGCAAATGAAATCTGCGCTGCTTGCTTCCCACAGAAAGCTTGCAGCAATGGTGCGCAGCCGTGCCTGACATTTATTTATACGAGGATGTTCCTGTCCTGAAAAACAAACTGGACATTCGGGATGAGAAAACGCTTGATCTGATCGAAGCGGAGCAGTCACGCGCAAGCATGATGATTTTGTATGAGCGCGGCTTTTCGGATTTTACACCTGCCGGATTGTGCGAAATCCATCGGTTTCTGTTTGGCGATATTTATGATTGGGCCGGTCAGTATCGGATCATCAATATCGAAAAGCGGGAGCGTTTGCTGGGCGGGCGCAGCGTCTGGTACAGCAACGATGAAGCAATTCCAGATGATTTGGAAAAAGCATACACCGCTATTTCAGCAAAACAGTGGGAGCGGTTCTCCAGAGAAGAATTTGTACATGATCTTGCAAGGCTGTTTCCGCGTGTATGGCAGGTGCATCCGTTTCGTGAAGGCAATACACGAACGGTCGTTATGATGATGACGCTGTTCGTTGAGCATTATGGATATTACATGGATCACGAATTGATGGCCGCAAGTGCTGGATATGTGCGCGATTCCTTTGTTATGGCCTCATTGGATCAGGTTTCCGAGTATGAGCATTTGGAGCGCATTTTGATGGATGCGGTCTGCACCGAGCCGATCATCTATGACGAACAGGCTCTTGATTCTGGCGGACAATCGGAAAGAACGGGAAAATATCAGAAGTACCAAAAAGAAAAGTATGTTCCGCAGCCACACCAGCAGCGTGAAAAATCATAATCTTTTGCAACAAAGCGGCAAGGCGTGAAATGCGCCTTGCCGTTTATATATTTGCGCATTATCGTCCTACGATTTTCCCAAAAATCTGTTTCTTACCCTCGTCATACCGCTGGATCACGACCATGACGGTATCGCCGGTTTTGAAGTCCGAGTCCTCGTAATGGAATGAATACCGGCACATGACGACAGCGCCGTCGGGGAGGTTGCAGAACACGCCGCCGGCATATTTGCCCGCGATGCTTGCTCTGCGGCGGCAGCCGACAGGGTGGCGCAGGCTGGCTTCGTCGAAGGGGTTTGGAACGGTCTCCTTGATGGAGATTTCCAAGCTACCTGCCTTGCGGTCAAACTGCTTGACCACGCAGGTCAGCTCGTCGCCCGGATGATACTGTTCCCGCAGGTCGGGAATAGCCGCATAGCTCATATCACGCTGCGAAAGATTCACATCGTAGCCATAGCATTCGACGAGGCATCGACGCGGGCCGACGGCCAGCACATGGCACGGCACACGGCTGCCCGGCTGGTGGAGAGGCTGCGTCGAGAAGAAATAGCGCCGAGAGGCCAGCGCCAGACGGCGGGAACCGATGGCGAAGCCCGCTTCACGATCCACATGGGTAATCACAAAATCGATCTGAGCGCCCGGCATGTTCCGCAAAACGAACGCCGGGCGTTCTTCATTTTCCGCCCACATTTCCGTCTCGGGAATCAGAATGCGGGCGCGGAACGGCACGATGACCGCGCAGTACATCCGCTTGGTCTCGACCTGTCCGGTCTGTGTGCTGCGGACGGTCATGGAATGGGGATCGACGCCAATGATCGTGCCGCGCATGACGCTTCGGCTGCGGAAGGAGGCATAGATCGTGTTCCACTCCTGCCGCTGCTCCGGCGAGAGGCCCTGATCGAGCGCACGGAAGTCCAGATCATAGAAGGATTTCTTCTCCGGTTCAGAAGATTCGGATTTTTCTTCCGCTGTGAGTGGTTCTTCCTCACCATAGGGGTGTACAGGTTCTGTGATTGCAGGTTCTTCGACCTGCGGTTCCACTGTGGGCTGTTCCATGATGGCCTTTTCTTCGGTTTCAGTAATTTCCGGCTGCACAATTTCTTCCTGCAGCACTTCGGGTTCGGCTTTCTTTCTGGGCATATGTAGTTCCTCCTGTAATAATTATTTTCTGGCAAAGAAGCGGTGCGTGCCGTTTTCTTGCCGGATCGCAAAAATGACGGGTCTGGTGTATGAAAACGCCTCTGGCTTGATGCTATCAGGCAGCAGAGCAATGATCTTTTTGTCCTGCTGGATCTCATGCTCCGGCGGCGGATCGCTGCCGGACACGATGACAAATTGCTTGAAGCTGGGTTCTCCAAGCGAAAAGCGGAGCAGGATATGTTTGTCTACGGCATAAAAACTCTCCGGCTGCGCCGCGGACAGCTCCAGCATCACGTCAATGGCTTCTATCCGCTGTGTATTGAGTTGCCCTCCGGTTTGCGTAATGAGACCATCCGAGATTTGCAGCAGTCCGCCCATCTGCATCTGGCGTACACAAGCGCCGGTTACGCGCACGGCATCATCGAGCGCAGAAAAGGCAAACGTCTTTTGCAGCAGTGCGGCAAGCTGCCGCTGCTCCGCGCAGCCGAGCTTTTCCAAGACCGCCAGCAGATATTTTTGCTGTTTCGTCAGCAGCATCAGCCTCGCCCCTTTCCCGGCGGCGAACGCAGCGAATTGAGATACGGATCGACCAGCAGGTCACTTTCCGTTTCCGTGATGCAGTTGTAGATAGTTGACATAACGTATTTCGTAGAATCCCTGACCGGCACATTCCGGTTCGCGTGCAATTTGCTCTCCGTTTCTTGCAGGACAAAATAGTTCAGCAGATGCAGCCGTGACCGCACCCTGCTTCGCGGCAGAACAGCCTGTCCGATACACAGGTTGTCCGAGTAGAAAAGCCGCTCGATGGCGTTTTCAAAAACACGCGCCACCTCCGGCTCGAAATACGAAAGCTCACAAGCATCCAGAATGCCCGTGAGCTCTTTTTCGTCGTCCGTCGGCCTGTCCTCCGAAGGTACGGATGGACTGACATCTGAGAAAGCTATATCAGGTTGACTAAGATCAGTATTACTTGCGCCCAAATCCTGCGGTTCTGGAACATCAGGATCTTCGGTTCTAAAAGCGGGAATTCCGGGGTTCTGGGGCGGCAGCTCCTGCGGTTCTTCCGCATCAAGAAATGCAGCATCCGCGGTTCTGGAACCGCAGGATTCATACGATTCAGAGCAGAACGGCGCGCATTCGTAGTTGGGATCGTCGATGGGCGTGACGCTTGCCAGATAAATCTGGTTGGCGTCGCCGCGCCCGCAGCGCTTTTCCCAGATGAGCTGAAGCTCTGCCAGCTTGCGAAAGGCCGCTGTGACGCGCTGCTCACAGATGCGAAGCTCCTTTGCCAGCGCCTTGCGGGGGAAGATTACAAATACCTCGCCTGCATCGTTCACCCAGCCGTTGCGCCGTGAAAGCTGAAAGCGGTTGAGAAGAAATGTATACGTCACTTTCGCGTCCAGACTCATATCCGCATATCGCGGGTCGGAAAATAACCATCGCGGCATCTGCATATGCCAGACGTTCTGTACGTCCGTCTGCCGCATAAGTCGGAAACTTGGATGCTCGGTCAGCTTGGCTGCTTTCATGGGGATTCCCTCCAAATCAGATAGTTTCACTAAAACAGAAGTTTCGATTGACTTTTTTACAATCGTCTGCCATACTAATAGCATAATTTGAATTATCATAATCAAGATTATATTAAAGGACATGAGCCGAAATGAAATTTATTGGACGGCAAAGTGAATTGCAGACGCTGGAACAGGAATATCACCGCGAAGGCGGCTTTGTCGTGATCTATGGTCGGCGGCGCGTCGGAAAGACCCGGCTGATCAAGGAATTTATCAAGGATACCCGTCTCCTTACCGCTGGGATCCGCTTCTGAAAAGAAGCGCTTCGACAGAGGGTATGCAAGTTTGAAATTTGAATTTCTGCCCTGTGTAGTCGCCAGTATAGTCGCTATGGTTTTCTTACGCCGTATTTGCAGCTCGCGCCCCGGCGATTGGGAACAGCGCAGACAGAGCGTGGCAGCTCTCACAGCTCGTGGAAGGGGTCTCGACTGCTTGTAACCCCAGCCACGGCAGCCTGTCTTACGTCGAAACAAACTGCGTATCTTTCGCTTCCGTGTAAGCGCGAAAGCTCAACCACTCCGTTTGTTTCTCCTTTCCCCACAAAGTGGCCACTTTGTGGGGACCCCAACTATGGCCGGACATTGTGTGTCCAAACAGGTCGGGCTGCCCACGGCGCGTTTCCCGCTCGCCGGAAGCTTGCTTCTGGGTCGTCGCGCGCGCCGTGCGCGTTTCCCAACCTGCGGTGTTGTCCACGTTGCTGGCTATTCAGTTGTTTGGGATTGTGATCCCACCCCCATTCTTCCCCTAAAGAGCACCAAAAGGAGCGCTGCGACCATTCTCGGTCGCAGCGCTCCTTCATTACTCTTTCATGGTGCGCTTCGGAATATTCTGTTGCCAGCAGGATTTCCTGCCACGATTCACATGATAGAACTAGAGCAAACGTTTGCCAATGACTCTTTGCAAAAAATTTCTCTTGCTGCTGCCGCTTCTGAATCGAATCGATTCTATCCTGTCTTTCTGCCGCACAATCATTTTTATGGTGCTCCCGGTGCTGGTGCTGCCGCAGATCTTCAAGATGGACGGCGAGTGGCCGTCTATCTCTGCGGGCGAGATGCTGAGCCTTGCCATGAGCATTTACTATTTTGTGAAATTTCGAAATATGTGGCGGGCATCAAATCCAAGTGAGACCGACGCCGCAGAAAAGCCATCGTAATTTATAAAGTTAGGTTTGACGCTTACTGTTTTTTCTGTCATGGCTTAGCCTCCGCTTGCCATTTGGTGCATAATTCCAAATAAAAAGTGGGGCAGTTTATTGGGAAACAGAGCAAGTAGGTAATATATACATATTTCGCAGAGTCACTTACATTTCTTTGATTTCAAAAATTGGCACAACGCAAGAAACTGTTCTTTATAGCGCCCATAAGCAACTGCACAATGGTGAGGAAAAGCGTGCTCAATCAAAAAAATCCGATAAAACTCCTGCATGCCGGCAACGTGGAAAGTGCCATAGCAGCCATAGGTGTGCAGTTCTATAGGGAGAATGCAGCCCTCTTGGACGTAATGCCACGACGGGTACGGTTACACTGTTAGATGGAGTCCAGCTTTTCTCATAGACGGTGCCGATCAGCGGTCCTTCCAGATCGAGTGTTCGTAGACAGATTTGTCTGCAACATACGGCCATTTTTCGCCGCTGCAAACGGCAATGCAGCCCTTCACGCACATCTGCGCCATCTTAACAACCGCCTCACGCGTCTGTGCGGCGCTGTGCGGGCTGGCAATTAAGTTCGGGCAGTTCAAAAGCGGATCATCCGGCTTGGGCGGCTCATTGCAGTATACGTCTGTTCCCGCGCCTGCAATCACACCCGCTTTGAGCGCAGCGACAAGGTCTTTTTCATTGACAATGCCGCCGCGGCTGCAATTGATGACAAGCGCCGTGGGCTTCATCATCGCAAGCTGCCGCGCCGCGATCATGTCCCGCGTCTGCTCAGTGAGCGGCACATGGATGGTGACGATGTCCGCCGCGCGCAGCAGATCTTCATAGTTCTCATACGCCTGCGCGCCCAGCGCTTCAATCTGCTCGCGGCTTAAAAACGGGTCATAGCCCGCAATTTTCATCCCGCAGCCTCGGCAGATTTTCGCGGTCTCCCGGCCGATTGCGCCAAGACCGATGACGCCGACCGTTTTTCCTTCGAGCTCGAACGCCTTTTTCGCGCCGCGGATTTCCCAGTTGCCGCGGCACATCTCCTGCTGCGCCTCGTAGAGATTCTTGGAAAGGCTGAACATCATCGCGACCGCGTGTTCTGCGACACTGCGGTTGTTGGAGCCGGGGGTAATCACGACGGGTATGCCGCGCCGGGTCGCCTCGGCGACATCCACGGAGTCGTAACCGACGCCGGTTCTGCCAATGACCTTGAGCTTCGGACTATTTAGAATCACATTGGCATCACACTTTGCAATGCGGACAATCAACGCGTCCGCGTCCTGCATCTGCGAAAGATAGTTGTTGGGATCCGGGTTGTCCGCAACGTAAACCTCCGCCAGACCATCCAGCAGCCGCATGCCCTCGGGGCAGACTGCCTGCGTCATCACAACTTTCATACTACTTCCTCTTTTCGATTGTTTGCTAGGCGAATGGCATAGTCCATTGCGTTATTCAGGCTCAGTGCGTTCGCGCAGCCGTTCCCTGCGTGGCCGAAGCCGGTGCCGTGGTCGACGCTGGCGCGGATGATCGGAAGGCCGAGCGTCACATTGACGCCCGCGACCGCCTGCCAGCGGTCGGCATCCCGGTCATAGACAAAGCCCTTAACCTTTAGAGGAATATGACCTTGGTCGTGATACATGGCAACTACGATGTCGAACCAGCCGCCGAGTGCCTTGGAAAAGACGCTGTCCGGCGACGTCGGCGCCTTTTCCGGAATACAGATACCCTCGGCCAGCGCCAGATCGATGGCGGGCTGAATTTCATTGATTTCCTCGTCTCCGAACATACCATTTTCGCCGCAGTGCGGGTTGAGTCCCGCGACGGCAATCTTCGGTGTTTCTATGCCGAGGGCCTTGCAGGCGTTATTTGCGATGCGGATGCAGTCGAGCACGCGCGGCGTTTTGACGCGGTCGCATGCCTCACGCAGAGAAACATGCGTGGAAACATGCACCACGCGCAGCGCGTCGTGCGCGAGCATCATGGTATATTTGCTCGTATTGGTGTAGTGGGCATAAATTTCCGTATGGCCGGAATAGTGATGACCCGCCATGTTGATGGCCTCTTTGCTGATGGCGTTGGTCACCGTTGCGTCGATTTCGCGCTGCATGGCAAGCTCGATAACCGTCTTGACATACTGGAATGCAGCCTCGCCGCCGAGTTTGCTTGCGCCCACGCCGAAGGGCTTCGGCGTTTCCTCGTTCAGAGAATTGGGAATTGCGTCTTCCGGCATGAGACCGAGGTCCAGCACATCAATTGTGCCAGGGGTAAAAAACGCGTCTTCCACCGACTCGATGCGGTGAAGCACTGGTGCGGTTCTTCCGAGCTTTTCCGCCACGCGGCAGGCGTAGGACAGGCTTGTGTAATCTCCTACCACCAAGGGACGGCAGCGTGTGTAAACCGAGGCGTCGCTGAGTGCGCTGACTGTTATTTCTGGGCCATTTCCGAAGGGGTCTCCCATGGAGATGCCAATAATCGGACGTTTGACATGCACATTTGCCATCTCAAAAAAGCCCCCTATCTCTATTTTCCTGCATGACTGTCTTGAGCGCTTGCATACCTTCGTCGCTGATATAATTGAACGGACGTCTGCAGTCCCCGACCGGATAATCAAGGCTCACCGCCTTTTTGATGATGGTGTTTGGGTTTCCGTAACGGAAAACGGAACGGAAACTTGCAATGGCGTCCTGCGCCTGCTGTGCAGCTTCTAAATCACCCTTGATGAAATTTGTGTAGATTGCGCAGAGTGTTTTTGGATAGACGTTAGCGCAGCCCGCGATACCACCAAAGCCGCCAATCTTGAGCGCCGGGAGAATCAAAGCGTCATTGCCGGAGAGTACACGGAAGTCCTTGTCGAGTTCCTGTGTGAGACGGATATATGCTGAGAGATTTTCAAAATCGCCGCTGGAGTCCTTTGCACCGAGAATCACATCAACATCCTTTGCCAGTTTCTGTACCGTTTCCGGCAGGAGCTTGTTGCCCGTGCGAGCAGGGATGTTGTAAAGCACAATCGGGATATCTACCTGACGCGCAATCGCGGTGTAGTGCTCGTATAATTCATGCTGCGAGGCTGCGGCAAAACTCGGTGTGATGATTGAAAGCACGTCGGCACCCATTTTCTGTGCAGCCTTGCTTAGGCGGATGGTCTCGGCCGTGGAGATGCAGCCTGTACCGGCGTAGACCGGAACGCGCCCAGCCACTTGATCGATGGCGGTTTCCAGAACCTCCAGCTTTTCCTTTTCGCTGAGAATATATGCCTCGCCGTTGGTGCCAAGCGGGAAAATGCCGTTGACACCGCCCACAATCATTCGCTCGATCTGTTCACGCAGAACTGGCAGATTGATTTGCTCGTTTTCATCCATCGGGGTCAAAATCGGAACAATGATTCCACGAATATCTGTATATTTCATATTATAACCTCCGTATTACAGGATTGAACGGTAGATTTCTCTTGCATCGTCTGCCGTTACTTCGCGCATATTGTTGTTCAGTAGGCGTTTGACGCTCAGTCCCGCTTCCACCAGACTCTCCAAATCCTCCGCCGGAACAGAGAAGACCGAAAGGCTGGTCGGAATGTCGAGATCTTTTACGATTTTCTCCAGCCAGGCAATGATATAGCTGCTCTTTTCCGCCTGCGTTTCACACGTCTTTTCGCCGTGGACGCAGGTGTCGTACGCCTGAGCCAGAAGCGCGCGGCAAGCAGGCTCATTAAAGCGCATGACCGGCGCGAGCAGAATTGCGTTTGATACGCCATGGGCAATATGATATTTGCCACCGAGCGGATAGCTCAGCGCATGCACCGCGGTGGTGCCGGAAGCCGTGATAGCGACGCCCGCAAGGAAGCTTGCCAGCTGCACGTTCTGCCTGGCCTGCATATCCTGCTCATTGCAGGCAGGCAGGAGGTTATTGAGCAGCAAATCGAGCGCGTGCATTGCAAAAAGACCACTGAAGGGGTTTGTCTTATTGCTCGTCCAGCACTCAATCGCGTGCGCCAGTGCGTCGACGCCGGTTGCTGCCGCAATTTTCCGCGGGAGCTTTGCGACCATCCGCACGTCCAAAATGACATAATCCGCAATCATTTCTTCGTTGACAATGCCGATTTTAAGCTCCTTTTCCGGAACGGCGACAATCGCGTTCGGCGTCGCTTCGGAGCCGGTGCCGGCAGTCGTGGGAATCATGACGGTCTTGACAAATTTTCTGCCGAGCGTCGGCTCATCCAGCAGGTCATGCACGCTGTAGCGGTCGGTCGAGAGAATGGAGGCAAGCTTTGCCGCATCCATGACGCTGCCGCCGCCGACGGCGACGATGATATCTGCCTTCTCGGCGCGGAATGCATCGACCAAGACCTGCACCTGGGAATAGGTCGGCTCCGCGGGAAGATCGTCCAGAATCACCGTTTCCACACCCGCCTGCGTGAGCATCTGCATCGGAAGTTCCAAAAGACCTGTACCACGGATGCCGTGATCTGTGAAGACGGCTACCTTTTTCACGTCATTGACCGACATGACGTCCTTCAGCTTCTCCAGCGCATGCTCGCCGCCATAAACTTCCTTCGGCATCTTCAAAGAATAATCTGTAAGCATTACAATCGCCTTTCTTTCAATCTGCAATCAAATACGAACAAACTGCTGCGCAGGCTGCCTGCACGCCCGTCCGCATAGTTCTCTCATCCCAGTTGTAGCGGGGCTGGTGGTTGGTGCTCGGATGTGCCTCGCCAGGGTATGCGCCGCCCAGCCAGAAATAGCCGGTCTGTACGCCGGGACGCTGATAATTGCTGAAATCCTCTGAGCCGCAGCGGGGCTCAGTGAGCTCGATGACACTATCCTCTCCCAGCATCTGCCGGAACACATCCGTAATATGTGCCATTACCGCGTCGTCATTGTGTACGGCAGGCTCCATAATCCGGTAATCCAGATTGAATTCTGCGCCCGTAAAATCGCAGGCACTCTGCGCCGCAGCACGCACGCCCGCAATCATCTGTTCCTGCACATCGGTTTCCAGCGTACGGACTGTGCCGCGGATCGTCGCCGTCTCCGGCAGAACGTTTGAGGCCGTGCCGCTCTGGATACTGCCGACGGACAAAATCGCCATGCGCTGGGGATTGATTTTACGACTGACAATCTGATGGAGATTTTCAACTGCCTTGCAGGCAGTGAGCACAACATCGTTCGTCTCGTGCGGCTTTGCGCCGTGACCGCCCTTGCCGGTAATCGTCAAGGTAAAGGAATCGGACGCTGTGAGCGCGTAGCCTCTTTTAAAAGCCAAGGTTCCGGCTGGATTAAACAGCAGATGCATACCGAGAAGAATATCGACACGCGGATTTTCCAGCACACCGTCTTTTATCATCGCCTTCGCGCCGCCCCCGCCTTCTTCTGCGGGCTGGAAGATAAACTTCACCGTGCCGCGCAGCTGCGTGCGCATCGCGCTGAGCACCTCAGCCGTTCCCATGAGCATCGCCGTATGCGCGTCGTGACCGCACGCGTGCATGACGCCCGGAATCTTGGATGCATAGGGAAAACCCGTCTGCTCCTGTAGGGGTAGCGCGTCCATATCCGCGCGGAAGCCGATGACCGGACCGTTTCCAGCTTCACCGCGCAGAAGTCCCACTACGCCGAAGCCGCCGACGTGCTCCGCGACCTCCAGCCCCAGCGCGCGCAGATGCTCCGCAACAAGACCGGATGTCCGCTCCTCGTGTCCCGCAAGCTCGGGGTAGCGGTGGAAGTCTCGACGCCACATGACGACCTTTTCATAGATGACCGCCGCGCGTTCGGAAAGTTCCTGATATATTGCAGAGGTCATACATCTTCCTCCTCAGCCAGAAGTTGCAAGGTCCGAACCACCAGCGCCAGCATACGTTCAAAGGTATCCATCGGGAGATACTCCCGCGGTGTGTGATGGTTGATGCAGTCTGCCGCGCAGGTAACCGCGTCGAGATTCGGAATCCTCTGAACCAGCTTCACACAGTCGTTGCCACCATGGCTCACCTTGATGAAGGGCTTTCTGCCGTAGAGTTGCACAAACGCTTCCACCATTTTCTCGCGGATGGGCGAGACTTCACTGGGTGTCCAGCCTTCGGACACACTATGGCTGGACACACGGCCGCCGAAAATTTGCAGGCAGCGCTTCAGATTCGCGTATAAGCTCCGCTCCTTTTCCGGTAGCTCCACGGAAAAGACGCACTCCAGTTCTGCCTCGTCCGCGCCGTTTTCCAGATGCACCTTCGTAAGGTTCGCATACGAGCCAACCAGCTTTGGCGCATCCGGATTGCGGCTGTATACGCCATAGGGAAGATACAAAAGAAGATCGATCAGCTGATCGGAGCACTCTTTTTTGAGCGTCTTTCGATCGTCCGCCTTTTCCAGATGCAGTCGCAGCTCTGGCTCCACATCCCGGAACTCATGCTGAAGGTGCATTTCGATCTCGTTGACCTCCCGGTAAAGGTCTTTCTCCGAAAGCATCGTGACAAAGTTTGCCTGAAACTGTTGCATGATGCCCTTGTCGCTTCCTTCCATCCGGCACAGGCGAAGATCAGTATGCATCCGAATCGTGTTCAGCGCCATACCCGCCAGACGCGCGGCATTCTGCCGGTCCATCGGCATCCAAAGTGCCGCATGACCGCCCATCAGTCCGCTTACGGTAAGCTTCCAGGACTGATTGTGATTTTCCTCCCACTGCGCCGCATGGCACAGCTCATAGGTATACTTGCTGGATGCGCCCTCGCACAAAACGCCGTCCGTTCCGGCGTCCAGCCCAATAGCACGCCGGGCCTTGAACTTTGAGACATCAATATTTGATGCGCCGATAAGGCCAATTTCTTCCTGTGAGGCAAAATAGCACTCCAGTGGTGGATGTGGAAAGTCTTTGCTGTCTAGTATGTATAAGATTGTTGCCACGCCACAGCCGTTGTCGGCCCCGAGCGTCGTCCGGTCGGCATGCAGGATATTGCCTTCCTGGATCAAGCGGATGGGGTCATGCAGAAAATCATGCGTGGAATCTGGTGTTTTGGCGCACACAATGTCTGTGTGGCACTCAAGCAGCACCGGTTTTTGGCATTCGCCACCATTCTGCCCATCTTTCCAGATGATGACATTATATATATCATCCCGCCAGACACGCAAACCGCGTTCAGCGGCAAAGGCAAGCAGATACTCGCTGATTTCCTTTTCATTCCTGCTGCCTCGTGGAATAGCAGAAATCTGCTCAAAGAAGTCATAGAGCTTTCGGGGGCTTCTGCCCTGAATGACGTATTCCATGCAGTACCTCTCAGATTCTTGTCGACTCGCGCAGCCTCTGCTGGCGGAGCTTTCTGGTCTGTACGGCGTTGAGAATCAAAGCCATCGCAATGACGCCGTAGGAAACGAAAACGCGGAAGTATTCTCCGTAGACAGGGTTTCCGAAAATCTGGTTGCCTGCCTGCGGGGCCACGATAAATAGCGCGTGGAACAGCAACAGACCGAGAAATACGTTGTGCACCTTCGCTTGCTTCACAGTTGCGCCGCCAACCAAAAGCGCCGCAATTGCGTAGGTCGCAACGGTGTCGTGCGCAGAATAGGTCGCAAAGCTACCGATATTCTGAAGCGAAATGATCTGACCGAGCCCCGCCAGAACCGTTGAAAGCATGATCGCGATGATTCTGGTTTTGTTGACATTGATGCCCGCGGCGGTCGCCACACGCATATCCTGACCAACAGCACGGAAATTTTGACCAAGCTTCGTTTTCGTAATGAACTGTGTGAAGAATGTCACAACGACAATCACAATGACAGTGCTCGCCGGAATGAAGAATGAACGCGTGATTTTCAGAAGCGAAGCGTTCATCTGGCAAAACGCCGCCGCAGCTACCGCCACAATTACATAGACAAACTGCACACGGTACTGCATCTTCGTCATTGCCCTGCAAGAATCCTTTCTTCCCACGATCAGGCTTTGCACACAACGAATCACCGCAAGGATCACCACAATTGCCGCTACAAACAGGATGAACAAATCGCAGCGGATGGTAAAGAGCTTATCAAGCGCCAAGGGATCCCGCAGCACAACCGTGCTGTTGAGACCGACGCCGCTCGAGAGCATCATCGTTGCATCCTTAAAGGGAATGATGCTTCCGAGCAGTACAATGAAAATGAGCTGGTAGATGCCATTTGCAAAATAGCCAGCTATCATGCCGGTAATCATCTCTTGGCCCTTCGTGCGGTTGAAGAGCTGACCCATCAGCCAGCCGAGCAACGCCGCAATTGGTGTCATAATGACAATAGCAAGCACAATGCCCACAACGCCGTCAATATGCCAATGCGTAATGAGAATCAGGCCCGCTTGAGCCGCCATCGCGCCGAGGACAATACTGAAGTTCATGCCAAGGCCCGTGATCACTGGGATAATCAGCGCCAGAACGAGCACACTGTTTCGGACGATTCTCGTAATGAGCTCCTGCAGGAAATAGCTGAAGCTGATCTTGGAGGCGAAGAATGCACCGACACACATAACGGCAAATAGAATCGAAACAATATTTTTTGCTAGGAAGTCTTTGGATTTTTTACCCATTCTTTTCACCCGCTTTCGTCAGCGCATACAGAATGATGCCGTTACTGATGACAATTCGTACAATTTCGGACAAGCTGCTGTCGGGGAGAATCTTGTTTGCAACCGGCAGCGCGATGGTTAGAAGACCCTGAAACAAAATCGTACCGATCAGCACGTTTGCGACTGAGGCTTTCTTGTTGGACGCGCCACCGATGAGTACCGCCGCAGCTGCGGTAAATGCCAGCTTCAATGGAGCTTCATAGTACTCCATAAAGCCGTAGCTCTGTGCATAGACCTGAATGCCGATAGCTGCCAGTGCGCTGGAGAGCATCATGCCAACACAACGCATTTTATTGACGTTGATACCAATGGCCCGCGCGTAACGGGGATTACTGCCAGCGGTCTTCATGATAACGCCCATGTGTGAACGCTGGAAAATGGCAACCAGCGTGCACAGAAGGAGTACAAACAGAATCAGACCGCCGGGAATGCTCGCGCTTTCGGAAACTTTGATATTCAGAAAATCGTTCAGGATATGGTAGAAGAATTTATCCAGCGCGACCGTGTTGCGCAGGCCGCTGCCCATCGGGAAGCGGATGGCCTCGTTCTTCACCGGCAGCAGCATCCACACCATGCACATCAAAGAGACCGACGAGAAGCCGACATAGGTGGTAATCATGCTCTCCTGACCCGCCACGCGGTTTAACAGCTGCGCATAGCCGTAGCCGACGCCGCAGGCAAGCAGAATGCCGAGCGCCATCGCCAAAAAGAAGCAGGCCGCGCCGCTCAGACCGAGCTCCATGCTGATCATGCCGCCGAACAGGCCGCACAAAACACCGAGTGGCAGACCGTAGTTCATGCCGATACCACATTCGATGGATGGAACCATGGCCAGTACCAGTACCATATTCATAAAAATTCTGGTTACCGCCTGCGCCAGAAGTGAGGTCGTCTGCAGCTTCAAAATTGGCATACAGATGCATAGGATGATTAGGAACAGAAAAATGATAATACGCGGCAAACCAATGTTATCATACAGCGTACGCAATTTGTTTTTGTTCATATGCTCCCCCTTATGCCTTCTGCGCAGGTTGAATACCAGACATCATCAGGCCATACTCCGCGTCGCTCGCGTTCGGTGCCAGCACGCCCATGATTTTTCCGTTGGCAATGATGACGATCCGATCACAGATGGAGCGCAGCTCCTTGAGTTCACTCGAGGTGACGACAATTGTCATGCCCTGTTCTCGGTTTAGTTTTTTCAGGTAGTCCAGAATCAGTGTCTTCGCACCGATGTCGATGCCGCGCGTCGGCTCAGATATAAACAGGAACTCCGGTTCGAGCGTCAACGCTTCGGCGATGCAAACCTTCTGCTGATTGCCGCCCGAAAGCGCGCCGACGCGCTGTTTGGGCGAGGTACATTTGATCCGCAGCTCCTCAATCATCCGTTCGGCCTGCTCACGCATGGCCTTGCGGTCGAGCTGGGTGAATAAGCCATAATGCTTGAGATATTTCTTGTGAACACGCAGCGCGGGCGTGATAATGTTCTGCTCAATGGAATTGCCAAGGATGAGTCCGACATTTTTGCGGTCCTCGGAAACAAAATTGATGCGCTTTTTCATCACATCGTAGGTAGAATGGATGTTCAACGGCTTCCCCTTGTAGGTAACCTCGCCGCTGGATTCATAAAGCCCCATAATGCCGTTGGCCACGCCGATTTTGCCGTGTCCTGCCAAGCCCGCAATGCCGAGAATTTCACCCTCCTTGACGTCCAGGTCAATCCCCTTGACCAGTTCGCCTGGCATCAGAACCGTGAGATTTCTAATCGACAAAACGGTCTTTGCCCCGGAAAAGTCCCGCGGCTTTGCCATTGCACTGGCATCAATGCCACGGCCAACCATCAGTTCGGCCAGTTCCACTGGGTTCGTATCCTTCTTGTCAAGCGTAGAAACCAACTCTCCGTCGCGCATAACAACGATACGATCGGAAATGGAGATGACCTCGTCGAGCTTGTGGCTGATGAAAATAATGCCGACGCCTGCAGCTGCGATACCGGAAATGGCTTCCAGCAGTCGCTTCGCTTCGACCTCGGTCAAAACAGCCGTCGGCTCGTCGAAGACGATCAGCTTGATATTTTTCTTGTCAATTTCGCGTGCGCATTCGATGAACTGCATATAGCCCACAGGCATACCTTCTACGGTGGTCCGTTCATCGAGGCTCTGCATGCCCATCTTATCGAGCGCCACACGCGCGTCGGCGTTGTTCTGGCTGACATCCAGCGTTTGAAGCTGTCTGCCGAAGATGCGGCTGAGCGGATTGGGCCTTGTGTTTTCACGGTTAATTTTGATGTTTTCTGCAACCGTGAAGTTAGGAAGCAGCATAAACTCCTGATGCACCATGCCGATACCAAACTCAATGGCTTTTTCAGGGGAGGTGATTCGGACTTCTTCTCCGCACAGCCTAACGCTGCCCTTGAAGCCGCCGGTTGAATGGATGACGGGCATACCGAAGAGGATATTCATGAGTGTTGATTTGCCTGCGCCGTTTTCGCCGACAATGGAAACCACTTCGCCGGGACGCACCTGAAGGTCGATGCCGCGCAAAACCTTTACCCCGGAATACTCCTTTTCAATACCCTCCATCTGCAAAACATATGTATCGTTCATAAACTATCCTCTTTCTGAAAAAGTGGGCGAAGGGCATGCCTTCGCCCACTTATAGTTTACACCAAACAGGTTGCTACGGCGATTACAGGATAATCAAACCGCCGACAAAGTAGAACGTGTTGTCCAGACTCAGCCCGTTTTCATCGGAGTACGGTGTGATTTCGACCTCGGAACCAGCTGCTTCTTCAAGCTTAGCCTTCAGAACCGCCTCATCGCACGTGCCGTTGGTTTCACCGTTGATGTAGGCCACAGCATACTCAACACCCGCGTTCATGAAGCAGTCCCAAACGGAGAAGTTCCAGCAGCCGAAGCGTCCGCTGACGCCCATTTCTTCAAGCTTAGCATGGATGACTTCGATGGCATACTCGGTGTCATTCTGATGTTCTTCCGGAATTTCCAAGCCGAGCGCGGCAATGAATCCCTGGAACGGAGAGGGGTCGGCAGCCATTGTGTAGATGGCACCCTTCTCTGCGATGACCTTGATCAAAGGCTCCTGCATCTGAACGGTCGAGCCGTAGAACGCGCAGTCAACGCCATACTCGGCGATCTTGTTGGCAGCATCTTCGAGGATAAACTGCTGGCAGCCTGTAATACCAGCGTCACCCTTGGGGTCGGGGGTCGTTACGTCAATAAAGGTCATACCGAGCTCTTCTGCACGGGCCTTCATGGCGTCATGCTTTTCGATGGTGACCTGAATAGACATCGAACGCGGGAAGGAATAGTGCAGGAGGTACTTTGCGCCCATGGCGTAAGCTTCTTCTGCGATCTGCACACCATGCTGCGCGCCGCCCTTGACGTAGCAGACATCAGATGCCTGACCGGCAGCGGCAACTTCTTCCTGCGGACCACAGGAAATCAGAAGAATATCGGGGCGGGCTTCGCGGATCTTTTCGATGGCTGCGATTGTGCCGGTCATGGCCTGGCAGAAAATGATTGCCTTGCAGTCAGGATCGGAAGCAAGCATCATCGCATTGTTGATCGTGGTCTCAACTTCAGAGATGGCGTCCGGATAGGTCTGAACGATGATCTTGTCCGCGCCGTACTTTTCCTGGATCTGGGTCGCCAGACGGAACTGCTCTTCGCTGGACGTGACCGTGGTCGTCATGATGCCGATCTTCGCACTGGAGTCCGCAAAGGTCTCCGCAAGCGTTTCGGCAGGCTGCTCGGTTTCAGCAGCTTCTTCGGTTGTTTCTTCCGCAGCGGGTGTCTGTTCCGTTGAGGTTTTCTCTTCCTCTGCAGGCTGCTCGGTCGTTTCGCCGCCGATGGAGCAGGCCGCAAGCGCCAGCAACATTGCAAGCGCCAGCAGCAAGCAAACGAGTTTCTTTTTCATATAGTACCTCCAATTTTGATGTGTTTATATATCAATCTTTTGATATATACGGTTGTTTCTGCCGGCTTTACTCCGACAAACTGCTGTTCTGCATTGCAGCCAAGACCTGATCAAACAGATTTTCTTTTCCAAAGCCGCCAGATTTTGAGAGCAGGAAATAATCGTACTGCCGGTATTGCAGCTTAGATAGGACGACACCCGGCTGTATTTCGCACAATGGACAGATCTGGTCAATTTGAAGCTCCTGTAAAAATGCAAAGAGGCAATCGCCGCCGGTGATCATAATTGTGCCGGTCACGCCACGCTGAAGTAGCGAATGTAAAATGCCTGCCAGCGCCCGTGCGACCGTTTTCCGGTCCCGGTTCATGCGCGTCTCTGCCGGCGGCATTGTCGGCGCATCTTTTGGATTGGTGTCGAGCACGAACACCCGGGACTGCTTTGCCAGTGCGGCCCAAGCGTCGAGCTGACTGTGTCCTGCTGGTGTATCGAGTTGTTCCGGGTGAAATTTAAGTGCTTCTGGAATGTGAATGTAGCTAGATCTACTTTCCAGCTGTTTCATCTGTGCAAGTGTGATGGGATTCATGCTTCCACAGGCAACTATCAGCCGTCCTTCGAGCACCGGTGCCACCGGCGGTCTGCCGTCCAGTTCCAAGAGTTCCGGCAGCAGCGCTGCAAATCCAGCACACCCGGCATAAATATGGCAGGTTCCATCCCGTTTGAACTCAGCTGCGATGCGTGTGACATCTGCACGGGTTTCTGCGTCGTAAACGTAAATGCACGGCCCATCACAAAACTGCTGTGGCATATGCTTTCCAACATTTCGCACTGCGCAGGTACACTGTTCAGCTAGAATCTCCCGAATTTTGGAATAGCGGACCGGTTCAAACGGATCTTTTCCAAAGACGCTCTGCGCAACCGGCACGCCGTCGATGAGCTGCACGCCATCTTTCGTCGTCCGTCCCATTTCCGGAAACGCCGGAATCAAGTGCAGCCGCGTCTGCCCCGTGCCATCCAATACCCCCTGCAGCTCCGCGCCGAGGTTGCCGCGCAGCGCAGAGTCCGTTTTCTTATAAATATCCGTAAAGCCATGGGCGATGGCCGCCCGAATGGTCTGTTCCACAATCTGCCGCGCCTTCTCCGGCAGCAGATGGCGCGTCTCCACGTCCACCACCAGGACCGTATCTTCCTCATGGTCTGCCGCGCAATATGCCGGGTTCGTCGTAACAACCGTCGGGATTCCAGCTGCTGCAAATTGCGCGCCGGTATCCAGTCCACCTGTGAAGTCGTCCGCTAGAACAAGCAGTTTTCTCATGGTTCGCTCCAAATCTCAATCGTGCGCTATGTGTATCATTTTAAAACACTCGCCTGTTGTTCTTAATCCTTATTTTTATTATATTCATATTTTACAAAGCTACAAGTCGATTTATGAATTTTTTTGTTTCAATTTGAAACATTTTCTTGCTTCTCCCAAGAATTATGATATAATATGTAAAAAGGGAAAACAACTTGGAGGTCAGCGGCATGGGCAGTCGAATGAAGGTATTGGGCGTCGCGCCCTATGAAGGCATGCAGTCTTTGATGTACAAGGTAGCCGAGGAATTTCCGGACATCGAGCTGAGCGTATTTCTCGGCGACCTGGCCGCCGGCGTCGCGGTGGTGCAGGAGCGGATGCAGGAAAACTATGACATCGTCATCTCCCGCGGCGGCACGGCTGGTCTTCTGCGCCAGCAGATTTCCATTCCGGTGGTAGAGATTTCCTTTACCGTCTACGACATTCTTCCGGTGCTGCGACTGGCCGATGTTTTCCATGGGCAGATTGCGGTCGTCGGCTTCCCCAGCGTCACCGACGCGGCCGGTACGCTGCAAAGCATTGTCTCGCGTAGCTTCGATATTTTCCCCATCACCGGCAGCGAACAGACGCAGTCCGTTCTGGAAACCGTCCGCGCACAGCAGTACGGCGTTATTTTGTGCGACACCATCTCCTACACCGTGGCCCAGCGCATGGGTCTGAATGCCATTCTCATCACCTCCGGCCGCGAGAGCATCCGCATGGCGTTTGAGAACGCCGCCAATATGTTCCATGCGCAGGAACGTCTGCGTGAAGAAAACCGATTTTACCGCCTGCTCCTTTCCCAGCAGCCCTCGGAAATTGCCGTTTTTGGCCCAGATAAAACGCTTCGCTACTCCTCGGCCGGCATCTCCCCGGACAGCGGCGTCATGGAGCTTTTGCAGCGGGAGCTGGATGACGACAATTCACAGCCACGTTATTTGGTGAAAACGAGAAACGCCATGCAGTATAATATCAAGTGCGTCGAGCTTGGTCTGCCGCCCGATGCTCTCACCGCCTTCTTCTTTACCCAGGAGCAGGCACGCAGCGCCAGGGGAGAAATCGCCATTCGATATTACAACGCTCGGGAGGCGGAAGACGCATTTTACGCGAGCTTTCAGGGCGCGTGTGCGCTTACCGGGAATCTACAAAGTGAAATTCAGCGCGTCAACCAGACCAGAAGCCATCTGATGCTGCTTAGCGAGCGCGGCTGCGGCAGCGAGGATCTGGCCAAATACATCTATTTTACAAGCGAACGGCGTAAACGCCCACTAGCTCTGATCGACTGCGGAAAAATCAACGCCAAGGGATGGAACTATTTGGTAAGCAACCTCAATTCCCCTCTCTACGCGCTGCAAAATACCATCGTGTTCTACCGCGCCGACACACTAAAGTCCACACAGCAGCAGGAGCTACAAAGCGCACTTTCTGATCTGCAGCTCTGCGCACGCTGCCGGATTGTGTTCACCTGCGAAACAGCGCAGGATGGTAGCTGTCCTCCTGCCTGCCAAGATTTAATTGAGCGGTGCAGCTGCGCCATCGTCCGCATTCCACCGCTGCGTGAATGCAGGCAGCGGATCGCGCAATTCGTCAATCTCTATCTGAGCCGTCTCAAGCTCAACACCGGTAGCGATGTCTGCGAAATTGAGCCGGAAGCACTGGCGTGCCTGCAAGAGTTCTCCTGGCCTGGAAACTATGCACAGCTCAAACGCATCATTACGCAAGCCGCCACGCTCACCAGCGGCACTGTCCTGCGTAAAGCTGCCGTCGTGTCCGTTCTGAGCACCGAATACCGCTGCGGTATGGATTTCGCACGCCCGGACGAGACACCGCTCAATCTGAACCAGCCGCTCAACACCATCAAAAAAGATATTGTGCAGCTTATTTTGAACCAAGAACACGGCAATCAGAGCGCGGCTGCCGCTAGGCTCGGCATCAGCCGCGCCACGCTTTGGCGGCTGACAAAAGAGGCATAAAACTTCATGCAGCATCACATTCTTGCACCACGATGAATGAAAACGGAGTGCAATGACCTGCTGCGTATGGTAAAATTAATATGCACGGCACAAAATCGGCTTTTTTGGCGCTACGAGCGCGCGCATAAAACTGGTTTTGCTCTCCTGTTGAACCATAAATTGTCCCAGCTGAACGGCATTAAGGACGTATAGCAAAATAATTGCTGTTAGGAGAGCACGCCGTGACAACTTTTATAAGAAGCGTAGGGTTATGGAAGTTGTCTATCGGTGTCGTTGTGGGATTGATGTGCATAAGAAAGTTATCGTACCCCCTCAGCAGATGTCACCACAAAAGTCCTTGATACATTAGCACCGAAATTTGGCGTTTTTGAGAGCATCCGAAGCCGGATGCTCTCAGCAAAGGCTACCCGCAGAGCTGTCGTACAATAACTATACGAGTCAGCTTCTGTACCTTGAAAAGTTCATATTTTACTTCGTATGAGGAGGATTCCACTAGGGCTGTGTCCGAGGATCGCGCAGTTTTTCGTTCCGCACATCTTGTATCACCTCATATGTAGTCTAATGGCTTATATTTCGCATTCTAACAGTCGCTATTTTCTGCGTCAAGAAAAATGTAAGCTTATAGGGAATGAATTTACCTCAATCAGCATACAGGCGGGGAGAATCAGATGGATAAAAAGTTGCTGGGAAAACGAATCAACACCGCGCGAAAGGATAGGGGCTGGACAAGTGAACGGCTGTCCGAAGCCTGCAACATCAATGCGACATATCTCAGGCAAATAGAGTCTGGCGCAAAAACACCCAGCCTGCAGGTTTTCGCAACGCTTTGCAGCACGTTGAATGTTTCCCCAACATATTTGCTTGCGGACAACCTGAACCTGACAGAATCGCAGGATTTGGATTCTCTGCTTGCTCTTTGCCGCTCGGCCACACCAAAACAGATTAACATGATCGTCGCAATGGTCCGCAGTGCGCTTGAATCGGTCGAATAGTTTTTTCAAGCCCCTTGCTGTTTGGCTTTAAGCTGCCATATCATGCGCCACCAACGCCGTGTAATAGCTGTTCATCGTGCTTGGTGCGTTGAACAGCACGGTCAGCAGATATTGCCGGATATTCCGAATCCGCGTTGTGTTCTGCTTCAGGCAGTCCATGACGAAGCGGATGTGTTCACCGTTCAGCTTCAGCAGTTTCGCCCGCACGACCTCGGCTGGATAATCGTTGCCTGCAACGCGGATTCGGCTGCGCGTGCTGCAAACTGTCTCCTGCACCAGTTGGGCGATCTCGTCAAGCTGCTCCCGGTCAACGTGAGGATCACTTGCCAGAACGTTGTAGTCAATATTCTCCAAGATCAAGTCCCGGTAGCGTTCAAACGATTCCTTCGCTTCCGTTCGCTTCTGCGTAGGGCTTTCCGGAAAACCGGAAGGGAAAGGAATCGAATCGGTAATTGATTGATCTGTATTTCGTTTTTCTTTATTTCTTCCTTTAGTATTTAATTGCATTGGATTTTCCAACGTAGGTTTATCCAACATAGGCTTTTCCAATGTTGGATTCTCCGACGCAGGCAAAGCCTGCGCAGGTTCTTCCGGTGTTGGCTCTGTGTGCGGCTGTTCGTAGATCGTGTAGACGGTTCCGCGCAGGCAGCCACGCTCGTCACGCTCCCGGCTGCGCTTGATGTAACCGGCACGTTCCAGCTCGCGCACAGCTTCTCGGATGGCGTCGATGCTCTCTTTGTTGATCTGCGCAAGCCCCTGCAGCGTGTAATTCCAATCCTCTGGCAGCGACAGCATCTGCGAGAGGAGTCCTTTGGGCCTTAAGAGACAACGTATGGTTGCGAAGATGGTGGTTGGACATGACCGTGTAACCTTTGTTTTTCTCGACACGGAATACAGACATTTTTGTGCCCTCCTTCGTCTGGGGTTCAGAATTTAAGAAAAGAAAAAAGCGGCGTTTCAACCCTCCTTTCATAAGAGAGCGAAACGCCGCTTCAGTTTGTATCTTGGTTTGTATTTCAATATTTCGTCAGATTGCGAATAGACCGGTACAGTATCTTGTGGTATGATGCCAGCGTTTGTTGTTTGAGCTTTGCAGAGGAGGGCAATCACCATGCAGTACACCGATAACGAGGCCGCATTGATCGGCGGCCTGATTTCAAACTATTTCTTCCAGCCATCCGTGGACGCAAAGCTCCGCGAATCCTTGCTCATGGTCGGTAAGGAAGCAGAAACAGATTGAAAGACAGACTACCCCACGATTCCAATAATTCATCAAGATATAGAAAGAGCCGGAAGCAAATTTCTGCTTCCGGCTCGTGTTTTATCTGTGTTATGCGGCTTTCTCTACAATCACATCCTCCATTGAAACGTTCAGATACCGGCTAAGTGCGTATAAATTGTCCACGCTTGGCATATTACTTCCACGCAGCCAACGATATACTGCCTGCGGTGAGGCAAGTCCCATCGCTTCCTGAACGTCTTGAACCGTGACTTCCCGAGTGTTCATCAGCTCTTTGATATGCGCGCCTGTGGCGCGCATATCAATAACAGGATATTTGAAGCTCATGCGGCAAAGTGCATCTTCTGGTGCGTCTTGATGACCAGCATACTCTTGCGCGGCTCCGGTGGCGTGACCATTGCGATGTGGAGCGCCTCCTTACTTCCAACAAGGATGACCTGCTTTTTTGCACGAGAGATTGCTGTGTAGAAAAGATTGCGCCGAAGCATTTTTTGACAGTCTGTGCTGGCAGGCATAATGACCGTATCATACTGGCTGCCCTGACTTTTGTGCACGGTCAACGCATAAGCCAGCGCGAGTGTGCTCCCAATTTTGGCACTGAAGAACTTAGGCTGGCGGTTCGCGGAGAGCGGAATGTGAATAAACGCGCTGCCGCCCTCCATCGGCTCAACATGCGCCGTGCCAATGTCGCCGTTGAAGCAGCGCGTTCTTCACGATTGTTCTTGAGAATCATGGTTCGGTCATTCTCCCGGACGGTGATATGGCCGAAGCGCGGAGCGGCATCATGAATGAAGGGTGATGTCGCTCGAAATTATACGCAATGAAATAAGCGCGGTTCAGCAGGAATTGCTATTGAAGTTGGAAATAAAATCAA
>URAZ01000015.1 GCA_900545925.1 uncultured Eubacteriales bacterium | reverse complement strand
AATTTATCGTCCGTGCTGCTGCCAATGCGATTTGTTTTGCTGTGTTCAAAAAATTGAAAGTATCGTTCGCCCATACGCATTTTGTCTTACTTACAAAATGTGTCAGAGGACTTGCTTCTATGCCCCAAGAAGAAACTCCGTGCTTTTTGCACTCAACATTAGTTGTTCCTGTCCCGCAAAAGGGGTCCAAAACAAACGATGTCTGATCAACACAAAAAGTTTCCAAATACTGCTGAACTAAATGCGGTGGAAACGACAGAACAAATCGATACCAGTCATGAATAGAAGAATCTTCAACCCTTAATTTATTTTCAACATTCCCCATTGCTATCCTCATCTTGCGTGTGATCGATTACATCAACTACCTGATCAATGTTACAACCTAACGCACAACATATTTTTTCAATGCTTTCAAGCGAAACATACTCATCCTTGCCCAACTTTGCAAGCGTACTGCTGCTTATACCAGCTATATTCTTTAGATCGGTTCGCTTCATCTTTTTGTCCAAAAGCAACTTCCATAATTTTGTATAGGTAACCGACACGTTATCGCCCCCTTGATGCCTTTAATTATATCACATATTTAAGAGAAATCAAGGCAGATGCAGATAAAAAGTTCGCATAATCAAACTTAAAATACATTTATATAGATATTGCATCTGATTTGAAATACTTCCCGTTCTGTGCAGCTTAATTTGTTAAGTAGTGGTCGATTATTCTCTTTTCCGCGAAAACAACTGCCATAGTGCAACCAAATTCCACTAAACCGTGTTTTTATATTCCGCGTAAGCTAATGTGCTGAATAATGGACACTTTTGCGTATGCAAACCAAATTGAGTGAACAAGTGATAGAAGATATGCCAACATCCGTACAATAACCTTACAGAACCCCAAATAAGAGATTTTCGACCCTTAGATGTACAAAAACAGGCGACACCCAACCGAAGCTGAGTGCCGCCTGCTTTGTTGTCCAATCCTACCTAGCAGCTGCCGATTTTGTAGTTTTCTCAAATTACTGTCTTATCGGCACACGGCAAAGCGTGTCTTTTTTATTGTGTGATCGCTGCACTAAAGATGAACGCGGAGATTTACATTTTCGGAAAGGAAGAAAGTACAAAAGCACACTGCCCAGTAGGGGCTTGACATCCCACATCGATCCCTACTAGGCAGCTGCGAGTTTGCCGAAGGATTTCGCGTTTCGGACGTGCATTCTGTCGGGCCGATGTGGGCATCGGCCCCTACAAAAAAATCGTCGGTGTTCTTGCGAACACCGACGATTTTGTGTTTTCACTACACTATAGATGAACGTGGAGATTTATGTTTTCGGAAAGGAAGAAAGTGTGAAAGGAACCCATCAGGGGTTCCTTTCGCGTTCAATTCCCGCCCGCAGGCGGCACGGTCTGCGAAGCAGACCACACTCGCACCAATAAAGAAAAGACACGCCAAAGCGTGTCTTTTCTTTATTGGTGCGAGAGATGAGACTTGAACTCACACGACGGTTGCCACACGCCCCTCAAACGTGCCTGTCTACCTATTCCAGCACTCTCGCATACAATTTCCGATTGCTCAGTTATTATACTCACAGCTTTTGTATTTGTCAAGTGTTTTATTTCTTTTTGGCCGGATGTTCCATCGCAAATGTCAAGTATTTAATGCGAAAAAAGTAGAAATATTTTTATGATACCTTTTTACCTCGGCAAAAAGGCGTTGTCAAGGTGCATTTCAGGGGCTATGCAGCGGCGGCGAACGCGGCGCTGAACATCTGCGCGGATGACTGGAAACCGAGGATTTCACGGGGATAGTTGTTTATCCAATCTTCCACGCGGGCAACGTCCGCGTCCGTGACGGCTTCAAAGTCCGTGCCTTTCGGGAAGCGCCGACGAATCATGCGGTTTATATTTTCGTTCGTTCCGCGTTCGCAAGAGCAGTACGCATGACAATAATACAACGCCGTGCGTTTTTCTTCGGCGTTGATCGCGCTGCGTGCGATTCCGTCCGCATCCGCAAATTCCGAACCGTTGTCAACCGTGATCGACTTGAATACCGTATAGAACGCCGCGCCGTAAATCCGTTCCAGCCGGTCAAGCGCCTGCACGACGGTTTCCGCTCTGCCGTCTTTTATGCGTATGATGATCTCGCGGCGCGTCACCCGCTCAGACAGCACAAGCAAGCGCGCCTTTGTCTTTTTCTTTCCTACGACGGTATCCATTTCCCAATGCCCCGGTTCTTTGCGTTCGTTGATGATCTCCGGGCGTTCGTCAATCGGCGTTCCCCGGCTTTCCCGCTTCTGACGCGGGCGGACTTTCTTGTATTCCTTTTTCCGTTCGCCCTTTTCCGGGAGGTCGGCGTTGGTCAGTTCCAGAAATACGCCCTCGTCAATGTACTTGTAAAGCGTGGCGCGGCAGAACGTCATACCGAAATGCGCAAATTCTTCCTGATGCAGAAGCGCGCAGACCGCCGCCGGGGAATAATCGTCGTTTATTATTTTATCTTCGATGAACGCGGCGACGGCATGATTCTTTCCGATTTTCAGCGGCGCGCCCTTTGCTGACAGGCTTTCTTGATAACGTGCCTCGGCAATTTCAGGGCTGTACCGAATATCCGTTGTCAGGTCTGAATTCATGTGCGTGTACGTCCCGCGCTTCACTTCCCGATAGATCGTGCTGACGTGTACGCCGAGGTCTGCGGCAATCTGCTTCGGCTTGTATCCGATATTCAGACGCGCTTCAATTTTCAGTCTGTCCCGAAACTGCAACTGCTTGTATTGTTCGCCCATGTCATGCCCTCCATACATAGCAAAAAGGGGCGGTTTCCCGCCCCTTGCTGCTTTATTGTTTATCTTTCCGCGAGGTTTAATTCCTGTTTCAGCGCCCGTGCCAATACCGCCGATACGTTTACATTTGCTTCTTTCGCGGCAACGTCCAGCCACGACGGAAGCGATACGTTGCGGCGTACAGTTTTCATGTCATTCTTCCTGCGATACTCCGTAAAGTCAACGTCTACAAGCGTGACAATGCCGTTTTCCGCTCCGCTTTTTGCCTCGTCAATGCTGGACGGCTTCGGCAGCTTCTCGTTATCATCTTCCATGTCGATTCCGACAAGCCCGATTGCATCGCGTGCCATCTCCATAGCGTCAGCGTAGTCCGCGCCCTCCGTATTGATATTAAAATCCGGCACATACACAATGATGTGTTCTTTCCCTTTTGTCATAACGATAGGATACGCCGCTTTCATACTGTAACCTCCTTGAAATTCGCATAGCATATATAATTATAGGCGTTCGGCAGGGGGCTTATTTCAGCCCCCGCCGTTTTATGATTGCCTTTGCTAAATCTTCGTCGATTTCTCTGTGTCTCGGAACGCTTTCCCTTTCACCGCCTTTCGTGTATATGTCGTGATTTGAGCCGTGCCGTTTGAATTTCCATCCGTTTCTTTCTAATAGTTCGATGAAATCTTTTGTTTTCACGTTCGACCCTCCTTACATTGTCTATTATACACATTTGATGTGTATTTGTCAATAGCTATCAGAAAATAATTTACACATTTTTTGTGTATCATAAAACCCCGGCGGGGAAGAATCCCGCCGGGGTTACTCTATACCCAAAATCCACAAAACAGACACGCCGAGGACTTTTGCGAATATCGGTATTTCATAGTCAGGAACAAACCGCGTCCCGATCTCAACGCGGCTGATCGAATCGCGCTCCATTATCACGCCCTCGACCTGAACGCGCGCCGCGAGGTCGGATTGTGATAGCCGCTGTTTCAGCCGTGCTTCCCGGATACGTTCGCCGCAGATATTCTTTTTTCCGTTGTAGTCATATATCTTCATGCGATGCGCGCCGCCCTCCTTGTGCTAATGATCTGCATTATTCTTGACTTTAACACGCGGATGAATGATAATTGTGTTAAAGGTCAGCACGACCGAAAAAAATCAGGAGGGCTACTCATACCATGAAAAAACTGAAAACGTGGCAAATCGTTCTTCTTGTGATCTTCTATCCCATCGGCATTTGTGTATGGATTTATCGGGTCTGGAAGAAAAACAAGCTAAAACGGGACGCGGCTGCGGCTGCTGCCGCCCGCCGGGAAGCAAAAGAACGAGAAGATGCGGCACGTCTGGAAGCGTGGCGCGCAGAGCGGGCAGCGCGGGAAGCGTTGAAATTCAAGGTTGTCGGCGTGACGTTCAAAAACGAGGACGGGAAAAGCCGTCAAACGCTTCTACGCAAGCTGCATTTCGGGGATGTGCCCTTTAACAGCGACGAGGGCGTTGACATTACGATTGAACGCGGGGCATATCAGGGCGAACCGGCGTTTTCCGTATTTGCCGAAGGTCATCAGGTCGGCAATATCAGCAAAGATGACGTGCCGTTTTTCGTGCGGCGTTGGAGCGATTTTGTCGGCGTGACTTCCGCCGAAGTCTACGGCGGCGGAACGGATGACGAGGGGCATTCGATCAACTACGGCATGAAAATCAACTGCGAGTTCCGCAAACAGGCGTAACGAAAACGAAAAGAGCGGGCGGGGAATCAAATCCCCGCCCGCTCAAATTATTTTTTGTCCGGGATAGCGTCAAGCATACCCGCGCTTTCAAAAGCGTTGTAAAGAATCTGCGCGACGGCTTCGCGCGTAATGGGCTGCTGCCACCCATAATTGCCCGCGCCGTCGCCGTTGAAAATGCCCTTTCGCTTGCAGAATTCCGCCGCGTCGCGCGCCCATGCGGAGGGCGTGTCGCCCGTGTCGGCGCAAGAGGTCAACTGTTTCCGTGCTTCTTCAATGTTCATGTCCAATTCCTCCCCGGATAACCGTTCCTTGAATTTCTTCCATTGTTCATTGCCGGACGTGCCGTAATAGGTGTTCGTATCGTCGCCCATCCACGGACGCGGACACCATTTCCCCGTAACGTCGTAATGCCGCACGACGTTTTCAAGCGGGACGTTGTATTTCTGCATCAGCATTTGTGTGAATACAACAAGGTTGTCCACGATCTCCGGCGGGAAATACCAATCTGCGGGCGCTGCGGAACGCGCCGTAGATTTGTCCAGCTTATACGGTCGGACTTCAATGCCGATACTGTTTTCATTCCTGCATCGTGGGTGAACGTATGCCCCGGATGTGCCGCAATGCCAAGCAATATTGTTGTCCTCGACGCACTGATAGACCGTGCTTCCTTCGTCTAAGCAATAATGCGCGGATGCCTGAATACCCGGCGTATTGAAATAGTTTGCAACTGCTGCCGCCGTACCGAGCGAACCGAAATAATGAATCACGATGTATTCAATTTTCCGCTGCCCCGTGCATCGCCTGAAATTGCGGCTGATAAGCCGCTGTTCAACTGTCAGGGGCATTATTGCGCCCCCTTGCTTTCTACTGCGTCGCTGATCTTCTGCGTCTGCGTTCCGAAGTAGAACGCAATCACGACCGTATAAACGACCATGAATTCTTGACTGATCTGCTTCGTAACGGCTAAGTACGCGAATACCGCCGTCAGCGCAAGCGTCACAATGCTTTTGACGCTCAAAAGCGCGCCGATTCGTTTCAGAATGATTTCGTTCATGTGCTTTCCTCCTTTTAACAGTCCCGTTTCAGTGTGGTTTCGTACACGATACCGCCCGCCGTGTTTTCTGCCTTGCTTTTGTTCAGGGCAAAAGACAGCACCGTAGCAGTAGCCGCCTGCAATAACGCTATCAGCGCAGTCAAATACGGCAAGCTGCCCGTATAGTTGTTTGCGACTGCGATATAGCATAAATCCAGCGTTGTCGATGTCGTTTTATAGTCAATCAACAAAACGCCGTAGCAAAGAAGTTTGCTAAATGACAGATAGCCTTTTACAAACTCCCATGCTGCGGCAAACGCTGCTTTGATCTTCATGCGCCGCTGGGCGCGTTTTATGGTCATTTGTTGCCCCCGTAATCGTGGGACTCCAGAATTTCAAGCCGCTTGTTCGTGCGGGCGCTGTCGCCCTCCAGCTTCACAACACGCTCTGTCATCTTCACAAGCGTTTCGTCCTGTTTTTCCTGCTTGCGCTTAATGTCATCCGTGTTCGCCTTGATATAGCCGATTTCGGTCAGCACCGTCCCGGACTCCTTGCCCGCGTCGGTACTGTCTTTTTTGCTGTTCCTCGCAAACGCAAGATATGACAGCGCAAACCCCGCAAGCGTTCCAAAAATGCCGATAATCACGCTCCAATTCATAATGCACCCTCCGTTATTGTTCGATGTAGTCAAGCGTCACGGTTTCTTTCCCCGGCAAAATGGGACAACCGCGCACGTGGTAAATCGTTCCATCAATCAGAACGCCCTCGCCGTCCGCTTCTCCGCAGACGGCATACATACCGGGCGCGGTCAGCCGCACCCATATCAGCGCGTCGCGCTGCGCAATAACCTTGCCGTCCTTTGCGGCGGTGTAGATCGCGCGCGTCATGTTGCAACCTCTTTCCAGCCTGCGGGGTATGTATCCGGCGACCATGTATTTCCGTCAATCAAGCTTTCATAGACCTTGCCGTTATAAACGACGCGGTCGCCCTTGTTGTATGCGTCATGTGCGCCCGTCGGCTGTTTCCATTCGTCATAGCCCGTTTCTGGATTGATCGTCACCGGCGACCAGAGCGACACGGCGGCAGGCGGAGTCCAATCAGCCTGTGACGTATGTGCGAGAATGCAGCTATACAATTTACCGCCGAATTGCCGCCGCTGTCCGACAATATAAGCCGTTCCGTTTTCCCATGCAGGGAATAGTTCGACGCAATCCAGCGCTGCGGCATTATCCAGATTCAGAGCCGCAACGCCCTGTTCGATGACGGCGCGGAGTTTCTTTGCGCGCTCTACTGTAATCATTCGTCCGTACCTCCTAACAGGATGTTCATAACCTTGTCGGATTCAGCAAGCATCAACGCGCCGCTGAATTGCTCCACGGTCGCCGTCGGTTCGATGCCGAGTAGATCATCGTCAGAAAACTTATACACGAAATCTTCAAGGCGTGTTTTCGTTTCCCCGTTTTCTTCTGTGTAGTCAACCGGGACTTTCACACAAAAGCCGCCTGCCTGCGCCCGCTCACACGGGACATAGCACCCGTTTTCATGCAGGCGGACAAAAATAACGTCATCCGAATAACCGATGACGCTGCCGTTCTGTTTGATCTGATACATACGTTATCCCTCCATTTTCGGCGGCTGTCCGAGCCGCGCAGAATAAAACGCCGTCAGCTTCGGCGTGGGCATTGTGCGCAAGAGGTTTTTCCAGTAATAATTATCAGCGTCCGGGAAGCGTTCGGCGGTAAAATCCGCCGCCGCATCGCCCTTGCCGCTGATATAGAATCGGTACAGCTTGTCAAGCAGCTTTTGCCGGTATGCGCCCTCCGGCGTGTCTGGTCTGAAATGTTCCCAGCCGTCCTCGCTGGTCACGGCGCAGATACCGCGCCCGTCCGGGGCGTGAAGGAATCCGCCGTTTTCCGTTACCTTTGTTCCGTGGCGAAGGTTGAAATAGCCGCCGATTCCGCTGCCCTTATACCGTTTGTAAGTGATGTAGTCCATACGTACCTCCCGGAAACAGTTGATTGTACTGCCGCAATACCTTTTGTACGGCAAAGTAGGAGTGAAATCTTCTCATGTGACCGAGCCATGATGTGACGGAAGCTGCTACGTCCGCCGCTGCCATCCTGCCCCGGTCTACCCATCTTCGGAAAATCTTCAATTTCTGCATCATGTGCCGAATGCCCTGATACGTCGCTTTGCGGACGATCTTGCCGGTTCTTCCGTATCGGAAACGTACCTTTACAAAAGAGAATCCGCGCGTCAATTTGATGATCTGCGTTTTCTTTTCGTTCAGGCGGATACCGTGCGCGGCGCAGAGCCGCCGCAAATGATGCAGGCAGCTTTCGAGCCGCTTCTTTGACCGGTCGATAATGCAACCGTCATCCATGTATCGGACGTACCGTTTCATGCGCAGAACGTCTTTTATGAAATGGTCGATCTTGTTCGGCAAGGCAAGCGCGGCAATCTGTGAAACCTGACTGCCAAGCCCTAACCCCACGTCCCCGAAGTTTGAAATAAAATATTCCGATAAGCGGACGAGGTTGCCGTCGATTCCGCTGCGCCGGAATTGTTCAAATATCGGTTCGTGATGCGCCGTGTCAAAATACTTTGAGAAATCGAAAATCAGGGCATAGCCCTCGTTTCCGTACCGGCGGTAATGATCTGCAAGAAACCGCGTCACGCGGGATACGGCGAAGTCATAGCCTTTTCCGGGCAGGCTTGCGCCATTGTCGTAGATAAACGACTTTGATAATGCAGGGACGAGGCAGTAATCGCATAAGCAGCGCTGCACAACACGTTCGGAAATGTGAACGCTTCGGATGTGGCGCGGCTTGCCCCGTTCTACAAGATCAAATTCGTAAAATCCACGCGACCGATATTTTCCGGTCAGTAATTCTTCCTGCGTCTTTGCGATGTGGGCGAGGGCGGACGATTTATAACGCTGTGTGCTTGCTTTCCACCCAACGCCCTTGATAGACGCGCGGTATGATGCGTAAAGATGGTCAAAAGAAAACACCGCGCCGAAATCCCCGAATTCTTTCAACGCTTTTGCTTTCTTCTCTATGCGCGCGGCTTTGCGCCGCTGATACCGCGCTTCGTGCCTTTCTGTGCTGTTCATGGGAAAATGATACCTCGTACATTTCTTTCTTGTCGCGCTGTCTAAAATGCGTAACGGCGTAGCCATGAAAACGCAGGGAACGCGCGCCCCACGTCCATGCAAGTAGCGTCCGGCTTTCCGTATCGTGGTATATGTTTGTCCGGCGGCGGATGCCGTCAGAGGGGTTATATTCCCCTTTTGTATAGGGACTGCTTTTGCCTGTCGGCTAATCGGTCTGCCCTATGTCCATACAAAATCCGGGGGCAAAGCCATTCGAGTAGTTCGCGTTGTTGTTGTTGACCGTGCCGTCAGTATTCACATTCACGAAATTCGCGGAATTGCTGGCATTCGGGGAACGGAGCCACCAATTAACGGCTGTACGGAATATAACCCAAATCATGCAGGGCGGCGCGCTATCGCGCTTTGTCGCTCCGCTTGATCTTTGATATTTGTGCGAGTTCGTCGGTTATCAGCTTGACCCATTCTTTCAGGACGTTCGACGGCAATTTTTCATGGTTGACATTCATATACGCAAGGTCAAGCACGTCCAGCATGGAATTGTAATAGCCTTGCGCCCGTTCGTACAATTCCTTGCGGTTCTGCTTGTCTGCGTCGTTGTGAATGTAAATCAGATTTGCCGTCTTGATAAGCCGGTACGCCTCGCGCGCCGCATTGTAAAGCGGCAGCGAGAAATAGAACGTGTAGCTTTTCGGTAAGATTCTGACGCGGTTGTACGTGAAAACGTAGATTTCGCGGGCGAGGTTGATATACTCCGCCGGGCTTTCTCCGCGTCGTGACTTCGGTACTGACATTTCGTGACCTCCTGCCGCCTGTGCGCCCATTGAGGGCGCAAGGCTTGAATTCCGAATTATACACAAAAGCCGGGGGCAAAGCCAAACGAGTAGACCGCGTAGATGTCGTAGACCGAGCCGTCAGGACCCACATTCACGAAACCCGCGGAATTGCTGGCACCCGGGGAACGGAGCCACCAAAAAACGGCTGTACTTGTCGCGCTGTGATTGTATTTGACCTTGCTGTTTCCGGCGCTGTAATACGAATACTGCGCCTGTTTGCTGGCTTCGTTGCTGTTTGCGTAAGTGGTAGACCCGAATACTTCGTATTCCGATAACAGGAAAAAGTAATCTGTGGTCGCTGTCACCGCGCTTGCGGCGCTGCTGTTGCCTGTGTTGTCCGTGTACTTCGTCACAGATTTCAGCACCGCGCGGAGCGCTGCCGGGATGACCGCAATGATCGTGCCGGAATAGCTTGACAGGCTTGTACCACAAATTTTTGTGCGCATCTGCGACGAGTTCCATCCGCCGGAGTTTGTTCCGCTGCTGTTCATGGAAAAATAGCCCGTCGCGGATACTTGCGAATTATATTTGCTGTCGCATAGCGCAACGTCTGTGCCGCCGGACAGCGCCGTTTTGCCTAACTGGAAATGAATGCGGTTTGCGCCCTCGACGCTGGAATTGTGATTGAATCCGATGATGAACACATACGTCGTGACGTTGGATAATGTCAACGCGCCGACTGTGCCGTTCAGCGTGACCGCCTTGCGGTCGCCAATGCTCCAATAGGACGCGCCCTGTCCTGCATCAGATACGGACTTGATGACGCTCCATTCGTTATTGTTCAGCGTAGACGAAACAAAAGAGAGGGTCAGCGCGTACGTTGTCGTGCTGGATACGACGTTGACCGTGCCGCTGACGCTCTGCCCGCTCTTTGTGGCGACGATTGTATATGTGCCGGTTTCCGTTACGGTAAATACCGCCGTCCCCGTGCTGGTCTTTGTCTGGACTGTTACGCCGTCCTTTTTCAACGCGACGGATGCGCCGGAATCGACCGTTACCGTGATCGTCGCGCTAAAGAACGTCAGGGACACGGCGTAGCTGTCTTTTACGGACACGCTTTGCGTGTTGGAGGTCTGCCCGTTCAGCGTTGCCGACACGCTCCACGTACCCGCCTCCGGCAGTTTCAGAACGCAAGAGCCGCCCGCCGCCGTGCCTGTGACGGTCTTGCCGCTTTTCGTCGCGGTTACTGCCGCGCCGGATGTAACAGAAACGACAAGGGATAATTCCACCCCCGCCGCCGATAATGCGTTTGTTTTTCCGATCATGTTTTACACCGCCTTAATGCACAAAATAGATTGCAGCGTGATCGCCGCCGCCGGTTTCGACGCGGCGTAGATTTTGACCGTACCGCTGCCGGACAGCGCGACGGGCGCGTAGATGCCGGATGCGGCTTCCGTTGCCCCGAACGTAACCTCCGGCACGTGGCTTGCGGTCACGCCCGGCAGCGTCAGTGTCGCCGCGTACGGGTACGCTGCATACGTGCTGTCGCTGCTCCACGCGGACGCTGCAACACTGACGTTCTGGAAAATAAGCGCCTGCGCATATCCGCTGTGTGAATGGCTGGCAGCGGCAAAATCTCCCGGCTTTTTGCCGCTGTCCTTTTGCTTGCCGGTCGTGCCGTCGAACGCGACGAGGTTGCCGGAAACCGGGGACGAAACCTTTTCGACGTACCCGCTGTGCGTGTGGCTGGCGGCGGCGAAATCTCCCGGCTTTTTGCCGCTGTCCTTTTGCTTGCCGGTCGCGCCGTCGAACGCGACGAGGTTGCCATCCGTCGGGGATGTGACCTTTTCCGTTTTTCCGTTGTTCAGGGCTGTAATGTTGTCCTGCATTGCTTTCTGATCTGCCGCCGTGAAATATCTGCCGATAACGTCGCCCGCAGACCACGCCCGCGCGGTCGTGCCGTCCTGCCCGCGTACAACGGTCAGCACGTTCCCGCTCTTTTCGGTCATCAGCACAGTTTCCGCCGTAGACCCGTCTGCACCGATTGTCAGCAAGTTCGGCGCATCCGGCAGCATTGTCCCGTCAACGACGTTTACGGTCGTTCCCGCCGCCGTCAGCGCGCCGGACAGGGACGTTTCCGGCGTGTTCGCCTGTGGCGGGTACATTTTTGCAAGTTCTGCCATTGCGTAACCTCCCGTTTTAGTAATCGCCGCCGCCGCGCGAATTGCAGAACGTCTGCATGAATACCGCGCCGACAATGCGGCTCATGGAATTCGGTAAAATCTGAATCGTATGCCATGCGTTGCGCTGAATCTTGCCGCCGCCGTCTGTTTTCAGGTACTCGACAATATCCAGATTGTCATACGATGCCGGGGCAGGGATTTCCACGCCGTCAACCTTGATCGTTGCCGAAGATGCCCGCGCGCCCTCATAGATGCCGAATTCGATTTTGTGTGTATGATCTTGAACCGTGTGCGTATGCGCCTTTACCGTGTGCGTATGGGCGCTGACGCTATGCGTGTGCGCGCTGACGCTATGCGTGTGTGAACCGACGGTATGCGTATGCCCCGGATGCGTATGCGCGCCGGACGGGACGAAATTCACTCCGCCGATGATATTGCCGTTGTAGTCTATCAGCGCGAGGCGGTCGCCGCGCGCAAGACCGTGATTGTGATTTTCGCCGCCGCTGCCGCCGTTATCAGACGAATTGATTGTGTTGCTGCTGCGCAGACTGGTTGACGATGACGTTGTTCCGCCGCCGGACGAGGTTGTAGACCCGCCGCCGCTGGATGTGGTCGAACCGCCGCCGGACGAGGTAGTTTGCCCGCCACCGCTGGAGGTTGTCTGCCCGCCACCGCCGCCGATTGCTTTTTCATACGCGCGGAATGCTTCAAACTGGATGTTTAACAGCATTTTGTTGATACGCACGACGGAATCAGAAATATATAGTTTCAGCGTCGCCGGATGCGTTGCATCGGCGTTGTCCGTGAAATTGTAAATCTGCTGATTCGTCGCGCCCTGCGCGTACGTTTCGTTGATGAGGGCGCGGTTTTGCAGTTCCGAAATGCTGCCTGCAATGTCCTTTGACTTGTTGGCAATGGTAACGGTCACGCTTCCGGGGTCGCCCTGCGCGTCGCTTTTCTCCACGCTGACAATGCGCGTGCGGAGGTTTATGCCGTCGGCTTCGTCCACGACGCGGACGATCTCGCCGGGGCGGAACTTTGAAAACGTGTCGCCGGTCAGCCTGTGGAGGTCGATTGCGCCGATCTCATAGCTTACATACGGGTTTTTCAGTTCCGCAAGCATCTGTTCCGCGTATCCCTTGAGGTTTTCCGCGACTTCATACCGGCTGTCTACAAGAATGGTCGAACATAGCCCGTACTGCTGAATGCTCATTGCATCCTCGACGTACGGTTTGCCGCCGTTCACGCCCGCAATGGTCAACTGATTCACGCCCTCGCCGTAGCCGAGGGCATAAATGCGGTTTGCGATGCCGGATGCGTCCACGGTCTTTTTCATCGAGGTCATGTTCTTCGCGTATCGGACTTCGCTTTTCATCGTGTCCGACGGCGTTACAAGCGAAATCGTCCACGGGTAAACAGTCGTGTCCCATGTCCACATATATTCGCTGTCAAAGCATTCCGGCACGGCGAACAGCGCCGCAAGCAGCGTCGAATTTTCCCAGTTGTACTCGAAATACCGCTTGAAATCGCAATCGCCCAAAACCCAGTTGCGCGTTGTCTGCCGCGCAAGCACGTAGTTCAGCACGTCGGCGGTTTTGATACCGCCCCCGCCGTATTGATGGTACTGAAACAGCACGTCGGACAGGAGCGTAGCAAGGACGTGTTCGCAGTCATAGAACCGCGTCGCGCCGTTGCTGCGCTCCAAATCTTCCCCAATGATGCGGAACAGGTCAATTCTTTCGTCGCCGTCAAAGATTTCAACGAAATTCAACGGCTGGCAATAGGCGTTTTTGTCATCGTCCGCCGGAAGCGTAAACGTCGCCGTCCATAACGAATTGATTTCCAGCGAATAGCCGACGGAAACAGCGTTGTCAAGGAACGCAAGGCGCTTCATGTTGCGGTCAAAAATCTGTGGGACTTTCATTATAGCCACCTGTCTTTCCACAAAACTTTAATGTCCGCCGTCGTGCCGCCCTCTACGATAATGTCGTTTTCGCCCGGTTTCAGCTTGAAAAATTCGCTGTCATCGCTCAGAAGGTCAATGACATTCGCACCGTTCAGCGTGATCGTCATGTGTCCTGTGTCAATAATCAGTTCGTCACCGGCGGTCATGGTCAGACCGGGAAACTGCATCGTGATCGAACCGTACGTTGAAACGCCTGTTGCGGTCGCCGTCGCTACGGCTTCCGCCATCGCGTCAAAGAACAGTATGCGGATGTAATCACCCACGCTGGATGATTCTGCTTCTGCAATGGCAGACGGCAGCACGACGCGGATAATCACGCCGCGCGCTTCTGCAACCGCTTCGACCGCTCCGTTCAAATGCCGGATGATCTTGACCGCCGCCGACGCATCCGTTTCCGCGTTCGCCGTCGCAAGCCATTCAAAGACGATGGACGATGAACGGTTAAACGATGTTCTGTTGTATGCAGAGCGGTTAAACATTGTCTTGCCCCCTTATGACAGCGTACAGACGATTGCCCCCGTCGAAACCGTGATTGCGTCGCCGCTCAACACGTTCTTGCTGCGCGAAAACGAGCCGTACCAAAGCAGATTGCCGCTTGACTGTGCATCGTAGATGCCCCAATACGCGACCGTGCCGAGGTCTGCGGTCATCGTGCCGAAATCGACGGCAGCGCTGTTTGTGACCTGTTCTTTGCCGGACACAAGCGACGGCGTGCCGAACGTGATGATCTTGCGGGCGTATCCGCCGCCGCTGACTTCCGTGCCGTTTCCGCTTGCCGTCGGGTCAGTCAGAAACAATGCAAGGTAGTACGTGCCGCTGCGCAAGGATGTGTTCAGTAGACTTGTCGCGTGGACGTTTGATAATGCGCTCATGTTGAAATACCTCCGTTCTTTAATTCACCTTTAACCGTGTAACGGTCAAATTCGTAATTGTGCCGCGCGCTGTAATGTAAATCAGCCCGTCGGTTTCCTGCGTGCCTTTTACGTTAATCGTGACCGTATCCGGCAGGGAAACGGACTGCACGGCTTTCTGGTTGTAGCCGATGGATTCCGCGAACGGCTCACACAAAAACGTAACGCTGCAATGCCCGGTAACGGCAATCTGTTCAATTCCGATGCCGTCAATGACCTTTGCGCTGTACGCCTTTTCTGGTTCGTCATCGAAAATAAGCAGACCGTCGCCGGAGAGCCATTCCGCGACGGCGCGCGCCGTCTGCCGAACGCCCGCGTATGCGTTGCCCGCTCCAACAAAAGCGACTGTGCATGAAATCTGCCGGTTGTCGTAGCCGTCTGCAATGTCATACGTGCCGGACTTGCCCGGAATCTTGTATTGCGTGATTCGTTTTGCCGGAAGCAGCGTCCTGTCATCGGACTTGAATACTACGCCCATGTCCCGGCTGTGGACGTTGTTGAATGTAAATCCAATCATTACGTAACGACCCCCTTGCTGCGCGTTTTCGTTTTCTGCATATTGTAGAGTTCCTTTGCAACCTTCTTCACGTCGGCTTCTTCCCGCACTTGCAGCGCCGCAATGTGGAAATGATTTGTAACGGTCGTTTCGCCGCCTGCGGTCGCGCCCGCTCCCATGCGTCCAGCGTTCAGGGATGACGGAATAGATGCGGCGACCTCCTGAATGGTCGCCCGCGCGGTAAAGCCCGTTTCAATGTCCCCGATGCCATCCGCGAGGGAAGCGTTGACCTTTGCCATTTCGGACTCGACTTCCGCAATCATGCCCGCCGCCATATCGTCAACGGCTGCAACGGCTTTTTCGCCGTCTTTGTCGATTGCGCCCGCAAGACCCTCGACAAGCATAGACCCCACCCATGCCATCTGTTTTGACGGGGATGCGATTCCGAAGAAATCCTTGATTCCGTCCCAAATGCCGGAAATCCAACTACTAACCTGATCCCAAAGCCAACCGGCAAGGGACTGAATTCCGTTCCACAAGCCGCGCACAATGTTTGCGCCGACTTCCGTGACCTGTGAAATGCCCTCGGACAGCGCATTGACAATGCCGGTAATGATTTCCGGCATTGCCCGCACGATTTCCGCGATGATCTGCGGAAGATTCGTAATCAGGGACGTGAGCAGCTTCACGCCGGTTTCTACGATAAGCGGTATATTGTCTGTCAAAGCCTTTACGATTGCAGAAATGATTTCCGGAAGCGCTTCGACAATGGTCAAAATGATTTCCGGCAGATTGTCAATCAGCGCCGTAAGCAGCTTGAAACCCGCGTCAATGATCTCCGGCAAATGCGTCAAAAGCGTTTGAATGACGCTTGTGATGATCTGCGGCAATACCGCAATGATCGTCTGAATGATCGTCGGAAGGTTTGTGACGAGGGCGGTCAGGAGCGTCACGCCCGTTTCGATGATCTGCGGGACGGCTTCAAGCAACGCCGAAATCAGGCTGTCAATCAGTTTCGGCAGCGCCTCCAGCAATACGGGAATCGCTTCAATGATGTCCTCCGCAAGCCCTGTGACAAGCTGTAACGCCGCTTCAATAAGCAGCGGAATGTTGTCAATCAGGGATTGCACAAGCTGTGTGACGGCTTCCACCGCCGCCGGAATCAGCGTCGGCAGCGCCGCCCCGATACCCTCAACAAGCGCGGTCAATAATTGCGCCGCCGCTTCGACTACAAGCGGCAGCGCCTCCACGATGCCCGTAATCAGCGTTGTAATCAGTTCCGCCGCCGTGCTGCTCAATTCCGGCAGCATATCTATGATGCCGTTTAACAGAGCTTCAAACAGATTCACGCCGAGTTCCAGAAATTCAGGAATTAGCGGGCTGATCGCATCCAGAATCCCCTCCATTGCATTCGGAATCGTCTTTGCAAGATTCTGAATGACGGGAGAAATATTCTTTACGACGGATTTGAACGAATTTACGACGTTATCGCACAGTTGGTCAATATTTGCATCCGCGTCGCCCATGCCGGTAATGAGGTTTTGAAGCGACGTTTTCAGCATTCCAATAGAGCCGGAAATCGTTTCTTCCGCTTCTTTCGCCGTCGTTCCCGTAATGCCCATTTCCGTCTGGATGACGTGAATAGCATCTACAATGTCGGCGTAGCTGGAAATATCGTACTTGATGCCGGAAATCTTTTCCGCGTCATCAAGCAACCGTTGCATTTCCTCTTTTGTGCCGCCGTAGCCCAGCTTCAAGTTATCAAGCATCGTGAACGTCTGCTTTGAAAATCCTTTGTAGGCGTTCATAATGCTGTCCATGTCAGACCCCATTTTGTTTGCGTTGTCTGACATATCCGTAATCGCTTTATCCGCGTAGTCTGCGGCTTTTTCCGTGTCCCCGCCGAGGCTGGATAACAAACTTGCGGAAAAGCTGGTCACGGTTTCCATGTATTCATTTGCAGACAGACCCGCCGTTTTGTAGGCGTTATTCGCGTAGTCTAAGACTTTGCCGCTACTGTCCTGAAAAAGCGTTTCCACGCCGCCGACAAGCTGTTCATAATCCGCATACGCGGTCACAACTTCAACGCCCAGCTTGACCGCCGCCGCGCTGATCGCCGCAAACGCCGCCGCTGCCGCCGTCGCACCGGCGACAAGCCCGGTTTTCAGCTTTTCGGAAAACTTCTCCGTATCTTCGTCGGCTTTCTTGACCTTGCCGCTGTATTTATCGACGGAATCAGCGCATTTGTCGGATGATTTTGCAGCTTCGTCCATGCACTTGTTGTTTTCGTCGATCTCATTGCCGAGTTTATTCAATTCGGCTTCGGCGCTGTTTGCCTGCGTCTGATATTTGTTGACGGCTTCCGTCGCTTTCTGCTGATTCGCTTCGGCGGTCGCAAGTTCCGTCTTGTATTCTTCGAGTTCCGCCGTCAATTTTGCCTGCTGTTCGGAAGTGTCCCCCTCCGCATCCGCAAGCGCATTCAGGGCGGCTTCGGTTTTTGCAATTTTGTCTTTCGCGCTCTGGACTTCGTTCCCGAATTTGCTTTGCGCGTCTTTTGCTTCTGACAGAATTTTGTTGATCGCGGCAAGTTTCTTTTCCTGCTGGTCATACATACCCGCGAGGGTTTCGCCCTTTGCAGACAACGCCGCGTAGCTGTTCAAATGCCCCGCAAACTGCGATTCTGTCAATTTCAGTTCACTTTTCAGCGTGCCGAGTTCGGAATTGATATTTTTTAGCGACGCGCGGTATTCGGCTTCGCCGTCAAGCTGCAATTTCGTTGATATTGTGCGCGTTGCCATCAGTTACCCTCCCCGTTGTTGCCTTTACCGTGTGCGATAAGGTACAGTTCCCACAAGTCAAATACTTCCCCCGGCGGCATAAACAGCGCATCAGCCGGGGAAATGCCGCACAAAACGGCTATTCTGTAATAGTCCGCGCGGCGAATCTTGTTTTTTTTTGATTCAATTCTTCAAGCCCTTCGTCAACTTCATCATCGCCGGGGGCTGTGATCTCGCGCCCGTAACCGAGTTTGATTGCGTTCGCAATCGCACGTTTCAGCGGGACGATTTCATACGGCTGCGTCAAAAGCGCGAAATCGTCGCGTTCCGGGATGCGCCCCGGCTCATATCCCAACCGGCGGCGGACGAGTTCGCCGCGCTCTGCAAGGATAGCGGCGGCGTTGCACGTTTCAAGGAAACCTTCGCGCGTGTCCTGTTCCATCTTTTCCAGCATCAGGCGCGTGCCGCCGTAAATGTCGCGGATGGTAAACATCGCTTCGCCGTCCATGACGAGGAAATACGTTGTACCCGCAACCGTGATTTTTGCCGCTTTCATTGTCTTTACCTCCATAGCGCCAAAGCGGGCGGCGGAATTGACCCGCGCGCCCGCTCTGCTGATTGTTTAACCGCCGCCACCCGTTGTCGGTTTGCCGAGTTTCGTATCGCACCACGCAATACAATTCGCTTCCGCGCCGTCACCTGTGAATTCCTTCGTAATACGCCATGCGCCGGAATTGCAGCGGAAGATCGTAAACGTCGTGTTGGACGTGCCGAACGTGATAGACGAACCCTTTGTTGCGGCGCTGTCGTTGCCGAGGATTGCCTTTGTTTCGGGATGGAAGATGCCCTTGAAATAGCGGATACCCTTGCGCATGATGACCTTGTAATACACAAGACCGCCGCGCGGGGCTACGTCGCCGTCGGAGTCCGTGACTTCGCCGCTTTCCATGTCCTTCGTCGCACCATGCAGGGCGGTTTGTACTTCGTCTGTCTTGTCATCCGTTTCCAGCGCCAGAGAGCCGGACGCGAACATATCGACTTTTTCCGCAAGCGCATCGTCGCCGTACAGTTCGCCGGAAGCGTTCGTAACGGTCAAATCCGCCTTGACCAGCTTGCCGATTGTGACTTTCTTTTCGTAATCATACGTCGGCAATGCGCCGTCAGGCGTGGTCTTGATGGGCGCAAAAACAGGGCGTTTTGCTCCAAACTGTGCCATAATGTAACCTCCTAAAGATTCTTCGATTTCAAATACTTGTCATAGACACCCGCTGCCGCTTCAACGGCTGCGTCTGCCGATTTTTCGTTTGCTGTATTGATGAATGGGCGGGCGGGTTGTCCAGCCTTGCCGTATTCGTTGACGAATGCGACCTCGGCGTTGCGGCGCTTGTTTCCGTCGCTGCGCGTCCCTTTCGGTGAAACGTAGATTGCGCGGCTTGCGCCCTTGACCTTCAATTTTTTGTCGTATGAAATACTGCCCGCCGTTTTGCCGGTCGCATATACGCCCATGCTCTGCGCTTCGGACTGCTGCGCGGCGGCGACCACTTCCGCCTCCGCCGTCAGCATTTCCAAAACGGTTTCGTCTGGCAGTTCCATAAGCGCCGTCATATCGTCAATCAGACCGTCAAGCCCCTGTGTCGATAATTCAGCCATCGTCAACGCCCCCGGAAATCTCGCATTCAAAAACGTAATGCTGCCCGGTTTCATCGGAGGCGGGCGTGATCGTCGGGCGCGTAAAGCCCCCGGCGACAAGCCGCCGCGTGATCTCCCGCCGGTACGCAAGCGAATTCTTTTCATGCGGCGCGTATAAATGCACCTGCGTCAGATAGCGCCAGTGTTGCGCATCATCGTCCCCGAAATCTTCCGGGATAGCCGTATAGTTGAAAACGATGTATTCCGTCGCTTTGCCCTTGTAGGTATCAGCGGCGACCGGCAGGAGGTCGGAAAACATCGTTTTCAGCGTTTCGTTGACATTCATGCGCTTGCCTCCTTGAATTCAGAGCATTCCAGCGTGTAGAATTCGCGCGCGTCCGTGTATGCCCGCTCGACCTTGTATTCCTTGCCGCTGAACAGCAAACGTTCCTGATTGCCATAATCGCCGTATCGGACTTTCACGGTTATTGCAAGATCAATGCCGATCTGCTTTGCGGCGTAGAATTCCGTGCGCTTGACGGATTGCACGTCCGCGAAAACGCGCGTTTCCTTCACGACTTCCGCCGGGTATCCGTCCGCGTCCGTGTCCGTGACTACGGCGCAGAGTATCACGACATCGCGCCAATAAACGGGCTAACCTCCTTCCGCGACAATGTATTTATCCGATAGCGTCAGAACGTTCCGCTGCTCTTTGTACGATGCGCGGTATCGCTCCGCATCATCGTTGTCAAGCCCGAACTCAGCCTTTACATACGTTTCGACCGCTTTCAGAATCAGCGGGTCAGTTTCGTCGTTCGCTTTTTCCTCAACAACGCCGCCGAGCGCAAGGTCTGCGCGGGCGGCGTTGATGAGGTCGGTAATTTCATTGTCGAAATCGTCGGTTGTCAGCCGCAAACGTTGACGGATAGCCGCGACATATTCGCTGCTAACTGCCATGTTCAGCCCTCCGCGTTACGCCGTTGCTTTCGTAAGATGCACGAATGCACCGAGTCCGGCAACCGGCTTGCAATCAAAGACGCACGCGCCGAGGTAATCAATGCTGTTGGTTGCAAGCCCGGAATGCTCAGAGCGGACAACCGTAATGTCCTGCGAATAGTTGCCGATGATGTACTCGAAATCGCCGTAGTACGCTTCATGTGCCGCAAGCGAACCAGTGAAGTAGACCTCTGCGCCCATGATGTAATACTTGCCGCCTGCGAATTCGATGAGGTTGTTCTTCGACTTGTTCATCAGCGGGAAGAAATCAGTAAAGAACGTCGCCTTGTTCATGCACCAGACGGCATTTCGCTCATAGCCGGACGCAAGCATACCGTAAAGCGAAACTACATTTTCTTCTGTAAGGGATTCCGTTTTTGCAACTGTCACCTGATCTGTGCCGTTCGTGTATGCGCCGCTTGTACCCTTGCCCGCGACCTTCACGCCGCCCGGCTGGTCGCTGCCCGTACCCGTGAAGATGTAATTTTCGATTTTGCGGGCGATGGATTCGGCAATCACTTCGACAATGTAGCTTTCAAACGCGGACAGCGCCATTTCGGAAGATGCGCGGGATGCCTTGACCAGCTTGACGATTTCGTAGCCCGTCAGGGAAACGGAGGTCAGGCTGTCGGAAGCGGCGGTAATGCTTGCGTTCTCCGTGTGGAGCGCCGCGTCACTGTTCGTACCTTCGACGGCGAATTTGAAATTGCCGGGGACGTGGAAGATTTTGCAGCGCTGCAAAATCGGGGCGACCTCGTACATTTTCTTGATGATCTGATTCGCAGTCGTTTCCGGGATGATGGGCAGCGCAGAGTTTGCAGCGGTCGAATACGCGCGCTGCTCATAAACGCGCTTTTCATCGTCCGTCAGGGACTTGCCCTGCAAGGTTTTCAGCCATGCGGAACGATACAGCTTTTCCGTATCCTCTACGGGCAGGCTGCGGGCGGCGACGGGGTTTTCGATGGGATTGCCCGTAGCCGAGCCGGAATTCAGCATACGTTCGATTGCCTGACGCTTTTCGAGTCCTGCATCTTCCTCATTCAGTTCGCGCAGTTCCTTTTCCAGCGCGTCAATGTCGGCGTTCTTGTCATCGGTAAGCAGCTTGCGGATTTCAGCCTTGCGCGCGGCGATTTCGGCGCGTCTTTTCTCAATGTTCATGTTTTTACCTCCATAAATTCAAAAAATGTGGGTTTTCAGTATGTCAAAGCTACCAGACGTTTCCTGCGCGCGGCTTGCTCCAAAGCCGCCAGTTCCTTTGAATGCTCCACTTCAAAGAAACTGCGCGCGGAAATTTCTGTGTCTTTGTACGCGGGAATATCCACCGCCGACACGTCGTATAGCTTCTTGACCTTTGTGATCGTGCGGGTATGCGTTACGCTGTCATACTTGGATTCGCGCACAGAAAAGGAAAAGGACATTTTATCGACATACCCGCCGTCGATTTCCTCATACAGTTCGCGCCCCGCCTGTGTGCCGCCGAGGTCGGCTTCCATGTGCAAGCCGCGTTCGTCGATGGTCAGCGTAAGCGTTTTATTGCGCAGACGGGCGACCACCTTGCCGCCGTGATTGTAGTTAAAAATCACGTCGGACATATCGCATTCGTCAAATGCGTTGCGGTCAATGACCTCGGAATACTTCACGCCGTCGTATTCAAAAAGAACCGTCGGCGTATCAAACACGACCGCTGTACCGCGCACGCGGTATTCGTCCTTTTCTTCTGCGCGTGGAACGAGGGAAAAATCCTGCACGGCGCGGTATTCGCGCCCTTGTTTCATACCCATAACGTTAAGCCTCCTTTGCTTCTCCGCCGTCCGGCTCTGCGGGCGGCGGGTCTTTTTCCTTCTTCGGGTCATCCGGCGGCGTTTCGCCGTCTGCGCCCGTCTGATACTTGTCGGCAAGTTTTGCATTTACCATGTTCAACGTCTGGACGCGGCGCGCACCTTCTTCGCCGCCGATTGTCGGCATATCGAACATCGTCAAAATCTGGTCAAGCGTCGCCGCGCCGATCTCCGTCAGGAATTTCGCCGCCGTCACCTTTTCGGGCAGCGTTGCAAACTGCACGGAATTTGCAGCGAAAATGATGCGGTTGCCGTGTCCGATCTCCCGTTCCGTAAACAGCACGTTCGTGAACGCCTGCGTCAGCTTGCGGAAGAACGGCGCGATTTCGCCGCTGTAAAATGCCTGTTCCTGCTGCGGGGTAGCCGTGTTTTCGACGATCTCTTTTGAAACACCGAGGTAGTCATAAATTTCTGTCTTGATGTATTCAAGCTGATTTGCCGGAATCGGCGTTGTCTTGTCGTTCAGCGGCGTATAGTCATACTTGGAATCCGTGACCACGATGCCCGCGCCGTTGTTCTCCATGCGCAAATTGTCCCGTACGAAATCGTCACGGCGGCGGTTCAAATCCTCATTTTTCACGGCGTTTGAAACTTTCAGGATGCCGCGAATGACGGCGACGAGTTCGGCAAACTTCGACATAGACTGATTGAACGTGTTCGCCGTTTTCAAAACAGGATTCAGCGGGCGGTTGTCATCCCCGAAAATATCGTTTTCGAGGAAATGTCTGCGGATGTGGATAATGCGAGAATACTCGCAGATATACGACGCGCCCGTTGCGAATTTGAACCGGCAATACAGCGTTCCCATATATTCAAGCAGTTCAAAATACTGCGCGTTGATGGGATAGATCGCCACAAGCCGCCGTTGACTGTCAAAGACGGGATACGCGACGGCGTTGTTGTAGACCTTGTATTGTGCCGCCAGCTTGTAATAAAAATCAGCCGCCGTCATGTACGGATTCGGCTGATACTGCAAGATGCGGTCAACGTAGTCATTGACGGATACCGTCGTTTCCGGGGACTGCCGGACGTGGCGCGGCTGCGCGGTCGATGTGCGGCGGGCGAATGCGTCCACAGCGGAACGAACCGTGTTAATATCCCACATATTGCCGGAATACGGCGAAAAGGTCGATTCCCACGAACTAAGCAGCTTGTACGCATGAAAATCCTTGTCGCTTTGCTGCTTCTTCCCGAAGATCGACTGAAATAGCCCTCGTTTTTCTGCCATGTTGTCACCCCACCAAATACATATAGTCCTCGAAATCCCGCACATAGATGACCCACGCATTCAGGAGCGAAACCGCGCCGTCAATGCGGCGCTTGTCGGAAATCTTTACGGGCTGGATATTGTTGACCCCGCTTTTCTTGACCGCCGTGTTCGTCAGACACCAAAGCAAAACGGGGTTTTTGTTGTAATTCACTTTTTTGTCTGCGAATGCTGCGCCCATTTCGCGCATCGGCTGCGACCATGTAAACGGACCCTGCGCAACGGCGACCATTTCAAAGCCGTTGGAGGTCATTTCATCGACCCAGTAACCCGCGAGGGCGCGGTCATATCCGACTTTGTACGTGTCGATCTTGTATTCGTCGCGCATCTGGCAGAACCACGCCGTAACATCGGAATAGTCCACGCGCACGCCGTCGCATACCGTCAGCAAACCACGGTCAGCCCATGTTTTATAGGGCGCTTCCTGCGTGTTGTGTTCGTCCAGCATTTCCAGCTTCTTCGCCGGTAAAAAGTAATGCTGTAAAACGTAAATTTGCGGGTCATCCCCGGATTTGCGAATCAGGAGCGTCGCGCACGTCAGGTCAGTTGTCGCGGATAGGTCACAACCGCCGATTGCGTACGTGTTATACACGTCTTGCATGGTAAACGTCGCGTCGCTCTTTACTTCGTCGTAGCTTAACCACGCCGCCGCTGTCACGGATTTTACGTTGAAATCCTTGCAGAGAACGCCGGGTAAATCTTCCGGGTTCTTCTTTGCCCGCTCGACGAATGATGCCAGTGTAGAATAACGCTTGATCGTGCCGAGTCCCGGATTCGCCTTTATCCACGCTTGCGGGTCTGTCCATTCGGCGCGGTCATCCAGTTCATACAGCACCGGCAAAAACGTATCTTCCGTGATCTTGCCGTCGGCTATGTTGCACGCCAATTCGTAAATGTTATCAAACACGGATTCGCGTACCGTGCCGGATGTGGTAATCATAATCACGATGGGCTGTCGGCGGCTGGAGGTCGATTGCTTCATAACTTCGTACAAATTGCGGTCACGAATGGCGTGCAATTCGTCGATGATAACCGCGTGGGAGTTTAGACCGTCAAGCGTGTTGGAATCCGACGCGAGGGCTTCAAAGATGGATGCCGTCGCCGGAAAATAAATATCGTTCCGGCGCTTTTTGATGATCGCGCGCAGTTCCGGCGACTGCTTGACCATGTTGACGGCTTCGGTCAGCGTCTTTTTTGCCTGATCTTTTTTCGTCGCTACGGAATAGATTTCCGCCGCGCCCTCATAGTCCGCGACAAGCAGATACAGCGCGATAGCCGCAAGCAGCGTCGTTTTGCCGTTCTTTCGGGCGACCAAAAGCAGCGTTTCGCGGAATCGCCGGTATCCCGTATCTTTTTCAAGCCAACCGAATAGCGTCTGAATGAACGCCTTTTGAAATAATTCCAGCTTCAACGCCGCGCCGAGTGTACCCTGTGATTGCTTGCAGAATTGCTCAATGAACAAAATCGGGCGTTCCCCGGTTTCTTCGTCGAAATAGTACGCCGAATCATCCGAGGGCGCGTCCATTTCCTGCATCAGCCGCCCATAAACAGCTTTGACGCGGCGGCTTGTGACGATCTCGCCGCTTGAAATCCGCCCCCAGTATTCGCGCACATAGTTCATTATCTGCCCGCCGCTTTCGGCTTCGTAATAAACTGCATCAGTTCATCGCCCGCCGTTTTCTTTTCCTTTTCCGGCAGCAGGCTGATAAGCTGATTTGTCAGCGTCGAAAACGATTTGATCGTCGTGTTATAGGCGCGTAGGGCGGGGGACTCCCGACGCATTTTCTGTGCGCCCTGCACAAAATCTTCGATAAGATCGCCGTTGTTGATCGCGTCGGCAAGGCGTTCCAGCGTAACCGACGTGACCGCGAATTGATTGATTAAACCCTCCGCGAATTGCTTCTTTTCTGTGGGTAAATCACGGAAAAGTTTTTTAATTTTTCGCTTTTTCGCGTCAATTTTTTCAGGGTTTGACATATCTTCGTATGTCTTTTTTTCTTCCGCCATATAATGTATGCCACCTCCTGAATTTTGCGTTACCCCCCCCTCATGTGCGCGACCGGGGCGGTTCTAAACGTGGGTGAAGCGCGGTTACGCCGCCGGAAATTTTCAGCGGCGTACCGGGGGGGATATTACGGATTCGATAACGTTTCCGTCTGCATCAAAAGCAAGACCGTCTGCAAGCGGCGGCGTTCCTTCGTGAATGATCGCGTGGCACGTCCGGCAGACGGTTTCAAGATTATCTTCGTTCAGCGTAATCATGGGGTCATCTATGTTTCGCGGCGTTAATTCCGTCTTGTGATGGACGATGCAACCGGGCGCGCCGCACCTGACGCATAGCCCCGCGTCGCGTTTCAGGATGTACGCCCGCGTCCGCCGCCATGCTGCCGATTCGTAGAATGCTTTTGCAAATGCTTTCATTCCGCTGCCTCCTTGCAAAAGGGTAAAGGGAACGCCCTGCGCATAAGCGCAAGGCGCACGGCGGCGAGGTTTCCTCGACCTCCCTTTACGGCTATCAGCATAGCACGAATTTCCGAAACTTTCTGTTCAGACTTTTTTCAAAAGCGTCCGGCGCGGTCAGAGCAGCGCCCCAGCATCCGCACCGAAGTACAGCACAGCAAAGCCCGCAACGGCTTTATTGCGCAAATCGTAGATCGACGTGCGCGACGCATAGTTCACCTGTGCGGCAATTTCTTCTTTGCTTTCCCGCTCTATGTACCATGGGCGCAGTAATTCCGCGTCTTGCGGGTCAAGCTGCTGCAATACGCTGTCGATTTCGTCGATCTTGTCTTTCGTGCGGTTGATCTCCCGCGCAACTTCGGCAATCTCAATGCAATCTGTCAGCGCATCGTTTACACTTTTCGTGCTTGTGTACGGCTTCGACGTATCTAACGACGGATAGCCCGACGGCGAATTGTGGCGCATGATTCTTTCCTGCCGCCGCATCAGGTTTTTCAATGCCTTTTCAAGCATTGAACGTGATCGCAGCGTGTTTTCCGCTGCGTTAAAATAGTTAATCATAGCCCGCCTCCTTATGCGCGCTTCCCGCCGTGCCGGTATTCGCGCCCTTTGTTGTATTCGTGCTTTGCCACAAGCACGGCTTCAATGTCTACGCCCATGAACGCAAGGAAATCCATAATGCGCATGACCGCATCGCAGAGTTCGACCGCAACGCCCTCCGGCTTGCAGTTCCCCTCCGTATCAGCGCCCGAAGGATGCCCGACATTATCGCAGATTTTTGAAAACTTGCAATTCTCCGGCGACAACGCACACGTGCCGTAGATAACCGGGTTTCCGCTCCGCCATTCTTCAACGGCTTCCGAGATTTCAGCGTGTATCATAACCGCGACTTCCGGGAACGTGATAGGCGCATCATACCAACCGTGCGCAACGGCGTTTTTGTGGACATCCTGTGCAAATTCATTTACCGTCATTTTTTCCGCCTCCGATTCGTTTTTGTTTTTCGCTGTGGCTTTATAAATTTACCATCCCGGCGGTAAAACCGGGCGACGATATACCGTCCGCCGTTCACGTCGTTATGAAATGCGCCAGCTTCCGCAAGGAAATATCCGGGGTACAGCTTTTCATATTCGGCGTTGTTGGTCGTGTCCCGTGCGAGTTCTTCCGCCCGCCTGCCGGAAATGCGCCCGTCGCGTGTTTTCGGGTCAGGGTCAATCAGATTCTTTGACGCATTCCAAGCCTTTTTGCCGACGGGCTTTTTGACGATGTAATGTCCAAGACCGGCAAGCCCTGTTTCCGTGAATTGCAGGCGGCGGCTGTTCGCGTAGCCCAAGCCCCAAGCCGCCTCCACCGCGTCACGATCTAACCCGCCGCTGATCGTGATGTGATGATGATAACGCCCGGTCTTTCCGCCGCGTTCTGTCACGACGATGTATTTCAGCGGCGGCAATCCGGCTTTCTTCCGCATCCGCTGAATGCGGCGTATGAAATTGCGGACATACCGGGCGGCTTCTTCTTCGCTTTCCGGCTGGACGCTGTATGTCAGGTGAATTTCAAGATCGTCCGGCGTGAAGTTCGCGTGAAGCAGTCTTACAAGTTTTTCTTCCCTGTGGCGCTGATTTAATTTCTTCTGCGCGTCGGTTGTCGGCTTGCTCCGGCTGCGCCGTCCGTTCGATTGCCGGTATGTAGGAAAAATATATACGTCGAGGTACTCCCCGCAGTAGTAGCGCTTTTCCCGATAGATTGTTTTCATGCCTTTACCTCCGGCGGCTCTGTGGTCGTTAAGTTACTATCCCATACAAGCCCGAAAATAGCGGTTTCCCGCCGCTTTTCGCTTGCATATCGCCCCGGAACGTGATATTATATATAAGGTATGAGTAACCTTGTCTTTTCCGAGGCAAGCACCGCCGACGTTCTGCGAAAACGTCGGCGGCTTTTTTATGCGTCCGTTTCCGCCGCATCCGTCCAGTCAATAGCCTGTCCGCATTGCCCGCAGAATGCGTTCTGCGCGCCGTCGGCATTGTGCAAGTGTTTAACGCTGCCGCACCGCTTGCAGGCTAAAGCGGGCGCGTGGCGCGCTGGAAGGTATTCCGGTTTTTCCCGAACGCGGTACGACAACGCCGCAATCCCCATGCGGCAGGCTTCGTTTACCGGTTCAATGCTTTCGTAATGCTCCCGATGCGCGGGATTCAGAATTTCAATCGCACGTTCAATTTTCACCGTCAAACACCATCCATCTTTGCCCCGCATAGTCTGCAATAATAGCTGTCGTTAGATTCTGCGTTGCCGCATTCACTACAAGTGAATACACCGTCATCATAGTGAATCCACCGCCCATGTCGCACCGGCGCAACGTCGGCGGCGGGCGTGTACACGGCGTAAGAAATCATCTTGATTGCATCCTGAATTGTGCCTTTTTTCCGGCGATAGTCCCGGCTGCTCAGACTTTTGAGCAGTTCCAGCGTCTTTTCCCGGCTTATGTATTCATCAGTCATTGTTATCCCTCCCGATCATGTGCAGCGGGCAGTTTTTCAGCCGTTCTTTTGATACCCGAATGCCGCGTGTACTGTAAATCGACGCGCCCGCCGTGCAAATACCGTCGTTGTAGCGCCCACCGGGGCGGTTTCCCATGCCGTCATAGTATCCGCATTCCGCGCACGAACGCGGGATTTTCCGCATATTTGTGACGATGATGATTTTCCCGATGTACTTGTTCATTTTTGCCTCCTTGCGGCTACTTCCCCGGCATTGAGCCGGGGAAGTTTTTGAATTCCGAATTTTACAAATCAAAGCCGGGGGCAAAGCCATTCGAGTAGTACGCGCCGCTGCCGTTGACCGTGCCGCCAGTATACACATTCACGAAACGCGCGGAATAGCTGGCACGCGGGGAACGGAGTCAGTACGGATATGTGCCATTTCCGGGGACTTCCTTTACACGGTCGCGTTCCGCCTTGAAAATAGGTAACTGGAAGCTGTCTGTTTCTTCTTTCCACCATCCATCCGGGGCATTGCCGAAAACATCCGTTGCCGACGGCAACCACAACGAATCAAAATATTCGTACGTTTCGCCGTCGATTTCCTCGCATAAGTGTCGCGGCGTGATCGCTTCGCGCAGTTCGGCGGGCAAATGCGGCAGAATATCTTCGAGGACGTGTCTGCGGGCTTCGCTTCTGAAATATCCGCCCTTGTTGGTCATGGTCTTGTTCATCTGCCACATTTCGCGGAGGCAGTCTTTGAAAACGAATCTGGCGCTATGCTTGCCGACGTAGCCGCAAACCGGCGTGATCGTTTCGCCCGTGTCCATCGTAAGCGTGATTTCGTCGTACGGGCGGATGACCTCCAGCCCGCGCCCCTCCTTGATCGCCGCTTTCAGTTCCGAAATGCTGATTTCCTGTTCTGTCCTGCGTGTGATTTTCATTGTGCGACCTCCTCAATAGAACAAAAGATGTGATTTCCGATGACTGCAACGATATTGTCGTTGTATGCCTTTGTGCTGAAAAATACCGCTTCGGCGGGAAGAATGTAATCTGTGTCGTGCAGCGCGGTATAAACTGCGTCGTACTGCGTCTGCGTCGGTTCTGCCGTCCAGAGATACGGCGCGGGGCTGAATTGCCAAACGTCCCCGTACTTCTGGAAAACGACTTCTTCAACCGTATCCGGGAATTCCGGCGACAAGCAGCGGTTCAGCGCAGTCAGGACAACGGCAACTTGCCCGTCAAACGGTTCGCCGCGCGCTTCGTGCCATGCAAGCGCCGCCAGCATATCAATATCGTCCTCCGTGACGTTCAGCGCCGCATAACGGCTGATTTCTTCCGGCGCTTCCTCCGGCTGTTCTTCCGGCGCTGTTTCTTCCAGCGCTTCCGGCGTGATCGTTTCCGGCGTTTTCGTGATCTGTTCCGCCGCTTTTGTGATCGCGGGCGCGATTTTTGTTGCTGCGGCAACCGTTTCCGTGCTTGCTGCTTCCGGCTGCGTGTCCCGCTCTACCGGGCGCGCCAGCGCGCAGACACAAGCCGCCGCAATGATTGCAATGACGGCGCACAGCGCGACCGTCGGCGCGAACCGGCGTATCATGCGGCGTTTCCGCCGCTGCTGCGCGGTCATTGCTCTGTGCCTGCCGGTTCTTCTTCGGCAAGCACGATAAATTCACATTCGCGGGCTATCTGCGTCCAGCGTGCGCGCCATTGCCGCGCGGCGGCAATAAGCGCATCGTATTTGCAGCGCCCGTTTGCGGTTGTTTCGCCGTAATCGGCGTGTCTGACGAGGTATAGCTTCATAGGTCTGCGTTCCATGTAAGCCCCTGCCTTTCTCTATTCGGCAATTTCGCCGTCTATCAGTTGGAACGATTCGCGGAGAATGCCGCCCCGCACGGCAAATTCAAGAATGCAATAGCGTCGCGCCGGATGGACGTACGAAACCGTACCCCGAACGGCTTTATCCTTGCCGTCTTTGCCTAAGACGCTGAACGTGACGGGCTTGACCGTCCTGCCGCATCCGATTGTTACCATGATGTACCCTCCTTGCGGCGGTCATAGGAATAACCGCTGCTGCGCTGTATGTTCTTCAAAACGTTGTTCTTGCTTCTGAAAATAATCTGCGTCGATCTCGCACCCGATGAAATCAAGCGCCATATCGTAAGCGGCAATCCGGCTTGACCCGCTCCCAAGGTGTGAATCAAAAATCTTGTCGTATGGATGCGCGTATTTCGCGTAAAGCCACAAATACAGCGCAACCGGCTTTTGCATGGGATGAATCCGCACGTCATCCGCGCCGACGTTCCCGAAATACGCATGGTCAAAGCATTTCGCCGTTTTATTGAAACTCGTCCATGCTAATTCGCCGTCGGAATAGCTGTCCACGGGCTGACGCTTGTACCAGAAAATGAATTCCTTCGTCGGCGGCAGCAAATCCGACAAGTGATTGTAGCCCCAAATAATCTGATTCTTGCTGACACGGAACAGTTCGGTGAAGTATTCCGCCGTCGGTTTATCGTCGTTCGCGGTCTTTGTCTGCCCGTACCGCCTAACCCGGCTTGTCGCCTTGAATCCCTTTTCAATCCCGTACGGCGGGTCTACAACCGCCAAATCGAAATATTTACTCGGAACGCGGCGCATAAATTCCATGCAGTCAATGTTATACGCTTCGTTCATTCGCCGTCATTCCTCCAACTGGTACGTTTTCGTTTCGCTGCGCTCGACCTTGATTTTCTCTTTTGTGGTCATCGTGATTTTCGCCTTGCAAAGCCCGCGCACGTTGATCGTAGCCGACGTAATAAACCCGCGTGCGGTCTGCTCCGCGATAGCATTCAGGAGTTGCAGCGGTTCTTCGGCAGCAATCGGGGCAAAGCCCAGCTTTGCAGCATCGTCACCGAAAATCTTGCGAATGCGGTTTTGCGCTGCCGTGATCTGCTTGCGCAGATTCCGTTCATGCCGCGCGTCGTAGCATTCGCATTTTTCGGAAGCGGCAATATCGGCTTCCGCCTGCGTTTCTTCTTCGTAGTCCAGATTCACGACTTGCCCGCAGTACCTACACGTGCCGAATGTCATTCCGTTACCTCCGGGCTTTCCGCCGCTGCCTGATCGCCGCCCGCGTGCGCTTCGCAGGTCGCCCGCCTGATCGCCGCCGTCAGCGCCGCGACCGCCGACGCGATTTGACTGCCCGCCGCTTCCGGCTTCGGTCTGTCCGGGTCGGCATTTTCCGCCAGCTTGCAGACGATAGCCGCTTGCACGACCTCACCGACGAACGCGCCGACTTCCTGCATCGTCATCGTTTCGGCGGACGTGCGAACGACAAAAGCGCCTGTCGTGAATTTGAATACCGCATACGCGCGCTTTCCTGCCGGGGGAACGATGCGGATAGCGCCCGCGTCTGCAATGACGGCTTCCGGCGTTGGGACTTCGTACCCGCTCGACGCGAATACTTTCAACTGTTCCGGCGCAAGCGCGTAGACCTCGCTGCCGAGTTGCTTTGAATACAGCTTTTTCATGTCTTTTGTACCTCGTATCTTTCCGGCGGTCGTAAGCAGCCGCCCATTTTTGGACACCATGCCGGGACGTACGGCAGAAACCGTTCAATGCCGACGATGTAACCGCACGTTTGCCCCGGCTCATAGCATCTGAAACACTTTTGACCATTTACCCAATCTTCCGTTACGACGCTGCCGCATCCGGCACATGTCCGCGTATAGTCCGCGCGGGTCATTCGTCATAGTCCTCGTCGGAAAGAAGATCGTCGAGTTCAATCTGCCCCGGTAAAACGCCGTCCTCCATCCACCAATGAAACACGTCCCGCCCGGTTTCCCAACTTTGCGTTGTTGTCCTTCCTCGCCGCTTCCGTTCTTCCAGCATTCGCCCGAACGCTCGTATATACGCTTCCTGATATTTCGGATAGCGGGCAAACTCTGCGTTCCTTCCTGCCTTCCCAGCCATCGGGCAACCGACGCACCCAACACGGGAGTAGCCGCACTTGTAAAGCGGGTTTACCGGGATTTTTTCGGATTCGATATAGTCCCAAACGTCCGAATCCTTCCAGTCAATAATCGGATTGCAAACTGCTTTGCGCTGGCGCATACATGATTCAAAGAGCCTGCGGCGGTCATCATTATCATTGTTAATAATCACCTTTTCGCTCTTTTTACTTGCTATGTCCTCATAAATGCCCCTTTGCTTGCGTTTCGCGCTTTCCGCCCATCGCACGCCCGTTGTAATGTACCGCCCCTGTCCGCCTTGCTCCTTTAAGATCGAACAACAATACCGTACCAACCGCGTGGGCGGCATAAGTTTTTGCGGAATTAAACTCCACATTGTAACCCGTTTGCCCTTGTAATACGGGTAATTCAGAAAACATTTAACGCCTTTTTGCTCTAATCTTTTTAACTCGTTGCGGATGAAATAGACCGTTTCCGGCGCGTCAACCGTCGTGTGATTGTGCATGACCTCAAATTCGATTCCTGCCCGCTCTGCGAGGGCGATGCAAACCGAGCTGTCTTTTCCGCCGCTTGTCGTGACGATCAACGGCGCTTTGTAGAACCGTTCAGACATATTCGCGGCTTCTTGTAGCCGCATGATCGCCGTACGTTCCAAATCAGCCCCCATTTATTGACCCTCCTTGCAACTTTCCACCGGAAGCGTCAAATACCAAAGCGCGCTGCCCCGAAGGGCTTCATTCGGGCAGTTGTCGCAGTTTTCCGCCGCGCACTGATCGCAGTAGATGCGATGAAAAGCATCGTCCCACGGCGCATTGATCGCTGGAATCGCTTGCAGGAAATCCGCCAACGCCTGCGGGCTTTTTGTGATTCGGTCGAAAACGTTCATCCCCGCGCCCCCTGATTCCAAATCGGGAAGGAAACGCCCGCAAATACCTCTTCCCGGAAATGCAGCGGGACGAGTCTGTAAACGTCGTTCAGGCAGGAATTTCGCATGGACGTGTTCATAAATTCCGCGTGCTTGAATTCATCCGGCGGAAAAAACGGCTCGTCCGCGTACCGCAGAACGTTTTCCCGGACTTCCCGCAGAAAATCTTCCGTCCAACGGTCGCCGCCGCTTGCCCGCTCCCGTGCTTCGCGTTCGCTCTGCGCAGCGAATGTTTCCCACGGGAAAAGAACGTGCGTAATATACACGTTTTCAGTTTTCTTCATGGTATGAGCCTCCTTTTTCATTCTGTCGCTTTCCGGCGACCTCTTTTGCGGTATGCTTCGGTCACGCGCTTTTCTGCAACTTCTGCCCGGTATGCAGGGCGGCAGCGCGCGTTCAGTTCCGGCACTTCTCCGCGCTTGATTTCCCGGTAAATCGTCGCTTGACATTTGCCGATGCGCGCCGCGATTTCGCACGGCTTCGCGCCCGCGTTATACATTTCTTCGATAATTTTCCGATCTTCAAGCCCGATATTGTAGCTGTTCATTCCGTATCGCCTCCGTTTCCTGCGTTTTTGGGGATAAAAAATAAGCGCGTCAGAAGTAATAACTTCTTTCGCACTTAATAATAAACGGCGCAGGCCGGATGTTCCATCACTTTTTTACTTGCGCTTCGTCCCGATATCTGGTATAATACCAGCTGTATGTATACTAAGGAAGGCGGGCGAGGCGGTTGCCGAAGTTTTTTGTTTCGCCGAACGATGTGCGCGGAAGCTTTTTGACGCTTGACGGAGAAAATGCAGCGCACGCGAAGGTTCTCCGGCTCAGGCGCGGTGACAGCGTTCTCGTCTGCGACGGCTGCGGGACTGACTACCGCTGCACCGTTTCTGACATCTCTCCCCAGCAGGTATGTCTGGTCGTAAACAGCACGGAAGCCTCCGGCGCGGAGCCGCTGGTCGCCTGCAGCGTCTATATGGCTTACGCGAAGGCCGACAAGCTGGAGCATGTGATTCAGAAGGCAACCGAACTCGGCGCGTATGAGATTGCAGCCTTTCCGTCCTCCCGCTGTGTGCTGAAGCTTGATGCAGCCTCGGCTGAGAAAAGGCGCGAGCGCTGGCAGAAAATCGCCGCGTCCGCCGCTGCGCAGTCGGGTCGGGGCCGAATCCCGCAGGTGCTCGTGCTGCCGTCGTTTGAAGACGCCGTGCAGCGTGCAGCCGGATGTGAGTTGGCACTGTTTCCGTATGAAAACGAGCATGCGCTTTCCCTGCGTCGCGCCATCGGCAGCGCGCAGGCAAAAACCGTCTCGATCATGACCGGGCCCGAAGGCGGATTTTCCGACGAAGAAGTCCTGTTTGCACAACACGCCGGACTTCAGGTTTGTACGCTCGGCCCGCGCATTCTCCGCTGCGAGACTGCGCCGCTGTGTGCGCTCAGTGCCGTTCTGTTTGCCGCAGGCGCGCTGGACTGACACGACATCTATACAGTGTATAGGAATTTTGAATCAAAGGACAGAACAGAATGATGACAAAGAACAAAACTGCTGCAAAAAAGACGGAGGATCAGTCCGTTATCTATAAAGTTCCCGCTGCGTTTGCGCTGATGATCCTCGTGATCTATGCGTTCTGGAAGCTCGGCGGCTATTACAGCACCGTGCAGGGCTTTACGACGCTTTATCCGATGTTCTGCGTTCAGCGGTATGTGTTTCTGGCGCTGACCGCCGCTGAGCTTGTGCTGTGCGTTCTGCTGAAAAACGGGCTTGCGCGGACGATCTGCCGCTACTGGCTGGCGGCGTTTGCGCTGCTGTTCGTCTCGAGCCTGATCCTGTCCATCTTCTGGACAGGCAACATGATCGTGATCTATCTGCTGCATGCGCTGGTTTACTGCCTGTATATGGTTTGGCAGCTTTATCATTCCGAATTTTTCACCTTCTCGCTGGTCACAGCCTCTGCAGGTGTTGTATTCTATCTCATCGCCCGCACCTCCTACATGGCAAACCGCATTGTGGGCAGCATTCTGCTGGCGCTGATTCTGATCGGCACGGCGCTCACCGTGTTCCTGTGCGCAAAAAATCGCGGCAAACTCAGTCTTGACGGCCGGACGCTGCGGCTGTTCCCGGACGGGTTTAATCCGCTGCTGTTCTACTTCATCTGCGTGCTCTGGGCTGTCGTGCTGGCTGCCTGCCTGCTTTTCGGCTCCGGCTTCGCGTTCTATGCCATGTTCGCGGCCATCGCCGTCGAACTGATCGGTGCCGTCTACTATACCTTCCAGCTGAAATAAAAATCCGCATAGGCACGCCCTCCGCTCCGTAAACATGGAACGGAGGGTGATTTTTTGTTTTCTGGCCGTCAGATCCTTAAAAATACGCTGCTGTTGACCGCTGCGGCGCTGCTGCTGCGGTTTGCGTCCATGCTGTTTCAGGCGCATCTGGCCGGACGTATCGGCGCGGAGGGGCTGGGCGCAGTGCAGCTTCTGCTGTCCGTATCCGCGTTTGCCACGACGCTGGGGCTGGCCGGAATGCGCGTGGCAGCTTCCTGTCTGTGCGCACAGGCGCACGGCAAGCGGGAACCGGAGCAGGTGCAGCTTGCCGCCGCGCACTGCCTCGGCTCTGTGCTTGTAACCAGCACACTTGCGGCGGCAGGGCTTTATTGTGCTGCGCCGCTTCTGGCGGAACGCATTCTGCATGAGCCGTCGGCAGCCAGAAGTCTGCGCCTGCTCGCGGGACTGCTCCCGGCCGGCTGTGCAGGTTTGGTGCTGGGCGGGTATCTGACCGCAGTAGGAAAGGTCTGGCAGCTGACCGCCATCGATGCTGGCGAACGCGTTCTGGGACTGGGCTTGAGTTTGCTGCTGCTGCGTTTTGTGCCGCAGACCGTGTCCGGGGCCTGCTTTGCACTGCTGGGTGGGGAACTGCTGTCGTCTTGCGCGGCAGACGCGGCGCTTTACGCGCTTTACCGGCAGGGATGGCGCGGTATCCGGCAGACGCATGCACCCAGCATGGCCCGGCGTGTGTGCGCTCTGGCAGCACCTTTGGCGCTGAACGATCTGCTGCGCGCAGCGCTCCGGGCGCTGGAGCAGTTTCTCATTCCTTGGGGCCTGACGCGTGCAGGTGCAACACGGCTGAGCGCGATGGCGGCGTATGGGACGGTCACGGGCATGGTGTTTCCCGCGCTCATGCTGCCGTCGGCGTTTTTGTACGCACTGGTCGATTTGCTGATCCCGGAACTTGCCGCCTGCCGCGCGCAGGGCCGCCGAGAACGACTCGCCTCCGTAACCGGGCAATGTCTGCGGGCAGGGCTGCTGTTCGCAGGCTTCACGGCAGGACTGCTGTTCGCGCTGGCTGAGCCGCTTACCGCGATTTTATACCAGAGCGAACAGGCTGGTCAGCTTTTGCGCGTGTTCGCGCCGCTGGCGCTGGTCTTGTACATGGATGCGCTGACCGACGGGATGCTGAAGGGACTTTCCGAGCAGGTCGCAAATGTGCGTTACAACACGTTTACCTCGGCGCTGGATGCGGTGCTGCTTATACTGCTCCTGCCGCGCTGGGGGCTGGGCGGCTACATTTTCGCGTTTACTGCGACGCATTTGCTGAACTTTGCGTTGAGCCTGCGGCGGCTGCTGACCGTTACCGGCTGCCCGCTTCGACTGTGCGCGCCGCTGGGCGTCGGTGCATGCGCCGCAGCGGGCGCGTTTGCGGCGCAGCTGCTGCCGGAGTTAGAAAGCATTCCAGCACTGCTGCTCCGCACGGCGGTCTTTTTCAGTGTATTTGTGCTGGCCGCGTGTCTCAGCGGAACAGCGGAACACTGTCTGCCGCCGAGCCTGCGCAGTCTGCTGCACCTGCCGGAGCGCAGCAAAAAAACGCAGGCAGTTCGTTGACTTTTCTGTCCAAAGGCCCTACAATCAGAATAGAATCTGAAATAAGGACGGGCTTTTCGATGATTTCTTTCCGCAACGATTATTCCGAGGGCGCGCACCCGCAGGTGCTCGCCGCACTTGAAAAAAATAACCTCATCACGACCTGCGGCTACAGCATGGACCGCTTCTGTGACGAGGCAAAAGACATTGTCCGCGCACGCTTTTCCTGCCCGCAGGCGGACGTGCACTTTATGGTCGGCGGCACAATCGCCAACACGACGGTCATTGCCGCTGCGCTGCGCCCGTGGGAGGGCGTGATCGCCGCCGATACCGGCCACATCAACGTCCATGAGACGGGTGCGATCGAAGCCTCCGGCCACAAGGTCTGCGCCATTGAGGCGCCCGACGGTAAGCTGACGCCGGCGCTTGTGCGTGAGGTCATGCGCCGCCACTGCGACGGACAGGACGAGCATATGGTTCTGCCGCGCATGGTCTATATCTCCGACGCGACAGAACTTGGCACGATCTATACAAAATCGGAACTTTCCGCGCTGCATGACGTTTGCCGGGAGTATGGGCTGTATCTGTTTTTAGACGGTGCACGCCTGCCCGCCGCGCTGGTTGCGGAGGGAAACGATCTGGCCCCGGCGGATTTTGCGAACTACTGCGATGTCTTCTACATCGGCGGCACGAAAAACGGCCTGCTGTTCGGCGAGGCCCTTGTCATCACAAACGACAGTCTCAAACCGCACTTCCGCAACATGATCAAGCAGCGCGGCGGCATGTTCGCCAAGGGCTTTTTGTTCGGGACGCAGTTTAAGGCGTATTTTAAAGACGATCTCTGGCTGTCCATGGCGCGCCACGCCGTCTCGCAGGCGCAGCGAATTCAGGCAGCAGCCATCGAAAAGGGATATTCCCTCTATGCCGTCTCACCCACGAATCAGGTCTTCCTTGTCCTTTCCCATGCACAGATCGAGCGGCTGAAGCAGGACTTCGCATTTGAACTGAACGGACATGTGGATAAAGACCACGAGGCTGCGCGCTTCGTCTGCTCGTGGGCGACGCGCCCCGAGGCAGTCGATGCGTTGATCGCGGCTCTGTGATGGACAGGCTTTCTCATCCGTTTCCGCCGCTCTATGACGCGGATTCCCGGATTCTGATTTTGGGTTCGTTCCCCTCGGTCAAATCGCGCGAAGCCATGTTTTTCTACGGCCATCCGCAAAACCGCTTCTGGCGCGTCGTCTCAACCGTGCTGGGCTGCGAATGCCCGCGCACGGTCGAAGAGAAGCAGCAGATGCTGCATACGCACCACATTGCGCTCTGGGACACCATCGCCAGCTGTGAAATATCGGGTTCAAGCGACAGTTCCATCCGCGAGGCTGTCCCGACTGATCTCACGCCGATTTTACAGAACGCACCCATCCGGCAGATCTTCTGCAACGGCACGGCGTCTTATCAGCTTTACTGCCGCCACCAGCAAATGCGAACCGGCCGGACCGCCGTCAAACTCCCCTCTACCAGCCCTGCCAATGCCGCATGGAGTGTTGAGCGGCTTACGCAGGCATGGATGGTGATTCTAGATGCGCTTAAATGAGCGCATCCATACACTAAAAGCGCCCCTCTCCGAATCAGAGAAGGGCGCTTTCTGCTGTTTTATACGCTCTGTACGAACCGGAGGAAGGCCTGCCGGCCCTCCGGGGTGCACTTATAGACGCCTGCGTCCTCCAGCACCTGCATGAAGACCGCGCCGACCTCCTGCTTCAGAATTTCCTCCGCGTTTTCCGGTTTGAACGTGTACCGGGTTTTCAATTCCTCCGCCCAGTCTGCATGCTTCTGCAGCGTCTCATCGGCACGCAGATCCCTGTCCTGCAGGATTGCGTCTTTTAAAAGCGCAAGTTCTCTGTCCAGCCGTGACGGCAGAACGGCAAGTCCCATGACTTCAATCAGGCCGATGTTTTCCTTTTTGATGTGGTGCAGCGCCTCATGCGGATGGTACAGGCCCAGCGGATGCTCCGCCGTCGTCAGATTGTTGCGCAGGACGAGATCAAGTTCAAAATCGTCTCCCCTACGGCGGGCGATGGGCGTGACGGTGTTGTGCGGAACACCGTCTGTTTCAGCAAGAATCATAGCGGATTCATCCGTATAATCGCGCCACGACGTCAGAATTTTGTCTGCCAGCTGGCACAGACGTGCAGAGTCCGGGCCGTTCAGACGCAGCACGGACATGGGCCATTTCACAATCCCGGCGCGAATATCGTCAAAGCCCGTAAACGCGACCGGCTGTTCGACCGGCGCTTTTTCCATGGCGAAGGTATAATGTCCGCCCTGAAAATGGTCGTGGCTCAGAATCGAGCCGCCGACAATGGGCAGATCTGCGTTGGAGCCGAGGAAGTAGTGTGGAAACTGCTTCGTGAAGTCCAGCAGGCGCCGAAACGTCGCGTCCGAGATGCGCATGGGCGTATGCGCTGCATTCAGGACAATGCAGTGCTCGTTATAATAGACATACGGGGAGTATTGCAGATACCAGTCGCCGCCATCCAGCTGCAGCGGAATGATGCGGTGGTTCTGCCGGGCCGGGTGGTTCATGCGGCCCGCATAGCCCTCGTTTTCCGCGCAAAGAGCGCATTTCGGGTAGCCGGACTGCGGCGCGTTTTTGGCAGCGGCGATGGCGCGCGGGTCCTTTTCGGGCTTGGACAGGTTGATCGTGATGTCGAGCGTTCCGTATTCGCAATCATACGTCCACTTCTTGTCCTTCGCAATACGGTCACGCCGGATATAGTTAGTATCCTGACTGAAGCGGTAGAACCAGTCAGTTGCTTCGCGCGGAGAGACTTCATAGAGTGTGCGGAAGCGGGTGCGCACCTCATGCGGGCGAGGCGTAAGGGTGCCCATGAGTTTCGTGTCGAACAGATCGCGTGCAACCTGATTGTCCTGACACACACCGCGCAAAACGGCATCGTCCGTCAGAGCCTGCAAAATGTCCGCAAGCGGCACCTCTGCGGGCGCTGCAGTTTCGTCAAAGGAATCCAATCCGAGCGCGTCAAGCAGCGCGTTGCGGCAACAGACCACATCGTCCGGCTGAATCAGCCCCGTGCGCACAGCATATTGGCAGAGCGCAGAAAGATAGGAATCAAGCATAACAGTACCTCTTTTCTGGTTTGCTTTATTATACATAGGAGTCTGCGTGAAAGCAACGTTTTTGCGAAAATCCAGGTGCACCGGCGCATTCTATTGTAATAGACTGTAACAGCCAAAACTTCACGCTATAGGCATGGGTGCAGACAAATTTACAGCTTTCTCGGGGCGGACAGAGTCCGCCTCTACCGAAGCCGTGCGTACTTCGTTCACGACATTTCCCGCAGGCGGCTCTTGATCAGGCTGATGGCATAGTACATCGTCTCATAGCGCAGATACTGATCCGCATTCGCGTCCCACAGAACGCGCAGGCGGGGCACAAATTCGTCGTCGCCGTGCCAGAATTGAACAGCGATGCAAAGATCCTCGAAAAACGGCAGGGAAAAGCCCAGATCTGCTCCCGCTATCGGCGTACCGTCGAGGCGCAGGCAGACGCGGCGCAGCCGTTCCGGCTGCCGGTCGTACAGCAGTTCCAGTTCATCCGCGCGGTTCGGCTCCATCAGGCCCCGGTGGACCTGTCCGCCAAAGTCCAGTGTCGTTTTCCAGTCCCCGGCCGCTCTGCGGCCCGGCTTCGCGTCGCAGAGCAGGTCGAAGATCGTAAGCGTTTCGTCAAAGCCGTCCGCCGGAAGCCACGCTTCTCCCTCCCGGCGCGCAATATGCCCGCTCGAACGGCTGACGCGATAATCCTCGCTGAGCAGATGCAGATATAAAAAGTCCGCATCTGTCCGCAGTCCATGCGCTCGCGCGACCGCATCCAGATCGTGTGCGCAGAACAGCTTCCGCGCCTGTTCGGCCTGAATCGCATAGTTGTTTCTCCGCTCCATACGCGTTTCAGCCCTCCCGCAGCGCGCGGTACAGCGCATCCATATCGTCGCAGATAGTTTCGGCCCCCGCACTGACAAGCACATTGCGGTCGCGGAAGCCCCAGCTGACTGAGATGCAGGGCAGGCCAGCGTTTCGGGCTGTCTCAATATCAACCTCAGAATCGCCGATGTAGACGGCGCGCAGCGCCTCAGCCCCCAGCTGCTGAACAACCGCAAAGACGGAATCCGGGCAGGGCTTTTTGCGTACGCCGTCCTTCGCGCCTGCACTCGTGGCCAGAAGTCCCGGGAAATATTGCTCGGAGAGCGTTTTTACGGCATAATCCGGCTTGTTGGAGACGACGGCAGAGACGACGCCGTCCGCCTGAAGTTTCCGCAGCAGGTCCAAAATGCCGGGATACGGCTTTGTAAAATCCACACAATGGACGGCGTAATAGGGATGGAATGCTTCAAAGACTGCGTCGATCTGTGCCTCGCCCGTCCCCGCGGGGACAGCGCGCTCGATCAGCTTCCGAATGCCATTGCCGACGAATGCACGCACCTCCGGAAGCGTTCGGGGCGCAAAGCCCTGTGTGGCGAGTGCATAGTTGAGTCCCTGCCGCAGGTCGGCCAGCGTATCGAGCAGTGTCCCGTCCAAATCAAAAATTGCAAGCTGATACATGATCTGATCCTCGCTTTTGTCTGTATTCGATGCGATTATAAAAGTTGCGACCCGTGATTGTCAATGCTATAATACAGCTATTCTGACAAAGAAGGATGAAATGCCATGGAAATTCATCAGATCACCGATTTTAACGCGCCGGAATTGGATATTTATGCCCGGCTGACGGAAAATCAGCTTGTAAACCGCGCTGACCCGGAAAACGCGCTGTTCGTAGCAGAAAGCCCGCTGGTCATTGGACGGGCGCTGGATGCAGGCTGCGAGCCGGTGTCGTTTCTGATGGAACAGAAGCATATTGAGGGCAAGGGCGCGGCGCTGCTTGCGCGTTGCCCGGACGTACCGGTCTATGCGGCAGAACTGGATGTGCTGACGCAGCTGACGGGATTTCATCTCACGCGCGGGATGCTTTGCGCGATGCGAAGACCAAAGCCGCGTGATCCGGCAGTTCTACTGCAAGGCGCATCGCGCGTGGCCGTACTGGAAAACGTGATGAACCCCACAAACCTCGGCGCGATCTTCCGTTCAGCGGCGGCGCTTGGCATGGATGCAGTACTGCTGACAAACGCGGGCAGTGACCCGTTATACCGGCGTGCCGTGCGCGTGAGTATGGGCACGGTCTTTCAGATTCCATGGGCCTATCTTCCGGAGGACTGGCCAACGCTCCTGCATGCACTCGGCTTCTGCACGGCAGCTATGGCCCTGCGGGATGATTCCGTCCGTCTGGACGACGCGCGCCTCGCGGCAGAACAGAGGCTTGCCATTGTGATGGGCACGGAGGGGGACGGGCTTGCAGATGCAACGATCGCCTCCTGCGACTATACTGTCCGCATCCCTATGCACCACGGCGTCGATTCTCTGAACGTCGCCGCTGCCAGTGCCGTGGCCTTTTATCAGCTTGGCCGGGCATGAGAAAAAATGAAAGCCGGAAGCGCATACACGCGCTTCCGGCTATTGATTATGTAAAAACAGGAATTAGTCCTTGATCTCGCGGATAGAGAGGAAGCGAAGCTGGTTGAGGGGCTTTCCAGTCTTGTCTGCGACAATCGCCATGAGCATGGCAGCTGTCTTGTCGGGGACGTCGTGCAGCGCGATCTTACCGGCGGAGCCGGGTGCAGGCGCGTTCTTCGCGGCGGGTGCAACAGGTGTAGCAGTGGGCGCAGCAGCAGGCTCTGCGGCCTTTTTGCGGCTGATGATGGCACCGGCAATCTTTGTGACGCACATCAGAAGAATGAGACCAAAAAAGACGACAGCCATGCCGAGCACAACGATCAGAGCAGCAGTACCAATGGAGATTTTCTCCATGGCGGCGTTAATCAGAAACATGTTTCTTCCTCCTCACAGGGCGCCGAAGCACCTTGATTTTTCAGAGACAATTATACAGCAGGAACATGTTAATTTGGTGTTAAGGAACAAAAGTAGAAAGGGGCTTGCAAAGCAGAAAAAACATGCTATAATACAGGTAGGAAAGTAAACAAGGCGGGTCGGTTCGCCCGGCATGGAACGGATGCCGGAAGCGGAATGGGGTGCAATTCCCCGCGAGTGGGTCACTGTGATGCGCGCATGCCGCGCTCAGTCAGATACGTCAGAACCAGACCTGTGCTCCTGCCGTCACCGGGAGTCTATGGACGATTGAGTTTGTCCGCACGGCTGGTGGCTGTGCGGACTTTTTGTCTGGCGCTTTTCCTCCCCCGGAAAGCGCCGTCCGGAAAGCTGCACAACCCATGTGCTTTCCGGGCAGTCTGCGCAGATCCCCCTCTGCGGTGTGCTGTCAACAAAAAGAGCCCCCTTCGGCGTTGGGAACCGCCGAAGGGGGATTTTTGCTATGCAAAAACATGGTAAAATAAGAAATGTGCCCTTTCCTTGCCCCTGCGGGGCAACCAGAAATGATGCACAAAACTTCATGCACCGCATTTGTGCATTCCGTGGTACAATGCCCATGCTGAAGTTTTATGTCCAGCAGCGGGAACTGGCCGTCTCCCGCAGGATTTGCTGCATTTGCGGCCACTGCGCTTCCATGTTCGCCGCAAGCCGCAGCTGTGCGCGGCAGCGGTCGAGATTCTGCGTCGGCCGGTCGATCTTGAAATAGACATCACCGTCCAGATAGTCCTTCAAAAAGCGCATGCCAAGTTCAATGGTAATGATCTTCGCGCCGAGCGGCAGGACGTTGATCTCATTTTCCGTCAGCGCATGCCCGCAGGCATCAAGATATCCTTCCAGATAAGCCCGGTACATGTCAAGCCGCAGGAAGACCTTTGACAGATCTGTCTCATCCTCCGCTGCCGAGGACGCGCCGAAGCGCACTGCGTCGCCGAAATCGTAGGCCGACAATCCCGGCATGACAGTATCAAGATCAAGGACGCTTCTGGCGCGGCCCGTTTGTTCGTCAAGCAGGACGTTATTCAGCTTCGTATCATTGTGCGTCACCCGCAGCGGCAGCGCACCGCTGCGCAGCATCCGGCAGAGCGTGCCGAGTTCCTGTTCGCGGGAGAAAATAAATGTAAGCTCCGGCCCGACCGCTCGGACGCGCCCGCAAGCGTCGGCCTCCACCGACGCGCGCAGCTGGTTGAGCCGGTCTTCGGTGTCGTGGAAGTGCGGAATCGTTTCATGGAGCGTTGCAGCGGGGAAGTCGGCCAGCGCCTGCTGGAACTTGCCGAAGGCGACCGCCGCCTGATAAAAATCGTTGCAGTTGCGCGGCGCTTCAAGACTGAGGCCGCCGGAGATAAAATCATAGGCTCTCCAGAACTCCCCCTGCGCATCGACGGCGTATTTTCTGCCGTCTTTCGCCGGGCAGAGGCAGATCATCTCCAGTCCAATGTCCTTGTGCGCAATAAAGCGCGAAACAGCATCAATGTTCTCGATCAACTCTTCTGGATGCCGAAATGCAACGCGGTTGATGCGCTGGAGCGTATAAACTCTCCCGCTGCTGCAGGTAACACGGAAGGTGCGGTTAATATGACCATTTCCAAACGGTTCGCAGGAGACGGGCGTTCCGTCCAGACAAAACTGCTGTAAGACCTGTTCCATACCTGATCTGACCTTTTCTCTTTGCTGCGTCCCACATGCGGAACGTTCTTTCTATTCTATCCGCTTTGCCCTCGAATTGCAACCTCCAAGACAAAAAACAATAGAAATCCAACCGCAGGCTCCCCAAAAAAGCTCCCCCTTTGGCACAAGGGGCCGATTCCCCCTATCAGGGGGAAATGGCCCGAAGGGCCAATAGGGGTAGGGACGCCGTCAGCGAAGCTGACTGAGGTGGATGCAAACGTTACAAATTTCAGAGCACTTTGAACCTTGCAACCAATCCCCTCCGTCATTTTCTCCGAAAATGCTACCTCCCCTTGTCGTGCGTCGCACGACAAGGGGAGGCTTGGGGCTTAGATCTTCTTTTTATCCGGCAAGAGATTTGTCATGCTCTTTAAGCTGATGGCGAGCGTGGATGCGTTGTGCAGAAGGGCTGAGGTCGTCGGCGGCAGGAGTCCGGCCACGCCGAAGACGATCAGGCCGAGATTGAAGCCGACAATGAAGCGGTAATTGCGGTGGATGCGGCCCATGAGGGCTTCGCTGATTTTGCGCAACGTGACAAGTTCAAACAAATCCTCCGACGCGATGGTAATGTCGGCGATCTCCCGCGCAATGGCTGCGCCGGTCGAAATGGCGACACCTGCGTCGGCCTCAGACAGGGCCGGCGAATCGTTTACGCCGTCGCCAATCATGATAACCGTGCGGCCCGCGGCCTTTTCCCGGCGGATGAACGCCGCCTTGTCCTCGGGCAAAACCTCGGCGTAGAATTCGTCAACGCCGACCTCTTCCGCGACGGACGCGGCGGTCCGGCGATTATCGCCGGTCATCATGACGACCTTGCTGATGCCGCAGGCGTGCAGCGCACGGATGGCATCCTTTGCCTCGGCGCGCAGCGGGTCGTAAATACAGATGACGGCTGCAAGTTCGCCCGCGATGCACAGATACAGGTGCGAATACTGTGCGGGCAAGGAATCGAATTTCTCCTGTTCGCCCTCCGGGATGGTGCAGCCCTCGTCCTCAAAGACGAAGTGCGCGCTGCCGATGAGCACCTTTTTGCCCTCGACCATGCTGGAAATGCCGTGCGCGACGACGTATTGCACCAGCGAATGATATTCCTCATGCTTGAGGCCCTGCTTTTTGGCCTCCTCCACAACGGCGTTGGCCATCGAATGCGGGTAATGCTCCTCAAGGCAGGCAGCCAGACGCAGCATTTCCGTCTCCTCATGACCGCCGAAGGGCACAATCTGTGCAACCTTCGGCTCGGCGTAGGTCAGTGTCCCGGTCTTGTCGAACACGACCGTATCCGCCTTCGCCACAGCCTCCAGAAACCGTCCGCCCTTGACAGAAATGTGATAGCTGCTGCTCTCGCGCATGGCCGAGAGCACCGCGATGGGCATGGCCAGCTTCAGCGCGCATGAAAAATCAACCATCAGAACGGCCAGCATCTTCGTCACGTTGCGTGTGACGAGGTACGTCAGCACCGTACCGCCCAGCGTATACGGGACCAGCCGGTCGGCAAGGCGCGAGGCCTTGTCTTCAGCGGTGGATTTGAGTTTTTCTGATTCCTCGATCATGTGCACGATGCGGTCGTACCGGCCTCCGCCGAGTGCCTTTTCCACACACACGACGCATTCGCCCTCTTCTACGACCGTCCCGGCGTAGACATAGCTACCCTCGCGCTTCGGGGCCGGCATGGACTCGCCGGTGATGGATGCCTGATTGACCGTTGCCTCACCGGAGACGACCTTGCCGTCGAGTGGAATAAGATTGCCTGTACGCACGATCATCCGGTCGCCGGGCTTTACGTCGCCGATGGGCACGAGCAGTTCGGTTTCGCCGGACTGGAGCCACACCTTGTCAACGTTCAGCGCCATCGCACCCGCAAGATCCGCGACAGATTTCTTGTGCGTCCACTCCTCCAGAATTTCACCCAGCCGCAGCATGAACATGACGGAACCTGCGGTGTCGAAATCGCCGCGCACCATCGAGACAGTCACAGCTGTCGCATCAAGCACGGCGACGGAAAGTTTGCCGTGCAGTAGGGCGCTCAGTCCTGCGCGGATATATTTAACCGAGCGGAACAGTGCGATCGCTGTCCGCACCGGAATCGGCAGAAACAGCCTCGAGAACGCGCGGCGGCAGACAGTAAAAACAAGCTTGTCCTCATACTCGCGGTTGAGCGCACGGGACGTATGCTCCGGCAGGCGGGAAAGCGCCTGTTCCGACGTGAACGAGAACGACGCGAGCGCCCGCACGATATCCATGCGCGGGCAGGTATAGGTGATGACCGCGTCCTGTGTCCGATCGAAGACCTTGACAGACACGACGCCGGCAACGCCCTTCAAATCATATTCCAAAAGATCCGCTTCGCGCAGCGACATGCGGCGAAGCGCAAGATGCACGCGCATGCGCCCGGGTGTCTCATGCAGAATGTTACACTTCATATGCTGATTTGTACCTCCGAAAAACAGAAGAGCCGCAAAAACGGCTCTTCCTTTGCATGCTTACGGGTTTACTCCGCGTCCGAAGCGGTATCCTCAATCACCTCGGACTCAGCCTCAGCTGCGCGGCGGTCGTTGATGGCCTTTGCGTCGGCGTAGACATCATCCGCACCCTCGCGGATGGCCGTCACGGCCTGCATGACGCAGTCCTTGGCGCGCAGGACGGCTGCAGTGGTGTGCGCATAAACGCTTTTTGCTTCCTTGCTGCTGAGGAGCTTCAGACCGGCGGTGCCAAACAGAACGCCTGCCGCGAACAAACCAAGATGTTTCATAAAATGTACCTCCTGTTCTGGATTGCTGCCGCACTCAATGTTAGATACGGCTAACAAAAATTAGACACATTTAATTTTCAGCGAGATAATACCACACATCCCCTGAAAATGCAAGCCCATATCCATAAAAAAACTATGAATTGTACGAAAAACGCAGCCCTCGAAAGGGCTGCGTTCTGGTCAGTCAGTCCGCGATCAGCGCGGCCATATCTGCGGCGCTGATCTGATAGACCGCGCCGTCGATTCCGTTTTTCCGCAGCGCATCCAGAACAGCAGTCCGGTCGTACCGGCAGCCGGTAAGCGCACCCGCAATCGTCTCTGCGGAAAGCGTGGAGAAAAAATCTCCCCAGACGGACGCGCTGCGGATCACGCCGCGCTGCACGTCCAGCCGGAACGTGAGTTTGCCGCCTGGGAAGCGGCCTGTGCGTTCAAGATTGAAGCGCGGGTTCTTGCCGTAGATCGCATCCCACGCGGCAAATTTCTCCTGTGCCAGCTGTCGGATGCGCGCATCGTCCTCCGGGGTAACGGCATAGGTATCCGTACTGCCGCGCATCAGATGTCGCACCATACAAGATTTAAATTCCTCAACCGAAAGCTCCCGAGGCAGGTGTTCGGAGATATTCGTCACGCGGTCACGCACGGATTTGATGCTTTTGGAGAGAATTTTATAGGGGTCAACCGTGGTGGACGCGACCATCTGCTCAATGTTCGTGTCATAGAGCAAAGAGCCATGATGCACAATGCAGTCGCCCAGTCGGTACTGCGCGTTGCCGGAAAACTTCTTACCGTCGATCAGAAGATCATTGCGGCCGTTGAAACTGGCATCCGCACCAAGTTCACGCACGGCATCCACGACAGGTCCAATGTACTGGGCAAATTCGATCTGCTGGTCGGGCGAATGCTCGATAAATGTGAATTGCCAGCCGCCGAGATCGGTGTAGATCGTCCCTCCGCCGGACATGCGGCGCACGAGATGGATCCCATGCGCATCGGCATACGGCTTGTTGATCTCCTCGAGAATATTCTGGTACTTGCCGACCATCAGCGTCGGCGTTGTGCGCCAGAAGAGGAAAACCGTATCGGGCAGGCGCTTTTCCGTGGCAAAATAGTTCTCAAGGCCAAAATTATAGTAAACGTCAGTCGAACCCGTCTCAATATAGATCATGCACGTCCTCCAGTGCCTCCCACGCGCGGTAGGAGCTGCGGGCCAGCGGCGCGGAGGCCACATGGCGGAAGCCCTTACTTAGCGCCAGCTGCTTGTATCGTGCAAAGTCCTCTGGTGTCGCGTAGCGGTCAAGCTTCCAGTGCTTTTCCGACGGCTGGAGATACTGTCCAATGGTCAGAATGTCGCAGCCCGTGGCAAGAATATCGTCCATGAGGACAGAGATCTGCTCGTCCGTCTCGCCAAGGCCGACCATGAAGCCGGTCTTGGTTAAAATCGTCGGGTCTTTTTCTTTTACATAGCGCAGAACGCCCAGCGTCCGGTCATAGCCTGCCTGCGGGCGGACGGCCTTCTGAAGTTCCTTGACCGTCTCAATATTCACATTGAACACATCCGGATGCGCGGCAATGACGATATCGGCAGCCTCATGGCTGCCTTTCATGTCACTCGTCAGCGTCTCGACCGTTGTACCGGGGCACAGCGCGCGGATGGCGCGGACGGTCTTCGCAAAATGCTCCGCGCCGCCGTCCGGCAGATCGTCGCGCGTCGAGCAGGTCAGAACAACATGACGCAGCCCCAGCTTTTTTGCCGCCTGCGCAACATTTTCCGGCTCGTCCGGGTCAGGGGGCAGCGGCTTGCCGCAGGTGACGTTGCAGAAACGGCAATTTCTAGTGCAAATATCACCCAGAATCATAAACGTGGCGGTGTGCTTCTGGTAGCATTCACCGAGATTCGGACAGTTTGCCGCTTTGCAGACCGTGTTCAGCTTCAGATCGCGCATCAGTTCCGCGACCTCGTTCACAGCCTGTTGGTTGTAGCGGACGCGCAGCCATTCGGGTTTCCGTTCCATTATGCTCTCCCGCCTTTACTTTGTTTCGAGAATTGCGACCGGAGCCAGCGCGTCAACGGTGTCGCCTTCCTCGCACAGCTGCCGGCGCAGGATACCGTCCTCCGTGGCTTCGATCTGATTGACAACCTTATCCGTCTCGATCTCATACAGGGCGTCGCCCTTGTGGATCTCATCGCCCTCGTCCTTGAGCCATGCGCACAGGACGCCGCTCTTCATCTCGGGCTGCAATTTCGGCATAACAAGCTGCTTTTCCATATTTTCAAACGCTCCTTTTCGTTACATCAGACAATCCAATAGTTCTTCCGCCTGTTCGCCCGCAAGCGTCCGGCAGAGGTCCAGAAACAGCGCTGGGTCAAGCCGCGCGCCGTTCAGCATAGCGCTCGCCGCCTGTGCATCGAGCACGTCAGAGCGCACCTCCGCACTGCGCAGCAGACCGTGCTTGGCCTCATAGCGTACAAAAATCGGCTTTCCCGCAAATTCGGCAGTCTTCTCATAGGTAAAAGCCGGAGTCTTCCCCCATGTCCAGTCCCATGAATGATAGGTCCCATCCGCCAGCTGCCGCACCTCAGCCAGCTGCTGCTCCGTCAGCCGGATACACGCCGAGCCGGGCGTCAGCAGCTGCTCGGCCAGCCGTCTTGCAAACGTAACGATCTCACAGTCATCTTTCAGATAGGGCCGCAGATTTGTGACTGTGCAGATGGCCGATTCCGTGCCCTTCGAGCAGAACGCATCGTTTTTCCTGCCGGTCGTGATCTCGTCGAGCAGCGACAGATCAGAATCAAACAGCAATGTCCCGTGGTGCAGGACGCGGCCGCCCGCGATCTTCTGCGCACTGCCGGAGATCTTTTTTCCGTCCACGGCGATATCGCAGGTGCGGTTTTTCTGCGCCGGGATACCAAGGGCATTCAGTGCCCGGATGACCGGCTCCAGGCAGCGGTCGTAGTCAAGCGGCCCCGTCTGGTCGGATATGAGCGTATAGTTGAGGTTTCCAAGGTCATGGTAGACTGTCCCGCCGCCGGACATGCGGCGCACGACGGGAATCCCCCTGTCCAAAAGCGCGCGCACATGCACCTCGCGGCAGATATTCTGATAGCACCCGACGACGACCGCAGGCCGGTTACGCCACAGCAACAGCACGTCCCCCTCGCGGTAAGTGCGGAACACATAGTCCTCAAACGCCTGATTAAAAAACGGGTCATGTGATGTTGTTTCAATTTGAATCATGCGGAAATCCTTCCGTTTCTGATTTCTTTTCTTATCTTATCACAGCTATCCACAAAAAACAACAAAAAAGCTGAAACTGCCTCTGCCGGCTTTCCTTGGAAGCGTGACGCCTTGGGTACAGGATAATCAGTCAGATCACATACTCATCCGCCGCATCGGCGGTGGTCAGGCTGGAGAGAGGGACGGCATCAAGGCAGGCGGCAATTCTCTCGTCGAGTTGGTTCCAGACAGCGGACAGGCCGGAGGACACTTCGCAGCGCGTAAGCTGCGCGTTCGCGCCGAGGCAGGACAAAGAACCGTCCGCCGCGCGGATGATCTCGCCGACAGAATAATCGGACGGCTCGCGCGTCAGGCGGTAGCCGCCGCCTTTGCCGTGCGTTCCTTCGACCAGTCCCTGCTCCGTCAGCGTGCGCAGGATGCGCTCAAGATATTTCTGCGACAGTTCCTGCCGCTCGGCAATCTGCCGCACAGGGACGAAGCCGCCGCGATGCTCCGCCAGATCCAGCAGAATCAGAACGGCATAGCGGCCCATGGATGAAATCAGCATGCGGCATCCTCCCTTGCAATGATGCCGCCGCCAAGAACCGTATCGCCGTCATAGAGCACGGCGGACTGGCCCGGCGTGATGGCGCGCAGCGGCTCGTCGAAGACGAGGCGCACACCGTGTGCCCCTGCCGGATAGACCGTGCAGGGCTGCTCCGGCTGACGGTAGCGCGTTTTCGCGCTGCACCGGAACGGAAGCGCGGGCGCTTCACCGGAGATCCAGTGCATGCCGGGAACGAAGCACACTCTTGTAAACAGCGCCTCGTTCGGGCCGACGACGACGGCGTTCTGCTCCGGAAGAATCCTCACGACATAAATCTTGCCGTCTGACGGCATACGAAGCCCGCGGCGCTGACCGACGGTGTAGTGGATAATGCCGCGGTGCGTGCCGATAACATTGCCGTTCAGGTCAAGGAATGGCCCCGGCTCCGGCGTTTTGCCGGTACGGTTTTCAATGACCTTTGCGTAATCGCCGTCCGGGACAAAGCAGATGTCCTGACTGTCGTGCTTGCGGGCGTTGATAAGCCCGGCCTCGGCCGCAATTTCGCGCGCCTCGGTCTTGCGCAGTGTACCGAGCGGAAACTTGACTCGCGCAAGCGTCTCCTGCGTCAGATCGTAGAGCACATAACTCTGATCCTTTGTCTCATCAAGGGCCTTTTTGAGAACATACTTCCCCCCTGCCCGCTCGATGCGTGCATAGTGCCCAGTGGCAATATAACGGCAGTCCATGATATCGGCGCGCTCGAACAGCTTGTCGAATTTCAGATAGCGGTTGCAGTCAATACAGGGATTCGGCGTGATGCCGTGCTCGTAGGCGTTTACGAACCGGTCGATCACACACTCGGCGAACTTGTCCTTGAGATTGAAGACGTAATACGGCATGCCGAGGCGGTAGGCCACGCTGCGCGCGTCCTCTACATCGTCAAGTGAGCAGCAAGTGTTTGCTTTCGGAATGCCTGCGTCCTCATTGTCATAAAGCTTCATCGTGCAGCCGATGCACGAAAAGCCCGCATCCGTCAGCAGCTTGGCTGCAACGGAGGAATCCACGCCGCCGGACATGGCGACCAATACCTTTTCAGTTTCCATTGGCAGCCGGGGACGCCTGCATGGCGTTGATCGTTCGTTCCATCAATTCGTCAAGGCTCCAACCGAGCATATCCGCACCGCGTTCGATAACCTCGCGCGAGCAGCCGGCGGCAAATTTCTTGTCCTTGAACTTCTTTTTGAGTGACTTAAGCTGCAGATCCTGCACGCTTTTCGTCGGCAGCATGCGCACGACCGCGCCGATAAGGCCGGTCAGTTCATCCGTGGCATAGAGCACCTTTTCCATCTGGTGCTCCGGCTGCACGTCAACGGTGAGCAGATAGCCGTGGCTGACGACTGCATGCACAAGGCGCTCGTCCATGCCCTTTTCGCGCAGGATTTCCGCCTCCTTTGTGCAGTGCTGGTCGGGATACTGCTCGAAATCCAAATCGTGCAGAATGCCGACGGTCTGCCAGAAGTCCGCCTCATCGTCATAGCCGAGTTCGACGGCAAAATACCGCATCACATCGCCCACGATGCGCGCGTGCAGGCGATGAAACTCGCCTTCATTATATTCGCACAGCAGGTCCCATGCCTGCTCTCTGGTCGGAATCATAGTTCTGCCTCCTGATCGTCCAGTTTTATTTGATAATTATAGCACAGATCGACACCGGTGTACAGGGAAAGTGTTTGATGCGGCGCGGCATCATGCGAAAACCTCCCTTTGCCACAGCCTGAACTGCGAAAAAGGGAGGTAGTATTTGCGCAGGCAAATATCGAGCAGGGTTTGTAGCGGCGAAGCACTCTGCTTCACCTCTTACCGACGCGCAGATAACCTTGCAGCTGCGCCTACTAACCGCATTCGGTCTTCGCCCAGATTGATGTCGCTGCCTTACAGATATGGCCGCATGTCCTTGACAAGCTGGTCCTCCAGCCGGATGAGGGACTGGGCAAGACCGCGTGCATCTTCATCCGCTGTGGGATACTGGTTGCAGTAGCGGGCAAGCGACTTGATGCCCATGGAGCAGCCGGTCGAGATGAGGTCGGCAGTCGTCGCGTCGCCGGGCTTCATGGAAAGCATCGCCTGCGTCTTCAGATACGACATAGCGCGCGCTGCCGGGTCTGCACGCTTCGGCTCCTTGCCCTGATGGCGCAGCCGATCCTCTGCCTGCGCGGCAAGCTGCTCGTGCTGGCGTTTGCTGTCAAGCAGACGCTTTTGCAGCGGGCCTTCCGTGCTGTTTTTCAGCACATCCTCCAACGAACGGATGGCCATATCCGTCCCTGCCGCGCACTCTGACAGCAAATGCAGGGTGTCTTCGTTCATATTGCATCTCCTCCTTCTGCAAGTATTGTGTTCCAAAACGAGAAAAAGTATGATACAATAAAATATCAGATGACGCAAAAGGAGGCGCTGCTATGCGTATGGAACGGACAGTCCGCGAGATCACGGGCGATTACGCCGTGCTGGAAAACGAGACAGGCGGCACGACAGAGGTTGCGCTGGCGCTGCTGCCGGACGGTATTGCCGAGGGCACGGTGCTGATTTTTGAAAATTTTGAATACCATATAAAGGAGAGTACGCCATGATTCGTCATATCGTCATGTGGAAATTCCGCGAAGGAGAAGAGGAGAACCGCGAACAATTCCTGTCCGGCCTGCAGGCGCTGGACGGCGTGATCCCGGAGATCCGCCATATGGAAATTCACCGCAGCTGCAAGCCCGGCAATCCCTACGATGCCTGCCTGATCGCCGATTTTGACGATCTGGACGCGCTGTCCCGCTATAAAAACGACCCGCGCCACGTCGCCGTGTCTACACTCTGCAAATCCATCCGCGAATCGCGCGGCGCGATCGACTACGAGCTGTAAGCCAAGTATACCGATTTACCGTTTCAGGAGGGAGCTTCATGAAAACCGAACATATTCAGAAGCAGCTGGATTTCTTCGTCCGCGACAAGGCGCACCACGCCTACCGCAAGCCCGCCGAAGACGTGCACGCGCTGGCCGCAGAATTTGCAGCGCAGGGACTTGACGATATGCAGCGCTCGGTCGCGCGGCTGCGCTATGTACTGGCGCAGGAGACGCCCGTCGTTTTCCCGGACGAGCGCATCACGCTGCTGCGCACCGTGCGCACCATCCCGGAGATTCACACGGAAGAAGAGGACAGGCAGCTGCACGAGACGCACGCGTTCCATGAAAATGGCCGCGTATTCAACATGTGCCCCGACTACGGGATGCTGATGGCGGACGGCTTTACGAAAAAGGCAGAAAAAATTCGCGCGCAGCTGGAACAGGCGAAAACAGCGGAGCAGAAGGAATTTCTGCAGGCTATGCTGGACGTGCTTTCCATCGTGACGGACTTCGCCGCGCGCTACCGTGAGGAGGCTCTGCGCGTGGGCAACCTGACCGTTGCGGACACGCTTTCCAAAATTCCCGCGAACGCGCCCAAAACGCTTCTTGAGGCGCTGCAGTTCCTGCGCCTGCTGCACTACGCCATGTGGTGCAACGGCAACTATCACAATACCATCGGCCGCATCGACCAGTTCCTGTACCCCTATTACCGGCACGATCTGGATGCGGGGCTTCTGACAAAAGACGAAGCACTCGAGCAGCTTAAAGAGTTTTTCATCTCCTGTAACCGCGACAGCGATCTTTACATCGGCATCCAGCAGGGCGACAACGGACAGACGATCGTGCTGGGCGGCTCGAACGAAGACGGCTCCGACGCGTATAACGACCTGTCCGAATTGTGCCTGATTGCCAGCCGCGACCTGTGCCTCATCGATCCCAAGGTCAACCTGCGCGTACACAAAAACACGCCCCTGTCCGTCTACGAATTGGCCACAACGCTCACGCAGAAGGGCCTCGGCTTCCCGCAGTATACAAACGACGAGATTGTCATTCCTGCTCTGCTGCGCTGGGGCTATGAGAAAAAGGACGCCTATAACTACACGCTGGCCGCCTGCTGGGAGATTCTTGTGACGGGGTATATGGATCTTGTCAACTGGGACAGTCTGAACTTCCTTAAAACCGTGCAGGACGCCTGCGAGCATCTGCCGGAATGCAAAACATACGAAGACTTCGCGGCGTTTGTAAAGCAGAATATTGAGGCGCAGGCCGAGACGCTCATGGCGGAGACGAAAAACGTCTACAAGGAACCTTCCCCCCTCGTCAGCCTCATGTGCCCGGACTGCCTCGAAAAGATGCGCGATATCTCGAAGCCCGGCAAATATAATAACTACGGCTTCCACGGCGACGGCCTTGCAACAGCCGCCGATTCCATGGCCGCTGTCCGCAAATATGTCTACAACGAAAAGACCTTCACGCCGGATAAAATGCTTGCCATGCTGCATGCCAATTTCAAGGGCTATGAGCGGGAGCAGAACATGCTCCGCTATGAAGGCCCGAAGTTCGGCAACGACGACGATTACGTCGATTCCATCGCTGTGCAGCTGCTCGACTGGTACGCCGACGCGCTGGAGGGCAGAAAAAACGACCGCGGCGGATGCTTCCGTGCAGGTACCGCCTCGGCTATGTATTACATCTGGCACTCGAAGGATGCGCCTGCCTCGCCCGACGGCCGCAGCGCACATGAAGCGCTGCCCTGCAACTACTCGCCTTCCCTCTTCGCCCGCTGCGAAGGTCCGATCTCCATCATCAAATCCTTTGCCAAGCCGCACCTGACGCGCGTGGCAAACGGCGGCCCTCTGACCGTCGAACTGTCTGACACCATGTTCCGCAACGAGGACGCTATCCGCAAATGCGCCATGTTCGTCAAGAGCTTCATGGACATGGGCGGCCATCAGATGCAGATCAACGCCGTCAACCGCGACAGGCTCCTCGACGCACAGAAGCACCCGGAAAATTACCGCAATCTGATCGTGCGCGTCTGGGGCTGGAGCGGCTACTTCGTCGAGCTGAACGAGGTCTATCAGAACCACATCATCAAGCGCTCGGAAATGAGCCTGTAACATCGAAAGAAAGGAAGCATCACTATGCTGGAAGCACTGAAAGAACAGGTATTGAAGGCCAATCTGGCCCTGCCGAAGCACGATCTTGTCACCTTCACCTGGGGCAACGTGTCCGCCATTGACCGTGAAAGTGGCTTGATCGCCATCAAGCCGTCGGGTGTGGAATACGACGAAATGACCGCCGACGACATCGTCCTTGTGAGTCTGGAAACCGGCGAGCGTGTCGAAGGCCGTCTCAAGCCCTCATCCGACACACCGACGCATGTAGAACTCTATCGGGCGTTCCCGTCCATCGGCGGCATCGTCCACACACATAGCCGCTGGGCGACCAGCTTTGCGCAGGCCGGTGTCGGCATCGACGCCATGGGCACCACGCAGGGCGACTATTTCTACGGCCAGATTCCCTGCACCCGCAGCATGACGCCGGAGGAGATCAAGGACGCATATGAAAAGAACACCGGCCTTGTCATCATCGAGGAATTCAAGCGCCGCGGCATCGACCCGGCACAGGTTCCCGCCGTGCTCGTCCACAACCACGGCCCGTTTACCTGGGGCAAGGACGCGGACGAGGCGGTCTACCACGCGGTCGTGCTCGAAGAGGTCGCGTTCATGAACTTCCACGCCAAACTGCTGAACCCCGCCGCAGGCCCCATGCCGCAGGTGCTGCTTGATAAGCATTATCTGCGCAAACACGGCGCAAACGCCTATTATGGGCAGGGCTGAGACAATGGAACGGCCAGTGCAGGAGGCGCTGCGCGATTGTATTGCGGACGAGCAGACCTATCAGTTCACGAGCTTTTCCCACCGCGACGCGTGGGAGCTTGGCCATGCGCTGGTGGACGCGTGCGAAAAGATGGGCGCGCCGCTTGCCGTGGAGATCGAGATCAATCATGTGATTGTCTTCCGCTATTACCCGGACGGCACGGGCGCATATCACGAGCAGTGGCTGCGGCGCAAGCGGAATCTTGTGAATCTGCTTGAAAAAAGTTCCCAACGCGCCTATTACGAACTGGAAGCAAGCCACGCAGATCAGGAGCATGACTGGCATCTGCCCCGCAGCGACTATGCTGCCTGCAGCGGCGCATTCCCCATCCGCATCCGGGACGGAAGCGTGATCGGCGTCGCCGCCGTCTCAGGTCTTCCCGACCCGGGAGATCAGATTGCACTTCTGAACGGTCTGCGCGCCTATTTTGAGGCCCATCCATAAACCGCCGCGGCGCCCCCGCCCGGGGCGCCGCATTGGTTATGCGAAAACGCTCTTGGTAATGCGCAGGAATGTACGGCACGAAGTGATCTGGTGCGGAAAGGCAAGCTGCCGGAAAAGGATGTGAAATTAGAATGCCTCTTGAAATTGTCCGCAATGACATTACAAAAATGAATGTGGACGCCATCGTCAACGCAGCAAACGAAACGCTTCTGGGCGGCGGCGGTGTAGATGGCTGCATCCACCGTGCGGCAGGGCCGGAACTGCTGGCCGCGTGCCGGCGGCTCGGCGGCTGCAGGGTCGGAGATGCTAAAATCACCGGAGCGTACCGCTTGCCCTGCAGCTATGTGATCCACACGGTTGGCCCCGTGTGGAACGGCGGCAGCTGCGGCGAACGGGAACAGCTTGCTTCCTGTTACCGGACGAGCCTTGCGCTGGCGAAGGAATCCGGCTGCAAAACTGTGGCGTTCCCGCTGATTGCCTCCGGTGTCTATGGCTATCCAAAGGATCAGGCACTGCGCGTGGCGGTAGACACCATCGGGGAGTTTCTGCTGCAAAACGATATGACGGTCTATCTTGTTATTTTCGACCGCAAGGCTTACCAGATCGGCAGCAAGCTGTTTGCAGCCATTGCCGAATACATCGACGACCATTATGTAGACGCGCACACCGACTTTATCCGCTCACGTCCGTGTCTGACTTTTCCCGCAGGCCGGACAATGGCCCCCTGCACGGCTCCCGCGCCGGAGTTCCACGCGGCTTCCACATCTATCCGCAGTCTGGATGATCTGCTGATCCATCTGGACGCAGGCTTCTCAGAGACATTGCTGCGCCTCATCGACCGCAGTGGTCAGAAGGACTCCGAGATTTATAAGAAAGCCAATGTAGACCGCAAGCTGTTTTCCAAAATCCGCAACAATCCAGACTATAAGCCCTCCAAGGCTACGGCGATTGCCTTTGCCATCGCGCTGGAACTGAATCTGGATGAAACCCGTGACCTCATCGCCCGCGCGGGCTACGCTCTCAGTGCCAGCAGCAAGTTTGATGTTATCATTGAGTATTTCATCAAGCAGAAGCAGTACGATATTTTTGAGATCAACGAAGCGTTGTTTGCTTTTGAGCAGAATTTGCTGGGCGCGTAAAAATTGTCGCTTTCTAAGCGACCAAACCCTCCTCCTGATTCGCTACAATGACAGCGTAATCAAACACAGGAGGGTTTTTATTATGACAGAACTGGTTTTTATTTTGGATCGCAGCGGGTCTATGGCAGGGCTGGAGGCAGACACCATCGGCGGCTTTAACTCCATGATCGCCAAGCAGAAGAAGGAAGCGGGCGAAGCGCTGGTTTCCACGATTCTCTTCAGCAACGACAGCGTTGTCATTCACGACCGGCTGCCGCTCAGCGAGGTGCCGCCCATGACGGAGAAGGAGTACTTCACCCGCGGCTGCACAGCGCTGCTCGACGCGGTGGGCGGGGCCATCCATCATATCGGCAATATCCACAAGTACGCCCGTCGGGAAGATGTGCCGGAAAAGACGCTGTTCATCATCACCACTGACGGCTGCGAAAACGCCAGCCACCGCTACAGCTATGAGACGGTACACAGAATGATTGAGCGGCAGAAAACAAAATACGGCTGGGAGTTTCTGTTTCTCGGTGCAAACATTGACGCGGCAAAGGAAGCGGCCCGCTTCGGCATCGCCGCTGAGCGGGCAGTAAACTATAAATGCGACGAGATGGGCACAGCGCTCAACTACGATGTTATCAGCGAAGCGATCTGCACCGTTCGCGCCAAAAAAACACTCGGCGCTGGCTGGAAACGCCGCATCGATGCGGATGTGCAGAAGCGCGGGCGGTAACGAGAGTATCCAGAGCAATTTGGGACAATCAATGTCCCTATAAAAGTACATTTGTCATCCGCATATTGACATGAAATCGCTTTTTTGTTACCATAGCGTCAGATGATATGGAGCGCGTATGCCCCTGTCAGCTGACGCTATGCACAATTATGGCCCCAGACGGGGTATATTGTTTGGAAAGCAGTTAGTTTTATCTAACTATCTGCTTGCAGCCGCAGGTTGGAGCGGTTTAACAGCATTTCGGAGGTGTGAACCATGCAGATTTTGGAGCACGGACAGGAGCAGGAACAGACGCTGCTGTTCTTTCCCTGCACAGCGGAACCCGTTTGGGCATTCACGGACACCATTGCGCTGCTTTCCCAAAAATGGCACGTTTTTCAGGTGGTATTCGACGGGCACCAGCCGGAGTATCCGGGAGATTTCACCTCCGTGGAGCAGGCCGTGGATGAAGTAACTGCGTATTTAAAAAACCACGGTGTTGTCCGGCTGGACGCGGCCTACGGCTGCTCTCTGGGCGGCGCGTGCCTGACCCGCTTTCTGGCGTTGGTCGAGATTCCCATTGACCGGGCGATCATCGACGGCGGAATCACGCCCTACCAGCTTCCATATCCAGTACGAAAGCTGATATTGGCCCGCGATATCCTGTCCTTCAAACTCGTAGCAAACAGCCGTAAAATTCTGGAGGCGGCATTCCCTCCGGAACGTATTACCCTTCCCGGACATGACCCCGTGAAGGAGTATGACACCATGGAAGTGTATCTCAAAACCTACTCCAACCGGACGATCCACAATTTTTCAGGAAGCTGATGTATAAAGCATTTCTGCGGGCAAAGTCGGCCTGTGACAAATGGCACGACTATGAGATGGACGTCGCACCTCTCGACCCGGACAAGCCGATCTACTACGAATTCACAGCCTGCCCGGCGGCGGAGTTTGCCATCAAGCACGGTCTTACCGACATCATGCCCGCCCTGTGCAACGTGGATTTTGCGTCCATGGAGTTGATCCACGCAAAACTGGTGCGCACCACCACCTGTGCGAACGGCTGCAAATGCGACTATACGATCTGCGGCGACAAAGACCCGTATCTGAACAATCATCCCGAATACCGCGACGAGGCAGGATACAGAAGGAACAAATAGGCCCGGAGGCAGCTATATGCAGACATTTCTCGGAATTTTAATCCCGTTTCTCGGAACGACGGCCGGTGCGGCCTGTGTGTTCTTCATGAAAAAATCGCTCGGTGATCTGGTTCAACGCTCCCTTGCGGGCTTTGCCGCAGGCGTAATGGTGGCCGCCTCAATCTGGAGCCTGTTGATTCCGGCGATCGAGCAATCCGCAGCAATGGGAACGTTTGCTTTCTTCCCGGCACTCCTCGGCTTCTGGCTTGGCGTGCTGTTTCTGCTTGCGCTTGACCATCTGATTCCGCATCTGCATGTCGGCAGTGAGCAGGCAGAGGGCCCCAAAAGCAGGCTTGCACGCACGACCATGATGGTGCTGGCCGTCACGCTGCACAACATCCCGGAAGGCATGGCGGTCGGCGTAATGTACGCGGGTTTTCTTGCGGGAAGCACGCAAATCACAGCAGCAAGTGCACTTGCCTTATCGATTGGAATTGCGATTCAGAACTTCCCGGAGGGCGCGATCATCTCCATGCCGCTTCGCGCCGAGGGTCAAAGGAAGGGTAACGCCTTTCTCGGCGGCGTGCTTTCCGGCGTTGTAGAGCCGATTGGTGCCGTACTGACAATCATTGCTACCCAGTTCATTGTTCCCGCGCTGCCATATCTGCTGAGTTTTGCTGCCGGCGCCATGCTTTATGTGGTCGTAGAAGAATTGATTCCCGAAATGTCACAGGGGCAGCATTCCAATCTCGGCACGGTATTCTTTGCCGCCGGGTTCAGCATTATGATGGTTTTAGACGTGGCCTTGGGATAACAACATGGGAAAAGAGAGGTTTTTGACATGAAAAGAGTTTATGCAAACTCCCAATACGCAAAGCCGTGTGAGCGGTATTGCCGGGAGGTTTACCCGGATGAAGCCGAACAGATCTTCAAAAAAGCCGGGGCGTATTATCTCAAGTTCATCTTCTGTTGGGTCATGCACGAGCAATCCATTCTTGATGCAATCACCAATCGTCTGGACACAGATAATTGCAAAGTCACGAAAATTTCTCTGACAGCTGACGAGATAAATTTGAGAAATCGGTTAGCCTCCGATATCACCCGCGGAATCCGCACTGCCGATATTATCGACAGAAGCGTCGCAAGAATCAACCTGTATTCTCTGCTTGACACCGTAAAGATCGACACAAGCAATAAGAACGTCTGTGAAATTGCAAATGAAATCATAGCGCTTTGAGCCTGACAATTTTTCAGCAACTATGCAATTCAAATTCTGTTTTTTCCGGAAGAAACTCTGCGCGGCTGCGATTGTGTTTTGGCGCCTATTTTGTTATCATGAAACAAATCAGAGTTTGTGAGGATGATGGGAATGAAATGCGCGCTTGCAGCTGCCGGTTTTATCAATGGAGACATCGAATATAACAAGGCGGTTCTTGCCGATACACTTGGAAAATGTGCAGGCAAGGCAGATGCCGTGATCTTTGGAGAAGCCTTTCTTCAGGGCTTTGACAGTCTCAATTTTACAGCCGGACATGACATGGCGGTTGCTGTTTCCCGTGAGGGCCGTGTGATACACGAACTGTGCCAGCTGGCAAAAGAGCACGCCATTGCGATATCCTTCGGCTTCCTCGAGCAGGACTGCGGCGCGTTTTTCAGTTCCCAGCTGACCATCGATCAAACCGGCCGGATACTCGATTTATACCGCAGAGTATCTCCGGGCTGGAAGGAGCCGTCTGCGGGGAAGGAATACCGGGAGGGCAGCGGATTTCACACGTTTGACTTTCTCGGCAAAAAGGCCGCTGTCGGGTTGTGCGGCGACTTCTGGTATGAAGAAACTATCGCCCGGCTGAACGACTTGAAGCCGGATATTGTCTGGTGGCCGGTCTATACGGACTACAGCGCCTCGGAATGGAACCGCACCGCGAAGCTTGAATATGCAAAGCAAGCTGGGAAACTCAACGTCCCCGTTCTTTACGTCAATTCCGTATGTCTGGATCAAGCCGATGCTTGCGGGGCCGCCAGAGGCGGCGCCGCGCTATTTGAGAACGGCTTCATAAAAGAGGAATTACCGGCAGGGCAAGAAGGGATTTTGATTGTGGAAGCTTAGGTCATATCGGAGTTGACATTATGAGCGCATTTATTACAAATTTTCAATCACCTGTAGAAATGCAGGATTTAGAAGACCGATTCAGACGCGGCGGAATCAGCAATCTCAATATGCTTCTGCATTGGAGGCAGTTTCAGCCTCTTGAATGGACAGTGGATAAACAGGCTGTGGTGGGAGATACCGTCCTGTTCATGTGCGCAAAAACCTCTGTTGACCATATTGAACGTCTTTACACCCAAATCCGAAAAGCCGGGCAGAAAGACAGCGCTTTAGGGCGCTTTGCAGCAGCACAGCAGGCTTTATATAAAAAATATGCAGGCTGCATTGTTGCCTTTGGCCGCGTTGCAAAGGAACCTTTCCCAACCGAAGCGCCCGGGTGGGACGCTCCATATTGGCGAAGCCCTTGGTATGCCGAAATTGATCATATTCTCCTTTTGGATATGCCGATTCATATCAGCCAGTTCCGGGACTTTATCACAGTAAGCCGAACAGGGGCTATTACAAGATTAAACACAGAACAATGGGCCAAACTGCGAACTTTAATTGCTAACATGAGTTCTGTTTTATGAAATCTGCAATTCAAATTTCAAACCGCTTTCATCAGGAAACGAAGTCAATCACATGACAGATAAAATACAAACCGCTTACGAAGCGTCCAAAAACATCTATGACGATGTTCTCACGCAGGGGAATTTATTCAGCAGATTATACATCCGGCTGTTCTGGAGCGGCACGGACGACCGGAAGATTGCGCGAAGGGTCCTGTCCTATATTCCAAGCGATTTTTCGGGCACGCTTCTCGATGTTCCGGTCGGAACAGCTGTGTTCACGGAACGCAAATGGGCGCGGCTGAAAAACGCGCGCATTACCTGTCTGGATTACAGCATAGATATGCTGGCGCAGGCCGAGAAGCGGCTGCGCGGCTATTCGCATATTCAGTGCGTACAGGGCGATGTGGGGAAGCTGCAAATGGCCGGCGAAGCCTTTGATCTCGTCGTCAGCATGAACGGCTTCCACGCGTTCCCCGACAAGCAGAAAGCGTTTGGCGAAACATGGCGCGTTCTGAAGCCCGGCGGCACGTTCATCGCCTGCTTCTATATCTGGGGAAAGTCCAGACGGACGGACTGGCTGGTAAAAACATTCTCGCAAAAAAGGGCTGGTTCTCCCCGCCGTTCCAGACGGAGGACGAACTGCGGGCAATTTTGCAGAGCCTGTACCGGGAAACCGACGTTCACACTGACGGGTCGATGGTGTATTTTCGCTGCATGAAGTGATGCTTGCCACCACGGGGCAAATCTAGATTTACAGGTATGTAAAATGAAGAAAATCATCGTGATTGGCTGCGGCGGATTAGCGGTCTATCGGCTTCCGTAAAACGGATTTAATTGTAATACAGCCGCCCGAAGCGATTCGGACGAAACCAGAAATAATCTATGAGGCCATGTATGATTGATAAAATGCTGATTCGTGGCGCAAAAGTCCACAACCTTAAAAACATTGATGTAGATATTCCGCTGGGTAAAATTGTGGGAATTGCGGGTGTGTCCGGCTCCGGCAAATCCTCGCTGGCACTGGGCGTACTGTACGCGGAAGGCTCGCGCCGGTATCTCGAAGCGCTGTCTACCTACACCCGCCGCAGAATGACGCAGGCGTCCAAAGCCAGCGTGGACGAGGTGCTGTATGTCCCCGCCGCGCTGGCGCTGCATCAGCGCCCCGGTGTGCCGGGTATCCGCAGCACGTTCGGCACGGGAACAGATCTGCTCAACAGCCTGCGTCTGATGTATTCCCGCCTTGCAAGCCACCGCTGCCCGAACGGAGACTATTTGGAGCCGTCTTTGCTTGTCGCAGCCGGAAAGGAACTGGTCTGCCCGGAATGCGGCGCGCATTTTTACGCGCCGTCCGCCGAGGAGCTGGCGTTCAATTCGCAGGGCGCGTGCGCCAAGTGCGGCGGAACGGGAATGGTACATACCGTGGACATGGCGTCGCTGGTTCCCGATGACACGCTGACTATCGACGAGGGCGCTGTCGCGCCGTGGAACAGCCTGATGTGGTCGCTGATGACGGACATCTGCCGCGAAATGGGCGTGCGGACGGACGTTCCGTTTCGGGACTTGACCGAACAGGAAAAGGACATCGTGTACCACGGTCCGGCAGAGAAAAAGCACATTTTCTATCACAATAAGAATACCGGTCAAGCCGGAGATCTGGATTTTACCTATTTTAACGCCGTTTACACCGTCGAAAACGCGCTTTCCAAAGTCAAGGATGAGAAGGGCATGAAGCGCGTGGAAAAATTTCTGAAAGAGGATATCTGCCCGGATTGCCACGGTACGCGGCTGTCCAGCGCTGCCCGTGCGCCGAAGCTGCGAGGGATTTCGCTGGATGAAGCCTGCACGATGACACTGTCACAGCTGGTAGAGTGGGTACGGGGTGTTCCCGGCAGTCTGCCGGAGGAAATGCGCCCGATGGCCGAAAGCATCTGCGAGGCATTCCAGAGCCCCGCCAAACGGCTGATGGATCTGGGACTGGGCTACCTGACGCTTGACCGCTCCGCGTCCACGCTCTCCACCGGCGAGCGCCAGCGGATGCAGCTGGCCCGCGCTGTCCGCAATCGGACAACCGGCGTTCTGTATGTGCTGGACGAGCCGTCCATCGGGCTGCACCCGTCCAATATTGTAGGCCTGACCGGGGTAATGCACGATTTAGTTGCAGACGGCAATTCCGTGATTCTGGTTGACCACGACACGCAGATTTTGAAGGAAGCCGACTGGATTATCGAAATGGGGCCGGAGGCGGGCGCAAAGGGCGGGCATGTGATTGCCGAGGGGACAATTCCCACCATAGAAGAAACCCCGGCCTCGCAGATCGGGCCGTTTCTTTCCGGCAAAGCCGAAACGAGGCTGCGCACCTGTGCCGCAAAGGACGCGCTGTTTGCAAGCGGCACGATTCATCTGTCCACCTCCCAAATTCACACGGTCAAACCGCTTGAGGTCAATATTCCGAAAGGACGGCTGACGGTTGTAACAGGCGTATCGGGTTCTGGCAAGACCACGATGATATTGGAAAGCCTCGTTCCCACACTGGACGCTAATATCAACGGCAGTTCCCTGCCCGCACATATCCGTGCAATCAAAGCTGATGGTATCGCGCACGTCAAACTCATTGACGCAACACCCATTGGTATCAACGTCCGCTCAACGGTCGCCACCTACGCGGGTGTGCATGATGAACTGCGCAAACTCTATGCAAAATCCACTGACGCAAAAGAAAAGCGTTATAAGGCAAGCGATTTTTCCTACAACACCGGCTCACTCCGCTGCCCCGGCTGCGACGGAACGGGCGTAGTAAGCCTCGACGTGCAGTTCCTGCCGGACGTTGACATTCCCTGCCCGGACTGCCGTGGCTCGCGCTATACAAGGGCCGCCTATGATATAAGGCTCACAAACAAGGCAGGCGTATCCGCGTCTCTGCCGGAGTTGATGGATATGGATGTGAATTCTGCCATCGATTTCTGTAAGGACATGAAAACCGTCAGCCAAAGGCTGAACATTCTCAGGCAGCTTGGCCTTGGCTATCTCACGCTCGGCGAGGAAACGCCAAGCCTGTCCGGCGGCGAAGCGCAGCGGCTCAAGCTGGCAAGCGAGATCGGCAAAACGCAGACCGATTCTGTTTTCGTCTTCGACGAACCCTCCATCGGGCTGCACCCGCTGGACGTGCGGGTGCTGCTCGGCGTCTTTCAGGCGCTTCTGGACAATGGCGCGACGGTCATTGTCATTGAACATGATCTGGATGTAATCCGAAACGCCGACTATGTGATCGACATGGGGCCGGGCGGCGGTGACGCGGGCGGGCAAATCGTCGCCAGCGGCACGCCGCAGGAGATCCGGGAAAACAAAAACAGTATCACCGGCAGATATCTATGACGACGCAAACCGGCGGAGAAGGAAGTCCTTCTCCGCCGGTTGTTATTTCTTTGCGAGATAGAATATCACATGGGCTTCTTCATCCGCCAGCGGGATATTGACCCGCTCCGGATAGCCGTCCTGAAGATTTCCATAATCCGTGCTAAAGCACGGCAGCGAGGAAGCCCGAACCAGTTCGTCAAACACAGCATTATCTGTCTGCACCAAAAACTTGGATGCTGGCATTTTTTCGCGGCAGAGGGCATCCCAGAAGCCAAGCTCCGTGCGCAGCAGAAAATTGAAGCCGTTGATGTCTGCAAATGTCAGGGATTTGTGCGTCGCAAGTTCATGATCTTTCGGGACGCAGACGAACAGGTTTTCCTGCATAAAAGGGCTTCCACCGTCAATCGGAAACGGCAGAACGGCAATGTCGCACGAGCCGTCCTGCCATGCGCGCAGGACCTCGTCATTCTGGCAGATGGCGGAAGCAACCATTTTTTCCGGCTGTGCGGCGTTGAGTGCTTTCAAAAGTTTCCAAAGCGGCGCAGGCGCGCAGGATTTCACAAGGATCGTCCGCTGCCGCTGATCGAAGGCGCGTACCTGCGCAACGGCCTGCTCCACTTCAGCGAGGAGTTTTCGGGCATACTCCACCGCCGTGTTTCCCGTGTCATTCAGTTCAATTCTATTTTTCCCTCTGATAAACAGCGGCACGCCAAAAGCATCCTCCAGATGCTGCATGGAGCGCGTTACAGACGGTGTAGAAATGTGAAATTCTTCGGCGACCTTGCTCAATGTACCGAGATCAGCAAAGGCTGTAAGCTGCCGCAGTTCATACAGGTCAATCATCGTGTTACCTCTTGCATTTCATATTCTGAAACGTTCTTTGCGATATCGATAGTGTACAACATCTGAATTTCGGTGTAAAGTATCTAATCAGAAGGAAATCAGCTTTTCAGAAAAATGGAGGTATGATCATGGAATATGTAACTTTGAATAATGGAATCAAGATGCCCAAACTGGGCTATGGCGTGTATCAGCCCCCGGCGGAGGATACCAGGCGCTGCGTGCTGGACGCCATCGACGTGGGCTATCGCAGCATTGATACGGCGCAGGCGTATTACAACGAGGAGGGTGTTGGCGAAGCGCTGGCAGAGTCCGGTCTGCCCCGCGAGGAATTTTTCCTGACCACCAAGGTCTGGATCACAAACGCAGGCTATGAAAAAGCGAAGGCTTCCATTGAGGAATCCATGCGCAAGCTGCGCACCGATTATCTCGATCTGCTGCTCATCCACCAGCCGTTCGGTGATTATTACGGTACCTATCGCGCAATGGAAGAATTGTACAAGGCTGGCAGGCTCCGCGCGATCGGCGTTTCCAACTTTGGCCCTGACCGGTATCTGGACATCCAGCACTTCGCGGAGGTCAAGCCGGCCGTCAACCAGATCGAAACACATGTGTTTCAGCAGCAGAAGACGGCCAAAGAATATCTCAAGAAATACGGCTGCCAGATCGAATCCTGGGGCCCGTTTGCGGAAGGCCGCAAGGATATGTTCACCAACCCCGTTCTGACCCAGATCGGCGAGAAGTACGGCAAAACCGCCGCACAGACCGCCCTGCGCTTCCTGCTCCAGAGTGATGTTGTCGTGATCCCCAAGTCCACGCACAAGGACCGGATGCAGCAGAACTTTGACCTCTTTGACTTCACACTGACGGCAGAGGATATGACGGCGATCGAAGCCCTCGATGGCGGCGAGAGCCTGTTCTTCTCCCACTATGATCCGAAAACCGTGGAGTGGTTCATGTCTATCCTGTAACGCATAGAGTGGCAGAACTGTCATAAAAACAGTTCTGCCGCTTCTTCTATCAGTTTTCCTTATCCGAAAGGCGCAAAAGCGAAATTGATTACAGAAGCCGAACCGGCTACAATAAGCCCATAACATGAAGTGAAAAGGAGTTTTGACATGGCAGCATTGATCGCATACTATTCCCGTGCGGGAGAAAATTACTTTGGCGGTGCGTACCGCCGCATTGCCGTCGGCAATACAGAAAAAGCAGCCAACATGCTGGCCGAACTGACCGGCGGCGAACTTTATAAAATCGAACAGGAGCAGCCCTATTCCGAGGGCTACAAGACCTGCATTGCAGAGGCAAAGGCCGACCTGCAGAAGAAAGCCCGCCCGGAGGTTTTAAATCTGCCCGATGATCTGGATGCCTACGATGAGATTTATCTGGGTTACCCCAACTATTGGGGAACAATGCCGATGGCGGTCTACACCTTCCTCGAGCACTATGATTTCACCGGCAAGACGATTCACCCCTTCTGCACGCACGAAGGAAGCGGCCTTTCCCATACCGTACAGGACATTCAGAAAGCCGCGCAGCAAGCCCGCGTCACCAAGGGTCTTGCCATTCATGGAAGCAGCGTGGACGGAGCGAAAGCAGCGCTTGAAAACTGGATTCAGGAGGTTCACTGAATGGAATGTGAAGAAATTCGGGTCGATCTGCGTACCATCCCGCACAGCGCCGACCGGCAGCGTTCGGCGCAGCTGCTGTTCCGGCTGAACCACACGCTGCCGTTTTCGGAGGAATACAACGCCCTGCTCCGCGAGCTGCTGGGCAAGAATCTCGGCGAGGGCAGCACCATTGCACCGCCGCTCAGCGGCGCGGCGCTGGATATGCTGAAGCTCGGCAGGGGCGTTTTTGTCAACTCCAATCTGCTGGCGATGGCGCGGGGCGGCATCACCATTGGCGATCATGCCCGCATTGCCGCCAACGTCCAGCTGCTTTCCAACAACCACGATCCCTATGATCTGGACGTTCTGACCTGCAAGCCGGTGGAGATCGGGGACTATGCGTGGATCGGCGCAGGCGCGACGGTGCTGCCCGGTGTGCGCGTGGGGCGGCACGCCGTCATAGGCGCGGCCTCCGTGGTCACAAAGGATGTGCCGGACTATGCCGTAGCGGTCGGGAACCCCGCGCGGGTTATCAAAATGCTGGACAAAGAAAAATTCGAGGACTGAGATAACCGCAGCCGCCCACACTTTGGGCGGCTGCATTATGTTTTGGACGCGGATTTGTTACCACGTCAGTGAAAACTCCACCAACTCCGGCGTTTCCGGCTTGCCGATCAGCGGTTCTTTTCTGTCCAACGCAGAAAGCTGCGCCATTTCGTCAGGCGTCAGTGTAAAATCGAACAGGGCAAACTTCTCCCGGATATGCTCCGGTTTGGTGCTTCTGGGAATGACGGCGATACCTTTTTGCGTCAGGAAGCGGAGCAGGATTTGCGCCGGAGTTTTGCCGTACTTCTCAGCGAGGGCACGCACGGCGGGGCCGCCGAACATTTCATTCCGGTTGCCCTGACCAAGCGGTGCATACGCCATGTGCGCCACGCTCTTTTTGTCCATCCAGCTACGCTCTAGGCTGCGCTGGCAGTAGAGATTCGTTTCAATCTGATTCACTGCCGGGACGACCTTAAAGCAGGCCATTTCAAAGATGACTGCTGAGGATCAAGGAGCGAGCAGCGAATCTTGAAGGCGAAGAGATGTATTTGACCTTTGGAGAGACCATGTACGATACTCCCCGACATGGATCGACGGCAAAAAGCACGCGCGGAATGTGTATGCGCACACGCGCGAGGAATGTGAGGAGAAGCTGAAGGTGCTGATCGCAGAGATGAAAGCGGAGCTGGCGGAGTCGAAACGGCAGAAAGGCGACAGGCATTGAACGAATGGACAAATCACAGCCGTCCGGAATGCTCCAGATGGCTGCGATTGCGCTTTGGCCGCGATTTTGCTATAATGAAATAATAAAATAAATTGGATTAGAGGGTTGAGAAGAATGATCGTTTATGCTGAAGCACTTTCGACAGAAGCCAGCTATACCTCGGATGGGAAACCGTTGTACTGTGCCCGGGTGCTGCCGAATGACTCCGAAAAGCACATCGCCATTCAAAAAATTATGGAATGCGAAGCAATTTCCTTTTCTTTAGCCCTTCATCAAATGCTGGATCACGCCCTCGGCTGTGAGGCTCCGCTTGTGATCGTCACGGACTGGACGGATCCCCGCGAGGCGGTTGGGCTCCGGTTGGAGAATGGGCAGGAGGTGCAGGAATACCCGGAACTTTGCTTTTTGGCGCTTGAAACAAACTGGGAGGATCTGCGGCACTCAGAGATCGAGGAGATCTTTGCACACGAGCTTTCCCATCTTTGGATGCACCGGATGGGCTACCGGCCCGCGCTTTCCCAGTCCAACCGCTTCCACACCAGCACAGCCATCACCGATCCCTTCCTCGCGTTCCTGGAAGGCTTCGCGGAGCATTTGGAAATCGTCAGCCAGGAGCTTCTCGGCAAGCGAAAGGAAGGCTTCTTTGACAATGGGTATGATCTTGGCGCATGGCTGTGCAGCAGGGACAGCGCATTGCGGGTGCATGGTGTGAAGAACAACCGCTTTCTGTACCTGACTGCTGTGCCGGAAGCGGAGGACTTTGCATCCTATCAGCAGCTGCACATGGCGCACATTACATCCTCTGCCTTTCTGCCGGAGCATTTGAAAAACGGGCTGCAAGCCGTGTCCAGCGAGGGGTTAATCGCTTCCTTCTTCTATCAAATGTACCGCAGTGCAGACCTGAAGCACAGTCCCGCGCCTGCGCAGGTGTACCACAGGTTTGGCTGTGACGCAGATCGCCTTTCTCCCACAGCGAACCTGTATGTGAAAATTCTTTGGGCGATGATGCAGCTGGATTGGCGCCGCGAAACCCTGTTTACGGATTTTGTCCAAAATTATCTGGATGCCTTTGAAGCTGATCGGGATATTCTGATGGACATTTTTGCAAGAGTGACGAACTTTGTTACCGTAGATCCTGCTGCACAGCAGATGTTTGGAGAAATCTACCGTGTTGGTCGTCAGGGTGATATGGAGAAAATCGTGCGGCTTTGCAAGCAGGCTGCTTCGCAAAAAGAAATCTGGCTTACGGAGCTTCAAAGTGGGGCGCATCGATTGGACGATGCAATTTACAAGAGCATCTGGATTGAAGCAGACAAGCCCGTTCGGCCTGTTCCATGGGGTTCGGAGCATTCGACCCGGCTGAAAATCAATGTAAATGCCGCAACAGACGTAGATTTCTTTGCGCTGGACGGTCTGTCGTTTCCGCAATGCCAAGAGCTCGTTCGCATCCGGGAACAGTATGGTGGTTTTTCCGGTTTGGACGAGTTCTGTCAAACCGTCGCACAGATCGTCAGCAGTGGGACGAGCCAAGATTGACAAACCGATTACGGAGCCCCACGGAAGATCGAATCCGCAGCGCAAATCCTGCGCCGCGATAATCAAAGAATAGCGTTTCGCGAAACTCAAACAATTTACATAGGAAACCCGCTGAAATCTTATGATTTCAGCGGGTTTTCTGGTCCGAGTGACTGGTTTCGAACCAGCGGCCTCGTGGTCCCAAACAGGAACAGAAAACTTTTTTTGAACGTTTCCAATGATTTTTCATCATTTCCGCTCGTATTCCGTTACTCTCGTGCCCTCTTTTGAACCCCCATTTCCGCCTGTTCCGCGCGTGTCTGTAGTAATCCATGTGGTCAAAAACGCTTCCCGCTCAAAAGAACAGGAAGCGTTTTCTATGTTCAAGGTGTCTGCATTGTAACTCTGGGCAGAGGGTTATGCAAGTGGTTTCTGCGGGGTAGCAACTCAAAGATTGAGCCGCTATAGACAAAGAATAGCCCCATCACGAAGATCACTTTTCCAGAAGATCCTCCATCGTGCAGCCAAGGACTTTTGCGAGGCTGAGAACCGTTTCTGCGCTGGCTTTATTGATATCCTTGTTGTGCTGCTCGTACATTTGAATTGACCGGAGGCTGACGCCGCTTCGCTTGGCAAGCTCTGCTTGTGTGCAGCCGTAGGTCGTACGGATGCGCTTGAGATTGGTATCTGTAAAATACGCACGCACTTTGGCATCGGCAATATCGGCAAATTTGCTGATGTCTGCTTCGTGAAGCGGAGCGTACATCTGCTGCAAATCCTCGAACGAAAGGACCTTGAAAATATCGCCGAATTTCCTGCCGGAGAACCATTGATAGTACGCGATAGCCCAGCCGATCCAATACTCTCTGGAGCGGCTGAACGTTACCTGTGGTTTGGCAGTTGGCGCTTTGCCGGTCGTCTCGACAAGAATATCTTCCACGACTTCAATTCCGCTTTTTCCTGCCAGATAAGCAGGCTCGCCATTCTCGATTCGCTTGCTGACAGAGCTTACGGAAAATAGCTTCACAAAGTCATTTCCCGAAATGTCGCAGGCGTTGATGGCATAGTCAAAAGCATCGCCCAGCAGCGCCTGTGCGTTACTTAGATGCATTTCTTGGTATGCGTGGGTCATCGTTTTGAATGCCTCCTCTCAGGATATCCAGCATATACAGACCATCGGTTTCTTCTTCAAGTATGCTCACATAATGTTGATCGGCTTCATCGTTCCGGGCCTTGCGGAGAACATAATATTTTTCCTTTTCTGCGATGGAAAATCCCTCGTAATGCAGCAGCGAGAACGCATATTTGGACTTGACGACGATCTGCTCTCCCAGCTTTCCCAGCCGCATGGCTTTTGCAAGCTGCTGTACGGAAATTCCGTTATTTAAGAAAGACTCGGCATAGTCAAAATAGGAGTCATCAGCGCGATAGCCGATAATCAGGTCATAGGCATTGACGTTGACGCTGAAATTGTCAATCAAGTACCGTTTTGCCCGCTGCGCTGCCGGGGTTTTGATGGAAAACAGGCGGTGCTCCACCAAGACGGCGATCCAGTTCAGGATCGTATAGTCCGGGCTGTTCAGATTCAGGATTTTCAGGTATTCCGTATCAAGACTGTAACGATTGGCAAAGCCATTGCGCAGAGAGGACACGGCCCATTCTTTCGCAAGTTCTTCGCTTTCCGTGCAGTAAAAGCCAAGACCGAAGTCATTGTTTTTCTTGCCCAACCCAAAAGTCGGCGTTTCCACAAGCTGCTCGGAGCCGTGATACAGTGTGATTTTCTGATTCATCCGTGTGTCCCTCCTGCATATCTCTATCTGCAATAGTATCACCAAAGTGATATAAAATCAAGCCGTATTTGTAGAGAGACTTCAAGAAAGAACGTTCCCAGCGTGAAACAAATTTATCTGCAAGTGGCTTCTTCAAAAGCAGCAGTTCAAAGGTTGCGTCGCTATAAACAAAGAATAGGCGGTTAACGACTAAGATTATAAATCCCTTAATTCAGGCATAATAGTAAGGGATTTATCGCACATCCCATTGACTATTCCCTTATTTTATTCTAATATTTAAGGGAAATAGAATGGAGGCAAGGGAATGAGAACCTTCAATTACTCTGCAATCAGGCAACAAAAGTGGGACTCGGACGTTCTTGGTCTGATTGCGGCCATATACAAGGAAGCCGGGAAGCAGGAACTGTATTTGAAGCAGCGCCCGGAGGAACTCGAAAAGCTCGTGGAGATTGCCAAGATACAGAGCACCGAGGCATCGAATGCTATTGAGGGCATCGTCACCACGAGTACCCGAATCCGTCAGCTTGTCGAGGAGAAAACCACGCCGAGAAACCGGGACGAGCAGGAAATCGCCGGATACCGCGATGTGCTGAGTATCATTCACGAGAGCTTTGACGCGATTCCAATTACGCGGAACTATATCCTGCAGCTTCACAAAATCCTGTACAGCCACATGAATAACCCGCTTGCGGGCCGCACAAAAAGCGTGCAGAATTATATCACTGCCACCTATCCGGACGGTCATGTGGAAACGCTGTTCATGCCGCTTGCTCCGTATGAAACGCCGGAAGCGCTGGACAGAATCTGCGAGGAATACAACCGCGTAATCGGGAATATGGAACTGGAGCCGCTGATTGCAATTCCGGTTTTCATCCATGACTTTTTGTGCATTCATCCGTTTAATGATGGCAACGGAAGAATGAGTCGGCTGCTCACGACGCTGCTTCTGTATCGGAGCGGCTTTTACGTTGGCAAGTACATCTCCCTTGAAGCCAAAATCGCCAAAAACAAGGACCTGTATTACGCCGCACTTGCGCAGGTGCAAATCGGCTGGCATGAAGGAACCGAGGATGTAGTGCCCTTCATTAAGTACCTGCTGGGAACGATTCTTGCCGCTTACAAAGACTTCGAGGATCGCGTGGCGCTTGTAGAAACCAAGCTGCCCGCACTGGAAATGGTACGCAGAGCAAACAAGAATAGAATCGGGCGGTTCAATAAGCAGGACATCCGGGAGCTTTGCCCGACGCTTAGCGACAGTTCCATTGAGGGTGCCCTCCGCAAGCTGGTCGCAGCCGGTGAGTTGAAAAAAGAAGGAAGAGGAAAAAATACCTGCTATTTCAGGCTGAATTAGATTCCCTTCAATACGCGCAACTTTTTAGAGGGCCGCGCCTGTTCATACGAGCAGGTGCGGCCCTTTTGGTCTCTTTACGGAAGTTGGCGCATAGTTCAACGGTTGAGCCGCTATAGACAAGGAATACACCCAAAGTCTCCTGCCGAAATGTACATTCGCCTTACCCGAAGAAATACTGCTTCATATCTGAGACACCGCCATCCTTATCACAGAACCATTCATAATCAGAAAGACAGTTACGGCAGTGGGCAATTACATCAAATCCGCCTGGTGAATGCTGGTTGTCGGCAATGCTCATGACCTCCAAGGGCTTCCCGCAGGCTGGGCACAGTCTGATTTTTCTTGCCTTACGAGTGGCACGCTCTCTCTGCTCTGTCTCAAGTGCACCTAAAAGGTCATGCCAAAGATTCGGATTCGGCTCGTGTTCTGCGTAATCTTCAAGATGCCGCCTAATCTCATCGGCAGCCAGTACGAGAAACTTATCATCCAGAAGCTGAATGTGACGCTTAATATAATCAGCGACTACCATGGGCATACAAGTATTCCTGCCCATCGCATACCGCATTGCCGACAGCAGGATCAAGCGAAAGTCAGAGTCGCAGATGGGGGCGAGCAGGTCCTGAGGGAACAGCAGAAACTCCTTGCCATTATTCATACATACGCGCAGTGGCCGCTGCTCTTCCGTTACCAGATTCAGTAGACTGTTAGCTTGATCTTTCAGCTCATCAACGGTGATCGATTCGTAGTCCTGAAACGGGTTTACTTCATAATTCATCATTTGACCTCCAATCAGTTTGTCCTCACGATGAGGTGTTGGCATTGTAGCTCTGACTGTCCGGAGGTTCAAGCGTTTCTTTCGCGGCTTGAAAAGAAATTGAATAGAGTCGGAATTCGTGCGGATCTATCATTTTCTTGCTTTTCCTGCCCAAATGTGCTATCATTATAAACAACGCTGTCAAGTGTTGGAATAGGCCTTGGCAGTATGGCTGCAATAGACCGAATGCTCTGCCAAGCGGCAGAGCATTTTTTGTATATCGGTACGGAGGAGATATTTTATGTCTGTGAGTTATAAAAAACTCTGGAAGCTGCTCATCGATAAGGACATGAAGAAAAAGGACCTGTGTGAAAAGGCAGGTATTAGCCCAGCATCTGTCACCAAGATGGGGCGGAACGGGCATGTTACCACAGAGATACTCGTGAAGATTTGTGCCGCGTTGGATTGTGGAATTGAGGATATTATAGAAATTGTGCCGGATGAAAAGCAACCATCAAATAAAGCGGAGCCGGGGGTGATGAAATGACTATCGTAGAATCTATTAAGTGTGTTTTACAACAAAATAATGATGGTTTGACCTCAAAACAAATATATGATGAGATTATTCGTCAGGGATTGTATTCTTTTGGAGCAGAGAATCCTGTTGGTGTTGTCAATGCTCAACTTCGCCGTCGGTGTATCGGTCTGGATTTTCCGACTGCTTACCCGATAAAATTCTTTGAAATTGCGGGTTATGAAGGAAAAAAGATCAAATTCCGTTTGATTTCGACAGAAAATACAGCCACTATTATTACTGCTCCCAAAACTACAGATATTTCTGAACTGTTACCGGAAGAAAAAATCAAAGCTGCGCTGCAGGAGCATTTACAAAATATACGACAACAAGTATTTGATTCTGTTCTAAACAATTCCCCAGAGTTCTTTGAACATCTTGTGGTTGACTTGCTTTTAAAGATGGGGTATGGATATGATAAAAATTCGGGTATTGTTACAGGAAAACCACATGATGGTGGAATTGATGGAATAATTAGTGAAGATAAGCTCAGCTTGGATTTGATATATATCCAGGCTAAACGTTTTGCTAATGGTAATAAGGTTACCCGGCATGATTTACAGGCCTTTATTGGCGCCATGGAACATATTAACAAAGGTGTTTTTATTACAACATCGTCTTTTACGAGATCTGCAATACAATTCATCGAGAAGCAACAGCAAAAAAATATCAAATTAATAGATGGCAATTTACTTGCAGATCTTCTTGTTAAGTATGAGGTTGGCGTGGCAGCGGCACAAACTTTCAAATTATATAAACTCGATACCGAATATTTTAACTTTTAAATCATTCGCCTAATCCGGATATAGAGATAGGAGCTTTATTATGGCGGGAATTGTTGGAACAATTACTAATCTGAGTGATTTTTTGTCGAAAACACAAGTGTGCTTATCCGTAAAGCCTAATGATCCCCAACAGCAAATCATTTGCCTCGAGGCAGATAGGAAGTATTCTATCCCTGCTTTTCAGAGAGAGGTTAGATGGGATGACAACAATCTTAAAATGCTTTTGTACGATTTGTCTCGCAGCAGCAAGTTTTTGGGAAATATAATATTAACGATTAAATCTGACCACACTTGTGAAATTATTGATGGTCAACAACGTACAACTGTACTTATGTTGATTGTTTCCTGTATAAAGAAAAAGTTTGGGACCAAGATATCGACGCCAGATCTGTGCCCTCTTCGCAATGAGGGGTTTACAGGCTTCCAGACACTCTTAGAAAAGGCCTTTGATCAGGAAGCAATTACATCCGATGATTGGAACGCTATTCTTAAAAGCGATGATTATCATCAACTTCCTCGTATTCAAAAACTATGGAACACGATATCTTCTTCCGAGTTGTTAGCTGACCGGCATAAAGCCCAGGGGCTTTTTGATAACTTGTGCAAATCTGAGTTCAATATAATTGCCAGCTATTCTAACGATGTAAATACCAGCATCCAGTATTTTCTGGATGTAAATCTTAAAGGCATTCGTTTGGATACTGAAGATATTTTCAAAGGTTATCTTTTTAGTCAGGATAGCCGCGAACTCACACGTTCTCTTTGGCAAAAGAATAAGCGTGATGTATTACGCTTAAATGGCGTCACGCAGAGCTCGGAAGAGAAAAGATATCCTCTGATGAAGTTGTATGAACACTTTTTCTATTGTGACTTATATCTTCCTCGCGAGGGA
>URAZ01000014.1 GCA_900545925.1 uncultured Eubacteriales bacterium | reverse complement strand
TTCCTGCGAAAAAATGTCTTGCGCAACGCAAAAATCCCTCGCTGCCGGTCACATCATGAGTTTTCAGATACACCCTAATATCTTATCAACCCCTTTCTATTATTTTGCTGATATTTACAATATAACACGGTCATACTTGGGCGCCAATTAAACTATACAAATAATGATAATTAAATATCTAATTTTGCAAATTATGCTATCATCAAGAGGTGATGCTATGATTTGCGATACGATTAAAGAACTCAGGGAACGGGCAGGGCTGTCTCAATCTGCTTTGGCAAAAAAGATTGGTGTCACCCGCTCGGCGGTGAACGCATGGGAAATGGGACTTTCTATACCAACAACGCAATATGTTGCAGAACTTACACAGCTTTTTCATGTATCGGCGGATTATATGCTTGGCCTTGATAATACAGAATCAATCTATATTGGCAATCTGTCAGAAGAGGAAAAACACATTCTGTATTCTTTGCTTAACTATTTTCACAACAAATAATCAAACCCCGCAGGAGTAGATTGACTCTTGCGGGGATTTTGCGTATAGTGTGAACAGAAAGGGGAGAAAGAACTGGAAAACCCATATAAGGCATTAGAGGCTCATATAGGAGAAGTTGTGATATATCCAGCGTTGTGTAGACTGATTGGCGAGGATGCAAATCTGACAGTTGGTTCACGCAGCAGTTGCCACAAACGAAGAAATTTCACACTTTAGCAAGCACCAGAGAATGGGAAATCTAAGTATTTGACTACAAATGTGGGGTCGTCCGAAAAGCGACTGTTTGATAGACGCTTGGGGCGAACCTTTTGAGGCATTAACGTAGAGAACGAAGAAAGGAAAATTATGACCAGACAATATCGGATACAAAAGGTCACTGGGGAGCCGGACTGGGATAAAATCGAAAAAGCGCCGATCGACCAGCGGCTGTGGCGGCCCTGTGAGGCGATCAGCGCCTACGCGCAGCTTGCATATGACGAGAGCAGACTGTATGTGCATCTGCACGCGGAGGAAGCGCAGATCCGCGCGGAAAATTCCGGCGTGCTCGATCAGCCGTGTCAGGACAGCTGTCTGGAGTTCTTCCTCAGCGCCGCAGAGTGCGACGCGCGGTATTTGAATATCGAACTGAACCCGAATCTCTGCCTCTACTTTGGCTTCGGAACCGGGAGAGTTGATCGGATGCGGCTCCTGCTTCCGGGCGGCGGGAAGACGCTGAACGCGTGCTGCGAAAGAACGGCTACCGGTTGGGATGTGGCATATGAACTCCCGTTCAAGCTGCTGCAGCTGTTCTTCCCGGATTTCAGTCCCTCCGGGAAAATTAGAGGGAATTTCTACAAATGCGGCGATCTGACAGCGCAGGAGCATTATCTTGCGTGGAACCGTGTGGATGCCGGACATCCTGATTTTCATCTTCCGGCATATTTTGGAGAACTATGCTTTTCTGACTGACAACAACGGACCCGGCTCGGATTTCTTTGGGCCGGGTCTGTTGCTGTTCGTCTATTGCGCGAGCTGAAAGGTGTTGCGATATGCCTGAAAATTGTTCGTGCGTTTTTTCTGAAAATGCGGTAAGATGGGTGTATGAAATCAAAGGCGTTGGGAGGCTTTCGTATGCAGGATTACGCTGCGCTGGCGAAAATATCCGGCTTTACAGACGCCGCGTTTCTGCCGGTACGGGAACTGGTCGTTGTGCCGGAGTACCGCAGGTTTTGCGAGCAGAACCTCTGCGGCAATTACGGTGTGCTTCCGGCCTGCCCGCCGATGAGCGGCACGGTCGAGGAAATGACCGCTGTTATGCAGCGGTATAAGACGGCACTGGTTTTAATGATCGAAACAACGCCCTTCGATTATCGGGATACGGCGGAGCAGAAGACTGCAAAAAAGCACCAGAACTTGTTGACGGAACAGCTTATGGCAAAGATGCAGGCGGATGGTCTGACCGACCTTCTGATGATGGGTGCAGGACCTTGGAAGCATGCGCCCTGCATGTCAGCCTATTGTGTGGACGCGCAGAAAATGGCCGACGCTGTCCACATGAAATGTTGGGCAAACGATGGGAAAATTCGCTATTTTTCTCTGATCCTGTTTTAACGCGGGCAGACAGAGACGCATGCCCCTACAAACAAGCCAGTGAAATTGCAGCATGAAACCAACAAAGAAATCCTTTGGCAGACTGAACCGGGCCGCAGAGTGTCGCTCTGCGGCCCGGTTATATTCTGAGACGAAAAGGCCCGGGTCATTATGGTATTACACGAAATTTCACGGAAGCAGGACGCAAATCGAACTTATAGTCCCATTTCCTTCTTGACCTCGCCGAAGCAGCGGACGGCGAAATCGAGGTCTTCCTTCGTATGGCCGGCGGAGATCTGCGTGCGGATGCGGTCGCGGCCCTTGGGGACGACGGGATAGCAGAAGCCGACGACATAGACGCCCTTTTCAAGCATCCGGCGGGCAAACTCCTGCGCGATCTTCGGGTCATAGAGCATGACGGGGACGATGGGGTGCTCGCCGGGGAGCAGATCGAAGCCGAGCTTTTCCATCTCCGCGCGGAAATAGCGCGCGTTCTCATGCACCTTGTCGCGCAGCGCCGTGGATTCCTCCAGCAGATCGATGGTGCGGAGCGTCGCGGCGCAGATGGCGGGAGCGAGCGTGTTGGAGAACAGATACGGACGCGAGCGCTGCCGCAGCAGATCGACGATCGGCTGCCGCGCTGCCGTATAGCCGCCGGACGCGCCGCCCATAGCCTTGCCGAACGTGCCGGTGATAATATCGACGCGGCCCATCACACCGCAGAATTCCGCCGTGCCGCGGCCATGCGTGCCCATGAAGCCGACGGCGTGGCTGTCGTCAACCATCGTCAGCGCGTCATAGCGGTCGGCCAGATCACAGTTAGCCCTGAGATTTGCAATATAGCCGTCCATGGAAAACACGCCGTCGGTCGCGATCAGAATTTTCTTGCAGCCGGATTCCCGCGCGTCCTTGAGCTTTTCCTCAAGGTCTTCCATGTTGTTGTTCAGATAGCGGTAGCGCTTGGCCTTGCACAGGCGCACGCCGTCGATGATGGACGCGTGGTTCAGTTCGTCCGAAATAACCGCGTCCTCCGGCCCAAGCAGCGTCTCAAACAGACCGCCGTTGGCGTCGAAGCAGGAGGAATAGAGGATGGCGTCGTCGGTGCCTGCGAACTTTGCGATGCGGCGCTCGAGCTCCTTGTGGATCTCCTGCGTGCCGCAGATGAAGCGCACAGACGAAAGGCCGAAGCCCCAGCGGTCATAGCTGGCCTTCGCAGCCTCGATGAGCCGCGGGTCGTCGGACAGGCCAAGATAGTTGTTGGCGCACATGTTGACGACGTGGGCTTTCTGCGTCGTGTCGATGCAGGAGCGCTGCGGGGTGGTGATGATGCGCTCTTCGCGCCAGGTTCCGGCTTCGCGGATCGCGTCCAGCTCCTGTTCAAAGGCTTGCAGTGCGGTTTTCATGAGAATTCCTCCTTTACTTCGTCCAATCGAGTACAACTTTTCCAGACTTTCCGCTCATCATCGCGTCAAAGCCCTTCTGGAAGTCCGTGTAGTGGAAGCGGTGCGTGATCACGGGCGTCAGATCGAGCCCGCCCTGCACCATGTACGACATCTGGTGCCAGTTATCCATTTTGCGGCCATAGATGCCCTGCAGCGTCAGGCCGTTTGTAATGATCTGGTTCATATCCACGCTGATGGGGCCGTCGCCGAGACCAAGCAGAGAGACCTTGCCGCCGCTGCGCATGACGGAGATCAGCTGGTGGAACGCCGCGGCGTTTCCGGACATTTCAAGGCCTACGTCAAAGCCCTCGGTCAGACCCTGCGCGTGCATGACCTCGTGCAGATCCTCCTTTGCGGTGTTGACGGCGGCGTCAACGCCCATTTTGCGGGCGAGGGCAAGCCGGTATTCGTTCACGTCGGTAATGACGACGCGGCGTGCGCCCGCGTATTTGCAGATGCCGCCCGCGATAATGCCAATGGGACCCGCGCCGGTGATGAGCACGTCCTCGCCGATGAGCGGGAACATGAGGGCGGTATGCGTGGCGTTGCCGAAGGCGTCAAAGAAGGAGACAACGTCCTCCGGCAGGCTCTCGTCGATGGCAATGACGTTGCGCGACGGGATGCAGACGAACTCTGCGAACGCGCCGTCACGGTCAACGCCGACGCCGATGTGGTGCTTGCACCACTGAATATTGCCAGTGTGACAGTTGCGGCAGTGGCCGCAGGTGATATGGCCCTCGCCGGAGACGCGCTGGCCGACCGTGAGGCCCGTGACGCCTGCGCCGAGTTCCGCGATCTCGCCGACATACTCATGGCCGATGACCTGAGGGGGCTTGACGTGCTGCTGCGCCCATTGGTTCCATTTGTAAATATGGACGTCGGAGCCGCAGATCGCGGTTTTGTGAATTTTGATCAGAACTTCTCCGGGACCCGGCACGGGAACCGGCACCTGCCGCAATTCCAAACCGGGGCCGGCTGCGGGTTTTACAATGGCATCCATCATCTGTTTCATTTCAAATCCGCCCTTTCTTCAGAACTTCATATGTCCGTATTGCGAGGACTGTACAATGAAATTTGTACATCCTATAAAGACATATTAACGGACATCCGCACGCCTGTCAAGGGGAATTTAGTCCGCAGGATATAGTTGCTTTGCAGTTTCTTCAATTCTGATTTTCTTCCATAGTTTCTGCAAGAGTTCCTCCATTTGCGGCGACTTTTCCGGCTGCTATAATCAAAATGAGACAACACAGTGCAGACAAAAAAAAATCGTGCCGCAGAGCATTGCTCTGCGGCACGTTGAAAACAAACGAAGCTTGTGTGCAAAGCCACCGACTTGTCATGCCCGGCATGGGAAGGGGCAGCTTTTGCATGTCTGATGGCTTTTTCAGGCTGACCCGCTCAAAGCGCCTCAACGGCGGCGCGAACCTCGTCCATCAGGGGAATGGAAACGGCTGCGCCGGGACGGGTAACGGAGATAGCGGAGGCCATGGACGCGTACTGCATGGCTGCCTGACGGTCCATGCCCTGTGCGAGACAGCCGACGAAATAGCCCATGTAGGTGTCACCCGCGCCAGTCGTATCGACAGCTTTTACCGGGTACGCACACTGCCGGACCTCCACGCCGTCCTTCCAGCTGACAGAGCCTTCGGCCCCAAGCGTCAGCAGAATGCCGAGCGACGGGTAGCGCTGCTTGAGCGTCTCATAGCCCGCCTGCGGATCTTCGCAGCCCGCCATACGGGCGCATTCAATTTCGTTGACGACCAGCCAGTCAACTCCGCTCAGATCAACGTGCAGAATCTCCTCGGAGATGGGCGAAACATTCAGCACCACGCGCAGACCGCGCTGGACGGCGGCGCGCAGCATATAGGTTAGATTGGACATCTCATTCTGCATCAGCAGATAGTCGCCTGCGTCAAAATGGGAAAACACTTCGTCGATATCTTCAGGCGAAACGGCCATGTTCGACCCGCCATAGGTGAAGATGCAGTTCTGGCCGTTCGGCTCGACCTGGATAATGGCGTGGCCTTGTGGGATCTGCGTGCGCTTCAGATAGCGCAGATCAACGCCGCAGCTTGCAAGCAGGTCTGCTAGCTGTGCGCCCTCCGCACCGAGCAGGCCCGCGTGGTATAGCTTCTGTCCGCTGCGCGCCACGGCGATGGACTGGTTCAGTCCCTTGCCGCCCGCATTCTGCGTATAGCTTTTTGTGTGGATCGTCTCGCCAGCGCGGCAGAAATGGTCAACGGCATAGACATGATCGATATTCAGAGAACCAAAATTGACGACCTTCATCGAATGGACCTCCATATTTAAATTTATAGCATTCGCCTACTGATAGAATACCCGCTCTGCGCAGCAGTTGTCAAGCCTCACACAGACGAAAGCTGTCAGATTGATTCTTTACTCCGAACTTGCTATAATCATGCTGAAGGCGAGGGGGAGCAAATGCTGAACTATCACATCACGACCGAAGCGGAAAAGAAGCTGATCGCAGGCTGGGCCTATCCCAGGGACTATGCAATTTATGATCTTCCGTCCTATGAGACGCAAAAAAAGCGCGGATTTGGACTTACCAATCCGCAGAATCATTTCTATTCGTTTTATGACGGAGCAGAACTTATCGGGTTCATGAGTTTGAGTGAAGAAGCGTCGGCGCGCCGGTTCATCAGACGGCGTCCATCGGAGACGGCGTTTTCTATCACATGGTAAAAGGGGACTGCATATGACCACTGCAAAGGAACTCGCGCTGGGCGGAATGTTTACAGCGCTGGGCGTTGTGCTGCTGTGCCTTGGCGGTGTCGTCCCGCTGGCGCTGTATGCCTGTCCGATTTTGGCCTCGGCCGTGCTGCTGCCGGTACGGGAACGCTGCAGCAAACGCGTCGCGTGGAACTGCTACGCGGCAATCGCCATTCTGGGCACACTTCTCGGCCCTGACAAGGAGGCGTCCATGCTGTTTGTCTTTCTTGGCTATTATCCGCTCATCAAGCCAAAATTCGACACCATCCGCAGCCGCGCCCTGCGCCTGTCCGCGAAGCTTCTGCTGGCCATTTTTGCCGTAGGAGCGGACTATTTGATTTTGCTGTTCGTTCTGCGCCTCGATGCCGTGACGCAGGAACTTGCCGAGACGGCCCCCGCGATTCTTTGGGCGACATGCGCGCTGGGACTGGCGCTGTTTCTCCTGTACGATCTGACGCTGTCCCGTCTGACAGTTCTGTACCAGCGCAGACGGCGGTAACGCCGACGCTTACCACGCGGTGCATGGCAGGGGGAGGCTTGGGTACGGTCGATTTTTGTTCGTTTTCAGCGTAAATTTTGGATGGTTCTGTATGCCGCAGCAAGCGCGTTATTCAATCTCAATATTTTTCACGCCATGCGCCAGAATGATATTGATCAGTTCGTTTCTGGAACGGTTGCTTTCTGCGGCAAGCCGGTCAAGTTCCGCCAGCGTATCCTCGCGGATGCGAACTGTAATAATCCGGTTTCCATCCTCGCCGCGTTTTTTTATAATCAATGGTTCACTGTTCATATCTCTGCTCCTGTTCGTCAGCCTGCCGAGTTGCCCTGCGCTGAACCGATAGTCCCGAATCAATTTTGTTATATTGCAAAAAGCCTTTCTGTTTCATTGTTTCCCTATGGACGGTCAAAACAGATTATACGCCAAGCTGACTCCTTTAAGCCGCAAAAATCTCCCCTTGCCGCATGGTAAGGAGAGATGGATCGTTGCGAAACAATAGGCAGATAAAATCTATACATTCGTTTTAGGGTTATCCGTTCTGTTTAAAAGGTAATCAACAGAAACACCATGAAAATCAGCCAGACGGATCAGCACAGCTGTTGGAATATCGACATCACCGCGCTCATAATTGCTGTAAATTCGCTGGCTGCACATTAGAATCTGCCCCATTTCCCGCTGGGTCAGATCCTTATCCTCCCGCAGTGCCCGAATCCGTTCGTACATTCCATCGCCCTCAACTTTCTGGATGGATTATAGACGAGGCCATGATTTGATGTTGATTTTTAGCGAATAATTCGCTAAAATATAGGTAAATCATAAACGGGGCGTGGGATAAATGCACAGTAACGAATATGAAGAAGCCTTCGGGCGGTTTTTGGAGCGGGCGGAATATGAGGAGGCGGAGGATGCACTGTTTTCGCTGGTGCGGGCGGCGTTTCAGGCCGGGTGGCTGGCTGCGGGCGGCGAGGAAAGCACTGCTGTGCGGATGTTTGAGGTGCTGCGGGCAGAGGACTTCCGGAAAAAATCATAGAAAAAACTCCCCTGCTTTGCAGCAGAGGAGTTTTTGATCGGAGAAATTACGCCTTGCCGGCGCAGCCGAGGACGTCGACGAGCTTGTGGCGGACGAGTTCCTTGATGTTGGCACGAGCGGGCTTGAGATACTCGCGCGGGTCGAACTTGTCAGGATGCTCGTTGAAGAACTGACGGATGGTGCCAGTCATGGCCAGACGCAGGTCGGAGTCGATGTTGATCTTGCAGACGGAAAGCTTTGCGGCCTCACGCAGCTGATCCTCGGGAACACCGATGGCGTTGGGCATCTTGCCGCCGTTGTCGTTGATCATCTTGACATAGTCCTGCGGGACGGAGGACGAGCCGTGCAGCACGATCGGGAAGCCGGGCAGACGCTTGGAGACTTCCTTCAGAACGTCGAAGCGGAGGGGAGGCGGGACGAGAATGCCCTGCTCGTTGCGGGTGCACTGCTCGGGCTTGAACTTGTATGCGCCGTGGCTGGTGCCGATGGCGATGGCCAGAGAGTCGCAGCCGGTCTTGGAGACGAACTCTTCGACCTCTTCCGGACGGGTGTAGGAAGCCTCGTGTGCGGCGACCTTCACTTCGTCTTCGATGCCGGCCAGCGTGCCGAGTTCCGCCTCGACGACGACACCGTGGTCATGTGCGTACTCAACGACCTTCTTGGTGATCTCGATGTTCTCTGCGAACGGCTTGGAGGAAGCGTCGATCATAACGGAGGTAAAGCCGCCGTCGATGCAGGCCTTGCAGGTCTCAAAGTCGGGGCCGTGGTCCAGATGCAGAACGATGGGGATATCGGGGCAGCAAATTACGGCAGCCTCGACCAGTTTGACCAGATAGTTGTGGTTCGCGTAGGCGCGGGCACCCTTGGAAACCTGGAGGATAACGGGAGCGTGCTCTTCCTGGCAGGCCTCAGTGATGCCCTGAACGATTTCCATGTTGTTGACGTTGAAAGCACCGATGGCGTAGCCGCCGTCATAAGCTTTCTTGAACATTTCGGTAGAAGTAACCAGAGGCATAATGACATCTCCTTAGTTTATTCATATTCCACGAAGAATTCTAGCAAATTTCAGTTATTTTTGCAATAGACGAATTTACAATTTCCGCGTGATGTGATATATTTTGTTTTGTTCAACATACTCTAATACGCATATGGAGGTAATTTATTATGTCTGAAGCTTTGAAGGGTGCTCTGATCATCGGCCAGTCCGGCGGACCGTCCTCTGTCATCAATTCCAGCGCCTACGGCTGCATCCGCACTGCGCTCGACGCAGACTGCATCACAAAGGTCTACGGCGCGTACCACGGCATCAAGGGCGTTCTGAACGACGAACTGCTGTGCATGGACGAGGAAGACCGCGCAGAACTCGATCGCCTGCCCTACACGCCGTCCTCCGCGCTCGGCTCCTGCCGCTATAAGATCAAGGACCCGGACGAGGACGACACCGACTACAAGCGCATTCTTGAGATCTTCAAGAAGTACGATGTCCGCTATTTCTGCTACAACGGCGGCAACGACTCCATGGACACCTGCAACAAGATCTCCAAGTATATGAAGAAGGTTGGCTACGAGTGCCGCGTCATGGGCATCCCCAAGACCATCGACAACGACCTCTTCGGCACCGACCACTGCCCCGGCTACGCTTCCGCGGCCAAGTATATCGCCACGTCCATCATGGAAGTCTCTCGTGACGCGCACGTCTATGACACCGGCATGATCACCATCATTGAGTGCATGGGCCGTCACGCAGGCTGGCTGACCGCCGCTGCCGCGCTTGCCAACGAGGCAGAGCCCTGCTGTGACTTCATCTACCTGCCCGAGGTCGATTTCGACATGGACAAGTTTGTCGCCGACGTCTCCAAGCGCTATGAGGAGAAGAAGAACTGCATCGTCGCCGTCTCCGAGGGCGTGCACTACGCCGATGGTCGCTTCGTCTCCGAGGCAAAAACCGCCGCGACCGACGGTTTCGGCCATGCCCAGCTGGGCGGTCTGGCTGCAACGCTGGCCGGCATCATGAAAGAGCGCACCGGTGCGAAGGTCCGCGGCATCGAACTCAGCCTGCTGCAGCGCTGCGCTGCGCACTGCGCTTCCGGCACCGACATTGAAGAAGCGTTCATGTCCGGCAAGACTGCTGTCGAGCAGATGGTCGCCGGTCAGACGGACAAGATGGTCGGCTTTGCGTGCGACCGTACGAACGGCTACACCTGCAAGGCCAAGCTGTTTGATCTCTCCGACGTTGCCAACTTCGAGAAGAAGTTCCCAGCCGAGTGGATCACGCCGGAGGGCAACAACGTGACGGAAGATTTTATCAAGTACGCCATGCCGCTGATCCAGGGCGAAACGAAGCTTGAGAAGGTCAACGGTCTGCCCCGCTTTGCAAGACTGAAGAAGGTCTTCGCAAAATAATTGCACGAACTGCACGCCGCCGCGCCCCATCCGGGGCGCGGCGGGTTCTATCATCAAAAGAATATGCTGGAGAAATGCCGTATTCAGGCCAGCTATGGCGGGGATATGCTGTTCCTTGCAGCCGATGACCAGCTTCTTTTCGGGATGCGGGATTCGATTCCGCGGTTAAAAAACCTGTGCCTTTCGCAGCGGTCCATCTCGCAAAGTTATGAAGTTCATGAGAGGTCTGCGGCAATATGAAATTTCCCCAAAAAGAAAAAATAAGCATTTCGGACTTCGCATTGAGAATGAGTTGCACGACAAACTGCATTATAATTCCCAATATGACGGGCGTTCGGCGAAAGGAAAGTCATTTATCTGAGCCGGCAGCGGAGCAAGCAGTTTGAGCGGGAGTATGGGAAGAGCAAACTGCAGGACTAACAAAAAAGTGCGCAGAGGCTTTTCTTCTGCGTGCTTTTTGTGTATAATAAAAACTCCGGAGGTGAACAGGTATGTATCAGGCGTTATACCGCAAATACCGGCCGCAGACGTTTTCGGATGTCGTCGGGCAGAAGAGCGTGACCGACACGTTGCGTTCGCAACTGGAGACGGGCAAACTCAGCCATGCGTATCTGTTTACCGGTACGCGCGGCACCGGCAAGACGTCCTGCGCCAAGATTCTGGCCAAGGCCGTCAACTGTGAAAATCCGAACCATGGCGACCCCTGTGGGCTGTGCCCGTCATGCCGCGCCATCGACGAGGGCAGCTGTATGGATGTGCTGGAGATCGACGCGGCATCCAACAACGGCGTCGATTCCGTCCGCGTTCTGCGTGACGACGCAATTTACACGCCCGGCACGGTCAAAATGCGCGTGTATATCATCGACGAGGTGCATATGCTCTCGACGGCGGCATTCAACGCGCTGCTGAAAATTATTGAAGAGCCGCCCGCGCATCTGTTATTCATTCTGGCGACGACCGAACTGCAGAAGGTTCCCGCGACGATTTTGTCCCGCTGCCAGCGGTTTGCGTTCAAGCGTCTGCGGCCCGATGAAATTGCCTCCCGGCTGAACTTCATCGCCTATCAGGAGCATATCGAAATTGAGCCTGAGGCTGTGAATCTGCTGGCCCGGCTGGCTGACGGCGGCATGCGCGACGGCGTGAGCCTGCTCGACCAGTGCGCGTCGGCGGCAAACGGTCCCGTGACGCTCGAAAGCGTCTATGCGTCTCTCGGCCTCGCGGGCGAAAAACGCACAGCGGAGTTGATGCAGGCCATTGCGGAACAGGACACAGCGAAGGCGCTGACAATTTTTTCTGTGCTTTATTCTGCGGGAAAGGACGTGGGCGCTCTGCTGGGCGAGATGTGTGCGCTCTGCCGCGACCTTCTCGTGCTGCGCACGGCCCCGAAGAGCGGGCTTTCCATGCTCTCCGGCATTGCAACGGAGCAGCAGGCGCTGGCGCTGCAAACAGTCTTCTCTCCAGGCGAGTTGATGCGCGTGCTGACCGAGACGCAGAAGACCCGCGCCTCGTTCGGCAAGAATACGGATGTCCGTGTGGCGGCGGAACTGCTTCTGATGCAGCTGTGCGAGCCGTCTTTGCGGCTGGATGCGCAGGCGCTCGATGCGCGCATTTCGCGCGTGGAGGAGCAGCTGGCCTCCGGTGCTCTGGTAAAAAGTGCACCGAAAACCAGCGGCAGCGAAGCGGATTTTGACGACGACCGACCGCCCTTCCCGGACGATGCTGACGATCCAGAACGCGGAAGTGTGGAACCTTTGTCCCCACAGAAGCAGGCGCAGCCGCCTGCTGCACCGCAGCCCGAGACACCCGCAGGCTTCTGGCCTGCGCTGTCTGAAAAGCTGCGCGCGGCGCTTCCTGCTAAGATCAGCGGTTTTTTTGCTGTGAACGGCCCAATCCACCCTGTTTTGCAGGGAGAAGTGCTTATCATGGCGGCGGATTCAGATTTTGTGCTGGATCTGGTTAAAAAAACGCCTGATACGGAGGCACTTGTCCGGGAAAAGGCGTCGGCAATATTGGGAAAACCGGTTTCGGTGCGCTTTGCACTCAAAAACCGGCTTTCACGGCTGGGAGACGACCCGATGGATGCGCTTGTTCAGTTCGGACAGCAGCACAGCGACATTTTTACGATCAAATAATTTATTTACGATAGAAGGAGAACAAACATGGCAAAAGGCGGATATCGCGGCGGGATGCCGATGGGCGGCATGAATCAGATGCAGATGATGAAGCAGGCCCAGAAAATGCAGGAGAACCTCATGAAGATGCAGGAGGAACTGCAGGCAAAGGAATATGAAGCAACGGCGGGCGGCGGTGTGATCACAGCCGTATGTGGCGGCAACCGCGAACTCAAGTCTATCACCATCGACCCCGAGGCAGTCGATCCGGATGATGTCGAAATGCTGCAGGATATGATCGTCGCGGCGGTCAACGAGGCCATGCGCAAGGCCGAGGCTGACCAGTCTGCGAACATGGCCAAGCTGACGGGCGGCCTGAATTTAGGCGGCCTGTTCTAATGCGCGCGTTCCCCGCCGCACTCGAGCGGCTGACCGAACAATTTGCGCGTCTGCCCGGCATCGGTATGAAGTCGGCGCAGCGTCTGGCATTTTATGTGTTGTCGCTGCCGAAGGACGAGGCGCAGAGCTTTGCACAGGCCATTCTGGACGCGAAGGACAGCGTCCGTCTCTGCCCGGTCTGCCAGAACCTGACCGATCAGGAACTGTGTGCGATCTGCGCTGACCCCGAGCGTGACCACGGCCTTATCTGCGTTGTGGCGGAGCCAAAGGATGTGATCGCCATGGAGCGGGCACGGGAATACCACGGCGTGTACCATGTGCTGCATGGCGTCATTTCGCCCCTGAGCCACGTCGGGCCGGATGATCTGCGCATCCGGGAACTGCTGGCCCGTGTATCAGACGGGGCTGTGCGCGAAGTCATCATGGCCACGAACCCGGATACCGAGGGCGAGGCCACGGCCATGTATCTGTCGCGTCTACTGCGTCCGATGGGCGTAAAGGTCACGCGTCTGGCCTACGGCATCCCGGTAGGCAGCCAGCTGGAATACGCCGACGAGGTGACGCTTCTGCGTGCGCTGGAGGGCCGGCAGGAAATATAAGATGAAAAACCGCCCGGAAGGGCGGTTTTTTGTGATTACCTATGTGAGGCTATCGTGCTTCCGGCAGCCCTATCTTTTTCCGCCTTGTCGGAGAAGATAGGGGAGAAAAGGAGCGGTGAACTGCGGTTGGCACATGCTGCGGGTACAGGTTCAGGCAAGTCCTGTTTTTCGGTTGTTATAAAGGCACAAGTGTCCCCGCCAGATGCTAAGGTACACACTGCCTGCCGCTTGCCCCCTCAGTCTGCTTCGCGCTGACAACTCCCCGCATTTAACGGCGGTTCGTTCCGTCGAGGCCGTTCCTGACGATCCTGCGGCAGACAGCCTTGACCGCGCCGATGCAGGCGCAGACTCCTCCGGCGACCAGTACAGATGTAAGAAGTTCCATTCTGATGTCTCCTTTATTCCTCGCGGCTCAGCCGCTCCATGATCTGCGGCAGCGCATCCGGCAGCTGCGCAAGCACCGCGCAGGCCGCGCTGCGCGCGTCCGCTTCGTTCAATCCCAGCGTCTGCTGCATGCGGCCGCGCAGGAGCGAACAGCAGGCTGCATAGCGCTCCGCCTGCGCCCGTCCCTCCGGTGTTAAAAACACTGTGCCGTATTTTTTCTTTTCTGCAAGTCCTGCTGCGCACAGGTTTTCGATCATCGAATGGACGCTCGGCTTTTTCACGCGCAGCTGCTCCGCGATGTCCATGCACCGTGCGCCGGCGTCATTCTGGCAGAGATCCAGCAGCGCCAGCAGATATTTGATTGCAGACGGCGTCAGAGTTCTCTGCTCGTCAGCCATGCCGCAGCCTCCCGGTTTGTGAGAATTTGGTTAGCCGCCTCTAACCGCTTGATAGTTTAACATATCTAACCTCTCCCGTCAAGTGTTTTCTGCATGTTCTTCTAATCCGGATCTTCACGCCGCCGCTGGCAGATAAAAAATGCAGGTACCCGGTTTTACACCGGGCACCCGCTATTTTGCCGCCGCGTCCGTCTGGCGGGCAGCATTTTATATTCTGATTTACTGATCCTCTTCAGGCTCTTCGTCTTCCATGTCGAACTCCAACTCTTCGCCGCAGTTCGGGCAGGTCGTTGCGCCCTCGTCGAGCATTTCCTCGTCGATGGTGATCACTTCTCCGCAGGTCGGGCACTTGACCTCGTAGAGCGTTTCGCTGCCGAAGTCGTACTCGTCCTGATCGTCGTCCTCGTCGGCGTCTTCGTAGTCATCATCCTCGTCGTAATCATCGTCATACTCGTCATCATCGTCGTCCATCAGGTAATCGTCGATGTTGTCGAGATCCTCTTCGATGCAGTCGAGTTCATCGGAAATGCAGTCCACGACTTCTTCCAGATCGGAAACATTCTCAGCCACATCCTGAAGCATGCTGATGATCTCGGAGATCAGCTTGCCCTCGTTGGTTTCGGTGTCGAGCTTCATGCCCTCCATCAGGCCCTTGAGATATGCGGATTTTTCAGAAAGCGTCATCGTAAAATCTCCTTTCCGGCAGTTTGCCTTTCACTGATGTTTGGATTAACCCTTGACTCGGCCCAGATATTCGCCCGTGCGGGTGTCGATCTGGATCTTTTCGCCCTCGTTGATGAACAGGGGAACCTTGATCTCCGCGCCTGTCTCAACGGTAGCAGGCTTGGTGACGTTGGTGGCGGTGTCGCCCTTGACGCCCGGATCAGCCTTGATAACAGTCAGTTCGACGAAGTTCGGCGTTTCGACGCTGAAGACGTTGCCCTTGTAACTCAGAAGCTTGACCGGTGTGTTTTCCTTGATGAACTTGAAGGAGTCGTCGAGCATGTCCTTGCTGACGGGGACCATGTCATACGTCTCCTGATCCATGAAGTAGTACAGATCGCCGTCGTTGTAGCTGTACTCATAATCCTTGCGCTCAATGAAAGCCTCTTCAAACTTTGCAGTCGGGTTGAAAGAGGTCTCGGTCACGGCGCCGGTCACGACGTTCTTCATCTTCGTGCGGACGAATGCAGCGCCCTTGCCGGGCTTGACGTGCTGGAATTCCACGACCTGCATAATCTTGCCGTCCATCTCGAATGTTTTACCGTTTCTGAAATCGCCAGCGGTAATAGTAGCCATAAAAATATTCCTCCAAACGTGTAGAATACACCAACAAATAAAATAGCGTTTTGATTTTACACTATTTTGCTCGGCTTTTCAAGATATTTTATAAAATAATCAAATTCTTCGGGCTCTTCGTCAGAATTTCACAGCCGTTTTCGGTGAGCACCGTCACGTCTTCGATGCGCACGCCGAATTCGTCCGGAATATAGATGCCCGGCTCCGCCGATACGACCGCGCCAGCGGGCATGGGCTTGTCATTGCGCATATTGGCATACGGGCCCTCGTGGATGAGAAGGCCGAGACTGTGGCCGTAGCTATGGCCGAACAGACCCTCAAAGCCTGCGGCGTTGATCACGTTCCGTGCGGCTGCGTCCATCTCCTTGCCGGTGACGCCTGCCTTTGTCGCGGCGATGCCCGCCAGCTGCGCTTCAAGCACGGTATGGTAGACCTTGTCCATCTTCTCGGACACATAGCCCAACGCGATCGTGCGGGTCATATCGGAGCAGTAGCCATGGTACAGGCAGCCGAAGTCCATGGTGACGAAGTCGCCGTACTGCAGAACACGCTCGGACGGGACGCCGTGCGGCAGGCTGGTGTTGGGACCGGAAACGGTGATGGGGTCGAACGACGGGCCCTCGGAGCCGTATTTATAGAGCCGGTAGATGAGTTCCGCGCACAACTCCTTTTCCGTCATGCCCGGATGGATGACGTTCAGCAGATCGTCGAACGTGCGGTCGGTAATCTCCTGCGCCTTTTTCATATATTCGATCTCCCACGGCTCCTTGCTTGCACGTGGGGCATTGATCTCTGCGGCGTAGGGATGCAGGACGGCGTTCAGCTTCGTGTTGTAGAGCGTATACTCCTCTACGGTCAGCGTATCGTCCTCAAAGCCGATGGTCTTGACAGTATTGTCGGAAATGGCCTCGTTGATCAGCTTTGTGTACGGGTGCTCCGTATCGACCATCTTCACGGCAAAGCCCGGCAGGTTTTTCTGTGCCGACTCGATATAGCGGAAGTCGGTGAAGTAATAACTCTGTGTTTTGCAGATCACGGCGACGCCCTCTGCGATGCAGTATTCCGCGGCATACTGCCGGTTGTGCTTCGAGGTCAGCAGCAGCGCGTCAACCTCACCCTTCGAGATGAGGTTCTGATACTTTTCAATGTTTTTCATGTTGAATCCTCCATTTTCCGATTGCAATAAAGGGAAGTTCGGCAACATGCCGAAGCTTCAGCCATATGGTATGATTATGAATCGCAGAAATCAGAACCGACTGCACCCCCGCGCAGTTCGCACCCAGCACGTCCGTATAGATCTGATCGCCGACGAGCGCGCAGCGGGCCGGTTCCAGCGAGAAGCGCGTCAGGCACGCACGGATGCCGCGCGAAAAGGGCTTTTTTGCATGCGTGATGCAGTCCAGCCCGTATTGTTTGCAGAATTCCACGACGCGGGGCTTCCTGCTGTTCGACACGACGCACAGCCCAATTCCGGATGCCTGCATGGCTTTGAGCCATGCGGCCATTTCCAGTGTCGGTTTGCTTGTCGTATAGGGGACGATGGTATTATCAAAATCCAGCATCAGAAACGAGATACCGCGCGCGGTCAGGTCTTCTGCACGCACGTCGGTCAGATGCGGATAGATCATGCGGGGCAAAAACGAAAACGGCATAGCTTTTCCTGCAATCTCATAGTTTTATACATAGCATTATATCACAGGAAAGGCGGCTTGTCCATGATTCTGTATCCATTTCCGCCCGGTTCGCCTACTGAATGCAGCATTACGGGCTTTGATGAAGAGAAAAAGGAGCCCGCCGCGGAACTGTACCTGCTCGCGCCGGGTTCTGTGCCGCCAGCGGACTTTGGAGGCGGTTATCTGTTTTGCGAAACGCCGGGCTGCCGCGACGCACGGCTGTTGCAGCCTGTTCAAACAGCAGTGCCAGATGCCCCTGCCGTCTGGTGCGACACGCAAGTTTCCGGCGGCAGTCTGGAAGGATACCTGCGCGGACTGCTCCCGGTCTGGGGCAGCCGACTTTGGGTGTATCTTGCGCCCATCCGTATGCTGTTTCCCGTTCCCTGTCTCTCTGGTGTCGGAATGCCGCTTGACAAAGCCGCAGCGGACGCACTGATCGCGCGGTATCCACCGCACTTCTCTGAAGATCTTGCCTGCTGCTACTGCTTTTTTCGGGACGAGGCGGGTGACGCACGCGTTCTGCTGTTCGACACGGAAGAAACGTGCCGAAAAAAGCTGAACCTCCTGCGCAGCCTCGGCGTGCGCAGGGTGTTTGGGGAGATTCCACAGACGTAAGGCGCCCACGGCCAAAATCAGGCGCAGCTGGTAGGGGTGGACGGAGTCGTCCGCCCCTACACAGACACCGGAATCCGGCATAAAATTTTTTGGATAAACAAATAAGGCTCCCCCGCCTAAATAGGAGAGGGGAGCCTTTGTAGCCTGAACCTGCGCTTACTGCGCCGTTTCCGACAATTCAAGACCGGGGTTGCGCTTGAGAATGAAGTTGATCGACCACTGCGAGGCAAAGACCAGCAGGCTCCGGCCGCGGTAGTCCTCCAGAAGTTCTGCGTCGGTGGACAGGTACAGATCCTTGAGATCCGTGACCGGCGCTTTCGTGATGAACCGCAGCTGCTCATACGGTAGCTGCTGCATGCGCAGATCAACGCCGTATTCGGCCTTCATGCGGTACTGGAAAACGTCAAACTGCAGGGTACCGACGACGCCGACGATGACCTCCTCCATGCCGGAATTCGGCACCTTGAAGATCTGAATCGCGCCCTCCTGCGCGATCTGCTCGGTTCCCTTGAGGAACTGCTTGCGCTTCATGGAATCCTTGGCGCTGACGCGCGCGAAATGCTCCGGCGCAAAGGTCGGGATGCCGCCGAATTTGAACTTTTTGCCCGGCACGGTGATGGTGTCGCCGATAGAGAAAATGCCTGGGTCGAACACGCCAATGATATCGCCTGCGTAAGCCTCATCTACGATCTCGCGTTCGGAGGCCATAAGCTGCTGCGGCTGCGACAGGCGCATTTTTTTGCCGCTCTGGACATGATAATATTCTGCGTCGCGCTGGAACTGGCCGGAGCAGATACGCATGAAGGCCAGACGGTCGCGGTGGGCCTTGTTCATGTTTGCCTGAATTTTGAACACAAACGCGGAAAAGTCCGGGCTGAACGTGTCGATCACGCCGCAGTCGGCTTCGCGCGGCAGCGGGCTCGGCGTCATACGCAGAAATTCTTCCAGAAACGGTTCCACGCCAAAGTTCGTCAGTGCCGAGCCAAAGAACACAGGGGAGAGGCGGCCCGCACGAACCTCGTCAAGATCAAACTCCCGGCCTGCACCGAGCAGTTCTACATCGTCGATCAGCTGCTGGTGGCGGCGTTCGCCGATGAGCTGCGCGACCTGCGGGTCGTACAGATCGATCTCCATCTTGTCCGCGCGGTTCTTGCCGGACACGCCGGAGAAGAAGATCAGCTGGCTGGAACGGCGGTCGTATACGCCCTGAAACTCCCGGCCGGAGCCCATGGGCCAGTTGCAGGCATACGTCTCGATGCCGAGTTCGTTTTCCAACTCGTCCAGCAGTTCAAACGGGTCGCGGGCCTCGCGGTCCATTTTGTTGATAAAGGTAAAGATCGGGATATGGCGCATGGCACAGACCTTAAAGAGTTTTCTGGTCTGCGGCTCGACGCCTTTCGCGCCGTCAATGACCATGACGGCGGAGTCCGCCGCCATGAGCGTGCGGTAGGTGTCCTCGGAAAAGTCCTGATGGCCGGGGGTGTCCAGAATGTTGATGCAGAAGCCTTCATACTGAAACTGCATGACGGACGATGTGACCGAGATGCCTCTTTGCTTCTCAATCTCCATCCAGTCGGACACGGCGGCGCGGGAGTTTTTCTTGCCCTTGACCGCGCCTGCCTGCGCAATGGCGCCGCCGTAGAGCAGAAATTTTTCCGTCAGGGTCGTTTTACCGGCGTCTGGGTGCGAAATGATCGCAAACGTTCTGCGCCGGGAGATTTCTTCTTTCAGGGATGCCATGTATGTTCCTCCAAATTCAGTTTGTTATGCATCGAAGCGTCAGCCACTACATGGGATACCCTCCAAATCATTTCTTTATTTATACACAACTAATTTAGTTTATCACAGCAGCCGTCCGTTTACAAGCGTATGACCGGAAAAATCACAGTAAACGCGCCAACAGCGCCTCCGGCGTTTCCGCAAGCGCGTCTGCACCGGCGGCCTCCAACTCCTCCCGGCTGCCGTAGCCGTAGAGTACGCCGACGGTCTGGATTCCCGCCGCGTGACCGCCGTAAATATCATATTCCCGGTCGCCGGACAAAATGGCGCGGGAACAGTCTGTGCATCCCGCCTCGCGCAGCGCGCGGCGCACGACGTTGACCTTCTTCCCGGCCTCCGGATCGTCGGACAGTCCGCCGCACACGCCGTCGAAATACTGCATCAGATCAAAATGCGTCAGCACCTGCCGCGCCATGCTCTCCAGCTTGGACGTGGCGACGTACATCCGCTTTCCCGCCGCCCGCAGCGCTCGCAGGCATTCCCGCACGCCGGGATACGGCTCGTTTTCGAGCCAGCCCGTCTCGCGGTAATATGCACGGAAGCGGTCGATGGCCGTCTGGACATCCGCCTGCGGGAGATAGACGGCAAACGACTCGACCAGCGGCGGGCCGACAAACTGCCGCAGCGCCTGTTCGGACAGACCGGTGATTCCGAACGAGTCCAGCGCGGTCTGCGCTGCGTGCATGATTCCCGGCCCGGAATCTGTCAGCGTTCCGTCCAGATCAAATAATAAAATGTCCCGGCTCATTGCGTCTCCCATCAGCCGAGCTTTGCGTAGTCTTCATCCGAAACCGGCTCGCACCATTCGTTGCGGGTGTTCTCGCCGGGAACCTCGACAGCGATGTGGCTGAACCAGCTGTTCGCCTTCGCTCCGTGCCAGTGCTTGACCTCTGCCGGGATGGTGATGACCATGCCGGGCGTTAGGCTCACGGCGGGTTTGCCCTCCTCCTGATACCAGCCTTCCCCGGCTGTGCAGATCAGCAGCTGTCCGCCGCCCTTGCTTGCATGATGAATGTGCCAGTTGTTCCGGCAACCGGGCTCAAAGGTCACGTTCGCCAGAAACACGGGGCAGGCGCCGGGGACAGTCAGCGGCTTCAGATAGGACTGCCCGATAAAATACTGTGCATACGCGTTGTTCGGCGCACCGATTCCAAATACATCCTGTTTCTCAAATGCTTCTCTGCCTGTCATGTTCATATGATACTCCCTTCATGCCCAGCAGATGCTGCCTGCCGGTCGGTTTCTTACGATTTGTCTATCATACTGCACAGCCGCCGTTTCTGCAAGGAAAAAGCAAAACGGCAGATCGCTTCTTCAGTTTCTGTGCAGCAATGGGCAGGCTTACCCCTCGAACTGGCTGTGGTACAGGTTGGCGTAGAAGCCGTTTTGGGCAAGGAGGTCCTCGTGCCGCCCCTGCTCGATGATGTGGCCGTCCTTCATGACGAGAATCACATCCGCCTCGCGGATGGTGGACAGGCGGTGGGCCACGACGAAGCTTGTCCGGGCCTGCATCATAGTGTCGAACGCCTGCTGGATGTGCGCTTCGGTGCGCGTGTCGATGGAACTGGTCGCCTCGTCGAGAATGAGCATGGGCGGCAGGCGGAGCATCACGCGTGCGATGCACAGCAGCTGCCGCTGTCCGGCAGACAGTGCACCGCCTGTATCGGACAGCACCGTGTCATAGCCCTCCGGCAGACGGCGGATGAAGGAATCCGCATGCGCCATACGCGCGGCGGCCTCAACCTCGGCATTTGTCGCTTCCGGCTTTGCAAGACGGATATTCTCGCGCACGGAGGCGGTCTTGAGCCAGGTATCCTGCAGCACCATACCGTACTGGCGGCGCAGGCTTTCCCGCGTGACGGAGCGGATCTCGCTGCCATCGACGCAAATGGAGCCGGCCTTCACGTCGTAAAAGCGCATGAGCAGGTTGATCAGCGTCGTCTTTCCGCAGCCCGTCGGGCCGACGATGGCGATGCGCTGGCCGGGTTTTACGGTGAGGTTCAGGTGCTCAATCAGATGCTGCTCCGGCGTGTAGGAGAATGCGACGTTCTTGAGTTCCACGCTGCCGGAGACGGCTTCGAGCGTCTTTGCATCCGGGGCGTCAGGCGTTTCAACCGGTTCGTCGATCAGTTCAAATACCCGCGCGGCGCAGGCCAGCGCATTTTGCAGTTCCGTAATGACGCCGGTGATCTCGTTGAAGGGCTTGGCATACTGGTTCGCGTAGCTGAGGAAACACGACAGCCCGCCGACCGTGATCGCCCCTGCCACGGCGCTGAGCGCGCCGGTAAAGCCGACGCAGGCATAGATGATGTTGTAAATGATGCGCGTAGACGGGTTCGTCATGGACGAGAAGAAGGTTGCGCGCATGGTCGCCGCCGTCAGACGGTCGTTGATCGCGTCAAACTGGCGCAGACTCTCGTCCTCATGCGAGAACGCCTGCACGACGCGCTGGCCATTCAGCTGCTCGTTAATCAGGGCGGTCTGCTCCCCGCGTGCCTTTGACTGCAGCTGGAACATGGAATAGGTATGACCCGCGATGAACTTTGCCACTAGCAGAGAAAGCGGCGTCAGCAGCACGACGACCAGCGTGATCTTCCAGCTGATCGAAAGCATGAAGCCGAGTGTTCCCACGATGGTCAGAACGCCGGTAAACAGCTGCGTGAAGCCCATGAGCAGGCCGTCGGCAAACTGGTCAACGTCAGCGATCATGCGGCTGAGCGTGTCGCCGGAGGGATGGCTGTCCAGATACGCAAGCGGCAGCCGCTGTAGATGGGAAAACGCCTGGCGGCGCACGTCGCGCGTCACGCAGAAACAGACGCGGTTGTGGATGGCCGTCATGACCCACTGCAAGACCGCCGTCAGTCCGGCAAGCACCGCAATTTTGACTGCCAGATTGCCCACGGCAGCAAAATTGACCTGTCCGGGGCCGACGATCTGGTCGATTGCGTCGCCGACCAGAATGGGGATATAGAGCGTGCCCGCCACGCTGGCCGCGGCCAGCAGCAAGGACACAAGCAGCAGCGGCAGATACCGTCCGAGGCTTTTTATCACGCGCCGCAGCGCCCAGGAGGATGTATGCTTCACGATGCGCTCGCCTCCCCCTTCTCCTGCGACAGGCAGATCTCCTGATAGACCGGGCAGGTGTTTTTCAGCTCTGCATGCGTGCCGAGTCCAGCCATGCGGCCGTCGTCGAGCACGACGATCTTGTCCGCGTGCCGGATGGACGACACGCGCTGCGAGATCAGCACGACCGTGGGCTTCCACGGAAGCCGGGCAAGCGCCTTGCGCAGCGCTGCGTCCGTCGCAAAGTCCAGCGCGGAGGCGCTGTCGTCCAGAATGAGAAGTTCGGGCTTGCGCACAAGCGCGCGGGCGATGGTCAGCCGCTGACGCTGGCCGCCGGAGAAGTTGCGCCCGCCGGGTTCGACCTCGGCGTCCAGCTGTCCCTTTTTATCCCGCACGACTCCGTCGGCCTGCGCCGCGCGCAGCGCGTCCCAGAGCGCCTCATCAGACGCATCCGCGCTGCCCCAGCGCAGATTTTCCCGGATGGTGCCGGAAAAGAGCAGCGCCTTCTGCGGCACGGTACCGATGCGCGTCCGAAGCGCCTGCAGGCGAAGCGACTTGACATCCTCGCCGCGCACAAGAACGCAGCCCGCTGTTGCGTCATAGAAGCGGGGAATCAGATTTGCAAGCGTCGATTTGCCGGAGCCTGTGCCGCCGATCACACCGATCGTTTCACCGGGCGCGGCGCAGAAGCTGATATCGGTCAGCGCATCCGCGCCTGCCTGCGGGTAGCGGAAGCTGACGTGCCGGAATTCCAGTTCCGGCGCTTCCGCGCTGTCCGGCAGTGCGTCCGCGCCACTCACCATGCTGGACTTTGTATCCAGCACCTGCGAAATGCGGCCCGCACAGGCCACGGATTTTGTGATGTTCAGAATCAGATTGGCAAACTTGATGAGTTCAACCAGAATCTGCGACATGTAGTTATAAAGCGCGATCAGCTGGCCCTGCGTGATCACGCCCTCGTTTACCCGGACGCCGCCCACGCGCAAAATCGCAACGATAGCCAGATTGATGATCACATACGTCAGCGGATTGAGAAGTGCGGAAAGCTTTCCGACGAACTGCTGTGCAGAAAACAGCTTTCCGGTCTTTTCTGCGAAGCTTTCCGTTTCTGTCTGTTCACGGGTAAAGGCGCGGATAACGCGCACGCCGGACAGATTCTCCTGCGCTGCGCCGGTTACGCCGTCAAGCCTTGTCTGCACACGCCGGTAGAGCGGAATGCAGCTGAGCATGATGGCAAACACGACGGCAAAGAGCACCGGAATCGCCACGGCGAAGATGAGTGCAGATTTCACATCAATGGTAAAGGCCATGATCATCGCGCCGAAAACCACGATGGGGGAGCGCAGCAGCAGCCGGAGCGTCAGATTAAGGCCCGTCTGCACCTGATTCATGTCGCTCGTCATGCGCGTGACGAGCGTCGCTGTGCCGAGCCGGTCAAGTTCGGCATAGGACAGCGACTGAATGTGCGCAAAGAGCGCATGGCGCAGGCGGCCCGTCGCACCGGTCGCAGCCTTGGCAGAAAAATACTGCGCGCAGGTGGCGCTGGCAAAGCCGCACAGGCCGAGGCCGACCAGAACCAGACATTTTTTCAGGATATACGCCGTATCGCCGGACGAAATGCCGATGTCGATGATATCCGCCATAATGAGCGGCACGAGCAGTTCAAACGCAGCCTCCAGCAGCTTGAAGCACGGGGCCAGGATTGCCTGCAGGCGGTACGGCCGCAGGTAAACAAGCAGTTTTTTCATGGGTTGTTTCTTCTCTTTCTTCTGCTATTCAATGGATTTGAGCGCCTGCGACATATCGATTGTGCGGATCTTCCGCCGCAGGGCAAGATTGACAAGCAGACCGAACACCAGCGTCAACGCAGCCGAAATGAGATAACTCAGCGGCGCGACGCGCACGTCGAAGCACATGAGATCGATCTTGATCTGCCCCATGACATACGCATGCAGCAGCGTTCCCATCGGAAGCCCCAGAAGCGCGCCCAGTACGGTCAGGATGATGTTCTCGCGGAAAACGTAGCGGTTCGTCTCGCCGTCGTAGAAGCCGAGCACTTTGATGGTTGCGATCTCGCGTTCGCGTTCGGTGATGTTGATGTTCGTGAGGTTATACAGCACGATGAACGCCAGCGCCGCCGCGCCCAGTACGACGACCAGCACGATATACCGCAGACTCTGCATCATCGTCGCCACGCGGCTGCGGAAATCGCGGCTGAGGGTGACAGCTGCCGCGTTTTTCGCGCCCGCGAGCGCTGCGGACGCCGCCTGCGCATCCTCGTTCGTCTGATAGTTGACCCATGCGGCCTCGTATCCGGGCGCTTCGCCGAAGACGTCCTGCCAGGTAGTCTGCGTCAGATAGACGTAATTATAAACATAGTTTTCAAACACAGCCTCGACGGTCAGTTCCGTCCGGCGCATGTCGCCTGTCTGTAAGGTGATGGTGTCGCCCGCCGACAGGCGCAGCGCCTGCGCAAGCCCCCGGCTGATGATGCAGCCGCCGTCCTGCGGGTAGGGGATCGGCGTTTTCTCCTGCGTGTGCAGGTCGATAAAGCCGTCCACGCTGCCCGATTCCGGGCAGACGACGTTTGTGGTCTTGACCGTGCCGCCGGCAGAAGCGTCCAGACTTTTTTCCGCGACAAACAGACAGCCCTCCGCGCTGCTTTCTTCGCAGACGGCAAGGAAGTCCTCACGTTCACTGCCGCTCAGCGCATGCTGGAAGGTCACGGCGGCGTCGTAGCGGGTAATCTCGTCGTACTGGTAATCGACGACGCTGCTGATGGAGTCCTGAATGCCGAAGCCCGTGATGAGCAGCGCCGTACAGCCGCCGATACCAATCATCATCATGACCATGCGCTTTTTAAAGCGCAGGATGTTTCGGATGGAGACTTTGTGCAGGAAGGGGAGTCGGTCCCAGATCAGCGGGAGGCGTTCAAGCAAAATGCGCTTGCCCGCCTTCGGCGCTTTGGGGCGGATCAACTCCGCTGCCGGCTTCTGCAGTTCGGCGTGTACGACGTACCACGTTGTGCCGAGCGCACACAGCAGATACGCGCCCGACGAGACGAGCGCAAGCGGCCAGTCAAAGGCATACAGGATGCCGGTAAAGCCGTACATGATGTTATAGGCATGCCAGATCATCTTCGGCAGGAAATACGAGCCTGCCGCAATGCCAAGCACGCAGCCGAGAAGCGAAGCGGTTCCGGCATAGAGGAAATATTGAGACAAAATCGCGCTGTTTGAGTATCCCAACGCCTTCAGAACGCCTGCCTGCGTCCGCTGCTCGTCAACCATGCGGGTCATGGTCGTGATGCAGACCAGCGCAGCCACAGCAAAGAAAAACAGCGGGAACACCTTTGACACGCCGCGCACAATATCAGAATCGCTCTCAAAGCAGGCGTAGCCGACGTTGCTGCTGCGGTTCAATATGAATACATCCGGGTTTTCCAGCTTTGCAAGTTCGTCTTCGCCGTCGCGGTAGTCCTGTTCGGCGTCTGCCAGCTTCTGTTCGCCATCGGCCAGCTCCTGCTCGGCGTCGGCCAGCTTCTGATCGCCGTCTGTGATCTCCTGCTTTGCGTCAGCCAGCTCCTGCTCGGCGTCGGAGATCTTCTGTTCTGCTTCGGCCTTACCTGTGTAATAATCCGCCCAGCCGTCTTTGAGTTCCTGTTTTGCGTCTTCCAGCTCCTGCCGGCCGTCTTCCAGCTCCTGCTTCGCATCTTCCAGTTCCTGCTGCTTTTCTTCCAGCGTTTTTTTCGCCTCGTCCAGCTTTTTCTGGTTTTCCGCGAACGCCTCGTTCGCCGCGTCTGCCGCCAGATCCAGCTGATTCTCATTGTCGGCCAGAGCGTTCTTGCCCTCGTCCAGCTGCGCCTGCGCCGCTGCAAGCTGCCCACGCGCCGCCGCGATCTGCGCTTTGGCCGCCTCCGCCGCCTCCGGCGACATCGCTCCTGCGGAAACCGCAGCGTCTATCTGCGCCTCCTGTTTGTCGAGCGCGGCTTTCTGCGCGTCTAACTGCTGCTGCTGCTCGGCAAGCGTTTCGCGTGCTTTCTGGAGCTTCGCAAAAGCGAAGCTCATCTCGTTCTCGGCCTGTTTCTTTTCTTTTTCAAATTTGGCGGTGTTTTCCTCATAGGTCTGCTTCGCGTCGGCCAGCTTTTTTTCGCCGTCTGCCAGCTCCTGTTCGCCATCGGCCAGCTTCTGTTCATTTTCCTCGATCGTCCGCTGCCCATCCACCAGCTTCTGGTATGCGTCGGCCAGTTCCTGCTCCGCCTCCTGCTTTGCGTCGGCCAGAGAAACAACGCCGTCAGCATACGTCTGATGCGCGTCTTTCAGCTCCTGCTTCGCGTCGGCAAGCTCCTGCTTTGCATCGGCCAACTCCTGCTGCTTTTCATCCAGCGTTTCACGCGCGTCGGAGAGCGTCTGCTCGGCCTCTTCATAGAGGCGATCGCTGCGCCCATAAGCCGCGCTCTCGGCAAGCTGCGTGACCCACGGCTCTGCAGTGTCAATGCAAGCGGTATACTCGTCGGAATAGACCTCACCCTGCCGGTCAGCCAGCCGCAGATAGAGCGACGTCTCATAATCCAGCGCAAACGCCTCCGGCAGAATGTACACGAATGACGAAAGCGTTCCGCTGCCGATGGAGGTGCCGCCGCGTTCATAATTGATGTATAAAACGCTCTTGGCGATTCCGACGATGGTAAATTCCCGCCGGTTGAAGCTGTCCAGCGTGTCTTCGTCGTTCTCTTCCGTCAAAACGACCGTTTTGCCGAGATCCTTTTCGGAATACAGCAGCCCGTCGGCCAGACATTCCTCCGCCGTCTGCGGCAGCCTTCCGCACTTGAGTCCCGGCAAATTGATCTGCACGGGCAGAGACAAGAACCGGCACGGCTTCGCCGCCCCGTCCGCGACGGAGGCCAGTGCGTCCGCGCTCTTTTCTCCCTCGCAGGACGCGATACGCGCGTCAGCGGCGAGGACGTCTGCGTCCGTCTCATCAAAGCCGACGGTGCTGACGAGGCGGAAATCATACATCCGGTGCGCCTCGGCATAGTCGTCCAGCGTATGTACCATTGCGGTCTTTGTCAGCCGCAGGCCGCAGAAAAATCCCACGCCCAGCGCGACGATCGCCGCGATCGCCAGAAACCGGGTGAGACTGCTGCGGATCTGGCGCATTGTCAGTTTCAGCATCTTCGTCACCACTCGATGCTTTCCACCGGCACGGGCGCTTCATTGCGCCGCACGTCGGTGATCTGGCCGCTTCTGACGCGGATGACGCGGTCGGCCATGGCAGTCAGGGCGGAATTGTGCGTGATGATGACGACGGTCATGCCGTTTTCCCGGCTCTGCTTCTGCAAAAGCGCAAGAATCTGCTTGCCGGTCTGATAATCAAGCGCGCCGGTCGGTTCGTCGCACAGCAGAAGCCGCGGCCTTTTGGCCAGCGCCCGCGCGATTGCCACGCGCTGCTGCTCGCCGCCGGAAAGCTGAGCAGGAAAATTCTGCATACGCTCACCAAGGCCGACCTGACGCAGAACTTCGTCTGCCGGGATGGGATTTTTACAAAGCTGGCCCGCGATCTGCACGTTTTCCAGCGCCGTCATATTGGGAAGCAGATTATAGAACTGGAACACAAAGCCGACCTCATGCCGGCGGTAGGTCGTCAGCCGTTTGCGGTCAAACCCTGACACATCCTCGCCCGCCAGCAGCACATGGCCGCTCGTCAGCCGGTCCATGCCTCCGAGAATGTTTAAAAGCGTCGTCTTGCCCGCGCCGGACTGCCCGACGATCACGCAGATCTCCCCCTCCGCAATCGCAAACGAGGCGTCCTTCAGCGCATCAATGCGCACGTCGCCCATCCGGTAGGTCTTGCAGACATGATCGAATACCACAAAATCCTGCACACCCATAACCCCCCTGTGTTTTTTCCGAATAATATATTATGGCACACCGCTTCCTGTTTTGCTTGAATAATCCATGAACGCCGGGCCTGAAAATACTTTTTCTTGCATTTGCTGCGCATCAATGTTACTATTAAATTATAAAAAACGATAGGGAAACGCTGATACAATGACCGAGAGCATTCGGCGAGAGAATTTGACCCAAGACAAGGTATGAAACCGCAGGAATACTTTGTGTATTTCAAGTTTTCATACCGCAGGATTGGGACAAAAGATCCGGTGAAAGGGCATTGAGGCAGAGGTCCCCTCACAAGAAAAGGAGCGGTCCTTTTGGCAAAACAGATCACGCGGATCGTGTTGACCGGCGGGCCTGCCGCAGGCAAGACGACGCTTATCAGCCGCATTCTCAAGGAATTTAAGCAGGACGAGGGCTGGAAGGTCATTACCATCCCCGAAACCGCGACGGAGTTGATCTCCGGCTTCGGCATCAAGCCCTTCGGCGGATGCGTGTCCATGCTGGATTTTCAGGATTTTGTCGTTTCCGACCAGCTGCACAAGGAGCAGCTGGCGCTCAAGGCGGCGCAGATGGTGCCGGAGGAGCACGTCATCGTGCTGTATGACCGCGCGCTTTTCGACGATAAGGCCTATATCTCCGATGAGGAGTTCCGGCAGGTGCTTGCGCGCTTCGGTCTGACTGAGCAGCAGGCGCTCTCCCACTATGATACCGTCCTGCACCTCGTTTCCTGCGCCAAGGGCGCGGAGTTTGCCTATAATTTCGGCAACGAGGCGCGCTATGAGCCGCTGGAACTTGCGCGGGAAAAGGACGACCTGACGCTGCGCGCATGGCGCGCACACCCGAATCTGCATGTGATCGACAACTCCGTCGATTTTGAGGACAAGATCGCGCGCGGCCTGCGCGCCGTCTACGAAGCGCTCGGACGGCCCACGCAGCAGGAAGTCTGGCACAAATATCTCATCGCGCTGCCCACGCTCCAGACACTTGAGCAAACGTATCACGCCGCCAGCATCGACATGATGCAGACCTATCTGACCCGCGCCAACCCCAATATTGTCCGCCGCGTCCGCCAGCAGAAGAACGGCGGGGATTATCTCTATTTTTATACGGAAAAGCGCACGACCGGCTCCGGCCAGTGGGAGACGGAAAAGCCGATCTCCGAAAAGGAATACATCCGCTATCTCATGGAGGGCGACACGAGCCTGCACACCGTCCACAAGACGAAATACCGTTTCGTGTACAACGGCTGCCGGTTTGAGATCGATGTCTATCCGTTCTCGCAGGACAAGGCCATCATGCGCGCCGCACTGCCGGAAAACGCCCCCGTGCTCACCGCGCCGCCCGAGATCACCGTGCTGCGCGAGGTCACAGGCGACCCTGCCTATAAAAACCGCCAGCTGGCAAAAAATCAGAGACTGTAACAAACAGCCGCCCGCGTTCAAAAAGCGGGCGGCTGCGCTTATTTTTCCAGAAGCCGGTCGAGATCGGCGACAGTTTTGCAGTAAAAATCGCAGTTTTTCCGCATGAACTGCTCGATTTCCGGGATATCGTTCGCCCATCCGGCAGCGGAAAAGGGAACACCAGCGGCTTTTGCCATGTCATAGCCGGGCTTCAGATCGTCAACGACAAGAAGTTCCTGCGGCGCAAGGCTGAAGCGCTCCATAATCTGCTCCAGCGGCCATGTATGCGGCTTGCGCTGCTCGGGCGGCTGCTCCCAGCCGAAGATGACATCCGGCTCCGGCAGATCGTTTTCCCTGTAGTCGCGTTCGATGTTTTTGCGCATGGAGTGCGAGACGACGGCAATTCGTCCGCCCGCTTCTTTGTGCCGCTGCAAAATCTCACGGATGCCGGGATAGGCCACTGGTATGCGCGTGCGTACCCAGTCCTGCCAGAAGCGGAACTCGCCTTCGATCTCTTCCTCCGAAAAGCCGAGCTCGCCGGTAAACAGCGCCATGATGCCGGGGTCAAAATTCTTGCGGAAGTACTCCTCCAGCGTATACGATGCCTCCGGACGTACAAGCTTTAAATAGGCGAGAAACGACGGAAAGTGGATGGTGGCGGTACTGTTGACCGTAGTGTCGTCGTGATCCATGACCAGGCATTTGAAGCGCAAGGCAGATCCCTCCTGTCAGTCTTTTCTGACATCATACCAGCTGAAGCGGCGCTTCGCAAGAAAAATCGCCAAATCTTATTTTTTTATGAAGAATTGCTATTTTCAAAAAGCTGTGCTATCATAACAATGAATATACTGCGTGGAGTCTATCTACGCTTCGCAGCCCCGAACACATCATGGAGGTACGGCTATGAACAGAAGAAGAAAGCAAAGCATCTGGCTGCGCAGAAATCTGCCGCTGCTGATCGCGGTCGCGGCGCTGGTGCTGCTGGTGCTCATCATTGTGCTGGTCGCGCGCGGCTGCTCGAAGAGCAGCGACACGGTGATCAAGGCCAAGGCATTTTCCACCGGCACGACCATCGATCTGCCCCTGTCCGCCGAACTTAACGAGTCGGATTTCGTCTCCTACGGCGGATATCAGTTCACGACCAAGAAAAAACTCAGCGCGCTGAACAAGCTGATTGTCAAGAATAACGACGGCATCACGGCCGCGACGTATACCAACAGCTACGGCGAGTGCGGCGTCTATACGAAGCCGAACGAGTCTGGCGGCACGGACAGCTGGTGCCTGTATGTCAAGGACCCGAAGAACACCAATGAAAAATGGTATTTCTTCATGGGGGAGCACCGCGAGATCGCGCTGGATTCCGGCACGCTTGATATGCTCCTGCCGCTGCACCTCATCACAGACGCATCGCTGCGCGACACGATGTTTGCCACCGTCCAGCCGGGTACGCCGTATACCTGCGGCACCGACAAGCTGCCCGACGGGCAGACGCTCTCCGGCATGTTCCGCACATTCTACGAAGATTCCGGTCTCTATACCGTCACGACCAGCGACAAGGGCTTTACGCTCGTCCCGCGCGGCGGTTCGCAGGAACTGATGTTCCAGTTTGACGAGCAGGACACGAACGGCCAGTTCATGATCACTGTCCCGCAGGCTGCCGAGCCGCAGCCCGTTAATGCCGCTGTCGTGACCTATGGCAATGACGATCCTGTGACGCTGCCCGAAAGCGATGCGGTGGACCTGTCCACCGTGCTGATGCAGGCCAACTATAAAAAGACCGGCAAGACAGCGGATTATCAGTACACCGTCGATCTGAGCGGCCAGATTTACGAGGTCGCGCTCGACTGGAAGGACAACACATGGAACGGCTCCGTGCGCTATAACGGGCAGGTCGCCATGCTTGTCACCAAGAGCAGCTGCACCGTGGCGTCTATCTTTGCGTCCAACCATCTTGGCGGCACGCCGGAGCGCGACACGGCCAAGTGGCCCACCGACGTGCAGGAACTTGTCATCACGCCGAAGGCCGAAAGCATGGCTACGACGAATGATGTGAACGTCCGCTCCGCCCCTTCGACCAACAGCGAGGTTCTCATGACTATGCCGACCGATACGGTTGTTGCCGTCATCGGTGTCTCGGAGGAGACGGAGGACGGCGCTTGGTACGAGATCTGGTACAACGAGGCCTGCGCGTACCTGAACGCCAAATACGTTAAATCCATCAGCAGCGCCGTGTCCACAACGCCAACGAACGGCTGATTTAAACACCAAAGCGCCCTCCCGGCGGAGGGCGCTTCTTTTTGCCAAGTCAGCAGAGAACCACCGTTTTCGTCTGCCGAAAATGGTGGTTCTCTGCCGATTTGAGCCACGCCGCAGCGATTTGCTGCGGCGTGGTCTTTTCTTGGATTTACTTCTTGACGAAGGACAGACAATCGGTGCACTGATCGACTGTCGGGTCGCATTCATGGGTGCCGATGCAGACTTTATCGAGGGTACAGTAATCCTCGCAGCCGCAGTGGTTGTTGCACTGGCTCACATGGCACTCGATGGCGTGGTTAGCCTTTTCGTTTGCAAAACTCATACAAAACATCCTCCTTTTTTAAGGTACGGACTTAGTATGCACGCAAGCGACCGTTTCATGCTGGAAAAATTTTTATCTGCGGCCTCCGCCGAAACCGCCTCGTCCTCCGCCAAAGCCTCCGCGGCTGCCGCCGCCGGGTCTGGGGCCTCCGCCAAATCCGCCGGGTCTGGGGCCTCCGCCAAATCCGCCGGGCCCCGGACCAGGGCCGTGGTGATGATGATGGTTCGAGAACAACGAGCCCAGGAACAGGCCCGACCAGAAGCCGCCGCCTCCGCCGCTCCCGCCGCCTCTGCGGCCGGAGCCGAAAATAGCCTTGATAATCCAGAAAATGATCAAAATCGTAAGAATTGTACCGATCATACTTTTCCTCCTGCCACGTCCGGTGTCCTGCGCGGGCGTATACTCCATATCCGCGGCACCGTTCAGACTGGTCTGGCACCAGTTGTACAAATCTTTGTACATATCACTTGCCGCGTCGTCCGCATTGCTGTCCAGAATAGCGGAAAAGCCGTCCTGAAAAATCGATTCCAGCTTGCTATCGGTGTAATCCGCGACATACATACCCGTCGTCACATACCACTCGTCCGCGCTGGTATCGATGGCAAAGAGCATGTCATACTCGCTCAGCCCCATCGAATCAAATGCGCTGTTCGTATAGCTTTCCAGCGTCTTACCGCTGGTGCTGTCTGTCGTCAGAATGGCGATATGGCTGCCGGTTTTGTTATAGATCTTTGTGTTGTAGTCCTGAATCGCATTTTCGCCGCTGCGGGTAAACAGCCCTGCGTCGTCGCGGATATACTTGTCGGAGATCGTCTCGTCTCCCGCTGTGTTGGATGTCTGCTCTGCGGCCGGTGTCTGAGATGCAGTCTGTTCCTGCGCAGTTGTCTGGGCCATAGGTTCGGGCACCGGTTCGCTTTTCAGTGCCGGGGACAGCCCGATGAAGAGCGCTGCGGCGATCATCAATACCGTAAAGATGACCGCAACGCTCGTTTTTTGAAAGAATTTCATGCTTGCTCCTTCTAAAGTGTCAGCTGCGCGGCTGCAGAAGCTTCTGCTTCAGTTCGCCCTCCAGCCGGCGAAGTTCAACCTCGGCCTCCTGCCGCTTCTTTGCGCCGTCGGTCTGAATCTGCAGAACCTCGTCGAGCGTGGAGATCAGCTGCTCGTTGGTATGCTTGAGCGTTTCCATATCGACGATGCCGCGTTCGGATTCTTTTGCCGTCTCGACAGAGGCCATGTGCAGCATGTCGGCGTTTTTTTGCAGCAGCGCGTTCGTCATATCTGTGACCTGCCGCTGAGCCTCCATGGCGCGGCGGGAATTTTCAATGCCGAGCGTCAGTACCATCTGATTTTTCCACAGCGGGATGGTGTTGAGCACAGAAGTCTGGATTTTTTCGACGAGCGCGGTGTCATTGTTCTGAATCATGCGGATCTGCGGCGCAGTCTGCAGCGAGATCATGCGCGTGAGTTCTAGATCGTGAAGCTTCTTTTCAAACCGGACGCATTTGTTCTCAAAATCATTGGCCGCCTGCGCATCCTCGGGCAGATTTGACGCCTCCGCCTTTTCCCGCAGCTGCCGCAGCGTGGTATTGCGGGCCTCGGCCAGCTTCTGTTTACCGGCCAGAATATACATGGTCAGTTCCTTGAAGTATTGCAGATTCCGCTCATACATCTGATCCATCACGGCCACATCTTTCAGCAGTGTGACCTTGTGCTTTTCCAGTTCGCCGGAAATGCGGTCAACGTTGACCTCCGCCGTTGCAAAGCGGCTCTTCATCTCTTCGGCGTTGATCTTTGCCTTGCGGAACAGCCCCGCAATGCCCTTCTTCTCCGGCTCGTCCATTGTCTTGAGTTCGACGAGAAGGCCGGAGAGCATCGTGCCAATCTCGCCGAGATCGCCGGTCTTGACCTTGGCCAGCGCTGTGTCGGAAAAATCTGCGATGTTCTTTTGAGCGGACGCGCCGTATTCCAGAATCTGCTGCGCATTTTCCAGGTCGATCTGCTTGGAGAAGGCCAGAACTGCCTGCTGTTCCTGCGCAGAGAGTGCAGAGAGATCCGGGCCGGCCTCCGGCGCGGCCTGCGCCTTGGTAATGAGATCCTCTTCCTTCTTGACCTCCGGCTGCGGCTGCGCGTTCAGATCCGGCGTCAGGGTAAGCTGGGGGATGTATTCGTCCATAGTCTGTTCCTCCTGTATCTGTAAAAAATCCGGTTATGCAAAATCCTTTTTATTCGTCAGTCCTTCGCTGGCCATCATCTGCTCCATCACGCGGATATCGGCGGTGATATCGACAACATCGGACTCAAACAGGGCGTCAAGCTGGCGCTGGAACGCAACGATGACCTTGTCGAGCAGGTCTTCGATCTTCTGCATGCCCTCGGTGATGTTTTCCGTCTTGACGTTCTGGTTCTGGAGTGTGACATACTGTTCCATAAGTTTAATCGTGGTCGGCAGATAATAGTTGAGGAACTGCCGGATCTGGCTGAGTTTTTCCGGGTGCTGCCGGACGCAGTCGAAAATCTGAGCCGTCAGGCGCTCAATGAGGTCAATCTGGGCGCTCATGCGCTCGTCAGGAATCTCGTCGTTCAGACGGCGGATATCGGCAATGGCGCGCTTGCCCTGATAGATGACCGATTGCAGTTCCGGCGGAAGCTTCTCATCCGACTCAGACTGCGGCTGCGGCTCGGGCTTCTTTTCTTCCTGTTTTGGCTGGGGCTGTTCCGGCGCGGCAGTCTTCGGCGGTTCTTCCGACTTTTTCCCGCGCATCACAATGCGCAAAATCGCATACACGATCAGCGACACGACCGCGCAGGAAAGAATACCCCGGAAGCTGTCCAGCTTTTTCGCGTAGAGCAGCCACACCGCGCCGATGGCATAGATCGGAAGCGTGGAGCGCTTCTTTTTCGCATTCTGTTTCTCTTTCTGTTCGTCCATGGCAGTCCTTTCTTTGCAAGGCAAAGCATTTTTCTGGATATTTCCTCAAACTAATAGTAGTACAAACGCCGCGGAAAGTCAACTGCCAGACCGGATTGACACCGGCCGCGGCACACAGTATAATAGCTTTGCGGAGGCCGCAGCGGCCTCCGCAGCGGAAAAGACCGGCTGCACGGGAGAAGCTGCGGAAGCATCCTGCCGGCCCTATTCCCGCATATTCATACCTATGCCGGCAGCCAGAAGGCGGTGCGCGGCTTTATTTTATGGATTGGAGGCATTCCTATGATCCGTGTATCCCCCTCAATTCTGGCAGCAGATTTTGCAAATCTGGAGCACGAGATCGGTACGATCAAGCAGGCGGGCGCCGAGTATGTACATATTGACGTCATGGACGGCCTGTTTGTTCCCAATATTTCGATCGGACTGCCCGTTTTGTCCTGTATCCGCAAGGTGACGGACCTGACGCTCGACGTGCATCTGATGATCGACCGCCCCGTGCGCTATGCCGAGCGCTTTTGTCAGGCTGGCGCGGACATCGTGACCGTCCATGTCGAGGCTGACACGCAGGAAAACACACTTGAGGCGCTCCGCATCATCCGCGCCTGCGGCAAAAAGCCCGCGATCTGCGTCAAACCCAAAACGCCGGCAGAAGCTGTTCTGCCGTTCATCGGCCTTGTCGATCTGATTCTGGTCATGACAGTCGAGCCGGGCTTCGGCGGGCAAAGTTTCATGGCCGACATGATGCCCAAGGTACAGGCTATCCGCGCGTATATTGATGAGAAAAATCCCGGCTGCGAGTTGGAGGTTGACGGCGGCGTCAACGCTCAGACCGCAAAACTCTGCACCGCAGCAGGTGCAAACGTCCTCGTCGCAGGCAGCGCATTCTTCAAGGCAGAAGACAAAGCCGCGTTTGTGCAGGCGGTGAAATAAAAGCGTTTTTGGACCGCGGCGAATCTGGATTGCCTTGAAAATTTTGAACGCAAAGCTGCTTTCTCGCAGCCTCTTAACGGGGGCTGCGTTTTTATTACGCCTTATGTCCGCCGATCTGCTCGTTTCGCTGGCGGGCGGTCGCGCCGTCACGGAGACTCATGCCTTTTAGAATGGCGTTTTTTCCGTATTTTTCGCGGATAGCCAGCACAGCGCTCTGCATGCGCCGCTCACGTTCACGCGCAGCCTGCTCCGCACGCTGCACAGCAAGAGCCGTCTCATCGGAAAACAGGTCAAGCTGAACGTATTCCGGCTCTGCACGCACGTCCTGCTCCCGCTGCACGCGGTTCGCTACGACGTACATCCGGCGCACAAGCAGCCCACGGTCCACGATCCGGTCAAACAGCGCCGTCAGCGCCCGCAGGAACTCTTTGGACGATGCGGTAGGGGCCTGAAAATTCTCCGACCCGTGTGCGGCCTTCGGAACACGCCGTCCATAGTGGTCGGTCGTGACCGGGCCATGGTATGGCGGACAGGCGGGATCTGTTAAACTTTCGCGGTCATAGCCGACGGTCAGGACAAGCTGACCGGTCACAAGCCCCTTTCGCGCCAGATCCAGCGCCAGTGCGTCCGCCATTTCCTGTGCGACAAGGCGGGCCTTTTCAAACACATACGGGCATTGCAGCACCTGCCCGGAACTGATGCTGTGCGTCTGCGGCTGGTAGGCCTTGATATCCGCAATCGTACACGGCTCACAGCCCCACGCATGGTCGATCAGCAGTTCCGCATTCACGCCGAACATGCGGTACAACAGTTCTTCGTTATAAAATTCATCCGGTTTTCCAAGCGAGCAGCGGACGATATCGCCCATTGTGGAAAGTCCCTTTGCCTCGAGTTTTTTTGCAATCCCGTGCCCGATGCGCCAGAAATCGGTCAGCGGCCGGTGCTGCCAGAGCGTTTCGCGATAGCTGCGCTCGGTGAGGCAGGCGACGCGCACGCCGTTTTCATCCGGCTCCACATGCTTGGCCTCGATGTCCATGGCGACTTTGGCCAGATACAGATTCGTGCCGATCCCGGCGGTTGCGGTGATGCCGGTTGTGCGCAGAACATCCAGAATGACTGTCCGCGCCAGTTCCTGCGGCGTCTGGCCGTAGGCGCTTAGATATGGCGCCGCATCGATAAAGACCTCGTCGATGGAATAGACGTGTATATCCTCCGGCGCAAAGTATTTGAGGTAGATCTGATAGATCTGTGCAGAAATCTGCATATATTTTGCCATCTGCGGCGGTGCAGTGATAAAGGAAAGTTCCAATTCCGGGTGCGCGGCGAGTTCCTCTGCGTTATCACTCCGGCCGTGCAGGCATCTTCCCGGCGCGCGCTCCCGCCGCATGGCGTTTATCTCGGAAACTCGCTGCACTACCTCAAACAGCCGCGCCCGGCCTGCGATTCCATATGCCTTCAAAGACGGCGAGACAGCCAGGCAGATCGTCTTCTCTGTCCGCGCCGCATCCGCCACAACAAGGTTTGTTTTTAACGGATCCAGTCCCCGCGCCGCGCATTCCACCGACGCATAAAAGGATTTCAGATCGATTGCAAGATACGCCCGTTCTGCCACACGCCCAGCCTCCCTTCGGTTTTATGCTCCTATCATACCACCGAATTTGGAAAGGATGCAAGTGTTATTAGAAAATTTGTTCGATTTTACGAATAAAAAACCTTCTTGTGCCGCTGCGCTGCCGGGTTATTCAATCGTGGCCTGCAGGCACTGATAAACGCCGTCCATGCAGACGAGCAGGGACAGACCGCTTCCCGCCGGGGTCAGAAGCTGGAACCCCGTTTCGGTGGGGCATGCCTCATAGCAAACGCCGCCCAGGACAGCGTAAACGGGTGTGTCCTTGTCCGGAGTTAAGTCTTCAAATGTGCCGGTATAGATAAACAGGCCCTCATAAGCCGATTTGCTCTGCGAGACGGAAATCGTCTGTTCTCCCGGCTGCGCCTCGAGCGCTTCGCGCTCCGGCGCGGGCAGAAGAGGCGGACGCGTGCTGAGCCAGCGCAGATTGCGCTCGACCAGCTGAACGAGTACGGTATCGGGCTGCGCGTCCTGCATCAAAGACAGGTCGTATGGCATAGAGCGGGAGAACACAGCTGATGCGAATGCCTCGGCCAGATCCTCGTGCAGCGCGTTGCCGAACGAGTCCCGGAAGGCCAGCAGCGCGCCGCTGCCGCCGGATTCTGTGCGGATAAGCTGATCGTCTGCGCTGTGCACTGCGCCCACATACTGAAACGCCCGCTGCCGCGCAAGGCTGAGTCCCTGCTCCTGCTTTTTGGAGGCCGGATAGAGCATCTGATACAGGTCGCCGCCGTGCGGTTGGGGGGAAAAGTCTTCTTCGGCAAGGGCAGAATCCCGGCCGAGCGCCGACAGAATCACGTCGCAGGCCAGCGCCGAGCCGTAGCCATTCCAATGGCTGTCGGTACGGTAATAGGCTGCCTCGCCTGCGCCCAGAAGCGTCTGGCGCACGTCGCAGAACGCAACGCCCTGCGCATCCAGAAGCGCCTCCAGCCGGTCAAGGTCTGACGATTCCCCCGCACGGACATAGCGCGCCGGCATATGCGCGGGATAGAGCGTATTTTTATTCGGCGCGCAGACGAACAGGAAGTCTGCACCCTGAGACTGCGCGTATTCCTGCATGAGCGCAAGATTTCGCGCCGCACACCAAAGCTGGCGCTCCGTCATAGGGTCTGCGCCGGTGTAATCGGCCAGTGTGTCGGCGTAATACAGCCAGCCATCCGTGCCGAGCAGCACCTCCGGCGTGGCGGATTCCCGGAAAATGGCCGCGTCCGCCGCAGCGTTCGCCGTGATCAGTTCCTGCCGCAGGCCGAAATGGCCGTCAAAATAGTCTGCCGTATCCGATAATACGTCAAAATTGAGACGTCCGCCCGCTGTCAGGCGCGGTTTTGCCGCTAAACGCTCGTTTGCCCCGGAGGCAGACGGGCCCGCGATCACAAAAACAGCCAGCGGCAGCAGGCACATCAGAAGCAGCAGGATACAGATGATCTGTTTGATGGTTTTGTTCATGGGCAGTCCTCAAAAGTTTGCATAGATGAATGGCTGGAACGAGCCGGAGGCCAGTGCAAGCAGACACAGTACAAACAACAGCAGCATAAGGCAGCCGCGCAGTGCATTCCAAATGCGCAGCGGTTCGATTTTTTTTTGCAGCCACGGCCAAAGCGGCAGGCAGAGCGCCAGCGAAAGCGCGCACAGCAGCACCGTCCTGCGGGAAAGCACTGCCAGCAGTGCGGCCCGGCAGACCACGTCCGGTGAAAAGCCCGTCAGCATGGCGCCAAGCAGCGCGCCCGCCTGTGAGACGTCCGCCGCGCGGAAGACCGCGAAGCCGAGAATCACGGCAAAAAGCGCATATACATGCCCGTACCAGCGGTTTTTGAGTTTCCCCGGCAGCTGCAGCGCCGTCTCCATGCAACTCAGAAGCCCATGCCACAGGCCCCAGAGTACGAACGTCCAGCCCGTTCCGTGCCACAGGCCGGTTGCCAGAAACACGAGCAGTTTGTTCGCCATCGTGCGCAGTATCCCCTTGCGGTTGCCGCCCAGCGGGATATAGAGATAATCGCGGAACCATGCGGACAGCGAAATGTGCCACCGCCGCCAGAAGTCCGTGATGCTGTCGGCACAGTAGGGATAGCGGAAGTTTTCCGGCAGCCGGATACCGAACAGCAGGCCGAGGCCGACAGCCATATCGCTGTAGCCGGAAAAATCGAAATAGAGTTGTAAGCAATAGCAGACCGCACCCGTCCACGCGCACAGCGCGTCGAAGCTGGTCTGCGCGTAAACCGCATTCGCCAGCTGCGCGGCCGCTGCTGCCAGCAGCAGCTTTTTTGCCAGCCCACAGATGAAACGGGAACAACCGTCAAACGCGCCGTCCCATGTGACGTGCCGTGTGTCCAGCAGCGGCTGCACCTCCGAAAAGCGCATCAGCGGCCCGGCAGTCAGCTGTGGAAAGAACGTCAGATATTGCAGCGCCCGCCGGAAGCTGCGCGTGCCGCTCTGCGGCGCGCGGGAAACATCCACAATATAGCTGATTGCCTGAAACGTGTAGAACGAGATGCCGAGCGGCAGCGCGCCGTGCCATTTATATGCAGCCAGCACCGCAAGATCGACGGTCACGCAGGCAGCAAGCAGCAATCTGCGTCCGCGCCGGGCACGCATGAGCGCAAGTCCCACGCCGTAGTGCAGCGCGCAGGATGCAAGCAGCAGCGGAAGATGACGCAGATCGCCGAAGGCATAAAACACCAGCCCCGCCGCGATCAGCAGCACATTTTTTGCCCGTATGGGCCGCAGCAGGTGGTACGCGATCAGCACAAGCGGCAGGAATGCGAACAGAAAAATCGGGGAAGCGAAGTTCATAAGCGGTTCTCCTGTGAAAAAGTGCCGCCGCAGAGCGGCGGCACGGGGTGTTACGGGAAATAATACTGGAAGCCGTTATAGACGCTGCCGCCGGAGTCGGTCATGGCGTAAGCATCGATCTCGCCCTTGCCGAACTGATAGAGATAGGCGTATTCCAGCTGCACGTCGTACAGACGCGTCTCGCCGTTCTCCTCGATCATCGTCCACGCGTGGTCGTTGTCGGGTTTGCTCTCATGTCCGGCCACGACATAGGCCTGATAGCCGAGCCTGCGGGCACAGTACATGAACGCAGCGGCGAAGCAGTAGCAGTTTCCCTTGCCCTGCTGCAGAAAGACCTCTGCAGCCTCCTGTGCCCAGTCGTCCGTTCCGGCCTCATAGTGCGGCATGGACAGGTATTTGAAATGATCGCGGATATAGTCGAACGCCAGCGAAAGCCGCGTCTCGCGGGCATCCAGCGCATCGGGATTGCTGTCAGACAGAAGCTGCGCGATTCCCGTATCCAGTTCCTCGCTGCCGCTGGTGTACCGGCCGTCTGCACCAAAAGTCAGATGCCCGTCCGCACTGCCGGTCAGAAGCGAACCGTCCGGCTGCACATCATACAGCGCCTGTCCGTCGTCATACAGACCTGCCGGCGGCGGCAGGAGTGCATAGCCGTCCTCACCCGTCTGATAATACAGCGTATCTCCGCAGCGGTTGACGCCGCGCGAAAAGAAGAACAGGCTGCCGTCCGGCTGGACATAGAGAAGCTGTCCGTCCAGTTCCGTCAGACCGGTGCCGGCAAGCGGCTGGCCGTTTTGATAGTAAATCGCCAGGCCGTTGAGTTTGACAATCCCGTCCGGGATAGGCACAGGGTCCTGGGCCTCTGTCTTCTGCTCAACAGACGCGGGGTCGTTTTCCTGCACAGGTACCGGAGAGACGGATACTGCTTCCTGTGCGGGAGGCTCTGCCTCCGGCTGCCGCGTGCAGCCGCACAGAAGTACCAGTAGGCACAAAAGCACGGCAGTCAGGACTCGTTTCATGGCGTATCCTCCGCGCGGACAGTGATTGAATCAAATGTCTGCTGCAGCGCGGTGCAGTCCTCTCCGTCAGGATAGATTGCACTGAGACACCACAGAGCGCCGTCCAGCTGCAAGAGGCGTACGCGGGCAGCTGCCTTCGGCGCGCCGTTATAGGCCGGGGCCTGCAGCTGCACGTCATAAATGTCATCACTGTTTTCCACGACCGTGACGATAAAATCCTCCGTCGCGGGTGCAGTATAATAATACGCCTGCACTGCACCGATGCAGATGCGCTCCAGTTCTGCGGTCTTCAGCAACTCCCTCGAAGTATTCAGCTTCTGCACGTCGATGCGCGCAAGCTGTCCGTCCGTGACCGGAAGGAAGGAATCCAGCCCCTCTGTGGAGGAATCCATTTGCAGCACGTCCGGGTCATAAACCGCGCGCAGGCGGCCCTCTGCGAGATAGACGGTCGTGCCGGGGATGGCAGGCGCAGTCTGCTCTGGTTCCTGCTCCTGTTCAGAACCATCCGTCTCCGGCTGTGCGGGTGTGACCGGCTCCTGTACGGAGGCAGGGACGGACGGCTGTGCGGGCGTGCGGAGTTCCCGCATGATCTTCACGCCGAAGATGACTGCCGCAGTGAGCAGCACAAGCGTCAGCGCCAGCAGGAAATAGGGCTTGTTCCGCCGAAGAAAGCGGCCTGGCGTCCGGTTGCGTCGTCTTTCCATGCGTGTCAACTCCTCTCAGGGCTCAAAGCTTCCCATGTCTTCGTGCGGCAGTAGAGCGGGAAGCTGTTGCGGTCCTGCTCGAAGAGAATGATGGACTTCATATCGCGGTAAAGGACCTCCGGCGTTGCGTAGATCAGACCGTCGTTTCCGGTGTCGGTCGTGCGAAGCTGATCCCAATCCTTATAGCGGCTTTGCAGAACATAGGGGTCAGCGACAAGGAAATAGCCCTTGCCGTCGATGGAGGTATAGCCGCAGAGCACCATATAATGCTCGTGACTCGTGAACGCACCCTTGAGTACATGGATAATGGCGAGATAGCCCTTGTTGCCAACCTGGTCGGCAAGCTGCGACATATCGACCTCATCCTTTTTATAGATGTTCGGCGCTTCAAGCGTCGTGCCGTAGCGGTCGTATTCGAGATACTGATAATAGCGGGCGATGCCCTCAAAATATTCGTTCGGCAGACCATAACTGACGGGATAATTGTCCTGCAGAGCATAGGTACGCATCCAGCGCGGCGTGATTTCGACTTTGTGATAGGTTGAGAAAACCATTGCGGCGCAAGCGCAGCCGCAGCCGCGATCCTTGAGAGTCGCACCGTTGCCCTCGAATTCAAAGATTTCTCCTGCCCAGTCCGGGTCGGTCTGTGCGAAATAATACAGCTTGTCTGTCTTTCCGCTGCGGGCGACCGTCCCATACGTTCCGGCTTTGGTCAGATTGTATTTGTACATGGCCTCGATATCGTGCCGCATATCCCCGCTCAGCGCCGGAAGGCAGTCCAGCAGATACATCGTCAATTCGTCAAGGCAGGCTTTTTTCTCCGGCAGCCCGCAGAAGCGGTAGATCGTCTCCAGCAGCGCGGCCAGATGTTCGTCAAAATAGGTCTCGACCGGTTCTCCCGCGCGCATCTGCGTGTAGGCGACAAATTCGTTATCGGGGTAATTGTCATTGGAATAGAGTGCCTTTTTGACTGCTTTTACACGTTCGTCGGACTGTCCCGGCAGAATTTCGTATTCCGATTTTTCATAGCGCTCAAGCACATAGCGCGGGATCAGCACACGGTTGAAGGTCACGCCCTCGTATTCAAACGTGCTGCTGCCCAGCACCATCGGCTGCTTCATGGCGGTAAGGATCTGGTCTGTAAAGGCCTCCTGCGCGGCGAAAGCGGGCGCGCAGAGCGGCGCCAGCGCACACAGCGCCAGCACCAGCGCGAGCAATCGGCGGAAGATGGCGTGTTTCATGTGCGCCTCCTTTACTGCTGCGGCATCACGTCGTAGACGTTCTCTGTGCCGTCGGGATCCCGGTAGGTGTAGACGGTAAAGCCGTCATAATAAAGTTCACCGTCCTCGCCCGGGCCGAGGCAGGAGGAGGCGTAGCTGCTGTCGTCCGGCTCGCCGATGGCAGCGGTGAGAGACGAAATATCCTCGCCGATCATCTCCTGCGCTGTGGTGAGTGCGTCCTTCTTCGCTCCGCAGGCGCAGAGCGTCAGCGTAAGCGCCGCGGCAAGCACAATGAGAATCAATTTTTTCATAGGTATCCTCCTGTCAGAACTCGCTGTAGACGAACGCGACGCTCTGCGCGTCCATGCACAGCCAGACCAGAAAAATGGCCGCAGCCAGCAGTGCACAGGCAAGCGCCAGCGTATACCAATGGGAGAAGACAAGCGCTTCAAGCTGCTTCCCAAAATTCTGCAATCGCTTTGTCAACCGCAAGCCACCCCTTCCAGCCAAGGTGCATGGTGTCGCAGAGGAAATAGGACTCGTATTCATAGCCCGTCAAGTCCAGCAGCGTCACGTTTTCATATTCTGCGGCAATACGCCGCACGTTTTCATAGTAGGTCTGCCGCCGTTCGGCGGAAAAGCCTGTGTAATCGCTCCACGCGCCGTGCATTGGGACGTGGACGAACAGGATCTGCATCTGCTTTGCTTTGCAGATTGCAAATAGGCAGCGCAGATCGTCATATTCCGGGGAACTGTCATAGCTGACGGACGCGTCCTTCCCGGCCTGCTGCGCGAGCCTGCGGCCGATGTAGGTGTTGTAATAGCTGTCTTCCATACCGAATTCATTTCCGGCGGTCTGCTCCTCCGCCTGATGGACGGCGGACTGCTCTTCCACATCCCAATCGATCGCGCTGCTCTGCGCATTTTGCACGGTGGGCGCTTCGGCAATCACGCGGCGGGAACTTGTCATATCGCGCGTATCGAGAAGCCACTCGGAAATCGCGGCATACGGCGTCAGCAGCACTTCGAGCGCCGTCTGCCCCTTTGCAGCCGCGCGGGTCAGAAGTCCGGCTGCGGTCGTCTGCTGCAAAGAAGCGCCGTACTGCGCATTATACGCTTCGATCAGTTCCGCCACACGGCGGGCAAGATACTGCCGCTGCTCCGCCGGAATCGTCTTGTCGGACAGAAGCGTCAGCATCTGTTGCTCGGAGAAATTCGCCATAAACAGATCCGGCGCGATGCCGTCTTCGACATATGACTGCGGCGCCGTGATGAGCACGGCCTTTTTCCCCGTCAGGCTCTCACCCGACGCAGCGATGGCCATTGCATGCACCAGCGACTGGCACGAACCGCGCCCGATCAGGTCAACCTGAAAGCCGCAGCGCTTTCCGGCAAAAAATTTGGCCGGATGGGTGCAGATCTGCGTCGTCTTGAGTTCGCTCGAGCCGAAGACGGGCAGCGTATCGTCCTGTGCAGCCGCCGTGCGGAGCAGATATTCGCCCGTGATCTTCTCTGGGGCCAGTGAATCGCCAAGGCTGTCCGGATAGTCCGGCATGGTCTTCTCCACGCCAAGCCGCACAAATCCCAGCGCCAGCACTGCCGCAAGCAGGCACAAAAGCGCCCTCAAAAAGAATTTTCGCATGGGTTCAGGCGAGCAGCGCCGCGATCTTGGCAGGCGTTGAAATTTCCTCGCGCGTCAGTTCTGCCACATCCAGCGTCTTTCCAAACTGCTCCAGCCGAACCAGAAGTTCAACCAGACCGAACGAGTCGAGAAGACCTTCCTCAAACAATTCCGTTTCGGGCGTGATTTCACCCGCGTCCGCGCCGGTAATATCATTCAGCACCGCAATAATTTCTTCCAGCATGGTGAATTTCCTCCTAAATGAGTCTCCCAGAGAACAGCAGCAGGCCGAAGCTGAATAGATGGAAGGTTGCCAGCCGCAGCGCCCACGCTGCCTTCGGGTTTTTCTTGAGTGTTTTAAAGCCCTTGCACTGCGTGTCAAGCACGTCGTTCAGACACATCAGCGCGCCGTGATATGCGCCGTAGATCAGATAACCGGGTGTCAGTCCGTGCCATGCGCCCATGAGGAGCATCGTAAGCGCATAGCCGAGATACGAACTTGTGCGCCGCCCCTTGAACCATTTTCCGCGCAGTGCGGCCATGCAGAAGCGCGTATAGACATAATCGCGCAGATAGGTTGACAGCGAGATGTGCCAGCGCGACCAGAAATCCTTCATGTCAAGGCTCAGGAACGGCAGGTCAAAGTTGTCCGGCTGCTCGATTCCCAGCAGATACGCCGTGCCGACGGCCATGCGGCTGTAGCCGGCAAAGTTGAAGAACATGAAAAACGTGTAGCCGTACATATAGGAAACAGTGGCCCAGAAGCCATGCTCCGGCAGGCTGGACAGCCAAAATTTCCAGATGAGGTTGCCGATGACGAAATTATAGAACGCGCCCGTCATCAGCCGCCACAGGCCGTCCCGCAGCAGCGCGCGGTATTCCTCCCCTGTGCGCATTTTGTGAAGATCGGTCTCAAACCGCCGGTACCGGTCCAGCGGGCCGGAGGACACGGATGGGAAAAAGAGTACAAAATAACTGAGATCCAATAGGTTCAGTTCTGTGATGCGCCCGTCGTAGATATCGATCAGCGGCTGCACCGCACGGAACGACAGATAACTGAGGCCCAGCATCGAAAGCGCCCGCAGGGGTTCGACCCACAAAGACAGCTTGACCAGCAGCAGCGGCAGCAGGCTCAAAGCAACCGCCAGATGAAAGACCCATGCCTTCTTTGCCCGCTTTCGCAGGTACAGATACCAGAAGGTCAGCGCTGTCTGCCAGAGCCAGAACGCCGCCAGCAGCAAAAGTGCGCGCGGTGTGCGGAAAATGGCCAGCAGCATGACCGCGCAGACGAGCATGCCGCACACGCGCAGCTGCTTTCCCTTTAGACCGCATATAACCACAGGGAGCAGCACAAGCAGAAGCAGCAGAAAATAATCAAGACCGCCGAATGGGTTCATGTGCGCCCTCCTGTCGTGCCGGACGCAAGCTGTGCGGCAAGCTGTTTTTTATCGATCTTGCCGTTGGTGTTCAGCGGGAAGCTTTCAACGGCAAGAATTTTTCGCGGGATCATATAGGACGGCAGGCAGTCTGCCAGCGCAGCTTTGATGCGCCGGGCACGCTGCAAAGCGCCTTCGCCGTCCGGCTTTTCCAGCAGGACGAATGCCGTCAGCGCCGTCACGCGTCCGTCCTGCAAAACAGGCAGAACAGCGGCGCGGGCAATGTTTGGCAGCTTGACGAGGTTGTTCTCCACGTCCTCCAACTCGACCCGGAAGCCGTTGAGTTTGATCTGCCCGTCCAGACGGCCCAGATAATAGAGCATGCCGTCCTCCATACGGCACAGATCGCCTGTGCGGTAGCCGCGCAGACCGCCCTCCGTGCGGAAAAACAGGGCCTTGTTCAACTCGGAGCGTCCAAGATACCCGGGGCTGACAGCCTCGCCGATCACCAGGAGTTCGCCCGGTTCACCATCCGGTAATGCGCGGCCCTGTTCGTCGGCAATGATTGCCTGCACATTTTCAAAGGGCCTGCCGATGGGAAGCGGCGCATCCGCGTCCAGCATGGCCTGCGTGATCTCTGTGCCCGTCACAAGAACTGTCGTCTCCGTCGGCCCATAGGCGTTCACGACCGGCACGCCTGGGAATCTTCGCAGCAGTTCCGCCGCCAGTTTTTTTGTCAGTACCTCGCCGCAGAACAGGAACTGCCGCACCTGCGGCAGAAGTTCCGCACAGAATTGCTCAGAATGAATGCAGAACTCCGCAAGAGACGGCGTGGACACCCATGCGTCCGGCCTTGCCTCGCGCAGAAGCTGAAAAAGCGCCTGCGGGCTTTCCAGCGTCTGCCGGTCTGCCGTCCAGAGTGTCATGCCCCGGCTGAGCGCCTCGTAAAGCGCGCAGACGGAGACATCGAACGAATAGGAAATTTCATTGAGAAACGCGCCGCCCTCCGGCAGCCGCGCAAACCACGGTTTTACGCCTGCGTGGAATGCGGCAAGATTGCCCGCTGTGATCTGCACGCCCTTGGGTGTCCCGGTCGAGCCGGAGGTGAAGAGCAGATAAGCCGTCTGCTCCGGTCGGATCCAGCCGGAGTGCGGCGCGGGCAGTGCAGGCTGCGCAAGAATCTGCGCGAGATCCTCTTCGCAGAGCGTATGCTCCGCCGAAAGACCGGAGGTGCGCAGATCGACCAGCACGGACGGCTGCGCGTCACGCAGAATCTGCGCGGCGCGGTCTGTTGGATACGTCGTATCGACAGGAATATAGCCGCGCCCGGCCTTGAGCGCGCCGAACATGCAGGCGGGAATGGCCGACTGCTTGTGGCCGTAGATCATGACCGGCCTGCCGTCGCTTGGCAGCGTGCGGCGAAGGTACGCCGCAAACGCATCCGCCATGCGGTTCAGCGCGGAAAAGCTTACCTTCTCATCATGATAGCGGATCGCAATGCGGTCCGTTTCTGCATAGTGCTCCAAAGCTTCCAGAATAAACATGCGTATGTATCCTCAATCATCCGTTGCGTCCCACTGGTGCGTCAGCGCCATGCGCGCGTCGTCGGCCATAAAATAATCGCGCGGGTTTTCCGCAAAATGTCCACCGTACAGCGGGTCAAACCAGCATGCCGTCCCGTTCACGACCGCGCGTACCCACGCATGGTCAACCGGCTCTGGAGCGTCCGCACGCAGGAACGTGCCCTGCACGATCTGTGCTTCGCAGCCCATGCGCCGTAGCAGGACTGCTGTCAGCGCGGCCTGCGCGTCGCAGTTGCCCTTGCGCTTTTGCAGCAGTTCCAGCGCAAGTGAATTGGTCAGTTCGTCCGTAAACCCGCCGGAGGTATCGGCCAGCGTAGCGCGGTAGGTAATGCCGGTGCAGAGGAAATCATAGACCGTGCCGAGATTTGCAACAAGGTCGGCCTTCGGGTCGCATAACTCCTGCAAAAGCGCAAGAACCGCCTCGTCGAGTTCCGCATTTCCGGTTGCCTGACCGGCGGGCGTATATGGCTTGGCCGCACAAGCGGCGCAGCCAAGTGCCATCACTGCCGCCAGAAGCAGCAAAATAAGCTTTTTCATGGCATCATTCCGCACGGTGCGCGCTCGTCAGCCCGATAGCGCAGACCGTATCGCCGTCTAATTCAAAATACAGCGACGCGGGAATGGTCAGACTGTCCTGTGCGGCCAGCGCGTAGGTCATGGTGCTTCCAGCCTGCGTATACTCCGTTCCATATGCGGCCTCTACGTCTTTCCGGCTTGCGCCGATTCCGACGCCCTGCGCAGTCTGCACGTCTGCGGTGCAGTAGAGTTCCAGCAGACGGTCGGCATCGCCGTCGGGGTAGGTATAGAGAATTCGGTCGGAATAAGCATAGGTCTTGTCCATCCCCGTGTAGACGCAGGAGACAGCCTCGGAATAGGTATAATCTGTCCCAAACGCGTCAAGCAGCGCAGAAACGGACGTATCGGGCCGTACCGCAGTTCCACCCACGGTCAAGGCCAAATCAACCTCGGAAATTGTTTTTTTGCCGCAGCTGCCGAGCAGTGCGCACAGCAGCAGAGCGGTCAGAAGCAGACAGATTGTTTTTTTCATACCGCCCGTCCTCATTCCGCGTCAACGACCGTCTCAACGCCGTTTTCAAGATAGGTAAAGACGGTCACGCCGTCATAGATCCAGATCCCGTCGTCGCCCGGGCCGGAGCAGGAAGCCTCATATAGCTTCTGCTGCGGCTCGCCGAGCGCGTCCAGCAAAAGCTGCGCGTCCTGATCGACAAAGCTGAGCGCCGTCTCCAGTACGCTGGGCGTTTCCGCGTCCTCCGTCAGCGCCGGTTCTTCTGCTTCCGGCTCTGCCGGTTCCTCCGCTTCCGCAGGTGTCTGCACCTCGGGTGCGGGCTCCGGTTCCTGTGCAGGCTGCTCGTCAGCAACGGGGGATACCTCCTGTACAGGGGGCTGCGCAGGCTCCGGCTTTTCGCCGCAGGCGGTCAGGACTGCCGCTGCAGCCAGCAGCAGGCAGATCAGCAGCATACTCGTAAGCTTCTTTTTCACAGTTCTTTCTCTCCTTCTGCGCGGCCGTCAGTGCTTCAGATAGCGGGCGGGCGCGGATTCATATGTCACCTGCCAGGCGCTGTGCGTCTCGTTGCTGATGCCGGCGCGCAGGTTATAGTTTTCGATCTGCGGGTCAAAGAGGAAAGTCTCGCCGTCCAGTTCGATCTCGACCCAGCCGTGTGCGATGGGGTACCAGTTCCAGCTGTAGCCGCATTCGCCGACAATGGGCGAGGCCAGATAGCCAAGCTTTCGTGCCAGCAGGCAGAACACAGCGGCAAAGTTATAGCAATCGCCCTTGCCGGTTGAAAGAATCTTATCCGCAAATTCCAGCTGCTTATCGTATGGGATTGTCTTGACCTCCGGACCGTAGGCTGGGTTCCGGCCCAAATACCGCAGCGCCCGGACAGCCTCATAGCAGGCATGCAGGCATTCTTCCTGTGTCATGTCCTCTGTGGTGCAGGCGGCGATGAAGTCGTCCAGCTTTGCGTCCAATTCCGTGTTTCCGGTCGTGTAGAAGCCATTTTCATCGTATAAGTACTCACCGAAAACGCCGTTTCGGCGCAGAAGGCCGTCCGCTCGGATGAAGACGGCGTGCCCTTCGATATAATGCGGGGCATAGTCGGCTAAAATCCGGCCCGATTCGTCGCAGCGGTAATAGCGGCGGTTCTGCTCGTCCAGAAAGCCCGTTCCGCGTACGACGCGGCCATCGGCGTCTACAAAGAACCCGCTCGTACCGGACAGATGGATGCCCGGCGTAAACGAAAGCGCATCCAGCGCGTCCGCACGGTAATGCTCCTGCTCATCTGCATCGTCCAGATAATAGTCATGCGGCAGAACGGCCTCGACCAGATCGGCATAGTCTGCCCGATCCTCCGGCACATCCAGCAGTAAGGAGCGGTGGACGCCGTTAATCGCTTCCGTGTCCGGTTCCCGGCCCAGTGCGCGGTTGACCAGCACCGCCGCCTGCGCGCGCGTGATCGGGGCAGGCGCAGGCACTTCCTCCCCCTGCGCGCCGTCCAGCATCAGCGCCGGTGCGGCTTGCAGAAGTGCGGGCGGCGCGGACTGCTCCGTCTGGCCGAGCGCGGACAGAAGCGCCGTCAGGAACGTGTCCGGCATGACGGATGCACTGGGGAAGAAGCATGTTTGTCCCTCCTCCTGCGGCAGATATCCGCCCATGGTGCTGACCGCCTCATAATACCAATACTCCGGCAGGACATCATCATATTGTGCAGGCTCCGCGCTGCGGGGCGCGTCCTGCGTCAGATTGTACAGAAGCTGCGCGCAATCCGCGCGGCGCAGCGGCTCGTCCGGCCTGAAAAAGCCGTCGGACGCCGCCATATAATTCTGATGAACGTGATACTCCGGCTCCGGTTCCGGTTCAGGCTCCGGCACAGGCGCGGCCTGTATCGCAGGCTCCTGCACTTCCATGGTCTCCGGCTCCGCCGCGCTCTGGCAGCCGCACAAAAGCACGCACAGAACCGCGCACAGCAGCGCGGCCCATACGCCTCTTTGCATTCGTCCGCCAGGACGGGGATTCATTCTCGTCCGTTTCTCCATTTCTCCAACTACCCGTCTTTTTTAGTTTCATGCACGCTCTGCATGGTGGAAACATCAAAAACTGGTATAAATTATACACCAATATCCATTATAATCTATCCCACCGTCAAGTGCAAGACGGCAGGAGGGGGAATTGTGCAAATCATGGCAGCCCGGCGCGGCATAAACGAATCCCCCGCCTCACGGCGGGGGATTTTCTGCTATTTACAGGTGCAGCACGCGGTCACGGATTTCCTGCGTCCGGCCCTGGTTCCAATACTGGGTGCCAATGTAGCCGCAGGTGCGGCGGGCGACGTTCATCTTGGACTGGTCGGTGTTGCCGCACTGCGGGCAGACCCAGATCAGCTTGCCGTCCGCGTCTTCCTTGATTTCAATCTCGCCGGCGAAGCCGCAGACCTGACAGTAATCAGACTTCGTGTTGAGTTCGGCGTACATGATGTGGTCATAGATAAATTTCATGACCTCCAGCACAGCGTCGAGGTTCTGCTGCATGTTCGGGACCTCGACATAGCTGATCGCGCCGCCGGGCGAGAGAGCCTGGAACTGCGACTCAAAGGCCAGCTTGTCAAAGGCGTTGATATGTTCGGTCACATGGATGTGATAGGAATTTGTAATATAGTTCTTATCCGTGATGCCCGGAACGATGCCGAAGCGCTTCTGCAGACATTTGGCGAATTTATATGTCGTGGACTCCAGCGGCGTACCGTAGAGCGAGAAATCGATGTCCGTCTCGGCCTTCCACTTGGCGCACGCGTCGTTGAGGTGGTGCATGATATCGAGTGCGAACGGCGTCGCGGCCGGGTCGGTGTGGGACTTGCCGGTCATGTACTTGACGCACTCATAAAGCCCCGCGTAGCCGAGAGAGATGGTCGAATAGCCGCCGTAGAGCAGCTTGTCGATGGGCTCACCCTTTTTGAGCCGGGCCAGCGCGCCATACTGCCAGAGAATCGGCGCAGCGTCGGAAAGCGTACCCTTGAGCCGGTTGTGGCGGCACATGAGCGCACGGTAGCACAGGTCAAGCCGGTCGTCAAAAATTTTCCAGAACTTATCCAGTCCGCCGCCGGACGACAGCGCGATATCAACCAGATTGATCGTCACGACGCCCTGATTGAAGCGGCCGTAATACTTGGGCTTGCCCGGTTCATAATTGCCGGCGTTTGCGACATTGTTCCAGCCGGTGCCGGAGCGGTCGGGCGTCAGGAAGCTGCGGCAGCCCATGCAGGTGTACACGTCGCCGTGGCCCGGCGTTTCGCCCTTGGAAAGCTTGAGTTCGCGCATCTTTTTTTCCGAGATGTAATCCGGAACCATCCGCTTGGCCGTGCAGCGCGCGGCCAGCTTCGTCAGTTCCCAATAGGGGCTGTCTTCCGTAATATTGTCCTCTTCGAGCACATAGATGAGCTTCGGGAAGGCCGGAGTGATCCACACGCCCTTTTCGTTCTTGACGCCCTCAATGCGCTGGCGGAGTGTTTCTTCGATGATGATAGCAAGGTCTTTGCGCTCCTGCTCCGTTCTGGCCTCGCCGAGATACATGAAGACGGTGATGAACGGGGCCTGCCCGTTGGTGGTCATGAGCGTGACAACCTGATACTGGATGGTCTGGACGCCACGGCGGATCTCGTCGCGCAGGCGTGTCTCAACGACGTTGGTGATGGTTTCTTCCGAGGGCTGCACACCGAAGGACTTGATCTCCTCGAGCACGGAGCGGCGGATCTTCTGCCGGGAAATATCGACGAACGGAGCCAGATGTGTCAGGGAAATGGACTGGCCGCCATACTGGTTCGAGGCAATCTGCGCGATGATTTGGGTTGCAATGTTGCAGGCCGTGGAGAAGCTGTGCGGCTTTTCAATCAGCGTGCCGGAAATGACGGTACCGTTCTGGAGCATGTCCTCCAGATTAACCAGATCGCAGTTGTGCATGTGCTGGGCGAAATAATCCGCGTCGTGGAAGTGGATGATGCCCTCGTTGTGCGCGTCAACGATGTCCTGCGGCAGCAGCACGCGGGCCGTCAGATCCTTCGACACCTCGCCCGCCATATAGTCGCGCTGGACGGCGTTGACGGTGGGGTTTTTGTTGGAGTTCTCCTGCTTGACCTCCTCGTTGTTCGACTCGATCAGGGACAGGATCTTCTCGTCCGTCGTGTTGGACTTGCGCACAAGCGTGCGGGTATAGCGGTATGTAATATAGTTCTTGGCAACCTCAAATGCGCCGTGGGCCATGATCTGATTTTCGACCAGATCCTGAATTTCCTCGACGGACAGCGCGCGGTTCATGGACAGGCAGTTGTTTTCCACGCTCTCGGCGATGCGGCGGATCTGCATCGGCGTCAGCCGTTCGTCCTCCGAGACGACGTTGTTAGCCTTGGTTACGGCTGCGATGATCTTGACGATATCGAACGTTGCTTCCGAGCCGTTGCGTTTGATGATCTTCATGCTGGTTCCTCACTTTCTATTTGTACGCGCGTAAAAAAACGCGCGGGGACAGGCTTTGCGTGCAGCACATCCCGTGCGGTGCAGTCATAACTATACTGGATATTGTGCCCGATGTCAAGAGCCTGTCTCTATATTTTGTGGATATCGAAAACAAATAATACCGTGAAACACAATATCTTGTGTTTCACGGTATCTGCACATATAAAATCTCTGATACTGCTGCGTCTACTGGTTCTCCCGGTATCTGGCGAGGAACTGTCTTGTGCGCTCGGCCTGCGGGTTTTCAATCACATCGCGCGCCGGGCCCTGCTCGACGATCACGCCGCCGTCCATGAAGATCACACGGCCTGCGACATCGCGGGCAAACGCCATTTCGTGTGTGACGATGATCATCGTCATGTGCTGCTCGGAAAGCGAGCGAATGACCTTCAAAACCTCCCCGGTCAACTCAGGGTCGAGCGCCGAGGTCGGCTCATCAAAGCAGAGAATATCCGGCTGCAAGGCCAGCGCCCGCGCGATGGCCACACGCTGCTGCTGACCGCCGGAAAGCTGATGCGGATAGAGATCCATCTTTTCCTTCAGCCCGACCTGCGTCAAAAGTTCCTCTGCACGGGCGGCAATCTGTGCGTGGGCCTGTTTTTTTCGCGTTTTGTAATCCGGCTGCTCCTTTGCCAGCAGTTCGCTTGCCAGCATGACATTCTGCCGGGCCGTATACTGCGGGAACAAGTTGAAATTCTGGAACACGAGGCCGAAGTGCAGCCGCTTGCGGCGGATTTCGCGCTCCTTCTGCGTATTGGGGTCGGCGTCGTCGAAGAGCGTCTTGCCGTTCACCACGATCTGTCCCTCGTCGGGAACGGTCAGAAAATTGAGGCACCGCAGCAGCGTCGTTTTGCCGCTGCCGGACGAGCCGATAATGGCAACCGTCTCGCCCTTTTCGAGCGAGAAATCGACGCCCTTCAGGACGACGGTATCCTTGTCGAAGCTTTTTTTCAGGTTTCTGACTTCCAGAACAGACATACTGCCGCCTCCTTACGCCTTGAAATAGTCCAGCCTTTTCTCCAGCGCGTCAAGCAGCAGCTGCAAAACGCCGGAGAACAGCAGATAATAAATGCCAGTGAAGAACAGGGGCCAGATTGCGCCGGAAATGCCCTGCGAGCCCTTTAAAAATGCCTGACCGGCCCAGATGATCTCCTGCAGGGCGATGATGCGGGACAGGGATGTATCCTTGACCAGCGTGATGATCTCGTTGGACATGGGCGGCACGATGCGCTTGACCATCTGCAGAAGCGTGACCTTGAAGAAAATCTGCGTATTCGTCATGCCGAGCACCTGCCCGGCCTCCTGCTGGCCCTTGGGGACGCCCTGGATACCGCCGCGGAAAATCTCGGAGAAATAGCACGCGTAATTGAAAATAAACGCGATAGAGGATGCGAGGAAGCGCCCAGCCTCGCCGCCGCCCCAGATGTTTTTGCCCATCACAAGGCCGGGGAAATAATAAAACACCAGCAGCTGCAGCATCAGCGGCGTGCCGCGCACGACCCAAATGATAAAGCGCACGATGATCCGGATGGGCTTGAAGTCCACATAGCACCAGATCTGGAACCGCTGCCACCACGTCAGTTTCGTGTTTTTGGGCAGATTTTTAAGATGCGGGCGCAGAAAGCCGAGCGGAGCCCAGCTGCTCATAGAGCCGAAGGAAATGATCAGGCCCAGCGGGATCGCGCCGATGAGCGTCACGAAAAACAGCTTGAGCGTCTGTAAAAAGCCAATATTCAGCGCCTGAAATACAATGGGGAACTGTTCGGAAAATGTCGTCATGGTATGTACCGCCTGTCGTTATTCTGGACACGGCGGTTTCCCCGGCGGATCTGCCGCCGGGGAAACCGTTGTCTATCTTACTGGAAAAGGAGTGCTGTGTCAATCACTTCTGTTCGATGACGGCAGCCTGTACGCCGTAAGTTTCTGCGATCTTCAGTATGGAGCCGTCGGCATAGCTTGCTTTGAAGAAGTCATTCAGCTTCTGGACAAGGTCGGAACTCTTGCGGAAGCCGACGCCGTACTCTTCGGAGTTGAGGCCGCAGGTGTAAGTGAGGTTCGCATAGCCCGTGCCCTCGCCGACCATGGCGGCAGCCATGAGAGAGTCGATGACGGCGGCATCAGACGTACCGGCAGCCACCTCCATCAGCGCGTCAGACTGTGCGGAGACAGGCGTAACGCTGTAGCCGAGAGCGTTCAGTTCAGCTTCACCGGCGGAACCGGCTTCGGCGGCAAAGGTCAGATCCTTGACGGATTCGACGGTCTGATAGTCGGCGGCCTTATCAGCCGGGACGATCACAACCTGCGCGTTGTTGCAGTAGGCGTTGGAGCACGCCATGGCGCTTGTGACCTCGGGCGTGAGCGTCATGCCGTTCCAGACGCAGTCGATGGTCTTGCTGTCAAGCTCCAGAACCTTGTTGTCCCAGACGATCTCGACGAATTCCACCTTGACGCCGAGGGAATCGGCAAAGGCCTTGGCCAGATCGGCGTCAAAGCCAATCCATTCGCCGGATTCGTTCTGGTAGTCCATCGGGGCAAAATCGGTAATGCCGACCACGAGCGTGCCCTTGTCCTGAATGTAGGCAAGATCGGATTCCTCGGCGGGTTTGGACGCACAGGCTGCCATGGACAGAACCATCAGCACAGCCAGCAGCAGAGCGGTCATCTTTTTCATTTTCTGTTCCTCCTGAAAGTATTGGATGGGGTGTCGCTTTGTTTATCGTGCTAATAATTTACCATACTGATTCGCTAATGTAAAGAATCAAAAATGCAAAAAGAAAAGCTGCCCGGAATCTGCGGAATTGTGAAAATTCGACAAGCAAGCTTTCTACACAGCGCACCGGGGCGGAGCGGCTCCGCAGCAGGATGCTGCAGCTTTTATTTAAAAGTCAATGCCGGTCACATCCGTAACGCTTCTTTGCTGCGAACGGCTTGTGACCGGCATGGATTTCTACAAACTGTATGTCCGGAAGCGTGTCATGCTTCCTCACGGTACGCCTTCAATCCGGCACGGCCTTCTTCGGTGACGGGCTTGAGCCAGCGCATGGACTTAAAATGGATCAGGCACAAAATGCTCTTCGGAATATCCTCGCCCAGATACGCGAGAATCACGACGCCGAGGAACGACAGGTGCAGCACCCGCGCGCTCAGCAGTGCCAGCGGGATGGCGACGATCCAGAGGCTTGCAAGATCGCAGATCATGCCTGTCAGCGTATCGCCGCCGGAGCGGAACACGCCTACGACCTGCACATAGGAGATATTGCGGAAGCAGTATTCCAGCGAACAGAAGATCGTCACGGCGTAGGCTGTCGAGATAGTCGTGGCCGAAAGATTGTCGCCCATGGCGAACAGGGAGACGAGCGGGTGCCGCGCGGCGATCATCGTCAGGCCCACAACAAGGCCCATCAGCGGCACCAGCACGGAAAAGCGCCGGGCGTCGGCTACGCCGCGCCGGATTTTGCCGCTGCCGATAGACTTGCCGACCATGATGACACAGGCGTTGCCGAGGCCGACATAGAACGCAAAAGCAAGTTCAGAAAACGTCTTGAAGATGGTCATGCCCGCATAATATTCATAGCCCATGTTGGCGTAAATGCGGTTAAGCGTGAGCATACCGAGTGCCCACAGACCTTCGTTCGACATGACGGGCAGCGCGCGGGCACAGAACTCACCCAGCTGCTTCCACGAAAACGTGAACAACTCCCGCACCGGACCCATCAGCAGGTTTTTCTCAAACGCTGAGAAAATCAGAATCAGCACCGGGCCCAGCCACGACGAAATGCACGTCGCAATGGCCGCGCCCTCTACGCCGAGTTTCGGCAGGCCAAACGCACCGAAAATCAGACCATAGTCTGCAAAAGCGTTGGCAATGGTCGTGACGATGGAGGCATAGAGCGGCAGACGGACGCGCTCTGTGCCGCGCAGGACGTTGGACAGCAGATATGTCAGTGCGACAGCAGGGTAGGAGAAACAGACGATGCGAAGATACCGGCAGCCCGTCTCTATGACGGCAGGCTCCTGATTGAACAGGCCGATGACCCATGCGGGCGCCGCCAGCGCGACGGCCAGAAAACAGAGCGAGACAAACATCGCCAGCATGAGTCCAATACCCATCACGCGCCGGATTCCCTTGAGATCCTTGACACCCCAATACTGCGAGATGAACACGCTCATGCCGGAGCAAAGGCCGAAGCCCAGAAGGCCGCACAGCCAGCCCCACTGAGCCGCCATACCGACGGCGGAAAGCGTCACGTCGCCCAGCTGTGATACCATCAGCGTGTCAACCAGCTGGAACGAACTTGTCAATACGTTTTGCAGCGCGACCGGGACCGCCAGCTTCACGGTTACGCGCCAGAAGGGTTTATCGCCCAGATAATCAGTTAGTTTCATAAGAAAAAATACTCCGGTAAAAAGACAAATAGGCAAAGATGTGGGGATGCTGCCTTACGGCAGTATCCCCACGAAGTTTTTCAGGTGGCGCAGGACACCGCGTCAGAAGAAAGCCTTTCGGAACGCATCCTTGCAAAGCAGGGATGCTGATCCTGTCGGCTTCCTTCTTCCGCTCCAAAACGCAAGCGAAACTCGCGTTTTGGCTTTGTCGGAGTGCGTAGGGGCCGATGTGGGCATCGGCCCCTACAATAAACGAGGGAAGTGCATACAAAAGGGGCTTACGCCATACCAGCGGTGATGATGGCCATCTTGTAGACCTCGTCGGCATTGCAGCCGCGGGAGAGGTCGTTGATGGGGGCGTTCAGGCCCTGCAGGATGGGGCCGTAAGCCTCGAAGCCGCCGAGGCGCTGGGCAATCTTGTAGCCAATGTTGCCAGCCTCAATGCACGGGAAAATAAAGGTGTTGGCATAGCCTGCTACCTTGCTGCCGGGGAACTTCAGCTGGCCGACGACCGGGGAAACAGCCGCATCAAACTGCATTTCGCCGTCGATTGCCAGTTCGGGCGCGAGCTTCTGCGCTTCGATGGTGGCATCGTGGCTGAGTTGGACCGTACCGCCCTTGCCGGAGCCCTTCGTCGAGAAGGACAGCAGCGCGACCTTCGGGTCGATGCCGAAGAACTCTGCCGTGCGGGCGGACTCGACTGCGACCTCAGCCAGCTTCTGTGCGGCCGTGAAGGTCACTTCGCCGGTTGCCTTGTCAACGGTATCCTGATAGTCGATGTTGATGGCGCAGTCGCCCATGCAGTACTTTTCGTCGTTGCCGTCCTTGTCCTTGCGGAAGAGGATGAAGGAAGAGGACACCAGATGCGCGCCTTTCTTCGTCTTGACCAGCTGCAGCGCCGGACGGACGGTATCGGCAGTGGAATAGGTCGCGCCGCCGAGCAGTGCGTCGGCCTTGCCCATCTTGACAAGCATGGTGCCGAAATAATTGCCCTTGGCGAGTGCCTTGCGGCAGTCTTCCTCAGACATCTTGCCCTTGCGCAGTTCGACCATCTTCTGAACCATTTCGTCCTTGCCGGCATAGGTTGCCGGGTCGATGATCTCGGCCTTTGCAATGTCGAAGCCGCCCTTTTCTGCTGCGGCCTTAACCTCGTCAACATTGCCGATGAGAATGACGTTCATCAGATCGTCCTTGATGAGGCGGTCTGCCGCTTCGAGAATACGGGCGTCAGGGCCTTCGGTAAAGACGATGGTGCGGCGGGTTGCCTTCAATGCGTCGATCAGCTTTGTAAACATGGTATATTACCTCCATTATGCGGTTTTCCGCTGTTATCTAGCCTCCAGTATACAACGAAATCCAGCATAAAACAACACCTCAGGCAAAAAAATTCCGTCTATTTGGAACTGTGCACCGGGATGGTGATTTCGGTCACGAATTTTTCAGGGTCGCTGGTCAGGCCGTAGTCGATCATTGTGATCTCGCGGGAAAAGCCCGCCGGGGTCAGAGCGTGCGCATCGATGTACGCAAGCAGACGCGCATACTGTTCCGGTGCTTGCAGATGGCTGCCCCGGAAGCGGACGCGCACGCACTGGCTCCGTTCCAACTCCGTCACGTCGCCCTCGAAGGTGTCCTCCTTCTCAAGCGCAAGGAACATTCCGTCGTACTGCAAAAAGTTCCCTGCCCGCAGATGCGCCTCAGACACGCTCGCGCCGACCTTGCCGAGAAAAATCAGCGCCTCTGCCTGCCGCTGCGCAAGCTGGATGGTCGGCAGTTCCAACTCGCTGCAATCCGTGATGCGCAGCGTCTGGCCGATCCAGAACAGGCGGCAGGGCTCGCTTTCAATCTGTTCGATCTGTCCCAACGGCGGTGCGCGCGTGGTCTTTTGCGCCTACAGACTGCGCGATGGATACCGTCGTGCCCATTGCAAGCCCCACGATCATCACGGTCAGCATGTGCATCACCTGCGAGCCGACGGACACTGTCGTTGTTGCCTCCACGCCTGCATACTGTCCGATGATGAACAGATCAGCCATGCCATAGAGTGTCTGCAGAAAATAAGACAGCAGATACGGCAGCGAAAACCGCACGACGTTCTTTAAAACGCTTCCTCTTGTCAGATCCAGTTCCATGATATTCCGCCACCCCGCTCTTTTGCTGCATGATAAACTTTGCAATGCTTGCAAGGTCAAGCGCTTTTTGCAAAAAGGGTTTACTTTTTTTCGCTTATCACATATAATATGTGGCGTTTGCGCCGCTTCCCGGCGCGAGTATGTCTCAAACGAGGTGCGGTATGCAGCACAGTCATCATTTTCACGGGCAGATGTCCGATACCTTCCGCGCGGCGGTCTTTGTTACGCTCTCCGGCGGCTTTCAGGACGCCTATACCTATATCAGCCGCGGTCAGGTCTTTGCCAACGCGCAGACCGGCAACATCGTGCTTCTGAGCGCAGCGCTCCTGCGGGGCGACTGGGCCGTGTGCCTGAAATATCTCATTCCGATTTTGTCCTTCGTGCTCGGGACAATGGCGGCGGAATTCATCCATATCCGCTTCCGCAATTTCCGGCAGCTGCACTGGCGGCAGCTGGTGCTATTGCAGGAGATCGTGTTTCTGTGCGCCGTCGGCTTCCTGCCGCACACGCTCGACCCGCTGGCAAACGCACTTGTCTCGTTCGTATGTGCCATGCAGGTGCATACCTTCCATAAAATCCACGGCCATGTCTATGCCAGTACCATGTGCATCGGCAATCTCCGCTGTGCGGCGGAGGCGTTGGGCGAATATCTGCGCGGCCATAACCGCGCATCGCTCGACGCGGCAAAGACCTATTTCGGCGTCATTCTCGTCTTCGCCGCAGGCGCGGGCCTCGGCAGTCTCGTGACAGAGTTCACCGATATCCGCGCCATCTGGATCTGCTGCGGATTGCTGCTTGTCAGCTTCATCCTCATGTTCATCCGCGACGATCGGGAGGCATGAACGCGTGCGCACATCGAAGCCTTCCTCCGGGGATGCCTTGGGGCGCTCCCGCGCCCGTGTTTCATACAAAACCGGCCCGCTGCGTTCTTTGCAGCGGGCCGGACTTTTTACAGAACCTTCCCCAGAAAATCCTGCAAGCGCGGATTTTGCGGGTGCTCAAAGATCTGCTCAGGGGTTCCCTGCTCGACGAGTTTACCGGCGGCCATGAACAGCACGCGGCTGCCGACCTCACGGGCAAAGCCCATCTCGTGCGTGACGACGACCATTGTCATGCCGTCGTGCGCCAACTCCTTCATGACCTCCAGAACCTCTCCGACCATCTCCGGGTCGAGCGCGCTTGTCGGCTCATCGAAGAGCATGACCTCCGGCTCCATCATAAGCGCGCGGACAATGGCCACGCGCTGCTTCTGTCCGCCGGACAGCTGCGCGGGGTACGCATTTCCTCGGTCGCCGAGGCCGACGCGCTGCAAAAGCTTCAGCGCCTGCGCGTCCGCCGCCTCCTGCGATTTATGCAGGAGTTTCACGGGCGCGAGAGTCATGTTTCGCAGGATGGTCATGTGCGGGAAAAGATTGAAATGCTGGAACACCATGCCCATCTTCTGCCGGTGGAGGTTGATGTTGCAGCTTTTGTCAGTGATATCGACGCCATTGAACAAAATCTGCCCACCCGTCGGGACCTCCAGCAGATTGAGGCATCGCAGAAATGTGGACTTACCAGAGCCGGACGGGCCGATTACGACGACAACCTCGCCCCGCTTGATATCGACCGAAACGCCGTCGAGCGCCTTGATGGCGGACGCGCCGGTAAAATGCTTTTTCAGGTCATGGACCTGAATCAGAACGTCAGTGGTCACTGCTGCGCAGCCTCCTTTCCAGCTTGCTTACCAGATGCGAGAAGAACACAACCATGATGAGGTACAGAGCCGCGACGATCAACAGCGGCATAGCCTGAATGTAGGTCTGCGAACGGATGATCTCGCCGCCCTTGGTCAGATCGTTGACGGCCACATAGCAGGCGACAGACGTTTCCTTCAGCAGCACGATAAACTCATTCGCCAGCGCGGGCAGCACGTTTTTGAGCGCCTGCGGGATGATGATATAGAGCATCGTCTGCGCAAAGTTGAGGCCGAGCGACCGGCCTGCCTCATTCTGTCCTTCATCGACAGCCATGATGCCGCCGCGGATGATCTCGGCGACGTAAGCGCCGGAGTTGATGCCGAATGTCAGCATGGCGACGGGTGTACCGTTGCGCGCGGTGGAGAAGACGACGAAGAACATGATGAGAATCTGGATCATTGCAGGTGTACCGCGGATGACGGTCAGATAGACTTTGCAGAGCCAGTTTGCGATGTTCAGAAGCGTCCGGCCGGGGCCGGGACGCATGGTTTCATGCGTCTTGTCGTGCGTCGAGCGGATAATGGCGACGATCGTGCCGATCAGGATACCGAGCAGCACGGCGGCCAGCGCGATCTGGAGCGTATTGCCCAGACCCTTTACGATATATTTCCAGCGATCTTTGGTGATGAAGCAGGTGACAAAGTCCTTGGCGACCTTTGCAATCCATGTCCGAAACCATTCTGTCATGGGCGAAGCGCTCCCTCTTTTCTATAAAGTCGTATGGCACGAAGCAGCGGGGCGGAGCATCGCTCCGTCCCGTTGCGAAGATACAGATTGAATTTTTATTTGCCGATGTACTTGTCAACGATGGACTGCAGCGTGCCGTCGGCGGTCAATTCGGACAGCGCCTTGTTGACCTTCTCCAGCAGGTCGGTGTTTTCCTTGGCGATGGCAATGGCATAATCCTCAACGGCATATTCGGTGTCGAGGATGTGCAGGCCTTCGTTGGCCGCGACCAGCGCCTTCGCAGGCTCATTGTCGAGAATGACGCAGTCAACCTGCCCGTTCTTCAGGGCTTCGACGGCGTCGGTCGTCTTGCCGAAGGACTTGACGGTGCCAAGACCGGCGTCTTCAATGTCGGACGTGGCATAGATAAAGCCCGTGGTGCCTGCCTGCGTGCCGACGACAGTGCTGGCGCCGTCCGCGAACAGATCATCGACCGAGGTGATGGGACTGTCGTCCTTGACGATGACGACCTGCACGCCTGTGGCGTAGGAATCGGAGAAGTTGACCTGTTCTTTGCGCTCGTCCGTTACGGTCATACCGGCCATGCCCATGTCATACTTGCCGGTCTGGATGCCGGGGATGATGGAGTCGAACGCGATGTCGGTGACGTCCAGTTCCATGCCAAGCTTTTCGGCGATGGCCTGCGCGACTTCCACGTCGATGCCGACGATGGCGTCGCCGTCATAGTATTCATACGGCGGGAAGGTGGCCTCAGTCGCCATGGTCAGCTTGGCGGAGGCGGTCTCTTCGGTCTTAGAGGTGGAAGCGCAGGCCGCAAGGCTCAGCGCCATAATGGCTGCAAGCAGCAGTGCAAGATACTTTTTCATATTCAGTTCCTCCTGTGACGCGCTGTGCGTCGTCTGTGTTATTTTGTATGCTCATAATTATACACGCAAAGCGCATAATGTCAAGGAAAAATGAATAAAAAACCATACAACTCTATTGGGATGTGTGTCCTTAAAAGCGGCAGATTGCACAATTTCGCAAAAAAGCGTGCGCATGCACAAAAATAAATATGCAAGCGTCCTGTATATACACAGAACGCCTGCATCAAATTCCCGGCCTTACAGTTCCGAGAGCATATAGAGCATTTTTGCGACCTCCGCGCGCGTGACCTTGCCGGTGGGGTTCAGCTTGCCCTTTGAGCCGCTGATGATCTTCTGCTGCGCCATCTGCGCAAGTGCAGTTTTTGCCCAGTCAGCAATCTTTCCGCTGTCGGAGAAAGCGGAAAGCGTGTTAAGATCAGCTTCGGGGAAGTCCTTTGTGCGCGAGAGGATCGTCATGGCCTCCTGACGTGAAATTGTCGCGCCGGGCTTAGCCAGAAGCTGGCCGTTTGTTTTGGAACCCGTGAGATAGCCGAGCGAATAGGCAGCCTGCATTGCGGATTTTGCCCAGTCTGCGATCGAACTGCTGTCGGAGAACGGGAGCGAAACGGTCTGATACGCGCTCAGATCCGTGCCGAGATAGCGCATCATGGCGACGATGAACTCCTGCCGCGTCATGCTGGCATCGGGGCGGTAATAGAGTTTGCCGTCCTTTGTGGAGCCCTGTAGCGTGCCTGCATAATAGAGGTCCGTGATGTAGCTTTCGGCCCAGTGGCCTTTTGTGTCGGCAAACGGCTGCGAAGAGCCGACCGTGACCTTGAGGGCAAACGACGTTTCCCCATAGGAGACGGTGATCGTGCCGTTCAGGTCCGAACCGGTCTTGGCAGCGGCGAAGACACCACTTTCGTCGATCTCTCCAATTCCGCCCGTCACGGCCCAACTAAAGCTTTCATCGGCGGAATAGACCTGATTGCCGTAGTACCATGCCGTTGCCGTCAGGTCTGTCTTGCTGCCGCCCGCCACATGCAGCGCCGTCAGCGGCGTGTTCTTGCCTTCGTGCTTGATGGTGATGGAGGTTGGTGCGGTGGGGATTGTAAATGTCGCGTTTGCGCGCAGGCTGCCTGCCGTTGCGGTGACAGTCGCTGCGCCGCGTGCGCCGGGCTCGACCGTCACGGTGCTGCCAGAGGTCTGCGTGACGTTTGTGCCGCCGAAGGTCACGTTTGTCGGAACGGCAGCTGCCATGTAGCTGCTGTCAGCAGCCTTGACGGTCAGACCGATCTTTGCGCCAGGCAGTGCGTAGCCGCCGAAGGGATACAGATACAGCTTCGAGGCCGTGCCCGCGTCCTGCTTCTGACGAACGAGGAAGATGAAGTTCGCGCATTCGCGCAGTTTGCCGTCAGACGGCACGTTCGCCGTCGCACCGGAGGCGTAGCCGGGGTAGGTGACGCCTGCGGCGGTCGAGCCGCCGCCGTCGAGGTTCAGCGCTGTCCGGCAGCCGAGCGCAAGCATCCGCTCGGCAAGCTGCGCAAGCGTCAGTCCGTCGGAATTGCCTGCCTCGTCGCAGGTATACAGAATGAGCGAGCCGTCGTTTGTGACGCCGATGGCCGTGCGGGCGGCCATTTTCTTTGCGGAATCGAGCGTAAAGTCCGTGCAGACCTGCCCGTTTTCAACGAGCATGTCGCCGCCGCCGCAGGCGGAGGTCACATTCTCCCAGCCGGAGGCGCATGTAACCTGTATGGTCATCTGCTGGCCCATGACCATGCCCTTGAGCGCGGCAAGTGCGCTTTTATAGGCGGTGTCGTTTGCAATGGCAAGCAGGAAGCCGTCCTCCGGGATGGAACAGGACTTTGTATCCTCCACCATGCCGATGACCTCAACGGTCAGCGACTGCCCGAGACGCAGTTCTGCCGCGCGGGAACCGACCGGGCGGACGATGACGTGATAACCATCGATGGTATTCTTGGTGCGGGTGTCGTAGTCCTGCGAATACAGGAGCACGCCGTTCTGCACCGTCATGGCCTTATTATAGTTGAGCACCAGCGGTGTATCCGCGCCGTAGTCCAGCGTGACGGCGACGGTCGGGTCGCCGATGAGCGCGGAGCCATCGGACAGAAAGCCGACCGCATTGGCCGAGCCGCCGGAACGCAGAATGCTGTTTGTAATGACGATGCCGTAGGGGATGCCGGTCGAGCGGTCGAAGAACGAGCCGTTGATTCCCGCGACCATGCTGTAGCCCTGTTCCTCAAGTGTCTTGATGGTCTTGTTCATGGGGCTGGTGCCATAGAGCGTCGTGCCGAAGGCGACGACGGGACGCACCTGCGCCTCTTTTTTATAGGTAAAGATGTTCTCGTGCAGATTGGTCTGCTTGCCGGAATCGGAGGTGACAGCCTGGGTGCTGTATGTATAGACGGTTCCGTCTGCCACATTCAGAGAATTGCTCCCGACAGACTCTGCCGCAGCCAGAACCGGCACGGCCAGCAGCGCCAGCGTCAGTATCGATGCGGCGATCTGATTCAGCTTGTTTTTCATGGTTTGGGGCTCCTTTCGAGGGGAAAATGAGAGTAAAAGGGGATGAGCATTATGTTAACATGAAGCGGGAAAAAAGTAAAGAGCGCGAGAAGGAGAAATATTTTCTGCGCTGTGCACGAAGCCTCTTATCCTCTGCGCCCGTTTCCTCCTCTTTCCCGCCGAACCGCTTCGCTGGGGTTGCCGGGAATGCTTGCCCATCGGGCGGACAGCATGATTGTCCCTGCGGGGTAAGTGCATATCGCGCTTAAGCAGACTTTTTTGAAGTGCTGTCAAGGAAAAACACTTGACAGCCAAGACAAAATCCTGTATAGTATACCGGAACGATTGATCTGGAGGTCTTGCCATGCGGTCCGATGCGCTCACCATGACGCTGCTGTATGACTATTATGGCGAACTGCTCACTGAAAAGCAGCGCGGATTATTTGACCTCTATTATAATCAGGATTATTCTCTCAGCGAGATCGCATCCGCAGCCGGGATCAGCCGGCAGGGCGTCCACGATACGCTTGCCCGCGCCGAAGAACTGCTCGAGGGCTATGAGCGATCGCTTGGCTGCATCGCGCGTGACCGGCTGCTGCAAAAAGCACTGGACACAATCACACAGAATGCGCAGGCGCTTGCGTCCGTCCCGGAGGCTGCGCCGCAGGCCGGCGCGATCCTGCGCGCCGTGCGGGAGATAAAGGAGTAATACATGGCATTTGAAGGCTTAACTGAAAAACTCTCGAATGCGTTCAAAAAGCTGCGCGGCAAGGGCCGCCTGTCTGAGTCCGACGTCAAGGAATCCATGCGCGAGATCCGTCTGGCGCTGCTCGAGGCCGACGTCAACTACAAGGTCGTCAAGGACTTCACCAAAAAGACAACCGAGCGCTGTGTTGGTGCGGACGTACTCGAAAGCCTCACGCCCGCGCAGATGATCGTCAAGATCGTCAATGAGGAACTGACCGCGCTCATGGGCAGCGAGAACCAGAAGATCAAGATCGCGTCCCAGCCGCCGACCGTCGTGATGCTGGTCGGCCTGCAGGGCGCAGGCAAGACGACCAACGGCGCGAAGCTGGCAGGTCTGTTCAAAAAGCAGAATAAAAACCCGCTGCTCGCGGCCTGCGACATTTACCGGCCCGCAGCCATCAAACAGCTGCAGGTCGTCGGCGGACAGCTTGGCATTCCTGTTTTTGAAATGGGCCAGACGAACCCGGTGGACATTGCAAAAGCTGCCATTGCCCATGCCGTGCGCCACGGTAACGACATGGTTTTCCTTGACACCGCAGGCCGCCTGCACGTCGATGAGACACTCATGGACGAACTCAAGGCCGTCAAGGCCGCGGTCAACCCGGATGAAATTCTGCTCGTGGTTGACGCAATGACCGGCCAGGACGCTGTCAGCGCAGCAAAGACCTTTGACGAGTATCTCGATATCACCGGCGTTATGCTCTCCAAGCTTGACGGCGATGCCAGAGGCGGCGCAGCGCTCTCTATCAAGGCTGTGACCGGTAAGCCCATCAAGTTCATCGGCACCGGCGAAAAGCTTGACCAGATCGAGCCCTTCCATCCCGGCCGCATGGCCTCACGCATTCTCGGCATGGGCGATATGCTCACGCTGATTGAAAAGGCAGAGGCTGCGTTCGATGCAAAGAAGGCTGCCGAACTTGAACAGAAACTCAAGAGCAATAAATTCACCCTTTCCGACTTCTACGATCAGCTTTCCCAGCTGAAAAACATGGGATCGCTCGACGAGATCGCGGCCATGATGCCCGGCATGAACGCCGGAGCGCTCAAGGGCGCGCAGGTCGATGAAAAGGCGATGGCCCGCACGGCCGCCATCATTCAGTCCATGACCCCGTACGAGCGCGAGAATCCATCCGTGCTCAACTCCAGCCGCAAGCGTCGTATTGCGCTCGGCTCCGGCGTCAAGGTCGAGGACATCAATAAGCTGCTCAAGCAGTTTGACATGATGAATCAGATGATGAAGCAGTTCTCCGGGCCCGGCGCCTCGCGCAAGATGAAGCGCATGAGCAAGTTCGGCGGCATGGGCGGCCTTGGCGGCTTCCCCGGCATGTAAGCATATCGTTTCAGCCGTAACAGATTTGGCTTTACGAAATAAGAAAACTTGATTTATTTTTGGAGGAACAATCATGGTTAAGATCAGACTGAGAAGAATGGGCGCCAAGAAGGAGCCGTATTACCGCATCGTTGTCGCCGATTCCCGCTTCCCGCGCGACGGCCGCTGCATCGAAGAGATCGGCACCTACGACCCGAAGAACGAGGCCAACGCCATCACCATCGACGCCGACAAGGCCAAGCAGTGGATCAAGAACGGTGCACAGCCCAGCGATACTGTCCGCGGTCTTCTCAAGAAGGCAAACGTCCTGTAAGTCTGGGGTACTGGCATGAAGGATCTTTTGCTGTATATGGCAAAAAGTCTGGTTGACAATCCCGACAGCGTTACGGTCACTGAGGTAGAAGGCGAGACGACTGTGCTTGAACTTCGTGTTGCGCCCGAGGATATGGGAAAACTCATCGGCCGGCAGGGCCGCATTGCCAAAGAGATCCGCACGATCATCAAGTCCGTTGCCCAGCGCACCGGCCAGAAGGTCAGCGTCGAGATCGTAGACTGAACGAATAGAATCAGGCACCGGGCCGCCCACTTTGTGGACGGCCCGGTTTTTGCGTGCAGCGCCTGCAAATGCGCATTGCGCGAAAAGCGGTGAGTGTGGAGCGCCGCCTCCAACCGTTAAAAAAAGTTCACAATTCGTTCCTTGACTTTTCACATTTCTTGTGTATTATTTAGTTCAATATTGAACAGTTCGATATTGGAGGCCTTAATATGCCGGAACCCCTCTTAACCGCATCTGCCATGTTTGCCAATGCCGCGCGCTTTGCGGATGCTTATCATGCCGCGCTCTCGCCGTTATGCGCAGAAACCGGCCTGCCGCCTGCGGCGGCGGATATTCTGCTGTTTCTGGCCAACAATCCCGGCTGCGAGACGGCGGGGGCGATCTGCCGGATGCGCGGACTGAAGCCGGCCATTGTGTCGTTTCATATTGACCGGCTCGTGAGCGAGGGCTTTTTGCTGCGGCAGTCTGTCCCAGGCGACCGGCGCAAGACGGCACTCGTGCTGACGGAAAAGGCAGAGTCTGTCGTCGAACGGGGGCGCGGGCTGCAAAAGGCATTTGCCGACCGGCTGATTGACGGCCTGAGCGAGGAGGATCTGGCGCATTTCCGCCGCTGCGTGGCTGCTTTTGACCGCAATATTGAACGAATCCGCACAGAAAATTCCAAAGGAACGGAGATTCAGAATCCATGATCAAGTTACTCAAACGGATGCGCAGACGCGAGGCGCTGATGGCGCTTGTCTGCGCGGTTCTTGTTGTGGCGCAGGTCTATTTTGACCTGAAACTGCCGGATTATATGACCCGGCTCACCACGCTCATCAAAACCCCCGGCAGCGTCACGTCGGATATCTTGTCCGTCGGCGGACAGATGCTCCTTTGTACGCTGGCCAGCGCCGTGCTGGCTGTTGGCTGCGGGTATCTGGCGGCAAAGACGGCGTCCGGCTTCAGTTTTTCCGTCCGCGCAGACCTGTTCCACCATGTCATGGACGCAGGCAGCGAGGAAATGCAGTCCTTTTCTGTCCCCAGCCTCATCACCAGAACGACCAACGATATTACCCAGATTCAGATGATCGTCGCCATGGGCCTGCAGATGCTCATGAAGGCGCCCATCATGGCAGTGTGGGCCGTGATTAAAATTCTGGGCAAGAGTTGGACGCTCTCGGCTGTGACGGGCGGCGTCGTTGTGGCAATCGTTGTGATGGTGCTGCTCATCATGTCCAGCTGCCTGCCCCGGTTCCGGCAGGTGCAGAAAAAGACCGACCAGATCAACCGCGTCGCGCGGGAAAATCTGACCGGCATCAACGTTGTCCACGCCTTCGGCGCGGAAGACTATCAGAACAGGAAATTCGACGGCCCCAGCCGCGACATGATGAATCTGCAGCTGAAAAACCAACGGCTGTTCGCGCTGCTCCAGCCGATGCTCGGGCTTGGCATGAACGGTCTGGCGCTCGCTATCTACTGGGTCGGTGCGGCGCTGGTTGAATCCATTGCGCTGACGGACCCCGCCGCGCGGCTGACGATGTTCACGAATGTACTGGTGTTCAGCACCTACGCGACCTACGTCGTCATGTCCTTCATGATGCTCGTGATGATCTTCATGCTCGTGCCGCAGGCGCAGGTTTCGGCTGAACGTATCAACGAAGTGCTGGACACGAAGCCGCACGTCGTCCCCGGTACGAAAACAGAAGGGGAGGAGCGCGGTACGGTCGAATTCCGTGACGTCTCCTTCCGCTATCCGGGCGCTGCGGCGGACGAGTTGGAGCATATCAGCTTCAAGGTGCGCAAAGGTCAGACGCTGGCTGTCATCGGTGCGACCGGCAGCGGCAAGACGACGCTGGCCTCGCTCATCCCTCGTTTTTACGACGCGACGGCAGGCACTGTTCTTGTGGACGGCGTGGATGTGCGTGCGTACACGTTCGATGCGCTTTACAACAAGCTTGGCTATGTGACGCAGAAGGCTGTTCTGTTCTCCGGTACGGTCGAGGACAACGTCTTCTTCGGGCAGAGTGCGGCAGAAAAGACGGATGCGTCGCTGCAGGCTGCGCTTTCCTTGTCGCAGGCTGCGGAATTCGTGGACAAATACCCCGAAAAGGCCGCGCACCCCATCGCCCAGCTTGGCCGGAACGTCTCCGGCGGGCAGAAGCAGCGGCTTTCCATCGCACGGGCGCTGGCAAGAAAGCCGGAAATTCTGATTTTCGACGATTCGTTCTCCGCGCTGGACTATAAGACCGACGCAGTGCTCCGCGAGGGGCTTGCAAAGCAGCTGCCCGGCACGACAAAGATCATCGTTGCCCAGCGCATCAGCACTATCCGCAATGCCGATCAGATCCTCGTGCTCGACCGCGGCGAGATTGCCGGGCTCGGCACACATGACGAATTGATGGTATCCTGCCCGGTCTACCGCGAGATCGCCATGTCGCAGTTGAGTGAGGAAGAACTCAAAAAAGGAGGCGTGTCCAAATGAGGCCCAATATGCGTCCAATGGAAAAAACAGACCTCAAAGGCGCTTTGAACGATCTGAGCACATATATGCGCAAAAGCCTCGGCGTCGTGGTTCTGGCGCTCGTGCTGGCGGCGCTCAGCGCTGTTCTCACGATTATCGGCCCGGATCAGGTCGGCAAGATTGCAACCATCATGTCCGATGGCCTGCTTGGCGGAATTGATCTTGCCGCCATTGCGAGAGTCGGCATTCTGCTTGCTGTCATTTACGGCCTGAGCGCGCTCTTCGGCTTTATCCAGCACTATATTATGGCGAGCGTCACGCTCAAAATGTCCTACCGCATGCGCGCGGAATTATCCGAAAAGATTAACCGCGTGCCGCAGAAATACTTCAACTTTCATGCGCAGGGCGATATTCTCAGCCGCATTACCAACGACGTTTCCACGCTCCAGCAGGGCCTGACCAACAGTCTGCCGACGATTATCTCTGCTGCAACGCAGTTTTTGGGCTGCCTCATCATGATGTTCGTGACGGAATGGCGGCTGGCACTCGTCTCGCTGGGCATTACGCTCGTGGGCCTTCTGCTCGTTGTGTTCATTATGTCCCGTTCGCAGAAGTACTTTACCGCCCGGCAGGAAAGCCTCGGCAAGCTGAACGGCTATGTGGAGGAAATGTACTCCGGCCATGAGGTCGTGCGCATTTCTCGCGCGGCCGAGCCTGTCGGCAAGACCTTTGACACGCTGAATGACGCCGTTTATGATGCCAACTGGCGTTCGCAGTTCCTGTCCGGCGTCATGCAGCCGCTCATGAATGTCATCGGCAACCTGTCCTATGTCGCCGTGTGCGTGCTCGGCTCGATTCTCGCAATCCAGGGAATCATCGATATCGGCGTGATCGTTTCGTTCATTCTGTATGTGCGTCTGTTCACCTCCCCGCTGACCCAGATTGCGCAGGGCATGACGAATCTGCAGACGGCATCCGCCTCGGCACACCGGATCTTCGACTTCCTCGGCAGCGAGGAAATGCCGGACGAGTCGGAAAAGCCGGAACTGCCCCGACCCGTGCGCGGCGAAGTGGACTTTAAGCATGTCCGCTTCAGCTATCCGGATTCGCCGGATAAGATCATCATCAAGGACTTTTCAGCCCATGTCGCACCTGGTCAGAAGGTTGCGATCGTCGGCCCGACCGGCGCCGGTAAGACCACCATGGTAAACCTTCTTATGCGGTTCTATGAAATTGCCGACGGCTGCATTAAGATTGACGGCGTGCCCTCGCAGGATATCCGACGTGAGGACGTGCATAAGCTGTTCGGCATGGTTTTGCAGGATACATGGCTGTTTGAGGGCACGGTTCGGGAGAATCTCGTCTATAATCTGCCGGATGTGACTGATGAGCAATTAAACCGTGTCTGCTGTGCCTGCGGACTGGATAAATTTGTCCGTTCGCTGCCGAACGGGTTCGATACCGTCCTGTCCGAGAGCACCAGCATCTCTGCCGGACAGAAGCAGCTGCTGACCATCGCCCGCGCCATGCTCCAGAATGCGCCGATGCTGATTCTGGACGAGGCAACCAGTTCTGTCGATACGCGCACGGAACTGCTGATCCAGCGCGCCATGGATAAGCTGACGGAAAACCGCACAAGCTTCGTCATTGCCCACCGCCTCTCAACAATTAAAAACGCCGATCTCATCCTTGTCATGAAGGACGGCGACGTCATCGAAAGCGGTACGCACGAAACGCTTATGCAGCAAAACGGCTTCTACGCAGCGCTCTACAACAGCCAGTTCGATCAGGCGTCATAAGCATCTGTATCATACAAAAGCAGGTGCGGCATGCCGCGCGCCTGCTTTTGCGCTGCGCGCTGTACGCCGACGGGTGGACATTTGTATTTGTTCATTCTGCCAAAGACCGAAAAGCGCTGCAATTTCAAGGGAAAATGAAAAAATTATTTTCTTTTTGCGCGTTTTTTTGTTGACGTACTTCGTGATTTCTGCTATAATCCATGTTTGCGTGGGTCTGCCTGCGCGTATTTTCCATGGAGGTGTCTGGATGCCGGAACGGTTGACAAGCAACCGAAAGGTGATCGGTACGAAGCAGCTTCGCAAAGCGCTGAAGGCCGGGCGTGTACGAACCGCCTATGTGGCCGCCGATGCCGACCCCATCCTCCGCGAACCGCTCATTGAGCAGTGCCGTTCCGCCGACGTTGAACTCGTCGAAGTTGCAACGATGAAGGAACTCGGGAGGCTCTGTGGGATTCATGTCGGCGCTGCCTGCGCCGCACTTTTGCGCTGAAATGCGCTTTTTTCTGGTCCCAACGGAATATCTTTGATATTTCGGGATAAAATACATGCTGCACAGCAGCGACAATCCGAGAAAGGAGGAACAACATGCCTACTTTTAACCAGCTGGTAAGAAAGGGAAGAGAACAGTCTACCTACAAGTCCACCGCTCCTGCTCTTCAGAAGGGCGTCAACACGCTGAAGAACCGGTCTACTGATCTGTCTTCTCCTCAGAAGAGAGGTGTCTGCACCGCTGTTCGTACCACCACCCCGAAGAAGCCGAACTCTGCTCTTCGTAAGATCGCCCGTGTGCGCCTGACGAACGGTTATGAAGTTTCCGCTTACATTCCCGGCGTTGGTCACAACCTGCAGGAGCACTCCGTCGTTCTGATCCGCGGCGGCCGTGTTAAGGACCTTCCTGGCGTTCGTTACCACATTATCCGTGGTACGCTCGACACCCAGGGCGTTCAGGGCCGCATGCAGGCCCGCAGCAAGTACGGCGCAAAGCGCCCGAAGGCTGGCAAGAAGAAGTAATTCTTCTGTCTATCATCGCAATTCTGCCTTGTGCAAGGCGATGCCTTGCTGAGAGTTTTTTATATATATTTTTATGAGAACCTCTTGGCAGGCACCCACGGAAGCTTCGGGCTTCCGAAGTACCTATGAAATCATTTTATGAAGGAGGGAAGCACAGTGCCCAGAAGAGGTAATGTTCCCAAGAGAGAGATCCTTCCCGATCCGATCTACGGTTCCGTTCTGGTGACCAAACTCGTCAACAGCATCATGCTCGACGGCAAAAAGGGCGTAGCCCAGAAGGTCGTCTACGGTGCGTTCCAGATCGTGGAAGAGAAGACCGGCAAGTCTGGTCTTGAGGCTTTCCAGACCGCCATGGAAAATATCATGCCGGCCGTGGAAGTCAAGACCCGCCGTGTCGGTGGTGCGAACTATCAGGTTCCGATCGAGGTTCGTCCCGAAAGACGTCAGACCCTTGGCCTGCGCTGGCTGACGAACTATAGCCGCGCAAGAAGTGAGAAGACCATGAAAGAGCGCCTCGCCGGCGAACTCATGGATGCCTGCAACAACACGGGTGCCGCTGTCAAGAAGCGCGAAGACACCCACAAGATGGCCGAGGCCAACAAGGCGTTCTCTCACTTCCGCTGGTAATTACAGAAGGAGAACAGCATGCCAAGACAATATTCACTTGAGAATACGAGAAATATTGGCATCATGGCACACATCGATGCAGGCAAGACCACGACGACTGAACGTATCTTGTTTTACACCGGTGTCAACTACAGACTTGGCGAGACGCACGAAGGCACCGCCACCATGGACTGGATGGAGCAGGAGCAGGAGCGTGGCATCACGATCACCTCTGCCGCTACCACCTGCCATTGGAAGGGCGTGCGGATCAACATCATCGACACCCCGGGTCATGTGGACTTCACGGTCGAGGTCGAGCGCTCCTTGCGTGTGCTCGATGGCGCTGTGACGGTCCTGTGCGCCAAGGGCGGCGTTGAGCCGCAGACCGAGACTGTATGGAGACAGGCCGACCAGTATCATGTCCCGCGCCTTGTTTATGTGAACAAGATGGACATGATGGGTGCCGATTTCTTCAATGTCCTGAAGATGATGGACGAGCGACTCAAGTGTAACGCCGTTCCCATCCAACTGCCCATCGGAAGCGAAGATACCTTCCGCGGCGTGATCGATCTCATCAAGATGAAGGCGTATGTCTTCTATGATGAACTCGGTAAGGACATGCGCGAGGAAGCAATCCCCGCTGATATGGAAGAACTTGCAAAGCAGTACCACGACCACATGCTCGAGTCGATCTCCGACGAGGACGACCAGATCATGACGCTGTATCTGGAGGGCGAGGACATCCCCGAAAAGATGATCCGTGCTGCGCTGCGCCGCGCGACGATCGGCAATAAGATCGTTCCGGTTACCTGCGGTTCTTCCTACAAAAATAAGGGCGTTCAGGAACTGCTGGATGCGATTGTCGAGTATATGCCGTCCCCGCTGGACAAACAAGCAGTTACCGGCATCAACCCGAAGACCGACGAGGAAGAAACACGCGAGCCGTCTGATGAGGCTCCGTTTGCCGCGCTGGCCTTCAAGATCATGACGGATCCCTACGTTGGAAAGCTGGCGTTCTTCCGCGTGTACTCCGGTTCACTGGAGGCAGGCAAGACCGTCCTGAACACCAACAAAAAGCAGCGTGAGCGTATGGGCAGAATCCTGCTCATGCACGCGAACCACAGAGAAGATCTCCCCGTTGTCTATTCCGGCGATATCGCTGCGGCCGTCGGCCTGAAGAATACCACCACGGGCGATACGCTCTGCGACGAAAAGCACCCCATCGTGCTCGAAAACATGGTCTTCCCCGAGCCCGTCATTCGCGTGGCAATCGAGCCGAAGACCAAGGCCGGGCAGGAAAAGATGGGCATCGCACTCGCAAAGCTTGCCGAAGAGGATCCCACATTCAAAACCTACACCGATGAAGAAACCGGCCAGACGATCATCGCCGGCATGGGCGAACTTCATCTGGAAATTATTGTTGACCGCCTTCTCCGGGAGTTCAAGGTCGAGGCAAACGTCGGTGCGCCGCAGGTCGCCTATAAAGAGACCATTCGCAAGAAGGTCAATCAGGAGACGAAGTATGCGCGTCAGTCCGGCGGCAAGGGCCAGTACGGCCATGTCAAGATCATCGTCGAACCCAACGAGAGCGGCAAGGGCTTCGAGTTTATCAACGCCACCGTCGGCGGCTCCGTCCCGAAGGAATTCATTCCTGCGGTTGAGCAGGGCATTCGCGGCGCGATGGAAGCAGGCGTTCTGGCCGGTTTCCCCGTCGTCGATGTGAAGGTCACGCTGTACGACGGCTCCTATCATGAGGTTGACTCGTCCGAACTCGCGTTCAAGATTGCCGGTTCCATGGCATTCAAGGAAGCGTGTCAGAAGGCGGATCCCGTGATTCTCGAGCCTATTATGAAGGTCTGCATCATTGTTCCTGACGAGTATATGGGCGATGTCATCGGCGATGTCACCTCCCGGCGCGGCAACATCGCAGGCCTGACACAGCGCAACGGCGCGCAGCAGATCGACTGCTTCGTTCCGCTTTCCGAGATGTTCGGCTACGCGACCAACCTCCGCTCGAGAACACAGGGCCGCGGCCAGTTTACCATGGAGCCCAGCCACTATGTGGAACTCTCCAAGAACCTGGCGGACGCCGTTATTTCAAAGCGCAAAGGATATTAAGCGCATTAGACCCGTTTGCGTTGGAAATTCTTCTTGTCAAATCGGCAAATGTCGTGTATGATGAAGAGGATGCAAAAATAATACTGTAAGTGAATCAACTAAGGAGGATAATCCAAATGGCAAAACAGCATTTTATTAAGGATAAGCCCCATGTCAACGTCGGCACCATCGGCCACATCGACCATGGCAAGACCACGCTGACCGCAGCCATCACCAAGTACCTGGCTTTCTTCGGCGACGCTGAGTACACCGACTATTCTTCCATCGATAAGGCTCCGGAAGAGCGCGAGCGCGGCATTACCATCAATACCGCTCACGTCGAGTACCAGACCAACGACCGCATTGGCCACAACTACAAGACCGGCGAAGACAACGTCGAAATCAAGGGCCGTCATTATGCCCACGTTGACTGCCCGGGCCACGCTGACTACATCAAGAACATGATCACCGGCGCTGCTCAGATGGACGGCGCGATCCTGGTCATCGCTGCTTCCGACGGCCCCATGGCTCAGACCAAGGAGCATCTGCTTCTGGCCCGTCAGGTTAACGTTCCTTCCGTCCTCGTCTTCCTGAACAAGTGCGACCAGGTCGACGACGAAGAGCTGCTTGAGCTCGTCGAGATGGAAGTCCGTGAGACGCTGTCCTTCTACGGCTTCCCGGGCGACGACACCCCCATCATCCGCGGCTCCGCTCTGAACGCTCTGGCTTCCGAGTCCACCGACCCGAAGGCTCCCGAGTATGCTTGCATCGAAGAGCTCATGCAGGCTGTTGACACCTGGATCCCGACCCCGGACCGCAAGGCTGACCAGCCCTTCCTGATGCCGGTTGAGGACGTCTTCACCATCTCCGGCCGCGGCACTGTCGCTACCGGTCGTGTCGAGCGCGGCGTCATCAAGAAGAACGAGCCCGTCGAGATCGTTGGCCTGTCCGACGAGAAGAAGTCCACCGTCGTCACCGACATCGAAATGTTCCACAAGCTGATGGATTACGCTGAGGCTGGCGACAACATCGGCGCTCTGCTCCGCGGCATCGACAAGAAGTCCATCGAAAGAGGCCAGGTCCTGTCCAAGCCCGGCTCCATCCATCCGCACACCAAGTTCGTTGGCCAGGTCTACGTTCTGTCCAAGGACGAAGGCGGCCGTCACACCCCGTTCTTCAACAACTATCGTCCGCAGTTCTACTTCAGAACCACTGACGTTACCGGCATCATTTCTCTGCCCGAAGGCGTTGAGATGTGCATGCCTGGCGATAACATCGACATGAAGGTCGAACTGATCACCCCGATCGCTATCGAGAAGGGCCTCCGCTTCGCTATCCGTGAAGGCGGCCGTACCGTTGGTTCCGGCGTCGTCATCGAGA